>JAJPHP010000006.1 GCA_021325255.1 Nitrososphaerota archaeon | reverse complement strand
TTTCTTCGCGTACAGAAAAGAAGCAAGATAGGTCCCTGTGCAGGCCGTGACGAATATCTCTCTATTTTGCCTTCAATGACTTCTGGGCTATGGAATCCATATGGATTGTCCGTTATATCGCGCGTTTTCAGATAACGATCAGCTTGACGCTTCTCAGCCTGTCTTCCTTCTGGAAGGCTCTGGTCATCGACGATACTTTCTTCCCGTCACCCTCTAGAAGAAACAATTCAACGCAGTTGCTGTGACTTATCTTGTTGTGTATATGCGTCTTCACGATCTCCTCGAACTGATGCTTCAACCGTGTGATCGGCTCCTCGTTGAACTCGTCGTGAGTGATCACCAGGATCGCGTTGACAACCCCCTTGAGCGAGTCCTTTTCTCTCGCATCGTCGAGCATCAGCCGAAGCGACGCGCGGATCAGTTCCGATCGCCCGGCGTACCCCCGGGAGACACGCATCTCCTCCATCGACTTGACAAGCTCATCTGGCAGAGACAGACTGACTATGGTCATGCACTACATGTACAGTGCGTATGAGCTGTTAATAATACCTTGCTGTTGTACGCGTGATTGTTATTAACTATAGTAAAAATATTAATAAATCCCTAGGACAATTAAAGACGGTTGCCGACCTTCTAATGCTCGCGCCTCCTCCCCTCTGGATAGACCTACTTCTGGGGTCAATGCTCCTGGGGATGCTACATGGCATCGTTCCGGACGAGCACACCTGGCCAATCACTTTCAGCTACTCGGTCGGCTCGGCCACCGGAAAGGGGGGGCTCCTCTCGGGTGTTTTCTTTGCCGCTGCGTTCACCCTCCAGAGGGCGATAATGGCTCAGCTTGTCTACTTTGCCGTTGGAAGCTGGCTTGAATTCGACAGCAGATTGAACGGACCCGTGTACGTCGCGGTCGGGGCGGCGATGGGGGTCGCAGGCTACCTCATACTCTACGATAGGCTCCCTCACTGGCATCCTCTGATGTGGATATCAAACAAGGACAGGCTAAAGCACGCAAACGAAAAGACCGCATCAAAGCGCGTTCCGATACACTGGTGCATAATCCACGGCTTCATCGCCGGATTCGGGGTCGACACTGGGCTCTTCACGACATTCGTCTACCTTGTCGCCGTGCCTTCAATGCCCTCATACCTTCTCGGCTTTGCGCCTGGCGCGGCCTTTGGGTTAGGCACCCTGCTCGTACTCCTCGTCATAGGAACTGTCTTCGGCGGGGTACTGCAAATCGCAAACAGGTGGGGAACAGAGCGCGTCCAGCTCTTTGGCTCGCGAGTCGGTGCAAGAAGCCTCCTCTTTGGTGGACTCATCTTCATAGCCGCGGGTCTGCTTTACGTCGTGGGACTATCGAGCGCGCTTCCCGTTGACTTTGGGAATTTTGTCGTAGTAATATTCATGGTCGTTGTCATTGTGCCAGTGATGTACTTCACCTGGAGGGAAGTGAGGGCGATGCCCATCTCAGATAAGCGAGAGCAGTACGTGTGAAGATTTGTTTTGGGCTGTAGTTTGCTTTCTTTCTTATCCCACGATAGCTTCCCATTTTTTACCCGGTGACCTGAACCGCAATCGTTGCATACCCCGTCGCCCCGTTGGGGAAAGTGCCGGAAGCCTGTGAGGTCTGGACTGCTCCGGTGCCATCGGTCGCCCGTGCATACACAGGGTACGTCCCGGTATTCGTAGGCTTCCACTCAAAAGCCCACAGCGTCCAGGTAATTTTTGAAAGTGCTGGCTTGAGCTGCGCGACCTGCCAGGTCTTCCCTCCGTCCGTGCTCACCTCCACCTTTGAAATCCCCCTCTCGCCCGCGTAGGCAACGCCGCCGAGCAACACCGAGCCATTGTTCTCAGAGAGGCTCACCGAAGAATTGTCGCCAGGTATGCTGATGAATGCAACTGTCTGCACCGCGCCGACGTTTGACCACCCGCGCGTCTGCCAGTATCCCTGGTAGAAAGTATCCACGACCTGAATCTTGTTGATCCACTTGGCGCTCATCATCCCGTACAGCCCGGGTATCACCGCCCTAAGAGGATAACCGTGTTTCTGCGGGAGAGGCTGATCGTTCATAGAGTAGGCAAGCATGCTATCTGGCATCATTGCCCTTGCGAGTGGAATTGCCACTGAGTATCCGTCCACAGAGTAAAATACGACGTATTGCGCGTTGCTCGCCGCGCCGCCCGCGTCCTTGAGAAGGTCTGATATCCTGATGCCTGTCCACTTGGCATTACCAACGAGGTTCCCGTTGATATTGTTGCTCACGCATTCGAAGGTATTGTACTCGTCCACGGGTGAGAAGCGGCTCTGCAAATCCTGGAGAGTGTATGTCTTACCTGCGAGTAACCCACTGACCTCAAGATTCCAGGTCGAAGCGTTGACGCTAGGGTCGAAGAGATCTATCGCGACACGGTAGAATGAATTGTTTGAAGTGACCTCCGCGTTAACCAGTGAAGCAAGCCTCGGATCCCTGAAGATCGCAGGAGCGTCCTGAAGGTTGATCGCAGACCCGGATCCCGCGACCGCAGGGGGTGAAGAGGACGACCCCGAGAACGACGTAGTGAACAATGAGTCAAGGCTCGTCACCGCAAGTGCAAGTACCGCGACGCCTAACACTCCCTTCTCGACGAAGGTCCTCCTAGAGACGCTCTTTCCTTGCGATGGGCTGCCACCGCTCGCTTCGCCGCGAGTAATCGTGGGAGTTTCTTTTTCTAGTGAAAGAGAAGTTTCCCGAGGAGGCATTATCAAGAGCCCATTTTCCTTGAACTCGTGATACATGACAAAGGAATAGACTAGCTGAACTACGAGAAGTGAAACTGGGAAGAAAAGCGCCGCATTCACGGTCGAGCCAAGTACAGAGGAAATCCCAAACACCGAGGTTCCAAACAATGGAAGTAATACGAGTCCGAATACGACCCAAGGCACAAGTGAGTATGAGAGGAAGAGCTCCAGAGGACTCAGCCTCCTCGGACTCCTCGGCGCGACCATCTTCTGTAAAACAATCCCGAGCAGGCCGTAGACAACTATCGCAATTATTGACGCGACGAGCAGACCAAGTTGAGCAGCAAGATCGCCTAACTGCTGGACGGCGGGCTCCTGGATCGATTCTGGGATTATCTTGATGAAAGCCTCTATTCCCGCCTCAGGCGGAAACGGCGCGACGCCTCCGAGCCTAAGGAGAAAGTTGAAAACGAGTGCGACGAACCCGGCAAAGGCCGCGCGGTAAAACACTGGTCCGAGAGGAGGCATCGAGGAGCCTTGTGCGACCGGCGTGTTATCGGTGGATGGGACCAAAGGGAGAAAGAATAACGCCTCACAAATTTCTTTCTTGTCTTTCTTGCTACATCGAGTTACTAATTCTAAACGAAATGATTCATCTCAAAAAGAGAGAGAATGAAGTATTTGAATGCGACACAAAGTTTCGCTTTTTGATACGGGCACATTCGTTCCCTTTTTCCTTTTCTGTCACCCAATACCTTAAATTTTGAGAGATTCCTTTCGCCGCCTCCACCTAGCCCGTGGTCATTGACTCTGTCGTCATGCTACTAGCAAACATAAACGACGCGACCTCGGTAGCATTCTGCATTGACATTCCCGGCAGGAAGACAAGCTGCACACTCTCAAACGTCGTCAACGGATTTGTGTCGAGGACAATCCAATAGTTTGCGGTTCCGTTTCTGTCTGCCTGAAACTCCGAGGCGGAGGTGGTGTTCATGTTCATTGAATGGCTTGAGATTGGAGTGGGTTCCATCATTGTTCCACTTGCCGGCGTTGCCTCGACTATGAACGTTCCGTTGGGCTCAAGCCCCTCAGCGTGAATTGACACGGCGTACTCATTCATCATGTCTGTCGGGACAACTAGGAGCCATGCGCTGGAAATCATCGCCCCAGATTTTGGAGTGAACATGTACGCTCCTCCTGAGGAACTGCCGTTCATCATTTCAGTTGAATTAGAGCGGCCCGTCATCATCACGGTTGACGTCTCCATCATCTCTGTAGTCATCATCTCGGTGCTTACGTTGGTCGCGGTAACCATTACCGTGCTGGTGGAGGTAAGGGTTTTGCTCACTGCTGTTCCATAGAGACCAAAGCCGACGGCGGCCACAACAATCAAAATCACAACCGCAGCGCCGAAAATTCCGTTTGCTATCGCAGACCTGTTCCTGAGGAAACTCTTCATGTCCCCGAAGGGGGAGGAACTTGGTATTTAGGAAAATTTCAACTTGGGTTTCAATTGTATTCAGTATTTGTTCCAAATCTCTCCCTAATCTTCTTCTTCTTCCTTGGTTTTTTCACTCGAGGAAGTTGGCGATGAAGTGGAAGATGCAGTAGTTTCTTCGGAAGATGTAGATCCTAGTTTGAAGTGCAGCTTCCCACTTATCTCATTGAAAATATCGTAGTGTGATTCAAGCCAAGGCGTGAGAAAGTAGGTCAAGCCGTATCTCTCACCCTGCGAGACGACCATCGAGTTCTTACGTAAAATCTCTATGTGATGCTGGATTGACCTGTACTCGAGGTCGAGGCGAAGCGCGAGCTGGTTTAAGTTGCATGGTCGATTGTGAAGCTCGTGGATGATCCTGGCGCGATTCTCTCCTCCCCTTGCCCCTCCGAGCAGATACCAGAGAAGTCTGCGAAGTTCAGGATCATCCTGCATTCGGAAACAACCGCGCACTCTCTATGAGCCTAAAAGGAAAGATGCACACCGTAATAATCTTCCTCTCTGCCTTCGAGTGCCAGAAGTTAAGAGATTTTGAAAAAGAGTTAAACGTGAATTCGACGTCAAATGAGTCCCTGGCATTCACAAGGCAGGCGGGGCGCGTCCACAAACTTTGATTCCAATGATGTTGCTCACAGTCGTGCTGGCCTGCGTGAACTCGGCGCTCCTGCTCGTCCTGCTTTCACTGTACGGCAGGATCTTGCTAAAGACCAAGGCGAGGTATGCGCTCGGCCTTCTCATATTCGCGCTTCTATTGCTCGCCCAGAACCTGCTTTCGGTATACGCGTTTGTCACGATGCAGCCCTTCTTCGGAGACGCGGCCCTTCCCTACCTCTCTGGGATTTCGGCTCTCGAGCTCGCCGGACTGGTCGCCCTGCTCGGAATCACACTCTGAGTGAAATACGCTCTTGACGCAGAGACAGGCATACGCTTTATAGCAAATTTCCTTGCTCTCTGGTCTCCAGCAAACAAAAGCAGAAAATAGCACATGCACACTCTCGAACTTTCTAACGTAGACTCGGGCTACAACAGCAGCACGGTCCTTCACAACGTAAATTTCAAAATCTCAGAGCCGTCGATTTACGTTGTCCTGGGCCCCAATGGCGCTGGCAAGACCACGCTCTTTCGGACGATCTCAGGCATACTCAAGCCGAGCGCGGGTAAAGTCCTCTTTGACGGAGTGAGCATCTTTGCCTCAAAGGAAGCAAGAAGGAAGATGAACTACCTCTCTCACTTTAACGCTGTCCCTGAAGAGATGACAGTTTACGGAGCATTGAAATTCTATGAGAACATCGAAGGCGGGAACGCCGACGAAGTGCTGGACCTACTCAGTCTAGGTGAGCTCCGGGACAAGAAGGTCTCGGACCTCTCGCAGGGCCAGAAAAAGAGGGTCTCGATTGCGAAGGTCTTCCTCAGGGAGAGGGACATCTACCTGCTCGACGAGCCGACGTCGAACCTCGACCCAGCCGTCTCCAAGGAGATCAGGGACATACTTCTCAAATTGAGCAGGGACAGGATAGTTCTCTACTCCTCGCACAACCTCTACGAGGCAAGAGACGTCGGGACCTACCTCATCCTGATCAAAAAGGGGAAGGTCGTGCTTTACGACAAAATCTCGAACGTCAAGTCAAGGGAGTACAGGGTCGGGATAAAGGCATCCCAGGACATTTCGAAATTTGTCGATGCAAAGTTCGAGGGAGGATACTACATTCTTAATGTCTCGACGCCGGAAGATGCTGGCCTCGTCCTGAGAGAGCTGGTCCAGAAGGGGGTTCTCGTAACCGAGATGAGGCAGCTTGACAACCCACTTCAGGAGCTCTTCGAAGATGAAGGCAAAGTAGGAGCGTGACCAGGAGTTGAGTACGCGGACAATTTTTTCCTCAGATTCAGGAGTCGTCTTTGCAAAGCGGGGCATAAGCCTGAGCAAGTCCTATGTTATCCTGGGAGTTGCGCTCTCCTTAGTTGGCATAATACTCTCAAACCTCTTCCACGCGCTGAACAGCCTGAATCTCATCAACCTGACACCCAGTACTAGCGGACCGGCCATCGAGTCCGTCTTCCCTCTCGTCGGCGTGCCGATTATGGTGCTCTCCGCGCTTGCATTTACGACGCCAGTGCTCCTGCTATACGTCTATGACAAGAATAACGGCGTCTTGGAGTACTTTCTGTCGCTTGGGATGGATCAGAGCGATGTGTACAGGGGATATCTCAAGGCCGCACTGCTCTTGGCGAGCGCGCTAGTCGTCTTTGAGGTCGCCGTGAATCTCGGGATTAGTCTTGCACTCGGCGGCATTACGTTCATCACCCTCGAGGTTTCAGCGCTCACTCCGGTGATGGCAATCCCTGATGTCGCGTTTGCGATGATAATCATGATGGCTTTCAGCTCACTGCAAAAGCAAAGAGTGGGATCAAATCAGCCTCTTGGGATAGCAATCGGCGTGTTGATAGTTCTGCCCACCTACGTCCTGCCCTTAGCCCTCCCAACTTATGCCATCTTCATAGATTTTCTCGTCGCTGGAGTCATCGTTGTCCTTTCGGTTGTGTCATTTCTTCTTGCGAGCAGGTTAATCAGCAGGGAGAAGCTCCTACCCTGAAGGAGGCGAGGAAATTTTTGAACTCAATGAATGCAATAAAGTGCGCGGACTGCGGGTGTTTTCCTTCAGAGTGCATCGCTGCTAGATCTCCGAAAGATTGCCCCAACTGCTCCCTCGAAGAATGTTGTTGCTGGATGGCTCTGCACGAAGATTCAGCGAGAGCAAACCAGTAACAAAAAAGAGAACTGGGACCACATACTTTTTTGGGTTTCATTACGCCCAAAAAGAATTAGCCCAAATAAAAAGAACGAGATAAGGGCAGGACTATCTCTGCCCTTCTAGGATGGAGCCTTTTGTACTTCCAACTCGCCAAGAGGAGGCATGATCACCTTGTCTATGACGTGAATTACTCCGTTGCTGGCACCAATGTCTGCGGAAATTACCTTGGCGTCGTTGACATGGACTGTCTTGCTGAACATTCCATCGATTTTCAGAGTGATTGCCGAACCCTGGAGCGTCGTAACCTTTGGCGTCTGACCTTCTGATGTTATCCTCTTTACTTCTGAGGCTGTGACTCTGCCAGGTACAACGTGGTATGTCAGTATGCTTCGAAGCTTTGGAATGTCCTGAAGCAACCCCTCGACAGTGCCCGCAGGGAGCTTTGCGAACGCCTCGTCGTCTGGCGCAAAGACTGTGAAGGGTCCCTCGCCACTGAGGGCATCAACGAGACCTGCTGCCTTGACCGCTGCCACTAGAGTCTTGAAGGAACCTGCCGAAACTGCTGTTTCAACTATGTTTTTGTTGTTCATGAACTACCCATAACGTCTCGCGCCCTATATCTTGCGTGAAAGTTATTTTTGCGACTTACATATCGGACTATGTAGAACCCCATGTCCTAAAGATAGGCGGGCCTACACGCATCAAAGATTTTTTTCTTCTTTCCCCTAACTCCCGGACCGATTTTCTTCTCGAGAGCTACGCACAAATTCGATTCCCTCGCTTAGGTTCTTCGCGAGGAAATCAGCGAGCGGCTTGGCGGTCTCGGTGTCCACCATCTGGTCTCGAAAGCGCTTCAATCTGAAAAGCTGGCTCCCAACTATGACGGTGGAGTCCTTCGTGTGGATGTTGGTACGAAGGATCTTCAAGATGCTCTTGAGCTCTCTGAGGTTGAACTCCATAGTGACGGTGCAACACACCAATTTGATTTTCCCTCCCGCCTTTTCGATGTGCCTGAATACGTTCGAGACGTGCGCAGGTTGGGGGAAGAGCTCGACATCCCACCCGTCCGCTTTCAGGAGCTCGGCAAACATCCTGAGCCCAACCGTGTGGTACTCCCCCTCAACAAGGTTCGCTAGAAGCGCCGTTCCTTTTCTCTTCTCCTCCCTGCGAAACTCTTTCGCCGTAGACCTCTTCGAAACCAAATCGATGGCTTCGAGCGTCACCTCGGTTGTAAAGTGCTCGTCGGCAACGGTGATTGTCCCCCTCTCCCAGAGAGAGCCCACTTCCTGTTGCGACGCTCCGAGGATATTGAAGGCTTGTAGGAGAGAAATCTGCTTCGAGTCGACGAGCTCTCTCAGGAAGGATAGAGCCGAATCTTTCTCCTTCTTGAGCACCAATCGAAGATACTCGTTCGTATATTGCGAAAGTTGCTTACTTGCTCCCCCCTGTTCGCTCAAACCTTTCTTTAGTTCACCCGTCGAGAATTCTTCAGCATCAACTCGAATATGCTGTTCATCTGGTTTGTGTAATCGCTACTTGTGATGAGACAGAGTTGCGAGACCGTGATTGAGGTAGTAACCGGCGATAGTGGTTTTCGTTTAACACTCGTCGTCGTATAGTAGGGAAACATTGCAACCTCGCGGCTCAAGATGAAGGTTGGGGAGTGCCCGGCCCGCCACCAGAGATCTATTTCACGCATTTCCCTTAAGGAGGGATAACTCGCCTTTGGAAACGATTTCCCCAAAGTCGAGAAGATCATGCGAACCGATTTTGGTCTTGTCGGGAGGTACTTGAGAGTTGAAAATATGTGATCGGCGGATTCCTCGTTGACCGAGATTGAGAGTTCTGAACCTTCCATCGCCTCTCTCAGGGCAACCTGGATGTTCGCAAGGCCCTGAAGCAACGAAACGACGGATCCGGTCCTGACCTGTTCCTTTCCGACGATAGCGGCTACGTCAATGGGTTTCAAGGCAAGGAGTGATTCTACTGCATTCCTCTCTAGGCGACTCAGCTCCGTTAGTTTTGACTCTTCAAGCGAGAGGAGGCGTCTTAGAGCAACTTGCGGTGAGACAGTCGAGTATCTCTTGGGCCTTGACAAATCAACCTTCGCGACCCCCATTTCGACCAGTCGCTGAAGAATCTGATAGGTCCTGACCCGCCCCTTGTTGGAAATGCTGCTGATGTCGGTCCCCTTGAGCCAGTTCGTCCCCTCCTTGTTTATTCTCGACATTAGGACGAACAAGGCCGCTTCATCCTTCGACAGGCCAAAGCGCGTGAGAAGATTCAGCGATGTAGCTTCGTCATCACCGTTGCTCTTTGAATTCGGGCTTCTCAAACTCAAAAATTCAATGCCTATCCGCTGCCACCGCTGAATTGTAAGTTGTTGAGATTACTTACAACCAGCTTATTTATTCTCTGTGTGGATTAGATCTCCGAGAGACAAGACAAAATGGAGATTGCTGCTCGAGAGCTGGCCGCGCTTGGCCAAAAGGCTCCCATTGTCTAGGCATTCGCGTTTGGATGCATTAGTTTGGGTAGTTGGATATGCCAAGAGCTTTGAGACGCTTGATCTCTGGAAGGGCTGAAATCCTAGGAAATTGAAAATCGCGGAAAGAGTGGTCAGGAGAAAGAAGTTAGTCATAGTAATATGGGCGATTGCCTTCCTTGCCTTGACACCTCTGATCCTCAACTATTCGCATTACATTAGTTACTCCGTCAACACAAGCTCCCTCTCCAACACCGAATCTGCCAAGGCTCAGGACATCATGTCCACCAAATCACAGCAGAATTCTTCCCTGGTAGTAGTGATCACACAAACTCCAGGAGAACAGCAATCTACGAGGGCGCTGGCAAATCAAACTCTCGCTTTTCAGAGAGCCCTAAACTCGGCAAGTGTCTCGCCTTTTTACTCCAGCTCGGAATCGACATTTTCAGCCTACGCCAAATTTCTCAACGGGATTCTTGGGGGAAACGCGAGCGCAGCAATCCGCAACACTTATTCGAACTTCTCAACGCTCACAACTCAGGTTTACTCATTCCCAAGCGCGTTCCTCGGGAACTGGTCTCAGGCCGGATACACTCAAGAGTCGATTTCTCAAACTGCTGCCAAGTCAGGATACAACACTTCCATCCCTTATGAATCGATTTTTATCAAGGCACTCAACCAATCTTTCGTCGCTGGATCAGAAACGAGTGGGCCACTTCGAGTCCAGAATGCTACTCAAGCAGCTGCAATAGCTCTGCTTGCAAAGAGCAATCCACTTGTCTTTGCCGTCGTGAACACCCCAGGATACAACGTCACAAATTACGGAACCGACGTCAAGAATTCTACGGTAGCGGATCTTCTGACAAAGTACTCAGGACATCAGGTGACTGTCCAGGTACTGGAGTCAGTCCTAAACGGCGGCTCAAATCCTGGGGAGTACTATGTATCGCACTTTGGACTGCGGGGAGCCCCGTCTTTCATCACTCAGAACTATGTAAGCCCAGACAATTCCACGTATCTTGTGAACATAAACTTCAACGTGACGGAGAACTATCGAGGCTCTGGCAACTTTTACCCGGCGCAGAATGCCACCCCAGCGGTGCGTGAATTGGCTCAAACGTACTTTGGTGGCAACGCCACGGTCACAGGGCAGGGAGCCATCGCCTCCGATACGCAGAGTATCTCTTCTAGTTCTGGCTATGTTTTCGGCTTCACATTCATCCTTCTGGCCGTCGCGGTCGCGATTGTACTTGCATCTCTACTCTCGCCAATTCTAGCTCTAATCTTCGTGTCCCTTGCGACCGCGCTGGGCTACGTCTCGATCTACCTGACGGGACTCGCGCTCGGGAGCGTGGACTTTACGGTGACATATACGCTCACGGCTGTGATACTCGGTGTCTCGACAGATTACCTCGTATTCACTCTCTCAAGGTACAGGGAAGAACTGCGGTCGGGCAAGAGTAGCCAGGCAGCTCTCCTTGAAGCAACAAGCAAGGCGGGCTTTGCGGTGCTGGTCTCCGGCGTGACTGTCGCGGCGAGCCTCGGGGCGCTGTCCTTCATCTCTGATCTCAGGACTTGGGGCCCTGTCCTGTTCATCTCGATTTTACTCACAGTGGCTCTCGAGACCACGCTGCTTCCGGCCGTCGTGAACCTGATTGGACCAAGGCTGTTCCTGAGGAGGTCCCTCAGAGTGCAGAATTATGACAACAAGAAGAAGGCAACTTCCATTTTCTATCGGACTACAAAGTTCTCGCAGCGTCACAAGTATGCCGTGGTGGCGCTCATAGTCTTGCTCGCTGCCCCCGCGGTCTTCTTCTGGTTCAATGTTCCGACGACGTACAACTTTAACGAGGGACTGCCGAAGAACCTCCCTAGCGTCAAGGCTCTGAACACAATTGATCAGAAGTTCGGGAGCAACCTGATTTATCCGACCATCGTCATTGTGAATTTCTCCCAGAATGCTCTAACTAACGGATCCATCACGCCCGACGTACAGCGGACGCTGAGCCAATATGCCAGCTACTTGATCGGCGAGGAAGGGGTGAAGCAGGTGGTGGGCCCGATGATCAACGGGAGTCAGGTGGGACTCACGCCCGGGAGCTCACAGTTTGTCTTCAACAACGGTAAGAACGCGTACTTTCTAGTCTTCACAAACTACGACCCCTATTCCAGTAGCGCGATCTCTCTCGTGAAAGATCTCAGAGCGAACTCTAGCGTGTTCATCGTAGGGGGTCTCACCTCAAGCGTCATCGACCTGCAGAACTATTACTCGGTGGCCTATACAGAACTCGAGATTTTGATACTGGCGGTCATCGCGGTTGTTCTCGGACTGTCCTTCCGCTCGATAAAGTACCCTCTGATTTCGCTTACGGGGGTCTTCATAAGCATCACTTGGACTACTGGCATTGTCTACCTAATCTCAAAATACGTGTTAGGTCAGAATCTGGTCTTCCTGATTCCCATCGTGCTCTACGTCATACTGATGTCCTTGGGGAATGACTTTACGGTCTTCATACTCTCGAGGGTCAAGGAAGAGCAGCAGAAATTCGGATTTGAAGAGGGGCTAGCTAGGGCAATGGTAGGATCAGGAGCTGTGGTAACAGCCCTAGGCCTCATACTTGCCGCATCGCTGGGTTCTCTCGCGCTCGTCCCGTTTGGTTTCCTCGAGCAGATCGGGATTGCTTTCGTCGTGTCACTCATACTTGACACATTCGTCATACGCACCTTCTACTTCCCTTCGATGATTACGCTGTTGAAGGGGCGGGAAAAGATCAATCTGCGACAACTCGAGCCAGATACCAGCCTCAGGTTACCTGCGGAAGACCTTGAATCTCAACGTATCACACCAGAATAGCGGTAGCGGCTCGATGTAGATCAGCAACTTGAAATTGCAGTTGAGGCACATTTCGATACGTGAGATTTCGGTACGAATTGACTGTAATCAGCAGAGTGGAATCCCTCTCGTACTTACTTAGTTGCCCGCAATACTAGATTATGTCAAGCTGCTTTAGCATAGCCGAGCTCGTGCCGATTACCCCGAGTGCCCCAAACATCATGAGAGCCGTGTCCATCGTGAGGTTCTGCGACGCTGAATAAATTGGGAAGTAGGAGGGCCACACCAGCATCATCGAGCCCATCATACCCGCCTGCATGAAGGCAAAGTAGAGCAGGACTATCTTCCATTTTCTTGGGATCGCTACAATCGAAAGGCCGACGAGACTCCCAGAAACGATGTAGCACAAGTGCTCTAATGCGTGTGCTGTATTGTTCACTTCTGCTAGGTCGAAATTGGGAGGAAAATGCCAAAACGAAAATGCAATCGCCGGAATAACGGCTGCGAAAATCAGCCCTCTCGTCTTTGAGTTGAATCTCATGACCCAGGTGAACGCCCTCCACCCCACGTAAGTAATGCGCTTCAACTGGAGCAGCTTTGACACTAGTATCCTCTCGAGTCCGTACCCAAAGACCATGGAGAGGCAGAAAAGGGCGATATGCTGGAACATGTGGAGTGTCAGGTTCGCATCGACTATTGCATCCACGGGTTCGGTGAGGAGTAGGAGCGTCCCGAGGAGCCCTATGAGCACCAGACGGAAGTGCCTAGTGTTGACTAGACTAACTTGAGTACTGTTTGATTCGACCGAATTCATGCGTACTGGATATACCTCTCCTGCTGCGTTTGCTCGCCTTTCTTTACAACTGGGCGGGAGGCTACAGATGTGCCCGACCGTGAGAAGGGGAAGATCTACTATGTTATTAGAGTATACTTCTTACTGCGAGCCCGGTCATTGCGTAATTTATCACGTAGAGCGTGACGCAGACGGGGCAAATTGCCCCGATGACTCCTAGTTCCAGGTACCACAGAAACACAGTGAAGAGGTTCCCAATCATCAGGAAGGGGAGTATGATCGAGCCATTCAACGTGATTCCATAGGGCATCTTGTTGACGGCGAGAAACCCGAGTATGAGCGCGAGCGGGAACCACACGAGGCCGAAGACGTAGTATGGTATGCCGAAGAGGCTGGTCTGCCCGCTTTCAAACACTGATAGGCATGAAACCTGGGGGTTGACGTTACAATACTGGAAAGACGCGGTCAGTTCGTTCCACGCGTGGAAGATGGACACTGCAATTCCTATTGCAGCAAGGACGAGATAGGATTTCAGCACGAGGTCTCGCTTCAATGCAGCTTTTGGAGAAGGCTGTTCCTGACTTCCCACCATCTCTCTTCTTAGGCGCTTCCTGAAAATACAAATCGCTTTGTTGCCTCGCTGGAGAGAGGCACTGCGGCCGCGAGAGTTACGTGAGCGCTAATGAAAGGAGATCCCGGATTCCCCAGCGGTATCATAAACGACAGCTTCGCAAACGATTGTCCGCAGACGTTGCCCGGCTTGCCTCCGTCGATCTTGCATATCGCGGTTATCAGCGTATTAGCCGCCCCATCTATTCCCTTGGCAACTTGGCCGCTGGGGGCTGTGTTTAGCTGTGAGCCAATCTGCGTCCAGTTCAGATTGGAGAGGATGGAAAATGAAAACTGCGAAGTCCTAATCACATAATTGCCGCCGATGTCAATGAAAGGGTACGCGTTTGGGTTGTAGGTGTTCCACAGCTGCTGCTCTTCTGGCGTTACGGGCTGAAGCTGGTTGTGATTCCTGTCTTCATTTTCTATCGTCACAAAACTCACGTATGGACTGGTATAAGTAGCATCTCTAAACGAGAGAGTCGCAATGTTTCCGTCGTTAGGAGCAGACTGCATGTATTCTAGATTGCTAAAGTTACCAAACTTTGAAAGTGCAACCACAAGACTCCACCTCTCCGCAGCGCAGTAAGGACAGAACTCCGCTCCAATGTACAGAATCTCAGGTCTTCCGTCGCTGCTTGTCAGGGGTGTCCCTGCTATCGCGGTCGGGGGATTCACTACCCCCTGCCCGCTCCCTATCAAGGAAAGAGTGGAGAAGCTGACGCCCGAGAGATCCTGGTATAGCCCCTGGGAGATGGGCTGATTCAACACAGCGGTGTTACTGCTAGTGCTTGTCTTGCTCTCCTGGAGGTAGATCAGGTATCCGACAATGGCTCCGACTATGATCATCACGATTACAAGGCCCACGACGAGATTCCTTGCTGACGAGGTCGTCGGCGCAACGAACCTTTCCGCCGGGTGAACTGCCCTGTAGTGATCCCTCAGCGCGGTCAGGCTCTGGAACCGCTTGCCGCACTTTTCACACTTCGGCAATTGCTTCCCTCAGACTATGAATAACCTTTCAAGTTCATGCTAAAACGGTTGTCGCTTGCATTTGATTCCACACGCTGCTACTACTACATGACGGCTGGTTACTTTTGCACGAGAACATTTCAAACATTTTACCGGGGTGGGAGCCTCCCACTAGCCAAGCGCGTGGATAAAAATCCTCATTCGACAGATTGCAAATAGCATTACCTTGAGCTTCTTCTAGACCTTGTTTGTCGCCTCATTCTTGACATTGACAGGCCAAGTTTTCCGGGATTCAAAATCATTTGTGGATCCAGCTCCTGTTTGATCCTGCGCATTATTTCAAGCCCCTCTCCGTGTTGTAGGGGCAAAAGACCCGCCAGGCGAAAGCCCGAGCCGTGGCAGTACTCTATGGTCCCGCCGAGCTTGATCGCAAGTTTCATTGAATCATCGACGGTTCGTCTCAAATTCTCTGCAGGAACTCCTCTTTCTCGGGTGAAATTGAAGTTGAACAATTCTGGCTTGATCCATGTGCCGTACTCTTCGATTGTTATTCTCCTCCTTCTTGCAAGTTCGCTGATCTTTCTCTTGAACGGGATGATCTTGCTTGCGGCCAGCCCAACGTGCACAAAATCAAAACTCTTGTCTTCTCTGAAACTTGAAAGCGGGCTCCTCGAGACGCCCTGCACGTACATGTCGGCAATGTTGTGCCTTTCCTTCCAATAGGATCTTGCCTTCCCACTTTCTAGACGCGTTCCTCCTAGAGATGAAAAGAGGCGGAGACACCTTTTGACTGAAGCTTTGACCGCATCGGGAGACCCAGCGAAGAGGACGTAGAACTCGCAGGGAACAGCGTATCCTTCACACATTATATCCATCGAGGCGGGGCTCAGGTCTTCATCGCGCATTCTTAGAGCAGTTTTGAACGCGATCTCGAAAGTTGGGAATGAAAAGCCCATTATCTCCTGCGCCTTCGGAATTGGGAAACATCGCAATGTGGCTTCTATTAACAATCCGAGCGTCCCCTCGGTTCCGATGAAGAGGCGTCTCAGATCAAATCCCGTGGAAGAATAGGGTACGGCCGGTGTTTGAATCTTCGTTCCGTTAGCAAGCACCCCTTTGAGCCCAAGTACCTGTTCCCCCATCGAGCCGTATCTGCCTCCGTAGTACCCCATTCCGTTCGTTGAGATCGAGCCTCCGACGGTCGCGTAGTCTCTTGTCCAAGGGTCGTGGCCGAGCATCAGTCTGCTTGACTTCAGTACTCTGTTTACACTTCCCATTGTGGCTCCGGGCTGTACTACGACGGACTGATCTTTTTTGTTGACTTTCAGCACCTTGTTCATCTTGCGAAAGTCGATTACTATTCCAGGTCTTCGGAGAGCGACCGCTCCCCCCATGAGGCCTGTCCCCGCCCCGCGTGGTGTGAGTGGAATCCCGAATTGTCTTGCGACTTCTAGGAGTATTGTCAACTGTTTTGTTGTGCTAGGAGTGACCACGAGATCAGGTGGGAAGCCCTTCTCGGGGAGGGCGTATCCCCTGTGGTGTCGGAGGGCATCGAAGGAGTGAGACTCGATCTCTTCTTTGGAGTTAAGGACTATTTTAGGGCCGAGTTTTCTCCTGAGCACCCTCGCGATCTCTATCCCTCGTCCAATGGCACTTCCAATTGATTTCTTGTGCCTGCTTCTCATTGCCGTCGACGCTGGTGACGTTTTCATAGTTAATTAGAGCTATTCAAAAACTCCATATGAGAAAAGGGAAGTGAGTCTCTACTTTAGAGACCAGATACCTCGATCTTGCGCCCTCGTTCTGTGCGAGCCTAGTCAGTCTTTCCAAAGCGGTCGTCGATTCGAGCCATTTCATACTCTACTATATGATTTGGAGGTGCGTTTCCGGGTTCTATAAGGCCAGTTTCGGGACGCGTAAGATGTATTACGAGCTTTTTCCATTAAAAAACAGAAAGGGAAATACCGAGAGAACGGCCGCAGCTAACCGAAGCGCTAGTTTGGTAGAATGAGCTTCAAATCGAGATCCTTTGTACCTGTGATAATTGCAATCATTGTCATAGGAGTAGCCCTGACCGCTTTCTTCATCTACAAAAGCTATGGCGCGCAGCCCGGCACTTCGACTGCTATCACATGCAACAACATACCAAAGGCTCCCTCAAGCTCGGAGGTTGCAAACGCAACACAAGAAGGGCCGACTGCTCACTTTCTCATCATAGACGCCGACCCTGGAAGCAACTTTGAGGGAATGAACGGGAGCGCGTACCACCTTTCGGTTCCCTGGCCAGTGATGGCGGTCCGCCAGAACCAGACGGTGGTGATCCAAGTATTGAACTGTGCATCTTCCGAGCCCCATGGATTTGCAATCTCTCATTACCTTAACGCCGGTGTTACGCTACATGAAGGTGAATCCACCACCGTTACATTCGTAGCAAATCAAAAGGGTATATTCAGAGTTTACTGCAGCATTTTCTGCGTTATTCATCAGGATATGCAGAACGGCGAGCTCATAGTCTCGTAGGAAAAAAAGCGTGCATTATCGAGTTCGTGTTGATTGGGCTCTGATCTAATGCTATAGAGAGATTCACCTTGCCAAATTATAATTCTCTTGCATTTCTCTCCTACGAGCGATTAACTTCGCTAGTAAAAGAGGAATTTAGAATATGCCCAAAGTCAGCGAAGAGATGACCAAAGATGTTGTACGAGTTTCTCCCAACGACACCGTGCTCGATGCGGCAAAGAAGATGAAGGCAGCAAGCGTTGGAACCGTGGTAATCGCGGACAATGCGAACAAGCCGCTAGGCATCGTGACGGACAGGAAACTCGCTACCGACGTACTCGCAGAGCAGAAAGATCCGGCGACTACCAAGGTGAGGGACCTTGCGCCTTCGGCGGCATTTACAGTTAGTCAGGACGCCGATGTCTGCGACGCGGTCCAGTCGATGAGCAACCACGACGTGAGGCGAATGCCTGTCGTCGACAATCAGGAGCGGGTTGTGGGCGTGCTTTCCGCTGCAGACATTGCAAAAGAGCACGCAAAGGAGTGCGACCGCTGCACCGAGAACATACTCAGCATAACCTCCAAGTACGCCTAATACTTATGCGAGTGCTCAAGCCCACAATAAGCTATTGTGTCCCTTTATAGGGTTCTCGCCGGGGCTGTCGAGCTCTACTAAACATGGAATTCTGCCAAGAGAGAGAAGCAGAGCAAACCGCGGCAGGGTCCGATTGCATCTATAGGTTGCACTCAGCCCAGTGCATTATGACAGTGACTATGGGAATACCCCCTCTGGGAAGGTATACTTGACACGCACTTCTCCCAACGTCGGCCATGGAAGGAAATGAGGCCTCATCTGTCAGTTCCACAGTTGTAGTCGGCTTAATTTTGGAAAAAGCAACAGCAAGATCCTCCTACGACAAAACAAAGAAACGATTTTCTTGTACTTAGTTTATCTAGGGTGGTTATGGTATTGAACATTAAAATAAGAAGAAATCGTCGGACGCAATTCAAAGTGATAGAATGTGAGTACACTATCAGACGAGTTAGGTCACCTAAAGCATCATGTGAACTATCCCGCAACTACAAAGGAAATCAATGAAGCCTGCAGCAACATGTCGGACGTTCCAGAACCCGATCGCAACTGGTTCCAGAAGACTCTGCCCGAAGGAAATTATGCTAACCCAGAGGAGGTTGTTTCTGCCCTTCTAGAAACACTCTAGCTTGGAGGAGAATCCAGATTCTCTTAGGTAGCGTGCCGCCGAGTGGGAGAATCTCGACGGTCATGCTTTTTTTAGTTTCTTCACACATCAAAGAGAGCGTGGCAGCGTACAGAAGCTAAACTCGACTATAGACTGATTGGAAAAGAAAGCCCAATTCGCCGACGCTGTGGAGCAATTCAGTGGGCCTTTCCCTCAGAAGCTGGAAGGGAGCATAGATTCCACTCCGTACAGCTATCGAATGCATTCCCGCATTTCTCGCAGCGATGATATCGAGCGGTGTATCTCCGACGGCTACGCATCTGCATGCTGGAAGGTCCAGCTCAAACGAGGCGGCTAGCAGCTGATCCGGGAAGGGCTTTACTTTTCTTACTCTTTCTCTTGGAATCACAACGTCGAAGAAGGCACGTAGCCCCAGCTGCTCTAACTGAGTTTTGATTTGGGAGAGCCGCATCTGTCTCGCTGTAACGATTGCTGTGCTGATTTCCGCCTCTTTCAAAGCGCGAAGCGTTTGCATTGCGCTAGGGATCACGGAGGACTTTTCAGGGCAGAGCCGGTTCCACACCCTTCCATAGTTGCTGAGAAAAAGTTCCCTCCGCCTGTTTGAGTCAAGGACGAAAGTTGATTTCTTTCCCAATTCGAGCCCTCTGACGAAGCGCATCAAGCTTGCCCTGTCAGGATCTTCTACGCTAGCTTTGCTCAGCGCATACTCGGCCGCCTCGAAGTAAATCCTTGCGTTGTCCAGCAGAACGCCGTCTAGATCGAAGATTACTGCCTCGATACTTTGCGAGGAAAATGAAGGAGGCCGCGGATGATGAAAGTATTCTTCCTTTGCCTGTTGCAAGTATTAATTCAAGACCGCCGCTAATCTATCTAATCATCGTAGCAGTCGTTGTTCTTATTTCCTTAGGCGCTTTCGTCTTCTGCGCTTTTCTCCTTGCTATTCTTCCCCTTTTTGCTGCCCTTGTAAAGTGCGTGTATGCACTTCCCCGGTTTGCATAAAGGGTAAGCCCGCACTGCTCACAGCGGCGCCCAGGTCAGTGGAGGAGATGTTGTGCCCCCTTCTACTTTTTGAAGCGAGATAGTTCACGTTGTAGTTGCTCACACCGACCACGAGCTTGCGCATCTCTACAACCTTGAATCCACCCGATTCGAGCTCTGCCCTCTTCGCCGGATTGTTTGACAGTAGTCTGACTTCTCTTCTTCCCTCAGGGAGTAAGTGTCTCAGGGCAGCCAGCGCGTCACCATACGTCCTCGCGTCAGTGGGAAATCCGAGCACCTCGTTCGCAACATAGGTGTCGTATCCCCTATCCTGGAGAAGGTATGTGAGCGCCTTTGCCCACAGACCTATCCCTCTCCCTTCGTGCGAAGCAATGTAGACCAGCGCGCCGCACCTGTTTTCCACAATCCTCCTCAAAGCCTCGTGAAACTGCGGGCCGCAGTCGCAGCGCATCGAACCGAGTATGTCTCCGGTGTGGCATCCTGAGTGTAACCTAATCAGGGGGAGCGCCTTCTCGTCTTTCAATGCATCGTTCTTCTTGAGCGCCGACAAGCCATAGGTGAGGATGGAGTTGACCGGGTTTTCAGAGGTGAAGCATGATGCGTCATTTCTGGAAAACCTGCTGAAGATGTACCACAGGAACGAGGTCCTTCCCCGGCCCCCGATCATTACCGGCAGAGAGATCGGCCCGAGCAGTGCGAGATACTTGGCACCAGTATCTCCTGAGTCGATGTAGACGAGCTTGCCAGACTCTACTAGTTCTGTAGCGAAATCGCGTGAAGAGATTGCTGCTCCGCTAGGTAAAAGCTCCATAGAGCTTGATAGTGTCCATACTACCGATAAAGTCGTGCTGAACGAGCACTCTTGAGAAAGGATGCCGTTGCGCGGGCGATCTGGTTCACTGCTCCAAATACCGTGGAGATAATCGATGAATGGGAAATACCGTCTCCCATAGAAGAGGCAGAGGCGCTTTCCTCGAAGCTTTGCGAGGATGAGGTGAAGATCAGATCTATATGTTCTGGAATAAGCGCAGGGACGGAGATGCTCCTCTATCGGGGAAGAGTCCCTCAGAACGTTGTTCTAGATAACTGGGGAGACAATCACGGTGATTCTCTCATCAGGTATCCCGTGAAGTACGGATACTGCAACGTCGGACAAGTCGTCGAGGTTGGCCCGGCCTGCAAGGAGAGAAAAGTAGGAGATGTTGTGTTTACCTTCCACCCGCACGAAACTCTGTTCACAGCAAAGGAATCTTTGTGCACTTTGATTCCGAAGGAAATCGAGCTCGTCTCGCAGTCTTTCTAGCCAACATGGAGACAGCAGTTGGAATTGTGCATGACTCTGAAGCAAGGCTCGGGGAGACAGTCGCGGTCTTTGGCCTTGGCGTCGTCGGTCTCCTAGTTACTGGATTGCTGAAAAGAAAGACGGGGGTGCGGCGTGTCCTCGGCGTAGATCCAATCGCTTCGAGACGAAAAATCGCGGAGGAACAGATGGGAGCCCATGCGACTTTTCCTTCTCCATCTTCACAAGAAGATGCACGGGACTTGCTTCTTGAGAGCTAAGCTGACACAGTGGATGGAAGGCCCGACCTGATAATTGAGGTGAGCGGATCGCCTAATGCTCTCCAACAGGCTATTTATCTTACCGGAAGAGAGTCGAGGATTGTCGTGGGCTCGTGGTATGGAGAGAAGGAGGCGGTGCTCAACCTAGGTCGGACCTTCCACAGAAACAGGGTGAGGATAGTTAGTTCTCAGGTCTCGCACATCAATCCCGCCCTGACTGGCAGGTGGGACAAGCAAAGGCGCCTTGGTCTCGCGCTTTCTCTCCTTAAGGAAATTCCCGTCTCTTCGCTGATTACAGATGTTGTCTCGTTTGAAAGTGCCGCAGACGCGAACAGGAAAATTTCCTCGAGACCCGACGAAACCCTTCAGGTGATCCTCGATTGTACTTGAGCTACGAAGTCGGAGTCGTTGACAGTTTCGAGAGCGCGCACCGACTCAAGGGGAACTTTGGGCCGGCTACGAACCTCCACGGCCACACCTACAGAGTGGAAGTCGTGGTAGGCGGGAGCAGTCTTTCGGAAAGAGACGGGACGCTTTGCGACATTGTCAAGGTGAAGGAGGCACTAGGCCAGGTGATGCGCAAACTGCACTAAAGTGCTCGACGACGTAGAGGAACTCGCTGGAGTCAATACCACGGCAGAGCAGATGGCCAGGTTCATCTTCTCGCAGGTCTTTCGACCGCTGAAGGAGGTCGAAGGAAGTGTGGAGTACCTCAAGGTGACCGTCTGGGAAAATCAGTCCGGCTTTGCTTCCTTCAAGGACTGGATGTGATCCACGCAAGAGGCAAAGCGCTCGCAACACTCTTCCCAGCTTGAAAATTCTTTTGTCTTGAGCTTTAGGGCAGACGTTGCGAGCTGGCGCCTGTATGAGGAATCGCAGAGTAGTCTGTTTAGAGCGCTTGACAACTCCTCGACGTCGAAAGGAGGGATGAGCACGCCTGTCACTCCATCGGTTATCACTTCCTTCACTCCTCCCACGCTGAAAGCCACGGCTGGAACACCAAGTGCCTGAGCTTCGAGGATGGACATGCCAAAGGCCTCATACATTGTTGGGAGCACGAAGACATCCGAGGAAGCCATGAGATGCCTCATCTTACTTCTGTCGACTTCGCCCATCATCCTAATTCGGTCCGATAGCCGATATCTCTTGATGAGCTCTATCATGTTCCGCGTATACGCAGGGTCGCACGCGTCATCCCCAGCGACGTAAAGCGTCCAGTTGTCCGAGCTGAGCATTGCGAGCGCTTCAATGAGAAGGTGAAGCCCCTTGCGCGGAATTATTTGCCCCGCGTAGAGAATTCTAACCTGGGAAGAATCATCCTCTTCTGCTTGGGAGTATCCAGTTCTTGATGCGGCTTGTCCTTGAAAAGCCTGATCATCTTTGTTGTCGGAAAAGGTGGTTGGACTATCATACCCCGGATAAATCAGACTCAACATTTGGTCGCCTCTGGTGGCGGGCCCGAGAAGCGACCTAACCTGCGCGCGCGTGTCCTTGCTGTTCACGACGATGCAGGAGAGTGGTGAAATCATCCTCCTTTCAAGCACCCTAGAGATTCGCGCCGACATGTTGGACCTGCACGCGCGCCAATCTATCATGTGGATTATTCCAAGGAGTGGAGTGCGTCTGCAAAGAAGCGAGTTCACGATTGCGACCGACCTGTATATCATTCCGTCCTCTACTATCAGATCACAGTTTCGCCTGAGCAGCCGTATGGCCGACCACACGTCCCTGAAGATCGAAAACCATCTCGAAGTGCCTAGGGGGATGGAAAGAACGTCGACATCGTATCCTCGCACGTCCCTCAGGTACTCGACCATCTTCTTGTCGTAGATGTAGCCTCCCGTGAGAGAATCAAGCGACCCGCAGATGAGGAATGCTAACTTCTTCCTTGCGTTTGTTCTGTCGGCACTGTTCCCGTGCCTCTTTGAACTGTGAATTGTTGAAGACGAGTCAAGTTCCAAACTCTAAATCACCCCGTAACGCAATACGACTTCGCCTGTCTCTGACCTTATTTTGTAGTCAATTAGTTTCAGGCACAACGAATCAGAGATGCTACGAAACCCTTCGCCTCCAACGATGACTGGTGCGATAGTCAGTTTCACTTCGTCTACTAGGCCTCGCGAAAGCATGCTCCAGTTAAGCTCGCCCCCTCCTTCGAGGAGCAATCTTTCAACGCCCTCCTGTTTCCTCAGGATGCGAAGTAGAGGAACCAGTTCTACCTGCCCGCCGTCTCCATCGACCACAAGAACTCGGGCGCTGATTTACTTGAGCTCTGATATCTTTTCATGAGATGCAGAAGAGCAGCATGAAACGAGTGTGGGATGCCTTGAGAAATCTTGCAGTACCCTTGAGCCGAGAGGAATGCGGAGCCTGCTGTCCACGACGACCCGGATTGGAGACCTGCCCTTACCTGATCTGTTGGTAAGGAGAGGATCGTCAACAATGACAGTGTTGACACCCACCATTAGGGCATCCATAGCTGCCCGAAGTTCGTGAAGGTCTTTCAGATCACTCTCCGAAGACAGTTTTGATGATCCATCCTTTGCCGCGATCTTGCCGTCTGCGCTCAATGCCGCGCTCAGGATGACGTAAGGTCGATTCTTCAGTGAAAGGTCGCGAAAATTCTCCTCGGCAGAAAACTGCCCAGAACGCTTTGAAGTACTTGTGGAGGACAGGTTGGGATAAAACACACAGAGAGAGAAAAGCAGTGATGAAACGTTTTGAAAAATGGTGAATACTAGAAGATCTAGATAACAGTTACAGGAATACGACCACCGGTTTCAGCCCGGCGGTTCCACGCTCCGTTCGAGAGGAACCCTGCTCAGTGGGGCTAGCGATTTTACACCTCGGTAAAGGAAGTATGCGTCCACGGCTAGGAGCACTTCGCCTGCTATCCTGAATGCGTCAATCTCTCTGGACAAGACTGTATCGACAATGAACAAGACGAACAGAAATAATCCGAACCACTTGAGGTGCTCTTTAAGGATTGGATCTCTCGAACGTCTGTAGCTTAATACAAGTGCAAAGAAACCAAGCAGGACCCAGCCAAATGATCCGCTCACAAAATTTCCAGCCGTTCCAGCCGGAGAGAAGAAGTTAGCCCTAAACCACACGACTGAAAAGAGACTTCCAAAAGTCGTCACAAAAGTGAAGAACCATATCAGTATCCTGAGCTGTCTCCACTTGAACGTGTTCCGATTCAACGGATCTAACCGCCGCGCCATTTTCATCGTTGTGTCAATCCACGCGAGCGTCACAATCCCTGCAACATCAACTATGCAATACTCTAGGAAGCTCAAGTAAAAGTCTCCAGGTGCCGTGAGGCGGATGAGAAGGTTTGAGGATACTAGGATGGCAAAGAATACGGCGACAACTCCAACCCACTGGGCGCGACTCCTGTAAAGGGGAGTCATTAGGGCATTCCTAATCCTAAACGCCCACACCGCACCGTAGGCGTAGAGTGCTACGACAACGGCCCCTAGTGCGTAAAGAAGTATGGTGAAGACAAGTATTGAATAGTCACTTGGCATAGGCGCTTATCTCCATTTTCCCCTTTGAAAACTCGTACCGAAAGTAGTTAGGGCGTGGCACCGTCCCGCGCATCTTTCTCACGCGAAAAAGCGGGTCGACACGCGGACCCTCCTCATACAACCTTAACTCAAGTACTCCATCAAAGAGCTGCTCCATCGCAGCTAGAACCTGAGGCTGGTGCATCCCTTCTTCAATCGTGGCAAGGAATACGGCGTTGCTCTGCTTTGAACCGGCCAACAACTGAGTGAAAAAGCGGTAGATTGTATCCGCCGAATTGAGCATCAGGAGAGAGGATAAAATATCTGTCACAACGCGGACTCTCTTACCCTCTCCGGCGTTCGTGCGCACCGCCTCCTTTATCCTAGTCGAGAGAGAGGTCAGGTCGCTTATGTCGCACTTGACTTCACTACCTTCAGTTGCAATCCACGTCGGAAGTTTGTCCATTGAAATTCGGAATGCTCTCATGTCTTCGAGAACTTCCGACACTGCGAGATGGGTCACGTAGAGGCAGAAATCACCGGCGAGAAGTCCGGATCTGATAAACCAGTAGCCTAGGGCTTCCTTTCCGACGCCCGGCGGTCCCGCGACCAAGATTGAGGATCGCTCTGGGTAGCCGCCACCACCTAGTACGGTGTCAAGTTGCTCAAGCCCTGTCGAGACCAAAAGCGTGGATGCGCCAGCCTGCTGCCCCTTTGGGTTTGGCGCTTGCGTGAATTGTTAGTTAACTCTTTTTGCGAGGGAGACGCGATTGGAAGAGAGCACCCTCGCCATTAGATTAACCGAGAGGTAAACTGCAGATCTTTCTCGAGGCCCCAGAGATAGTTCGAAGATTTGGAGACGTAGCCATGTTAAAAATCTGGTATATGGCAATCTCTGATTCGAGCTCCGCTTTTTTCTATCCAAGTTGAAAGGTAAAACTGGAAAGTTCTGGACCATCATTACTTAGATTCAGGTTACTGCTGTTGCTGCTTTGTCTTCTTCAGCACGTTGTTCTTCTTCTCTTCTTCTTCCCGCTTCTCGCCAACCGGATAGAATTTGGGGCGCACTCCTGTAGTTCCGTGCTCACTGATTCCATGTTTTGCTAGAGTGTTTTCGTCATCGGAAGTCTCTTCGCACTGCGGGCAAGCAAATTTTGGCATCTCTAATCCTCAGACAAAAGGTGTAAGCAAATGACTTTGGAACATTAGGCTTTCGGAGACTTTGCGGGTCATTTGCAAGCCTGCCTGAGACTGTCTAGTGAGTACGGAAACGCGAAGAGCCTAAGCGGTGGTTGCCGATCGGAGTCTTCTAGTTTTTTCTTCTAGTCTTTTTCCATACGCAATTTGATATGTAGTAGTGTCGCATACTACTACGAGAGGTTGTATTGTCTGAGGATTGGTAGAACCAAAATGGAGGCCACTCAACCTGGACACGGGGAGAAGACCGGAAAATAGAGAAGAGCTGACCGATAGTGCTTTCGCATTTCCAAAGCAAAGGAGGGAGCCTCTGACCGACGCGACTCATGTATGGAACGCGCTCGCAAGGTTTGATCAGGTCGAAGACGTTTCAGATGAAGATCGCGGTCTAGCACTTGCAAACATAGAGAGAGCGCCAGAACACTTTGGCGTTGAAGTTCAGGAAGAAAGTTGGAAGGGTCCAGGCGAGGAACCTCGCACCCCAAATCCGTCACAGTAACTTGGTGGAGAGAAAAAAGTTTGATCATAGATACGAGTTTTACCACGAAACTACGCTGCGATAATTGCAAACGCAAGACCGAGCACTACGGCCTGCTCTCGCCAGAAGGTGAGATCGTGTTTTTGGAATGCACAAATTGCGGCTCACTCAAAAGCAATGGGTATGAAGACCATCGACAGAAGCAGCTGGCTCCCAGACTTGCGGTTGCGGTCGCTGGCATTGCAATTCTTGCCCTGGCAACGATGGCTCTGTTCGGGGGCTGGCTGCCCTCGGCATCATTTCAGGCACAACCCAGCGCGGTTCCGTCGGCCGGAGAAGGCGGCGGAGCTCAAAGCGCCACGATACTCTAGGTTTCTTGCCTAAGCGCGACTCCAAGCCTTCGCATGACTGATTTCAAAAAGTCGCAGGTGGAGGAGACTGCGGACTCTTCCCCGCCACCTCTTCTCTCCGCGTGTAATACTGCAGCTTTATTTTTCCTTCTTCTTCTTGTTGTTGCTCTGTGACCACACCGAGTAGAGGATCTTGATGAAATCATCCGAGTCATTGAATGATTCTGTACGCTCTAACTGAATGTCTCCTTCCTTGGCGAGCTCCCTCGCTTCCACGTCGATGTCGTAGAGTATCTCAAGATGATCTGATACAAACCCGATTGGAATTATCAGAACGCGACTCCAGTTGTTTGCTCTAATGTCTTTCAGCTTATCAAGTATGTCCGGGCCAAGCCATGGCTCGGAGGTGTGGCCCGCACTCTGGAAAGCAAACGAGTGCTGCTCACTCGTGAGGCCGAGCTCACTGGCTAGCCTGTCGGCAGTTTCCAGCAGCTGATCCTTGTATGGGTCCTTCCAGGTGAGAATCCTCTCAGGCAGAGAGTGAGCGGTAAAGAGGAAGAAGATTTTGTCGCGATCCTGTCCGGCAAACTTGTCATTTAGAGCTTGTTCGATTCTTTTCTTCCATATCTCTATGAAGACGCGGTTGAGGTGCCACTCGTTTACGAAGGTCAGCTCCACTTTCCCGCCGTGCTCGGAATTTGCCTTCGAGACGGCCTCCTGATAGCTACCAATACTCATCTTTGAGTAGTGAGGAGCAAGGGCAATTGCGGTCAGTGAGGTTATCCCGTCGCGGGAAATTTGCTCGAATGCCTCGGCGATGAATGGGTGCCAGTGCTTCATGCCAGCGTAGACTCTGATGTCGTTGCCGCGTTCCCCGAGTTTTTGCTCGAGTTTCCTCGCTGTCGACTGTGTTATGCCAAGGAGGGGTGAGCGGCCGCCTATCATGCGGTATCTCGCAAGGAGGTTTTCGAGCTCAGATGGAGTGGGTTTCCTTCCTCCCCTGATGTGAGTGTAATATGCTTCCACGTCCTCATCTCTATCCGGGCTACCGTAGGCCATCAAGAGAATTGCTTCCTTTTTTTCATCTTGTCTCTTTGCCAAAATGTTGTCCTATCTCTCCCTTACAAGTCAACTAACTAACTGTGTGTGAGTGAACGTACTCAACCGCAAATTTGGCGTTTTCAACCGGAGTGCTCCGAAGCATGCCGTGCCCGAGATTGAAGATGTACCCACTTGCGCCCGCGTTGTCATCGAGGACTTGTCGCACTCTTTCGGCGATAAAGCCATCCCTGTCTTGTGAGAGCAGCACGGCGGGCTCCAAGTTCCCCTGGATTGCTACATCTCCCCCGAGAAATTGTCTCGCTTCATGGATTGGTATCCTCCAGTCGATGCTGAAAGCCTCCGCTCCCGCCGCCTTCTCCTTCATCACCCTCAGAAGGTGAAAAGTGTTAGTTCCAAAGTGAATCTTTGGGGTCTCCGGGTGCTCGCGATGTACTCGCTCGAATATCTGCCTAACGAATGGCGCTACGTATCTTTCATAATCTGCGGAGGCAAGCGCACCGACCCAGGAATCAAAAAGCTGAACCGCATCAACTCCTGATTCGATCTGCTCACAGAGATAGTCGGAAATCATCTCGGTGAGTTTAGACATCAGTAGGTTCCACGCCTCCCGATCATCAAACATCATCTTCTTCGTCTTTGTAAAGTCGCGGGAGGGCTGTCCCTCGATCAGATAACTTGCAATCGTGAACGGGGCACCCGAGAATCCGACGAGCGCGTTCCTCGTTGTTGCTTTCAGCGTCGAAGCGACGCCGCGTATTGCTTCGAGAACAAACGGGACGTGTTTTTTCGGATCAAATCCATGGAGCCTTTCGACGTCCTTAACATTCGCAACTGGGTTTGAAATCATCGGGCCGATGTTTTCTTCTATCCTGAAATCAACACCCATCCCCTCGAGCGGGAGCATGATATCTGCAAACATCACCGCCGCATCCACGCCTAACTCTTTGACGGGCATCAGGGTGACCTGCTCGCAGACTTTAGGCGTCTTGCACACGTCTAGGACGGAGTACTCCCTTCTGATGTCCCTGTAGCCCGGCAGATACCTACCCGCCTGGCGCATGAACCATACGGGCGTGCAGTCAACTTCTTCCTTCCGGCAGGCCGCGAGGAAGCGATCCCTTGGCGTCAAATTGATTGCTGTTACACCATCACTACTTTGCGGAAAGCTAGTCGCGCTGCGCCTAGCGTACGTGTAACATCAGATTGCGTGTGCGACGCCGAGACAAAGATTGTTTCAAAGGCGGAAGGAGGCAAGTAAATTCCACTCCCGAGCATCGAACTGAAAAATTTGGAGTACGCCTCTTTGCTGCACCTGTCCTTGATTTCAGAATAGTCCTTTAGCGAGGCGTCGTCATCATCTTTTAGAAAGAACAGTCCGATCATTGAAGCAACTCTTTGCAATTTGATATTGACGCCCGCCCCGCGAGCAGTCCTGATCAAACCCGCTTCGAGACTCTTGGACGTGCGCTCGAGCTTGGCATACACCGAAGGCCGCAGAGAGTCAAGAGTTGCGATTCCGGTGGCGACGGCGACAGGATTACCGGAAAGTGTGCCAGCCTGGTAGACAGGCCCGAGCGGCGAGACGAGCTTCATGGCGTCCTGCCTTCCTCCGTACGCCGCGATGTTCATCCCTCCGCCGATCACCTTCCCGAGGCACGTCAGGTCCGGCTTTATTCCGAAGACCTCCTGAGCGCCGCCTCGAGCTACTCTGAAACCAGTGATCACCTCGTCGAAGATCAGCAACGACCCGTTTTCGTCGCAAAATTTCCTGAGGCCCTGGAGGAACCCTTCTTGAGGCGGAACAACCCCCATGTTTCCGGCTACAGGTTCCACGATTATCGCGGCGACCTGCCCAGTATTTTGCTCCATAATCTTTTGCACTGATTCAAGGTCGTTGTATTTCGCAACGAGCGTCTCCGATGCGACCTGCTCCGGTACGCCTGCCGAGTCCGCGACGGAGAACGTAGCGAGTCCGGATCCCCCGCTCACGAGAAAGCCGTCGGCATGGCCGTGGTAGCAACCGTCGAACTTGACCACCTTGCTCCTCTTCGTGAACGCTCTAGCTACCCTGACCGCAGACATTGCGGCCTCGGTCCCGGAAGAGACAAAGCGCATGAGTTCCATGCTCGGCACGCTCTTCTGGATCCTTTCCGCGAGGTCTGACTCTTGGTTCGTCGCGGCCCCGTAGCTCAGGCCCCGCGAGGCGGCGATCTTCACCGCCCTTATCACGCTCGGATAAACAGAGCCTAGGATTGAGGCACCCCAAGAGCAAACATAGTCAACGTACTGATTGCCATCTTCATCAAAGATCTTCGACCCTTTGGCCTTTGCGATGAACAGAGGGTACTCCATTCCAACGCCTCTGAAGGATCTGACTGGACTGTTGACTCCGCCGACGAAGTATTTCTGAGCCCGCGCAAACATTCGTTCGCTTTTGCTCGTCGTCTTTTTCTTTCTTTGCACTGTACTAGTTTTACCTCTGCCCAAAGTGAGAGAGTGGTGGAAAAGAGAGATGTGCCCTTAGAAGAGGGATATCAATTCGTGGACTGGCGTTGCGACGCATGTGAATATCGGAGTCTCGAGCTCCGTGTACTTGCTTGCCTCAGTCGACCTGAGTGCCATCACGAGCTCAAGAAAATCGCTGGGATAGTCTGTCTCGAAAGAGAGGACAAATTCCTGGTCGTCCAGGCCGAAAGAGTATGAAGTGTTAATTTTCACGGAGGGGAACTTGTGCCCAGCGCGGATGTGTCCCAGCATTATGCGCTGCCTTTCCTCAGCCGGCACGTTGTACCACTCTCTCTTCTTTATGAACGGATACACGAAGAGGTACTTTGCATTCCCGGGAACTTTCTTTAGGGCATCACCCTCCTGGTCCGGGTGCCTGTGGTCCCTTATGTACTCCGAGCGCCGGGTCATGGAAAGGTACGAGTAAGGTGTGCCAAGGTGGCGTCCCAGAGGCGATTTCTTGATCTTCGAGAGCAGCTCCTGAAAGTCTTCGAGGCGCTCGCTTATGGTCCAGAGCATAAAGTCGCAGTCGCCTCTTGTCCCAAAGAGGGAGAAGGACTTGACTATCATGTCCCTGTTCGAGAATTCGTCTACAATGCGCTTGAACTGAGCCTTTGATTCCTCCATGTCCTCGGCGGACCACCAGCTCGGGAGGAGCTTGAAGAAAGTGTACTTCAGGTACTGCCTTCCTTCGCGCGACGGAACCGATTCTTGCAGTGCCTCCGAGCTTCCGCTTTGAGAGTGCTGAGCGCGTAATTCCGATTCGCTTGTAGTCTCAGTCATTTCATTCCCAACCTGCACGATTTACTAGTGCTTACTTCCTCTTGTCATAACTACAGCTTTTGATCTTTCTTGTTCCGCTTGGCCGTTCGTGTGAGGTACTCCTTTGCAAAGTAGGTTATGATTATATCGGCCCCCGCACGGCGGATCGAGTTGAGTATCTCATCGACGATCCTCTCCTCGTCGATCCAGCCGTTGATCGACGCCGCCTTGATCATAGAATACTCGCCGCTGACGTTGTAAGCAGCAACGGGAAGGGTGAACTCTCTCCTCAGGGCGCTTAACACGTCAAGATAGGAAAGCGCAGGTTTTACCATCAGAATATCCGCCCCCTGCTCGACATCGAGTTTGGTCTCTCTCAGCGCTTCGCGGAGATTTCTTGGGTCCATCTGGTAGCTATACCTGTCACCGAACTTTGGAGTTGATCCGGCCGCTTCCCTAAAAGGCCCGTAGAAGGCGGAAGCAAATTTTGAAGAGTAGGACATTATCGGGAGGGAACCGAATCCGTTTAAGTCGAGTGCTTTTCTTATTGCCGCGACCTGGTTATCCATCATCGCACTAGGTGCGACGATATCTGCTCCAGCCATAGCCTGCGAGACTGCTATCCTTCCGAGTTGCTCGATCGTCTTGTCATTCTCGACCTCTCCCCTAACGCTGAGTATTCCGCAGTGGCCGTGGTCGGTGTATTCGCACATGCACACGTCGCATGCAACTATCATGTCCTCCCTGATCGATTTGATCCTCCTCACTGCCTGCTGGACGACTCCATCAGGGTTGTACGCCTCGCTCCCTAGTGCGTCCTTCGTATTTGGTAGCCCGAAGAGGAGCACTGCATTGATGCCTGCATTCGAGATTTCTTCGATCTCTTTGTCGAGCTCTTTATCTGGCGAGTATCTGAAAATCCCGGGCATCGAGTCGATCTTTTCCTTTATCGCGTTCCCCTCCCTGACGAATATAGGCATGACGAGGTGATTTGCATCTATCGTGCCAATTTCCGAGACGAGCGCCCTTAGAGCAGGAGATGAGCGTAACCTCCTCGGCCGAAGCGGAGAGGAGGAGCTACTCTGATATGATAACCCCTCTTCGCCAGTTCTTTGTGCTATGTCACTGTCTTGTGCTGGTTTCAATAAACTCACCCTTCTATGCGGCTTTTCACTTGAACTCTTTTTTTCTAAGAAATCATGTCTTACTCGCTGGGTCCTCGAGCTCTTTTTCTTTTATCCTCAGCTCTGGTAACAAAGTCGGCCATTGATTGCACGAGGCCATCAATCGTGTGCTCTCTTGCAACCGATGCGACCTCAAGGCCGCTTGCTCTCGCGGCTCTTTCCGTGACCGGCCCGATGCAGTGAATCATTATTTTGGATGATTTAATTCTCTCTGCCGAGATCAAGGCAAGCAAGCCATCCACGGTGGAGGGGCTGGTGAGGGTGAGGTCGGTGAGACTATTGAAAATCTCGCCCGCCAAAGCCCCTCCTTGCCCGGTAATGGTGCTGTAGACTGGCGCATTCGTTACGATGGCTCCCTTCGCCTCTAAAATCTCAACAATTTTTTCGCTGGCTTTTTCAGCCCTGGCCAGCAATATCCTTCTTCCCCTGACATTAGTGAAGTTTGCAAGTTCCTCTCCCAGACTTGAGGTTAGAAAGACCTTTGGGACAAAATCTGTGTTGTATCCCTTGGCCTTCAGCTCTTTTTCTGTAGAGAGGCCGACGCAGGCAATACTCAGATGCCTTTGTTTCATTCTCTCCATCAGACTGGCTTTCTGGCCGAGCACTTCGAGTCGCTTGAAGAATTCCCTAACTCCGTTCGCGCTGGTAAAGATTATCCAATCAAACTCGCCTATTCCCGATATGGCTCTATCAATTGGGCCCCAGGAAGTGGGTGGTGCAATCCTTATTGTCGGAAGTTCAAAGATCTTGGCCCCAAGCTCTTCGAGCTTTGCTTTCTCCGAGGCGTTCCCTTCTGCAGTTCGAGTAATGAGGATCGTCCGGCCCAAAAGCGGCTTTCCTGAATTGTGAGACGTAGCATCAGTCGAAGATGATGATGCCAACCTTTGAGTTGACCTAACAGCCTCTGGTGGCTCTGCACCACGCATCCATCCACTCTCCAAAACCAAAGCGCCTCTCCTTTTTCTATTTCTTCGGTATCTTCGCCCTAATTAGATACTCTATAACTCAGCGACCGCCCTTCACATTATTTCCTTTTAGTCGTCTTGCAAGCTTAACTCCAAGAGATTCAGCCCTCTCCGCTGGGCCGATAATTCGCGACCTGGTGATCATGTTCTCGTTTCCCTCACCTGCGACCATACCATCGAGTACGAGTCGATGTGGAGGAGTCTTTGAAATTCTGCCGAAAGCAGCCAGCGGGAGGTTGCATCCACCACCGAGCTCCCTTGAGAAGGATCTTTCAGCCAGGACTGACAGCCGAGTATCTCTGTCGTCGATTCTGGTGACTAGCCGTCTTATCTCCGCGTCCTCCTTTTTGTGGTTTCTCCTAACTGCGACTGCAAGGCACCCCTGCCCGACGGCTGGGAGCATGACCTTCGTCGGAAGAGTCCGTGCCCCTTGGATGCTGCGGACCAGGCCCAGTCTTTTCAGTCCAGCTTTTGCGAGGACTATTGCATCTAGAGCAGGATTCGATGAGTGAAGTTTCTCTATTCTCGTCCCAACGTTGCCGTGCAACTCCACGATCTCAAGGTCGGCTCTAAGAGCCTTGAGTTGAATCGAGCGACGGATGCTGCTTGTCCCGACTCTTGCTCCCTGCGGTAGCGTCGCAAGATTCTCTCCCTCCCTCTTTGGAATCAGCACATCGTGTGGGGAATCTCTCCTTGGGAAGGCGAGTATCTCAATTTCCTTGGTGCGAAAGCCTTCTACTGGCACGTCTTTGAGGCTGTGAACCGCAATGTCTATCGTGCCTTCAATTAGGGCGCTATCTAGTGCGCCTGTGAAAGAGTCCTTGCCAGTGTATGAGAGATTGCTTCTTTTCCCATTGGATTCATTCTTTCGATGAATTTCGTCTCCGGCCGTCTTGATCTTTTCCACTACAAACTCAAATTTGCTGTCCTTGTTCTTCCTTCTGAGCTCTGACAGAACAATCTCTGTTTGGGCTAGGGCAAGCGGACTGCCCCTGGTTCCAATTATTACTCGGCGCGCGGCACCCAAATTGCCTTTATGGCGAGTACCGCTGTGTTCGTCGACCTTTCTTGCAAGAGTGCTTTTCAAAAGATGTGACTTCGTCAGCTCTCTTTCGGTTTTTCGTTTCTGCAGTTGCTCGCTCGCTCGCTTTCTTTAGGTTGCAAGTCAACGTGCAAGCGCGCATTCTATCGCATTAGAGTTCTTCCGTGAGTACGCGAGATCTATACTTATCCGGCCATGGATGAGTCTCTGACGAGCTCGTGCTCCTTCCACTCTACTTTTTTTGCTCTTTTTCCCACTCTGCGTCTTGCTTTTGCTTGCTTTCTTTAGGCGTGTAATCCGAAGAGAAAAGCTCCGTCAGCGCCTCGGTGTATTGCCTTGCTTTGCCGAACTTTTCGTGTTCTCTTGCAAGATCCCTCAGTTTCGTAGTCGGTTCGTGGAGAAATCTCCGAACCAGGCGCTCGGACATCTTCTCAATTACCGCCCTCTCGTCTGGAGTAAGGTCAGGCAGTCTGGATATTGCGTTTTCAAACTCTTCTTCGCGTATCGCTTCCGCCCTCCTTCGTAACGCCGCCATTGGAAGGCCGATTTCTCCGTACTCAACGAGCCACGAAGTAAACTCTCCGACTCCTTCCGCAAGAGAGGCTTTGATCTTTTCAACAATTTCCTTGTCCTCGCTTTCGGGAGGGCGGACATACTCTTTCAGATCATCAATGTTGAGCAGCGTGACCTCGGGAATGCTTGCCACTTCAGGGTCGACATTTCTGGGGACAGAGATGTCAATTATCAAGAGCGGCGATTTGCTGTCTTTGATTGAAATTGACTTTTCAATGTCCTCTCTCCTAATTACATAGTCTTCTGCCGATGTCGCGGTTATTATTACGTCCACCGAATTTTCACGCACTGCCCGCCCTATTTCGGACAGCTGGACGAGTGATTCAGGTTCGACCCAGTCTTCAAGTGCCTTGCCGCTCCTCGCTGCGACGGTGACTGTGCCGAGCGAAGATCGGTCAATTGACCTAACCGCCAGCCTAATCATTTTGCCAGATCCGATCAAGAGTAGGTTGGGCCTCTTTCCGGAAAATTTTCTTGAGATAAAGTCAAGGACAGCCTGGCTGACAGAGTTGTTAAGCCCCCGGGCAAAGTTCGGGTTATCCTCCCTCACCCTCTTTGCGCTCTCGTAGGCCCGCGAAAATAGTTTCGAGGTGATTGGCCCTGAGAGCCCCCGCTCTGCTGACAACCTGCTCGCTTCCCTTACCTGTGAAAGTATCTGCTCCTCTCCCATGACAAGAGAATCGAGGCCCGCCGCGACGTTGAACAGATGTTCAACCGCTGAGGGGCCGACATAGTGGTAAATCTGGTATTGTTCGTCCCCTTTTACTTTGAAGAGACTCTCGAGAGCTTGAGGAAAATCTCTTGCCGGAGAGTAGCTGTTGTGATAGTATATCTCGACCCTGTTGCACGTCGAGAGCAGTACGACCTCAGAACTATCGAAAGCGTGTTCTGATTTCAACTTCACAACGCCATCTACCGAAATGCAGCGCGCGAGCTCCTCTCTGGCGTCAATCGGGGCCGTCTTGAAACTTGCTCCAATTACTCCTACCGTGAAAATTGGGGAAGAGGAGTTGGCGACCTCAGCAACATTGCTCGTGTTCTTTGTTGATGCTGATTCTTCGCTCAAATCCCATGGAGCCATGCCTGTTGTCTTGTGAAAAGTGCTCCTCTACCATTCATGACAAATTCCATTCCCCTTCTCTCTGCGATCTTTGCGGGCGAGAAAGACATACTGAGAAATCTGCATAAGCACTGAAAATATGGAGCCTTGGATCACCCTGACTATTGAAATGTCGTTTAAGGCTTGCGCTATTCCTAAGAAAAGACCTGGGAAGTTGTGGAATCAACAACGTGCTACGGTCAGGTGATAACGCGCAGGCCAGAGACGACCGTTTTTGATATGCGTATCTCCCTTTCTCTATCTTCAGAAACTAGACTCTGCTAAGTGCTTTCAGAGGCTCATTCGGGAGGAAGCTCCTTGAAAACCAGCATCAAGTCAACGCCATGAGCCCTTTTGTTGTAGTAATATGATGCAATAAAGATTGCAATTCCAACAGCAAGTATCGCAGCTAGAAAGATCTGGGCTCCCGTTGCGAACGGGCCGACCGCGGGATTTGCGATCGAGCTGTAACCAACGTAGCCAAAAGCGATGATTCCTATTATACCAAGTAGCGAGATGACCGGCACGCCGCCTATGGAACTTGTCTCCGTCGAGGAGTAAAGTTGCTTCTTGCGCCTGAGTGGATAAACTAGAGCGCTTATTGACGCAAGGATCCACACCGTCGCAAGTATGAAGATTGAATTGACCTGTGTCGCTATGAATGACGTGAAAAACTCTAGGTACATCGGCACTATCGCAATAGCCGCGCAAAGTATCACCGCGTAGGTCGGAGTGTTGAACCTCGAGCTTACGTGGGCGAATCTCGTGGGTATCACCCTGTCGAAGGACCAGGCCATGACCACCCTGCTCAGGAAGACGAAGGCAAGCCAGCTCCACCCGATATTGAGTATGAACAGTCCGCTGAAGATTATCCAGACGAGTACTGGATTTGGGGCAAGCACTGTGACGAATATTGTCGGAACCGGCGCAAAACCTCCGCCGGCGGAAGGCGCAACCGTCCATGCTTCGAGGAATGAGATGCCCACCACGCTATCCAAGAGCCAGGTCAGCGCAAACCAGATCGCGATGGAGAGTACCTCCGCACCGAGAAATCCGTAGAGGAGGTTCTTCTTTGGGTCCTTTATCTCGCCCCCGACGTTCTGCATCACTGGGTATGGGCCGATGCTGACAAAGAGCAACGGTATCACAAAAAACAGATTTGTCAGATTGTATCCCGGCGAGTAGCCCTGCGTCGCGGCCTGGCTGAAGATTGCGCTCGTCGTGTTTGTGAATGAGGAAGCGTACTGGTTGTAGGATTGGATGAACGCGGCGTGCGAACTGTGTGTAAGCAGTATTCCAACGACAAGCGCCAACACAAATATTCCGTAAATGAAAATGCCGTAGATTATGGCTTTGAGTACCCGCCCTGCGACAAGCGCCGCGGTGGCGCCAACGGCCAGCAAAATTAAACCCACTCCGAACATCAATGGCTTGTCGCTGTTCGCGGCGAATGGTGTTATCATTGCACCGAGGTTTGTCATCCACTGGCTGGCGAGCACTCCTCCGGAGAAACTCAGGTGGCTGCCCGCTTCCGAAAAGGCCCAATATGGCCCGGATCCCGCAGAAATGCTGTATGCGATGAAAAAGAAGAGACCTACGATGAAACCCGCGAGCGGGTGTATCATCCTTGAGACGAAGACGTAATCTCCGCCGGATCTGGGCATCGCGACGGTGAGCTGCCAGTAGAGCAGCACAATAATTATGGCGATCGCTGCCCAGACCCCCAGCCCGGCGTAATAATTCACGTTGCGGTAGTAAGAGGGTGTCACCCAGAAGATCCCGGCCCAACTGCTGAGCCACGGAAAATTCACAACGACCCACGCGAAGACGCCAAAAGCGGATATGCTCTTGACAAGACCTGTGGCGTTGCGAAGGAAGAGGCCTTCTTGTTGTGCCGGCACTTTGCTGTTGCCGGAATCTCGTTGTTCACTTACCAAGTGATTGCGCCTTCCTCTTCGTGTCTCTCGCTTCGCCTTTTTTACTCTCGTTCGGCTTTCGAGCTCTCTGTATACGGAGAAGGGAGTAACCTGGCGATGTTTCTTAATGTTTCGGAATGTGATAACGGTCACGGGGGGACGGCGACATCAAGTAAACGAGAGAATCCCTAAAACCATTGGAGAGAGACTCTTTTTTTCTTCTTTCTGCCTACCTTACTACATTTCTCGACATTCAAATACTTGCAGAAAAGGGGTGGATGTGACAAGTATTTGTCCAGGTAGTTAGCGAAAGAAAAAGAATAGGCAGGTTAAAGATACCCAAGACTGAGGAGTGCATTCTCAAATAATGAATCAAGTCATCGAGGCAATCAGAACCCGGCGAAGCGTGAGATCAATGAAAGAGGAAAAACCTCCAAAGGAGCTCATAGAGCAGGTAATTGAAGCTGGGACCTGGGCACCAAACCACCACCTGACTGAACCGTGGAGATTCGTTGTGATCTCTGGCGATGAGCGACGCAAGCTCGGGGAGACTATGGAAAACGCCCTACGAGAGACTATTAAGAGAGATGAACCACGCAGAGATGAGATCCTGAGAGCCGAAAGAGAAAAGACGCTGGCCGCTCCTGTAATCGTGGCCGTTATCTCTTCGCCTAGCGTTGGAGAGAAAGTTGTCAAACAGGAAGAAGTGATAGCCATGGGAGCCGCGGTGCAGAATATGCTCCTCGCCGCCCACTCCATCGGCCTCGGTGCGATGATCAGGACGGGGAGGCACTCTTATTCGCAGCCGGTCAGGTCATACCTTGATCTCAATGAGAGAGAATCGTTGGCTGGCCTCGTCTACCTTGGATATCAGGCTGAACCTCCCCGACCGACCCGGAGAAGTCCCCTCGACCTCAAAGTCAGCTGGCGAGGATAACGCATAAGATTGATGACTCGCAGAGCGATAAAGTCATTCTTTCTCTTGTTACTTTGGCGCTTTTTTCTTAAACACTCGCCTTGAGGAAATATGACTGAAGCCAGCTCTTAGCCGACTCGACCTCTTCCTGCATGACGGAATGGCCACCGTTCACCCAGTTTAGATTGACATCAGCTCCCGCGCTGCCAAGCAACTTCTCTAGTTTCTCGGGTTCACTCCTCGCCACAACCTGATCAATCACGCCCGAACAAATCAGGACGCGTTTCCCCGAAAGATCAGGCAGCGGCTCGGGGACGAGCGGAACCATTGGGCGGAAGAGGATTGCTCCAGCTAGAATCTGTGGCTTTAGCAGCAGTAAGCTTGCAGCGATATTCGCCCCGTTCGAGTAGCCCACTGCCACCAGGCGGTCGATCGAGAATCCATACACTCCCGCCGCTCTCTTTACGAACTCGGCGAGCTCGGCCGTCCTTATTTTGAGATCCTCAACGTCAAACACCCCTTCCTCGAACCTTCTGAAGAAGCGGGTTGTCGTTCCGCCTTCGAGCACATTTCCCCTAGGGCTGAGCAGCGAAGCCGAGGGCGCTATGAAGTGCCCTAACGGTAAGAGATCAGATTCGTGACCGCCGGTGCCATGCAACATAAGGAGTGTTAATCCACTCGCCTGCTCTCCTTTCTCACCCGGGACGAATTTGTGGACGAACCCGAGGTCTGCCCCCGTGGCCTCCTTGTTACTGCTGCTGCTTTCTGTGCCCATGCTGGACGCGTCTTATGCTCCTATCCATTATAGCTTTTTTCCTGAGTAAGGAAACTTGCGTGAATCTGCCGCTGACGGAGTAAAAGCGGCCAAAAAGAGAATGCACGCTCCCCCACGCACGCTTCTCGTCTAGGTACTTATTGAATTCGGAGTTGCTCGTCGCCTACCTGCGGCACTCTCTCTGGCGGCGAGACAAGTTCGGGGAAGGATGCGGGAGGCCAGCTATGCTTGTTTGTACTGTCTGTAGCAGACAGAGCTCTTTCGATACTCTGCCTTCGTGGTTCGAGCCATGACGGGAGCACGAGATTTGACCCCAGCTTCTCAAGCGGCTCATCTGAAGTGTATCCCGGTTTCTTTGTTGCAATTTCGAGCAAGTTTCCATCAGGGTCTCTGAAGTACAGTGACTTGAACCAAAAGCGATCGACAATCCCCGAATTCTCCATTCCCATCTCGTTGAGCCGGTGCATGATCTTCAGCTGGTCTTCATCCTCTTCCACTGACATGGCGATGTGGTGTATGTTTCCGATCCCCACGACACCCTCGGCCGCTCTCGACGAGGAAAGGTACCTCAAAAAGTCGGCTCGCTCATCGTTGCCCATGGCGAGAATCGCTGAGCCCTCCTGGTCAGGGTTTGGACGCACAAATGACCTCCGCAGACCAACGAACTTTGTAAGAAACCTCGATGTGAGGTCGGGGTCGCTTGTGATCGGGCTGGCATGGTTGAACACCGTCAATTTCATTTCCGATGTTATTTGCTTGATATCTTCCTCAAGCCTAGCCTCTTCTCTGAGGTAGTCTTGCGTGGCTCCCTCGCTTTCTTCGCTTATTATCTCGACGACGACGCCATCCGGATCTCTGAGGTAGAGTGAGAAGCGTCTGTCCGAATCCACTCCTCTAGCAATGGGACCAAGTACCGGAACCCCGTGCGAGGCAAGCCACGCCTTCCACTTCGGGAGCGCGCCCACCGTGCGCACGTTGTATGAGAGGTGGTGCGGCGAACCGAGGCCCTGATATCCCCTAAGAAGGTCCGGCCACTCGAAGAAGGTAATTGCGCTGCCAGTTGTTCCCTTTTCATCAGCATAGAATAAATGACGATGGAGCGGATCGTCCTGATTCACTGTGAGCTTGACGCGTCTAAGACCGAGTATTTCGGTGTAGAACCTCCTGTTCACCTCTTCATTAGAGGTAACGAGTGTAATGTGATGCAGGCCCCTCACTAGGCCGCCTAATTTGTTGTCGTCCTGGCTCTTGCCTGTTGATTCAGTTTGAATCATTATTCTAAGAGATATCTTGCTCCTTTAAGTAATAAAAAGGGGGCCGGGGTCGGACTAATGTGTTGCGCATGGCCGACGCTGAACGGCCCTGATTAAGAACTCTTATCTTTCCAAACTACTCGAGACATGGCAATAGCCAGGAACAAAAAAGGAGCTGCCTTACAAAGCGATGACTTCGGCCAAGCATGTTCCGGAACTGAAGTCTATCGAGGGAAGAAGTGGTAAGAAGCGAGCACTAATCCTCGCCTCCATCGTTGCTGCATTGTTGGGTTTGAACTTTTTCACTTTCCTTGCGGCGATTCCCGAGACAAGCACAATAGACGGTGGGTGCTGCACAAATCACGTACTCGCAAAGGATTTCTCCGCTTTTTATGTCTCCGCATGGAGGCTCTTTAGTGACCCTTCAAACCTGTACATGAACGGAGTTGTGAATGACGGCGGTCCTCATATTCTGCCACAACCTGAGCCTTACAAGTATCTGCCCTCCATGCTTCTTCTCATCTCGCCTCTTCTTCTCCTTGATTATCATAGTGCGTTGCTCGCTTTCGACGCTCTGCAGTTTCTTCTCCTAGTTCCGATTGCTATTCTGATTGCGAAACTGCTCAAGAGACGGAGCCTCGGAGTCACTGCAGCTGTACTTGCAATAGCGTTGCTCGAACCGTCTCCTGTTTCGTTTCCGAACTATGGATTTTCGGTCACTTATTTCTTGCTGTGGGCAGAGGGCCAGAGCAAAGTACTTCTGTTGTTCTTGCTCCTTCTCTCGCTTTACTACGCGAAGGAGGGGCGAGCGGTTACCTCAGGCGTTCTTCTTGGGCTCGCGTCATTCGATCCTAGGTTCGCCCTGCTTTCAATTCCATTGTTCTTGGCATACAGCGGAAGTATTAGATTTTTCAAACGCTGGCTTGACGTAGCACTCGTAAGCATAATTGCCCTAAATCTCCCGATACTCCTACTCCCCTCTACGGGGGCGAACTTTGTCAGGATGTTGTTTTCAGGCGGAATCTCCACCCCCATCTACCCTTACGCGTTGATTCCCACCCTGACACTTGTGGCAATCAGCGTCGTCGAGCGCAATGAAATTCTGACCGCAATTTCTAGAATTGCAAAGTCACCAATTCGATCCGAGCAACCATCCGCCAACTGAGCTTTTTCTGGAAGGAGCGACGCGACTTCACAGAGGCTTCTTTATTTTAAGTTGCCAAACTTTTCCGGGGCTGGGAATAATTTGCTACTCGTCTCGAAATGCAGGCGTCATATTTCTTCATTTTTCAACACCCTCAGAGTCTCCCTCCATAAAATGAAGCACAGAGCGACGCTCGCCATCATCCCGTAGAGGAAAACGTAGAGGATTGAAACACGGCTGAACGAAACAACCGCCGGGTCAAGTAATCCGGCAAAGAACATTATCGCAATCCAGCCTGCGATTATCGCAGTTGATAGAGTTCCGTAGAGAAAGTATCTGGGAATCAGACGCCTGCGTAGCAGGATGAAATGTTTCAGGTAGATCTTGTGGACGACGTAGGTTCCCTCATACTCCTTCTTCGCGATGAGCCCATTCCTCACCAGTTTCTCAAGGTGGAAGGATGCAACCGTCGGGCTGCTCAGATTCAGAGCCCGCTGTACCTCCCTTGGACCCACGGGCGCTCCCTTTGTCACGAGGAGCTTGTAGACCCGAAGTGTAGTGCCTGCGAGTGCAAAGTTCTTCTGCGGGCTAGTACCAATCCCCAAGTCAAAAGCTTGGCTTGCGAGCGCTTCAGGATTGTCTTTGTGATGCCTGTGAAGCAATGATTTGATTCTGAACAAAATGAGGCGATCACGGGAGTCTCCTGGTATTTGCGCTTCCTGTTTTTTTGCAAAAGCTGCGCTAAATACGATAGCTCGCCATTTTCATCCATTAATCTGCTCGCTAAATCTTCGCTAGAGATATTTTCAGTAACCAATTCAGGATGCTGGATTATCAAGCATCTACCATTTCGAACATGGTCCTCCTCCCCTCCAGCCTTGTACTAGAGAATAGGACAGCGGGAGCTAGAGATCATAATCACTCGACAAAAACCGTGGGATTATTTTCCTCCGTTCTTCTAATTCCTGGCTTGGAGAACATACCGAGGACTCCAGCTGCGTGAGTAAGACGATTGGCAGAGTACAAGACCAACATAATCAGGAACGCAGCAATTGCCATCTTGATAGTGAGTGGCATGGTTGGCCTCGCCTACTACGGTGCCAGCCCACTTGCTAGCCAGATACAGAAACAAGCCTTTACCACAACGGTCTATTCTGTCCCGAGCGAAAGTCCCACTGCTTCGACAACGACGACATCCAGTGACTCTGCTTCAACCCTTACTTCGACTTCGACTTCATCCAGCCTTCAAAGCACACAAGCAAGTTCCTCCTCAGCCACAACTTCGACTATCAATACTGCCTCTTCCTCGACTTCTGATACTTCTCCATTGACAAATAGTGAATCATCATCGACTGGTACCACAGCTGTCACAACCACCACACCAATAGCTACCAACATATCCGACTCTTACACCGCAGGCAATGAAACTTTGACCAATGAGCAAGGAGGATGGTCGGTGCTCAACGTCCTACTCGGAGCCAATCCACAATCGCTGGCATACGATCCGCTGGACAAGAAGATGTTCGTAACGCTCCCAGGCCAAGATCAGGTCGACGTATTCAACGCCACCAAAAATCAGTTGGTCATGGAGTTTGGTGGCACTGGAGACTTCTCCCTGCCCTACGGAATAGTCTACGATCAGCTCAATGGAGAAATCTACGTAGCGAACGCTGGATGGAACTCTGTCAGCGTGATTGATCCAAATACTTACTCTCTTATTGCAAATATATCATTAGGGCAAACAGCACCACAGGCTGTTACCTACTCTAACGCGACAGGTTACGTGTACGTCGCAAACTACGCGAATGACAGCGTCAGCGTTATAGACAGCGGAACAAACAGGGTAGTAGGCTCTCCAATCACCGTGGGGTCGGGCCCCGAGGGAATCGCCTACGATCCATCGAATCAGGACATCTACGTGACCAATTCAAAGTCCGGCACGGTTACAGTGATTAGCAATGCATCTTCAGTTGTTGCAACAGTCAATGTTGGGAGACTTCCAATCGGAATTGCATACAATCCAGACAACCAAGCAATGTATGTTGCAGAGGTAGGTAGTCGAGGAGACGGAGCAATCGTAGCAATCAACAGCACGTCCAATGCCATCATAGCGAACATCACAGGAGCTGGGCCAGAACCGTACGGGATCGCGTACGATCCAAACGGCAACTACATGGTCGTCACATGCGGAGCCTCCGACTGTACCAACCTCTTCAATGCAACGAGCAACGACCCTGCCGGCCAGGTTACCGTCGGAAGCGTTCTAGGAAACGTCGGATACGACCCTGCAAACGGAGATGTCTACGTCCTGAACTTGCAGAGCGAGAGTCTCTCGGTTATCTCCAGATCCTCCTAGAGGACGCGGAAATGATGCGAGGAAGGAAAGAAATCAAACGAGTGAATAGTACAAATGCGAAATAAAAAGAGAAAAAATTCATTTATCGACGAGAGGGCGGTCTCCACTGTCTTTGTCGCGGCAATAATATTCACAACAATTGTCGTTGCAATTACTGCGGTGATGTTCATGGACGGATCAACTTTCTCAATTACTACGAATACAAGTCAAACTTCGGCATCGCATTCATCTACCTCATCCAGCAATACCAGCACAGCTTCGTCATCATCAGCCTCCAGCACCTCGCTGTCAACCACCACTACTGTTTCCTCGGAAAGCAGTTCGTCATCGTCTTCGTCGTCGGTGACCACCTCTCTATCATCTTCATCGTCTGTGGCAACAACAACGACCTCTCAATCCACAAGTACTGCTTCCACCTCTACAACCTCATCCTCGACTCTCTCTTCCAGTTCTTCTTCCTCCTCCAGCTCGTCCTCTTCATCGTCTACTAGTACTACCTCTTCTTCATCATCCTCTTCCTCGCTTCCTGCAACACGCATCTCAACTGTACTTGCTCAGCAATTCCTCTATGTTCCCTCAAATCACTACACTTACGCGATTACGGGGAGCGAATATATCATCGCGTTCAAAGGGCCAAATCTAATCGCCAATTTCTCGGTCTGCTCTGGATGCGTCGTGAAAAGTCTCACTTACGATAGCGGAAATCACCACATATACTCGATAGTCTCCGAGCCCTCCGGCTACTACATTCTTAGCATAGACCCGGCGACTAACTCCATCGTACCCGTTAGTGCAATTCCGCTCGGCGGCCAGGCACTATCCATCGCCTATGCCCAGATTACAGGTGACTTGTACGTGTTGATGCTCGCTCCGTCGAGCAACTCCCTCGAGATGATTGTGGTCAGCCCGACAACGGGCATGGTGCTGGGAAATATCACGGGCTGTTGTGCCCAGGTTGGTTTTAATCAGGACGACCCAAACCTCCTTTACAATCCGGTCAACCACTACATCTACACGCCCTTCGACCAAGTAATCGATCCGGTTTCTGCTCGTGTTGTAGCAAATATATTCCCCTACACTTGCGTCACTGCCTGCGGACAGTTGGATTACAATCCGCACACAGGCGTAGTGTACTATTGGACCGGTGATTCGGGCGGCACGGGGGTCTACTGGCAGACTGCTGCGGTGTACAGCATTGACCCCACCACAAACCAGAACACAAGTTACTACTACTTGCAAAATTCCTCAGTGGTGTCCGGGCTTGCCTACGACTTTAAGGACAATATTATCTTCGCGTCGCTCATTGGCACAGGGCATGGATACAGCACCAACCTTACGGCCATATACACGCAGACAAATTCAATCGCAAGTGTAAATTCCAATCTGCCGTCTGGAATACTTAGCTACAACCCGTCGTCCAATGCCCTATATCTCTCGGGCTGGGATTTTACCAATACCAGCACTGAGAGCATATACTTTATCCAGTTAGGAGTGAATAATGTATGACCCTCGCACAAACTGAATATTCTGCAGTGTCGGATGAAAACCCGGAGGAACCGTCGTCTAAAGTACAGATGGTAACAACCGCTTCCACGGAAGCGGTTACTACAGGGCAAGAGGCAGAGGCGACCACTCTCATCCATCTTTCAGAGCCCAACAAAAAGTCAAGCATTCCCAGAACCAGAAAAGGGCGGAGAACTCGCTCCGACATCGAAATCATCGGAGCAATCTTACGCGCAGCTTCACTCAACGGCGGGATGTCGATGACAAAGTTGAGGCAGAAAGCGGGCTTCTCTCAGGCGACTACCGTCAAATACGTGAAATCCCTGCTCGAGTGCAATCTGCTCTCAGTAGAGCTATCGTATGAGCGAAACCCACCGACAAGGATTTTCCGACCGACCGAACTGGGATATGATTTCCTGCTCGAGCAAAGAGAGATCATCGACCTGCTCGGCTTTGGCGTGCAGGACCGGTCCATTTTCTTGGACTAGAGAGAAAAAAGCTCAATTTAGCAAATGGGGAGTACTAAATCTTCCAGATCTAAGAAAGCCATTTGGATTGATGTGACGCCATCGGACTCAAAGATAGGCGATTTCTCATTTCGGCAAGAGATTCAAGCCGAGAGCATCAAAGTGTCTGTCAAAAGCGAAAATGTTGTACGCTTGCGCCAAAACAAATGTTGTGCAATCCTTGAAACTCAACAGTAGAAGATTTTCTCGTGACGTTCGGATGCCCTTGAAGTCCCATACGAAACCGGTTTGATGGCGAAAATCGGGTCGTCCGGAGAGATCCCGGCTGTCTCCTCGGTCCAGCGCTGGATCGCCTCCCTGGCAGCCTCGCGCAACGACTTTTTCGCCTTCGCCGAGGTTTTTCTAAACTCCTTATACTCGGCCTCCTCTAGGACGGTTTGTACAATCTTTCTCGTCATTTACTTTCAGACGCGTAAGAGGATGCTGAAAAGCATTCTATGCGACATCCATCACAAATTTGCAGATTATCTGGATGGAGTCTTGGTTTCTTTCAACGAGTCCGTGCAATTCTTTCGACTTTTCTCGATCGCCGTTGCTTTGAAGTTGTAAAGAGTGCTTGCACCGCAACTCCAATATCCTTCAGGTTTGAGATGTGGGAGGAGGAACAGTATGCGTGACAGATCTGAGAACTCAGAAAAATGGGAGAGAAGAAGAGAGGAAATGAGGGGGGAGCGCGCACGCGTGCGCGTCCCGCCGATAGATTGAGCTCCCTTCTCAGGAAAGAGTTTCCTCGAACCTGTTGCTTCCCGTTTCTACGCTCTCCGGCAGGTCGGGGAACCTGTCTCGCATCCTCTGCTCCGCCACTGCGCTGGCTTCGGCGAGAACCCTGTCCGCTTCCTCGTTGGCAGACTCGAAGTTGATTGAGGTTGCGCTCATCTGTCCTGCATCAACGAGTATGTTGCTTAGAAGGTTGGAAATCTCACCGACCTCGCTCTGCGCCTCCGGAACCACGCTTGTGAGTTCCGACCCGACGCTCCTGATTATTCCCACGGCGGGTGAGAGCATGACTGCGATGTCTCCGAGATCCTGTATCGTGTTCAATCTCAGCTCAATCTGTTCGAGAGCGAGCTTTGAGTGCGTCACCATCTTGCTCATCTTCCTTATCTCGGAGAGCTCGTTGGCAAGCATGTTTGCGCGTTGAGTATCGTGCTTTTGAATTAGCGTAACTACCTTGTTAAAGATTGAAGCGTCCTTCTCCTTCAATTTCGCCGAGGTAGAATTCAATCTCGTAATTTGAAGCTGAATCTGGCGCGTAGCCAGCTCTATCTTTGGCCTCAAAGGTTCCGGTGTTTTGACCGCGTTCCTGATCCTGAAACCGAATCCTCCCGAGGATCGGCTCTCGTCTTCCTTTTTCCAATTCTCTGAAAACTTCGACATTATCATCTACGCGGGAGGCGATTTCGCTGTTTGAACGATAAGGCCGCAAGTGAAAATGCTATGGCTTGGCAAAACAAAATCTTTTGACAAGTTTTAAGCTCAGCGATTCTATTCCACCTGACTTTCAATTTCTTTTCCTCGCTCGTCAACATATCTTGACGTTTTCCAAAATTAAGCTCAATCCAGTGAACATGCGACGGCACATCCACGCGTAGGACGCAAAAAAGTCTGGAAAACAAAAAGTGTGAGATATATATATAGAGAGAGGAAAGGCGATTTCTTGGAAATTTGAGTAGCAGGGCAGAAGAGATAACAAGTGAAGTAAGAAGACTAGTATCGATGTATAGGAACGCTGAGAGCCAGCTCGCTCAGTCGATTCCAAAGAAAGACCACGAGTTGACGGTCACAAAGCTGCAGGAGAGAATAAGCCAGCTTGAGACAGACCTCAACAGGACGAAGGCGGAACTTGAGAAGACAAAGGGCCTCGGCGAGAGGATCGATTCGCTCTCACAGAACATCTTATCTCAGAGCGATAAGATGGTATCCCAGGAAAAGATGATTGAGCTCGCAGTTGCAAAGTTTGCTGAGAACTCGGTGCCGAGCAAGATCTACGAAGCAAGCGTCACGCGCATCCAAGAGATGGAGCGAAAGATTGCAATGATGATTGAGAGGGAACACTTCGACGCGCTCGACAAGAGATACAACGAGGCTCAGCAGAGAATTGCGGCGATGGTTCCCCGCGAGGAGTTTGCGCTAATTGAGGCGAGACTTGCAAGTTCGGTTCCTAAATCACAGTACGACGAGCTTCTCCAGACATTCGAGAGGACGACCGTACCTGTTGCAAAGTATGAGGCGGCTGAGAAGCGCATAGCAGAACTTGAAGCAAGGCTCGGCGAGATGGTCCCACGGACAGACTATGAAGCATTGATGGGTTCAATCGTCACTCTCACGAGAGAGGCAACGGTGGAGCCAGAGGTTGGCATCTCCACTTCGCAACCTGCAGCCCAGGTGCTGACACTTTCCCACGTTGAAGAGACACCGGCACCTGCCGCATCTTCAACGCCGGAGCCCGTGCTTGCGGCTAGTCAGTAAAGAAGACAGCATGAGGGCCGTGCTGTAGAGTTACCCCGCTTTTTTCCCACCTCTTCACCGATACTCCTTGCGTTCTCAAAAGGGAGCGCATTCCCTTTTCTCTTCTTCCGCCTCTTCTTCTGTTTCCTACTCCTCCTCTGCCTCCATTTCTTCTCCTATTTTCAAGGAGTCGGAGATTAGGCCCTCGAGAGAGGAAAAGATCTAAGGATGAATTCTTGGCCAAACACTTCAAGCTGCTGATTTGAGTTAGAACCTAGAGAGTGTGCATTTCACACTTTTCTTTTGGTGCTCTGTTCAATGGGAAAAAATTGGTGTGTAACAAATGGCTAGCAACAAGAATGATGAGGCTGATGCACATAGTCCGAAAAGGATTAGCCCCACCGCAAGGACAGAAAAACGGGAAAGAGGGCAGGCTCACTCAGCGCAACGGGCATATCCCAATAGTGTGGCAAAAGGAAGAGGACGAGCTTCTAGGAAAGGAGATGCAAACAGGGCGAGCGAGAGGAGCAGAAATCCTACGTATCAGGGATCATTGTAAACTCTGCGAAAAACTTCGTTCCCGATTCGTATTGAATCTATCTCAGCTCACATTTCGACGATTCAACTTTTCCCCCGCACGTTCTTCTCTTAGCGCTTTACCGCTCATCTCTCCTACCTGATCTTCGCACGAGATGCACATCTGCAATGTCCTTCGGACTCTTACCGTCTCACACGGACGAACAAGTCAACGCCTTTCTTGCATGTATCTGCGAGATAGAGAGAAAAACTAGGGAGTGGTCTGCTAACAATTACGCTTGAGATTTATTAAAAAAGCCACCAATCAACGTACAGGCGGTCGATTACAATCACCATGCCGGGGGTCAGGATAGGGTATTGGGCTGCCCACGAGCAATACTCTCCGACTCAACTCACAAAGTTTGTGATCGCAGCTGAAGATGGTGGTTTTGAGACCGTCTTCACAAGCGACCATTTCATGCCCTGGTTCAACACCGGCGCACAGGGAGGATTCGCTTGGACTTGGATTGCAGCGTGCGCTGCAATGACGAAGAGGATCCAGTTCGGAACCGCAGTAACGGCTCCTGACAGGTATCATCCAGCAATAATCGCCCAGGCTTTTGCGACGCTGAATGAGATGTTCCCCGGCAGGATAATGCTCGGCCTCGGTGCCGGCGAGGCGATGAACACAATTCCCCTTGGAATCGTATTCCCTAGTCCTGGACAGAGGATACTGCGCCTCAAGAATGCGCTCGAAATAATAAGGAAACTCTGGGGAGGAGACTTTGAGGACTACAATGGTTTCTTCTACGATCTGCACAACGCGCGGCTCTATACGCCGCCCAGGACAAAGATTCCTCTCTTTGTCGCGGCCGGCTGGCACCGCTCGGCAAACCTAGCGGGAAAATATGCGGATGGGGTGATAGGCTTCTCAGGAAGTGAAAACATAATCCAGCTTGCTCTCGACTCTGCGAGGAAGAACGGCAAAAACCCTGACCAATTCGAGCGCCTGATCGAATTCAAGTGTTCGTACGATCCAGATTATCAAAGGGCGCTTGACTCAGTCAAGGTATGGCGCTCGACGATGACAAAGGGGGTACTCTCGTCCTCTACCGCAGATCCGAGAAAACTTGAGGATATGGGCGCAAGCCAAGTCTCAGACAAGAAGATAGAAGAGACCTGGGCCATTGTGACCAAAGTGGAGGACCTGATCAAACCAATCGAAGATTACGTGAAGCAGGGATACAGCATGATACAAGTGCACAGTTCGAGCCCCGACGAGCTTTCTTTCGTTAGAGCATTTGCGGCAAAAGCCCTCCCCGCGCTCAAGGAAATGTATCCCACAATTAGAGGCAGATGAAGAAGAAACAAGAAACGAGAAAAGTAATTCGCATAGGAAATGATCTTGTAAATTGATCACTGAGAGTGCTTTAGCTTCGAAGATAAGTGACGGGACGCGTGTATTGATTCTTGGAGCAGGGTTCGCCGGAATGTCGGCCGCGAACTCTTTGTGTGACAACGTCCGTCGCGGAGGAGAAAACGGAGCGACAAACGTCGAGATAGTGATGGTTGACCAGAAGAACTATCAGTTGTATACCCCGTTTCTCTTCCAGTCTGCGACCGGCCTTGTCGATCCCGACCACATAGCGCAGCCCGTCAGACCTAAGGCAAGAAAGAAGGGGTTTGACTTTGTCGAGGCGAAAGTAAAATCAATAGATCTTCCATCCAAGTCGGTCTTTACCACTGCGGGAAAGATAGCCTACGATTACCTGATCATAGCCCTCGGCTCGGTGAAGGACGATGCGAAGATGCACGGGGCGGAGAAGAATTCAATTCCCCTCAAGACGCTCGAGGACAGCGAGCAGATCCACAACCGGATCATCTATTCATTCGAAAAGGCCTCATTGCTCGAGCACGACAACCCCGAGAGAAGCGTGCTTCTGACATTTGTCGTCATTGGCGGAACGACAGGGGTCGAGCTCGCGGGGTCGATCTACGACTACATCAACCTGATCGCAAAGGACTATCCGCAAATCGACGTGCACAGCGAAGCCAAGGTGATGGTAATAGAGGCGCATGACAGGCTTTTTCCCGAAGGAGACAAGTCGCTCTCCGACGATGTAAAGCAGACGATGGAGAAACGCGGCATCGAAATCCGCGTCAACACGAAGGTAATGAGCATCGAGCCTTCCATGGTGAAAATACAGGATGGTTCCTCGATCCAATCCGCCAACATCTTCTGGAACGCAGGGATCAAGGCAAACCCAGTCGCGGACACAATCCCCGACAGCGTTGCTTCAAAACACAGGGGGAGGATCGTTGTAGATGACCACCTGCGCGTTCCAAACTTTCAGGAAGTGTACGTGATAGGCGATGTCTCGGCGGCTCTGGCTTCTCCAGAGCCAAGAGTGAGCTCGCGCGAAGTAGCAAAAAGTCCAGACGCTGCTAAACACCAGGTCGATCACAAGAGCAGCGGCGAGAAGAAGAGTGTGTCTGCACATCGTGGGCGCTATGCGCCTCCAACTGCCGAGGCGGCGGTTGAAGAGGGCTCGTACGTCGGGAGGGATCTTGCGCTTCGACTTTACAACAACTCGGAGAATGAAGTTGATGCCACGAAGAGTGCGAAGCCATTCCGATTCAAGGAAAAAGGGGTGATGCTTTCGATCGGGAGACACAACGGCCTTGTAAAGTTCACCCACTCTACGTTCAAGGGATACCTCGGATGGCTGATATGGAGACTAGTTCACGTGGCTCTGGTCTCGACGATGCAGGACAAGATCAGCGTCATATTCGATTGGACATTTGGTTCCTTCAGGAAGAGGAACATCAGTCAGTTCGCCGTCCCCGGCGAGGCAATTGAAAACATCGTTGGGAGTAACAGCAGCGGGAGAGAAACTCTTGTCGAGCAAGAGAACTGACAGCGGAACCCAAGAGACAGGAAGCCAGATTCTGCAGAAGATTCGCCCAAAGGGGCCTTCGCATATTATCCTCAGGTTATCTTCCGGGCCCACAGTAGACATACTGAACGGCAACAGGTTCATGGTGTCCTCAAGGGAGGGGGACATAGGGGAAGATTCGCACGGGTTGTTCAGAGACGACACTCGCTTCCTCTCCACGTACAACGCAAGGATCAATGGAAAGGGCCTGACTACGCTGACCTCCAACAACACGACGCACTACTCATCGGCATTCTATCTCACGAATCAGGAGATGCCATCAGTTAGGGCAGGTCCCAACATTCCGAAGGAGGCGCTAGCAATTCACAGGAGGAGGTTCATCGAGGAAGATGTCAGGGAGGAATTCTTCGTCACCAACGTTTGCAAAGACGACCTCGACTTGGTCATCTCCTTTGAGCTCGACGCGGACTTTGCCGACCTCTTCGAAGTCAAGTCCAGAGTCTTTGGTAAAAAGCCAGACATGCTTCAGGAGAAAGCTCTCAAGATGGGTGGCGCGACTCGAAGAGAGGTAGAAGAAGGAGATAGTAGATCAAATGAGATATCAAGGAAATTCCTCAAGGAGGACAACGCCTTCGACTTCTCCTGGACCGACCCGAGGACCGGTTTCAGGGCGCAGACACTAGTCTGGTTCTCGAGGAGGGGGAAGGTGGAGCTAGGCGATGGGCAGCGCCACGCGAGGATTTCATTTGACATCTCGCTGAAACCTCAGGAAACGCGCCGCCTTACCGTGGTCGTCGTCATGCTGATCAACGGAGAAAAGAGGCTCGGACGATACACGAGCCAGTACTTTCAAAAGCAGGAGCAGAAGGTCGAAAATACGCTCCGCAAGTGGAACCTAAACATCCCGAGGCTCGAAACAAACTGGGACGAGTTCAGGCACGCTTACTACCAGAGCCTAATTGACATCGTGTCTCTGAGGATGACCGACCCAACTGGGCGGCACGACTGGGACCTCATAGCCGCGGGCTGCCCTTGGTTTGTGACCCTCTTTGGCCGCGACACTCTGATCACGTCCTACCAGAGCGCGCTCTTTGGAGGAGACCTCGCCAAAGGGGCAATCGAGGGCCTCTCAGAGTACCAGTCAAAGCAGTTGAACGACAATCGCGACGAGCAACCGGGAAAGATAATCCATGAGCTGAGGTTCGGAGATTACGCGGCGAGGAGCGAGCGCTTTCCCTACTACGGAACGGCCGACGCGACTCCTCTCTTCCTCATTGTTGCTTCGGAGATCTACCGCTGGACTCACGACATCGACTTCGTGAACAAGCACCGGCAGAACATCATGGACGCTCTCATGTGGATTGACAAGTACGGAGACTTTGACAGAGACGGATTCGTCGAATACATCAAGAGAACCAAGAGTGGGCTCGACAACCAGTGCTGGAAGGACTCATGGAACTCAATCCAGTACTCGAACGGCAAAATTGCCGAGGCGCCCATAGCTACCTGCGAGGTTCAGGGCTATGTTTATGACGCAAAGTTGAGGATTGCAGAAATCGCGAGCGGCGTCTGGAAAGACTCCTCTCTTGCGAAGAAACTGGTGGACGAGGCAAACGAGCTCAAGGAGCGATTCAACGAAAAGTTCTGGATCGAAGACAAGGGGTACTACGCCCTGGCTTTAGACAAAGACAAGAAGCAGGTGGACTCGATGACCTCCAACAATGGACAACTGTTCTGGAGCGGGATCGTGAACGAGGACAAGGCGGGCACCGTAATCGAGAAACTGATGGACAACGAGACCATGTTCTCCGGATACGGAATCAGGACAATGTCGAGGAAGGACAAGGGATACAGCCCGATAGGTTACCACACCGGGTGCGTCTGGGCACACGACAACAGCCTGATTGCCGAAGGTCTCGCAAGGTATGGTAGGAAAAGAGAGGCAAAGCGCGTGATATGCGCAGTCCTCTCGGCTGCTCCGCATTTTGGGTATACCTTCCCCGAGACCTTTGCTGGATTCTCCAAGCTCGAAACGGGTTTCCCCGTGAGATATCCCACCTCCTGTCAACCTCAGGCCTGGGCAGCCGGCTCGCCGCTGCTGTTTTTGAGAACCATGCTCGGCCTGCATCCTTCGCAGGACGGCAGATGCATCACTATCGATTCGCTTGTTGATCTGGAGTATGAAGACATCAGCAAAGTAGAGAGAAGCAAGGGTGTTGATTTGGAACTCTGCGGCATCAAGGCCTTTGATAGAAAGTATTGCATAGAAATACACGATGGATCAAAGCCACGCGTCTACGAGGAATGAGGGAACTCTCTCCGGGAATGTTTGGTGGGGTTCCTAAGATGGTTCTTCACCCGAATAGAACTTGTGGGGCTCATCTTCGTGGTCCTCGAACCGGAAGCGTTCCTCGGTCCTCCGTTTTGACTCGGTGACAGACAACTCTTTCCACGCGGCCTCGAATTCTCCCTTGGAGTTCCAAATCGAGATGCCCAACAGCATCCCTGCTTCTTGGTCCTTGATTGCGGTCGTCACCAAGAGTCCTTTGTGTCTCTTCTGTGATTCACCAAACTTCCTCATATTGGAAAGAAGTATTGCTTCGTCTTTGGAAGACTTTGGATGGTGAATTCCCACTCCGGCATAGAGTTTCCTAGCCTCGGTTTCGGGCAACGATGAAAATGCACTTTGAACGAACGTTCGAGAGCTCATCGGATAGAATTCGTCCTTGACATGAACCCCAGCCTTCACGGCTGGATCGTTAGCGATCAACGAACGCATCTCGACTTCGTCTTTGGCCTCGACTAATGCTACTCCAAATACTTCTTTTGGATCAAGGACTGGACCGAAGACCAACACTTTTCCTTCATCGAGTCTGGCCTTCCAGTAGGCAACATGCTCATTCATGACCTTTCGCTCGTCTTCGGTCACATCTGTTGCAAAGGTCGGCCGAGGGCCGGGTGCTTTTAGAAAGAATAGGGTGATCGGCCATCACTCCTTGGCGAGCCGGGCGAACTCTCCCATGATGATTGGCTTGGTTGCCATGATTTGTGCTAGCTCTCCCCACAAAATGCCGGCATCAGCGTCGGCTCCAATTTCCGCGACTGCTCTCCCGAAATCGGAAGCATCCTTGTAAGTGTCAACCTCTATCCAGATTTCTTCCCCCGAAGCTGATGTTCCTAGAGCTTTCTCAAATCCTTCAAAACCGTCAAAGACATTCGTCCTGCCTAATTGATACACGTGGGTAGAAAGTGCGCCGTGTCTCTTGTAGATTTTCGAGAGCTTCGTCTGAACATTTAGCAGAGCTTCGTGTTGCCTCTCCGGTATCCTGTATACAAAGATATGCGCATAGTTCCCGACTACTTCCGCTCTAACCACTTCTTTCAATCCGTCTGTGATATCTTGCTTGGTCATGGGTCGGTGCTATACAAAAGTGACTACATAAATATGGAAGGAACCGAAAGTATAGTAGTATTTAACTTGGAACTAATAGACAAAGAGGAAAAACCGCTTATACCTTCGGTTCGATTCAAGAATTGCCCGATAAGGACGAGCTTGGGAGTGCTTGGAAAGAAATGGACGCTCCTAATCCTCCGTGACATAGCCTTTCTCAAAATTCAAAGGTTCAATCAGATTTTGCGATCTCTGCCGGGCTTGACTCCCAGAGTTTTGATCATTAGATTGAAAGAACTTGAGGAGGCTGGATTGATCGAGCCCACAATTATTCAGAGAAAGCCCAAACTAGTACGATGGGATCTGACTCAAATGGGAAAGGACACAGTTCCAATTTTGATGAGCTTCATCTCGTTTGGAGCGAAGTGGTATCCCGAAGCTGTGTTCGAGGATAAGCAACCTAGAACTGTGAAAGAAATATTTCCCGGACAACCAGTAATCAGGATATTGTAAAAAGGGCAAGGAATCCAGATGTTCAACAATTTTTTGCGAAACAAATCGAGGATCGCGATATTCCACCTCTCTCGAGCTCTTGATTACTCAAAGACTATCTAAGACAAAAAACTGGCCCCTGAATCATGTCGCAGAGCTCTTCCGGAAACACGACCGAGCTATCAGAGCTTCTCTTCGAGCTGGCTAACGCAGACCGATTAGCACTTCTCCTTCAAGTTGCCACGAAAGAACAGAGGATGTCGAGTCTCTCGAAGGCAATCGATGCCTCAGTACCGGAGTGCTCACGTCATCTTTCGAGGCTTACTTCGTTAGGTCTTGTCAGGAAGAATTCTGAAGGGCTTTATGGAACCACTGTCATGGGAAGTACGATTCTAAGACTCTTGCCAGGGATGAATGTAGTTGTTCAACATAAAGAATATTTCAAGTCGCACGACTTGTCCGAGCTTCCAGTAGGGTTCACCCAAAGGATTGGGGCACTTTCACAAGCCGAATATCGGAGTCATTTTAGCGAGGTTCTCGATCGCATCAAGAGTACAGTCACCGAAGCCAAAGAGTATTCCTGCCTTATGGTCGACAAACCGATTCTAGTTGGCAATGTTGATGTAACAGACTTTGCTTCGAAGCAACTTCCTGCAAGATTCATCTTCGAGGAAGGTATCCACCACAGAGTGCTGACATCAGTTAAGGCAGCATACCCGCGTTCAGAACTTGCGCTAGGAAAGAACGTCAAGATCGCACTCGGAGTCACTGAAAAGTCGGCTGGCGTGATTTTCCCCACAGCCGATGGTAAGCTTGACTTTGGGAGTGGATTCTTCGGTGAAGACCGCCTTTTTCGCGAATGGTGTCAGGACTTGTTTGAGTACATGTGGGCAAGATCTCAGAAGGTGCATTACGTCCCACCCTTTTTCCAGTCCCCGTTCTGAATAAGATACTCCGTAGTGACTCAGTCCCTAATTTCTTCTTATCATTCTTAACGAGTCTTAATGAATGGGTCTGTTCGTTTGCCTGATTTATGAATAGTTTAGCTGAAGGCAAACCGATGACCGCGACTAAAAACAAGAACTATCACAAAGCCATTACAGTAAAGAATACTGCCCAAGAAGCCTTCAAGAGTATAACCAATGTGGCAGGCTGGTGGAATCCTGCCCGGCTCCAGTTAGAGGGAAACACTGCGAATCTTAACGATGTCTTTAGAGTCAGTTGGGGTGGAGAAACTTGGGTCTCCTTGAAGGTAATAGATTCTGTTCCTGGGAAGAAACTAGTTTGGCTGGTTACAGACTGTTACTTGGACTTTGTCAATGACAAGAAGGAATGGAAAGGTACCAAAATAATTTGGGAAATATCGAAGGACAAAAACGGAACCGGAATCAAGATGACGCATGTAGGATTGGTTCCCAGCGTAGAGTGCTACAGTGTCTGTAATGCTGGATGGAACAACCACATTGGTAACGAGCTATTGAAACTGGCAGAGACAGGAAGTTCGGTAATCCATGGATAAGCTTCCTAATATCAAACAGACTTGGCAATTCAAGGCATCTCCGAGCACTGTCTTTGCTGCCCTTACCGATTCCAAAATTCTTGTGAAATGGTGGCCAAAGAAAGCTCAGATTGACCCAATCAAAGGGGGCAGATTCTCGCTGGTATTCGACAACGGATTCATCTGGGAAGGGAAGCTGTCTTCTTTCAAGGAAAACAAATCCGTCGCCTTTCCGTGGGTGCAAGGGACTGCTACCTTCAAACTCTCAAAGAAGGGAAAAGGCACTTTGTTGAAGCTCCATCACGAAGGGTTCGCGGGGGTAGAAGAGTTGGCTGCGTCAATTGCGGGCTGGACGTATTACCTGAGTAATTTGAAGTCAATATTGGATTATGGCAGAGATTTGAGATCCAAAGAAGATAGCGTTTTCGGATGATTACTTTGAAACTCCATTATGATTCAGGCGTGACATAGAGATGAGCAGGGTGAAGAGCTTCACACGCGTCGTCAGCACTGACGACGGCGGATCAGCGTTCGAGGACATGGAACTGCACCTGAACGAGCAGCAAGTCGCGGAAGGAGTGCCAGCAATGTTCGTCGGCGCTCTCGGACCTGCACATGGTGCAGCCTTTCTCCGCTTCGCTGCCTTTGATAGCGAACCGCATCCAGCAGCCGAGCAGATGTGGGTGGTGATGCTGCGTGGCGTCATCGAGGTCAAGGTCAGCGATGGGACCTCTCGCCAATTCGGGCCCGGTGATCTCGTTCTCGCCACCGACACAAGCGGGCGCGGTCACATCACGCTGACTGTCGGTGACCCGCCGTTCGAGGCGCTGATTATTACGAGCGTACCTGTTGGCTGACCCGCTCAGTCTGGTTTGTTGCGGTGACCGAAGTGAAACCTGAAGACCAGCTAGTGGGTCTCATGTTTCTGGCTGCATCGCTTGGCTACTCAGTGGCTTTCTCGCGGGTAATGGCCTTTCGCATCTAATCAGGAGGATCGCCTGAGAGCGGTATCCAACCGTGTTTGGAGGTTCGCTCCTTGTCAACCTTCTCGCGGGTTGGATCAGCCTGATGCTCTCCGGACTATTGCTTTTAAGACCAACGAGCAAAGATAGTGATATTTTATGACCGCCACAGGGTCCCGTATGACCGATATGATTAGTTGAGCAACAACTGTCTATTCATAATTCATGATCATAGACTAGCATCATTCACTTTTCTTCAGGATCGAAATTCTTCAAAGGAATAATTTCCACAAATCTGAAGCAGTCGTACCCGATTCTAGTGAGCTATTCCTTCACAATGTATCCACACCAAACTTAAAGATGGGTGCTTCGAGCGCACCTATGTGAAGTAGGATTTAGGCGCGAATCACCTATTTTCAAAGTTCCTGGGCGAACTCATACTGGCCTTTCGAAAAGTTTCAAAGGCAGATAGAATTGAAGACAAAACTTTTAGTCGTCCTGTCACCTACATTGATACTTTTCGCTTCTCGACCTCTACTTCTTTTCGTCGTTTCGTCCTTAAGGAATGACGCAGAAAGCTAATTTAATTCCTATGACGGCAGCAGATGAACCGTGGAACCCACAGTAATCCGCCCTAGAGGCAAGATCAGCAGACTATCCCTCGACAGACTTCAGAAGATCGCAGCAGAGGTCTATCTCGGAAATCTCCCGGACACGGAGTTTAGAGATCTAGTAGAGCTCTCGAACGACTTACTCAGCCAGTTTGACAGACTGGACGAACTTGTCGAGCCTTCGATTCCTTCCGAGTTTTCATTTCGCGAGCTAGGGCATCGACCCACGCCGGAGGAGGATCCCTTTAACATGTTCATCACTAAATGCTTTGTAAAGGGAGCCGATACCGGCCCCTTGAAGGGCAAGAAGGTGGGGCTCAAGGACAATGTCAGTCTGAGAGGCATTCCGATGACTAATGGTTCGAGGATTTGTCAAGGTTACATACCAAATATTGACGCGACGGTTGCAACGCGTTTGTTGAGAGCGGGGGCGGATATTGTGGGGAAGCTCAACATGGATGACATGTCATTTTCCGGGACCTCCGAGTCAAGCTTCTACGGCGCTGTCAGGAACCCCATGCGACCCGATTACTCTCCCGGCGGGTCATCTTCCGGTTCTGGCGCAGCGGTCGCGCATGGCGACCTAGACATCGCAATCTCGGTAGACCAGGCAGGAAGCGCTCGCATCCCGGCAGCGTGGACTGGGACCACGAGTATCAAATCCACCCAGGGCCTCGTACCCACCTTCGGCCTTGCTTACGTGGATCACACCCTCGACTATGTATGCCCTCTAACCAGGACGGTGGCTGAGCTTGCAACGGCCCTAGAAGTGATTGCGGGAGAAGATGATAAGGACCCACAGTGGGTGAGGGGTCCTATCAAGGTTGACAAGTACACTAACCATCTCGTCGCAGACGTCAAGAACCTCAAAGTTGGACTCATCAAAGAATCCATGGATTGGAAGGTAAGCGAAGAAGACGTCAACGGCGCGGTGAAGAAGGCGCTCGACAAGTTCTCCGAGCTCGGCGCGGATGTAGACGAGGTGTCGATTCCAATGTTCAAGGACGCGCCAGCGATATGGACGGGAATACTTGTCCACGGCTACGCTGCTACAGTTGCGTCCAACGGAGAGGGCAATGGACATGAGGGCTACTACAACACTCACTGGAACGAGTTCTTTGGTAGAGCGATCAAGATGAAGAGCTCGGATTTACCTCCTCTCATCAAGGTTACGCTGATTGTGGACAGATACCTTCGAGAGGAGTACTTCGGCGTTCATCATTCGAAGGCTCAGAACCTTCGGAGGTTATTGAGGGAGGAGTTCAACGCGCGGTTAAGCAAATACGATGTACTTGCGTTGCCGACCACTCCGATGAAACCCACAAAACTTCGTTCCTCAATTTCATTTAGGGAGATGGCCGAGACCGGTACCTTCGTCATAAGTAACACCTTACCATTCAACGTGACCGGTCATCCTGCGATAAGCATTCCGTGCGCCATCAGAGAAGATCTCCCAATCGGCCTACAGCTCGTTACAAAGCACTGGAACGAGGGATTGCTCATTCGAATGGGCTACACTTTTGAACAGTCTTTTGACTGGAGAAAACTCTAAGTCTAGAGATTGGTGTTGCCCAAAACATTGAGCTAGCCAATTCTTGGGTTAGTACAATACCGCAAACTGTAAAGATTAAAGTAAACTGAATCAAGAATTTCTTTTCGACACGTAGAATAGATCTGCTTGGGAGTTCAAAAAAAATGGAATTTGGAATAAGCATGGGTGCGCTCTATGCCGAACCCAGTGTTTACGTGAAGTACAGCAGAGAGGCAGAGGAGCTCGGGTACTCGTACGCTTTCTATCCTGATTCCCAGATGGTCTATCCGAATCCGTTTGCCATAATGTCCGTGGCGGCCACCGTGACCAAGAAGCTTAGACTTGGCACCATGGTCTCGCCGCCTTCCATAAGACACCCTTCGGTGCTCGCAAGCGCAATTTGCACTGTCCATGAGATCTCCGGTGGACGAGCTCTCCTTACAATGGGGACAGGGGACAGCGGAGTCAGGAAGATAGGTATGAAGCCCTTGAAACTCAAGGAGCTCGCCGAAGCGGTTGACTACGTAAAGAACCTGACCGAGGGAAAGAAATTCAAGTACAGCACAGGCGAGTTCGGGATAAGGTACGCACACGGCGGCATCCCGATATACACGATGGCTACGGGTCCCAACATGCTCAAACTCTCCGGAAAGATAGGCGACGGCACAATCATGCAGCTCGGACCGGGCCTCACTAGATGGGCCGTTGATCAGGTGAGGTCGGGGTCGCAGGAGGCAGGAGTGGATTTCGAAACAAGAGATTTGACTTGGTGCGCGCTCTCTTCGATCGACGAGGACAGGAACGTCGCAAGATACAGGATAAAACCCAGCGTGACCTGGTTTGCCATGGTCTTTCCTCAGTTGATAGAAAAGACGGGCCTGCAACTTGGCGATTCTTTCTGGCGGCGCATCCACGAAATGAAGGAGAACTATGAGAAGTACGATCTCGTGCACTCTGATAGGTGGGAAGATGCCCTTGAGATGGCGAAATTCGTCCCTGACGAGCTCGTGGACCGGATGGTCCTCGCCGGAAATCCCGATGACATTTGTCGTGTTATGCGGGATCTCGAAGGGTTGGGAATTTCGAAAGTAGCGATCAGACCCGCCTCCACAGATGATTGGTACAAGACATTTAGGATGTTCGCGGAGTGCGTAATGCCTAATTTCAGATGATATCTCATTAGAGTTGACGAGGGGAATCCCAACTATCAGCACCATACTGGTGCGCATAGTAGCTTCTCGTCTCATTCCCTACGTGTTTTCTCATAGGCCATAGGCTAGGGGTGTACTAAAGCCCTCGCCCATACTGTGAGAAACCTCCTTGCTTCACCCCTGCAATTCTTGGCGTGTCTTGCAAACCTTATCCTAGGGTTAGAGAAGCCTTCGTTGCTTGCCTGTCCTAAATTCGAGGCGAGCCATTCGTTCCGTTAGTTCTCTCATACCCATTCTTTCCAAGCGTCGGATAGGTTGTGTTCGGTCTCTGGTTAGCGCACGTCTGTAACTCTCGCATCTCCAACGATAAATGAACAGAATTTTGGAGTTAGGAGCCTCAGGCGGTTTATGAATCTTCGGAGTATAATCCCAACATCAGCTGCAATAGTTCTAAACTTTAACCAACAATGAACAATCGAGTAAGCGATTTGCAGCTTGCTTTGTGGGCGTAGCGTTTTGGTATGGCGAAACCCTGACCCTTTTTGATTTCAAGCCGCTCAGACGTGGATTCGAACTGTAAGCGCAAGGCTCCTGAAAGTACGTATCCGATGTGTGCTCTCCTGCACCACTCTCTTTCATTCCACTTTGGGGACAACTCCAGTATTCGAATAGTATTTCTTCCATCCTTCAGAACTCGTTTCTTCGCCCTGCCGGCTCTGCCTCCGCCAACCACTTCGGTCCAGGCCATCTGTGGAAAGTCGATCTTGATTTCTTGTGGTTTCAAAAAGAAATTCTAACACTCCCGCTTCTTTCAAACTGGAACATACTCGTTTTAGCGTTATGTTCGGATATACATGAACTCGCCAAATCAAATTTTGCTCTTGTGGCAATTGCAACAACCATCCCTGTACATCTCAATCCACGCAAGAAGGGGATTTTCTGTACTCTTCTTCTTTGTCGTGGCAAGATTTCTTACGTCAGTGAGATTTATGAGCCCAGGTCTTACTAGATCTCTTAATACAGAAAGTGAGAATACGAGTAAGAAAGAAAGGACAAATCACACTCCCCGAGGAGCTTAGAAACGGATGGGAAGTGGATGAAGGTTCGGGGAGATATAGCTCTGGTTGAAGAAAGGGGATCACGCAATAATCAGTCCGATAAGGCGCACCAAGATAAAGGAAGATGCAGGATCCCTAGGTCAGGCAGACAAAGACGAAATTGACATTGCAATAATGAAGCTAGTTTCTCTTCACTATTCAAAAAAGTACAGACGCTGACTAGCTTGGCACAGTATCTTGGCAAATTACCCAAAAGGAGTATCAATTTTTCTTGATGCTAATGTGTACCACCTTTATCTCAGAGGGCCAGAAAGAGATTCAAAGAGCATGCAGCCCGCTCCTCGAGAGAATAGAAAGAGTAGAAGTAGCAGGCTTCACCTCTTCCCTGGTTTTACATGAGGTCATGTACAAGATATTGCTAAAGGGCTATTGAAGATAAGCATCATAAAAAAATCCGCTCGAGGTAGTACAGAAACCATTCGAAGAAGTTGGCGTGCAGTCTAAGGAAGTACGTAAGGCCGTTGATATCATTCTTGGGATACAAAACCTTGAGATACTTTCTGTCGACAGATACCACACAGAATCATCCACGGACTACATGAGAAAGGATTCAATGTTGCCGAGAGATACCATCCATTTACCAGTCAGGAAATCGATTGGATGTTCTGATTTGGCCTCTGCGGATTCAGATTTTGACAGAGTCCAAGTGATAAATCGATGGACACCCCTCCCACCAAAACAGCCCCCAAAAAGATGAATCCGTTACAACGCGGTCAATGTCTTGAGTAATTGAAGTATATGATATTGTCATGAGGTTCTTGAGAACTTGAGCCCAAAGTGAGTTTGTCGAAGACCCCACCACAATAGGAACAATCAATGAATCTCAAGAGCTATTTTGTCAAAGTGATAATGGAGAAATCCGCAGGTAACAAAATCTGGGCCACGCATATCGCTCAATCCAAGCTAACCGTTGCAACATTTGCAAAATTCTTCATTCCAAGAGCTCTTCGCTGGTTACGACTCATTTCATTTTACATTAGTCGCATGGTTTTGAGAATGTTCATTAAGTGTTTGTTGAAAGTCGGTTGGCATCTTTCGAGCCTTAAAAAACAAAGTAACGGCGATCAGTGGCTTTTTGTATATAGAATCCGACAGGACCGATCTGCGACAGATTATTCCAGATGAACTCAAGACCCAGAGTTTATGTGACTAGAGCTCTTCCAAGAAAAGCTCTCGACAGGATAAGCGAAGAATGCGACGCCGTAGTATGGCAGGGAGAGCTTCCCCCTCCCCGGGAAGAACTCCTCGCGAGAGTTTCCGATATGGACGGTATTGTTACCCTGCTTACGGAAAGGATTGATTCCGAAGTAATGAGCAAAGCTCCCAAGCTCAAAGTCATTAGCAATTGCGCCGTCGGCTACGATAACATTGACGTCAAGGAAGCCACGAAACGTGGGATTCTGGTGGGCAACACACCCGGCGTGTTGACCGAGACCACAGCGGACTTTGCATTCGCTCTTCTGATGACTGCCGCGCGTCGAGTGGTCGAAGCCGATAGCTACGTCAGGGAAGGAAAGTGGAAGTCATGGGGCCCTACTACGCTGCTGGGGCAAGATGTGTGCGGTGCTACTCTTGGGATAATAGGTCTGGGAAGAATCGGGGCCGCGGTGGCGAGAAGGGCCAGGGGATTCGACATGAAGGTCGTATATCACAGCAGGCATCGCAGGAGAGACCTCGAGCGGGAGCTCGGGATAAAGTACGCACCTCTGAACAAGCTGTTGTCAAGTTCGGATTTCATTTCAATTCACACGCCTCTTTCAGCTGATACTTATCATCTGATCGGAAAGACGCAACTCGACAAGATGAAGCGAACGTCAGTGCTTGTGAATACTTCGCGCGGCACCGTGGTGGACAACGTGGCCCTTGCGGAAGCTCTGCGCCGTGGTACAATCTTTGCGGCGGCACTCGACGTCACTGATCCGGAGCCGTTGCCCCCTGATCACCCTCTTTGCATGCTGGACAACGTGGTACTTGCGCCGCACATTGGGAGCGCGTCGGTGGTAACAAGAACCAAAATGGGTCTGATCGCGGCTGAAAATCTGATCGCAGGTCTCAAGAGAAGAAAGATGCCTTCCCTAGTCAATACCGAGTTACTCAAGAGCAACAAGAGTAAGACAACTAAGTTCTAGTCATCAACCAACTTCCTGTGATTTTTCTTAACCACGTCTACCGGTCATTTGGCTCCTCAAGGGTTCTCCATCTCTTGTACAAGTCATGCTTGACTCCGAAAAGATCAAGAGCCTTCCCGACAATGTGATTGACAATGTCATCAATCGACTTTGGATTATGATAAAACGCCGGCATTGGAGGCATGACAATCGCTCCTGCCTCGGCAACCGACAGAAGGTTGCGGAGATGAATCTTGTTGAGCGGTGTCTCCCTGGGGACAAGCACTAGTCGGCGCGCTTCTTTTAGTGTGACATCTGCCGCTCTTACCAAGAGACTATCCGCATTCCCAGAGAGGATGCCTCCGATAGTCTTCATACTGCAAGGGATGATTATCATACCATCGTTTAGAAAGGAACCGCTGGATATTCTGGCCGCAAGATCGTCATCCGAATACGTATAGCTTGCAAGTCTTTTTACAGCTTCTATCTTCATGTCGGTCTCGTATGTGATAGTAATACCTCCCCATTTTGTGATTATTAGGTGGGATTCGATACCGAGGTCTCTTAATACCTCAAGGAATCTGATTCCGTAGATTGAGCCTGAACCACCCGAGATACCTACGATTAGGCGCATTGACCTGTCTACTCTGGCTCTTCAAAGATCCTACAAAGCTTTTAAACGATCTTCAACAGTCACTTGGGAAAAATGTCGCTCTCTGTCTTCATGAATATCGTTCTGATCTCCTCGACCGTCTGCATACATCCCTCGTTTCTCTGAAGTGTCAGACTTTCAATGGCCAAAAATTGTTACACCGTATGCGTGATGAAGGGCGATGGCATAGGTCCCGAAATAGTTGATGCCACGCTAGATGTCCTAACATCGGTTCAGGATAGATTCAGGTTCAATCTCGAATACTTTGAAGTGCCTGCTGGCGATGCGTCTCTTCGTCAAAATGGAGAGGCGCTCCCTAAGAGCAGCGAGGAGGAATTCGAAAGAAGTGATGCGTGTCTCAAAGGACCTGTGGGCGAGACCGTCATGGAAATAAACACGCGTCTTCGATTCGGCTATGATCTTTATGCAAACATAAGGCCGGCCCGGTCGTTTCCAGGAATCTGCCCGCCCGCGCTTAGACCCGACACGGATCTGGTCGTGATTCGCGAAAATTCCGAGGGATTCTACAAGGCGCTGGAGATGGAAATCGTTCCCGGCGTGTGGGTCTCCTCCGGTGTTTTCACGACAAGAGCGGCTCAGAGAATCGCACGGTTATCTTTCGAATATGCTCGCAACAGAGCGCGGAGCGAAAATAGCCGAGCCAAAGTAACACTCGCTACAAAGGCAAATATCTTCAGAATGACTCACGGAATGTACTTGAGGGAATTCCAGAAGATGTCTCTGGAGTATCCGGATGTCGTCTTCGAACACATGTACGCAGATGCGGTCTGCGCGGCCCTCGTCAGAGATTCTTCGAAATTTGATGTAATAAGTGGAGAGAATCTCTTGGGGGATTTGCTGAGCGATCTCGCTGGTCAGATTTGCGGTGGACTGGGAATGACTCCCGGGACCAACATCAACTACGAAACGAAGCAAGCTTATTTTGAGCCCACTCACGGATGCGCGCCCGATATCGCTGGCAAAGGCATAGCCAACCCGATTGGTCAGATAAGATCAGCCGCCCTCATGCTTGATTACTTATCACATGTCAATCAAGACCCCAGACTCAAAAACGCGTCCCTCGAAATAGAGCTTGCAATCGAGAAGCTGCTAAGCACCCCAAACAGGACTAGTTTGCCTGTTGAGTTAGGCGGAACGTCGAGAACGGACGAGGTAGGCCGAATTGTTTCCGAGTCTATAGTTAAGTGACTTGGCAGCGTTCTGATTGCGTTACTCATTTGCAAAAATGTTTAAAGATCATGCGACAGTCGAAGTGAGAATGAAGCGACAGGCTGATTCAGTTTGAAGATTACAGAAGTTAGGACACACCCATGCGGGTATGTGGAGAGGGAACCTTGGGAGAGAATACGCAACTTTGCTATAATCGAAGTTCACACTGACAAGAAGGATCTCATCGGAATCGGGGAATCCAGCGACTGTTACGGTCATTCTTACCCGCGCGTCATCGCTACTATCGTTGAGGATGTCCTCAAACGGCACCTAATAGGTGAAGATCCCCGTGATGTTGAGAAACTACTGCGAAAGATGTCGGCTAGCTATCAACACTTCGGACACGGTGGACCAATTGTACAAGCCATCAGTGGAGTCGAGATAGCACTATGGGATATCATTGCGAAGGAAGCAAATTCGCCGCTCTACAAGATCTTGGGGGGTGCGCGAGACAGGATCAAAGTGTATGCGGGCGGCCCGCTTGACTTCACTCACTCTCCTGAGGAAAGCGTAGGCTTCTACGTCAGTCTTGTGGAGAGAGGCCTCAAAGCCGTAAAGATCAGGATTGGGAACAACCTAGAGTGGGACAAGGAGTTCGTGAAGAAGACGCGGGAGGCGGTAGGAGACAAAGTAAAGATCATGGTTGACGGATTCTTGAATTTCACTCCCGCGGCTGCGATCAGGGTCAGTAAGATGCTTGCAAGATACAACATCTTCTACTTCGAAGAACCCATCTTGCAGGTATTTGACCTGACCACGCTCCGGGAAGTCAGGCAAAAATCAGAGGTGCCTATTGCAGTTGGAGAGCACATTTACTTGGCAGACGGGTTCAAGAGCGTAATTGAGGCGCGGGCTGCTGACTATCTCACTCCAGATGTTACGGTCTGCGGCGGAATAAGTGAATGCAGGAAAATATTCGGTCTCGCTGAATCAGCGGGCATGCCAATTGTGCAGCACTGCGGCGGACTCACTGCCATAGGAATCGCAGCGAATCTCCAGGCCCTCTGCTCCCAGAACGAGGGCACCTTCATGGAATATGACTCGAAGGCATTCCAACCCCTGAGGGATGAACTGCCTCAAGAGCCGATATTCAGCATGGATAACCTAGTCGACGGAGCTGCGATAGTTCCGAAAGGAAGCGGAATAGGGATCACAATTCGCAAGAATGTGATAGAGAAATACCCGCCCGTCAACCTGCCCGTCCAAAAGACAATGCCTACCTACGGCATGGGCTTGATCGAGTAGAAAGGTGGAATCCTATCTTTCCGATGCCTTTGTCGGACCCGAAATAATCGACTCTATGTTGACGTTCAATTCTTTTGATGTTTTGACGAGCTCCTGCCAAGCTGAATCTGGCACTTGAATTCCTTCAGCAAGCCTCTTCTGCTTGGACTGGAGCTCCGGTTCCCCCGGGAGAAGGATTTCTTCGACTCCCGTTGCAGGCGGAGCATTCTTCAGCTCCGAGATTAGTCGGTGCACGTGGGCAAGGTATTCTGTCATCGGCGTAAAGCTCTCAATGTTTATTGCCTGTAGGAAAACGCCGTTGCCAGATTTGATCTCCTTGCCGATCCCCGAGCCTGTTAGCGCTCCACACAGAAGGTCGAGGGTCACAGCAAGTGAATATCCTTTGTGACCGGCGGCTGGAAGAAGAGCCCCTCCAGCAGATATCGGTTCGCCAGGGTTCGGATAGAGGTCCTTAGGATTTGTTGTAGAGTTTCCGTTTCTATCTACGATCCACCCCTCGGGAATGGGGAGACCCTTGTGCATTGCCGCCCTAACTTTTCCTTCAGCCACGATAGAGGTGGCAAAATCCACCATTATCGGATCAGCCTGCGTGGGGAAAGCATAGCTTACTGGATTTGTGCCGAGAACGCGAGTTCTCCCTCCGAATGGAGCAACGCCAGGAAGCGTATTGGCATATATCATTCCTATCAAACCTTGTTCCGCAATCGCCGTGGTGTAGTCCCCTAACCTTCCAATGTGGGAGCAGTTGAAGATTCCTGCAGACCCTACACCCACAGCCCGAGCTTTTTCGATGACCAACCTGACGGCGCCAGAACAAACCACTTGTCCAAAGGCCCAGTCACCGTCAATAAGGGCGGTAGCTGCAGATTCCCGAACTACTTTCCATCGACCTGCGGGATTAATGCTACCTTTCTTCACAAGGGAAACGAGCCGCGAAACGTTTTGTATGCCATGAGAATCGTGCCCACATAGATTTGCCCTCGCAATATGTTCCGCGATTACTCGCGAGTCCTGTGGTGAAACACCTGCAGCTTGGAATATTGTAATGCAAGTCTCAACCACCTGCTGGCCGCTAAGGGTTGGCATCGCGGGTGCAACTCTCAGAGGTTTAGGGCTTTTCGCGTCAAGGCACCGTATTCTTTCAACCAATAAAATATTATGCCCAAGTCGGACCCAATGCAGAAGTCGCGAACACCGAGATCTATGAATCTCTGTAGTCTCTTCATGAATCCTTCCGTACCAGTTGGGCCTGCGAATAATTCTCCCCGCGGGTGCTTGTCATACTTCAATGCAAGCTTGATGGTCCTCTCTTCTGCTTCCACTAGCTTCGGATTGCTGTAATCACCCGGTGTACCCAAGCTGAGGGAGAAGTCGGTTCCACCAAACTGTATCATGTCGACGCCGTCGAAGTTCATCAAGTCCTCGATCTTCTCGTATAATGACATTTTCTCAACCATGATTGCCACAACTACGTCGCTCGTATACTTCACGAAATCCTTCGAGCCGGAGCCTAGCACGTAGCCCTCAAGGCGATTGAATGAAGCGCCGTTCCATCCGACTGGCTCCGCCCTTACAGCTCTTATGGCCTGTTCCACATCAGCAATAGTTCTCAGGTCGGAGAACAGTATGTTTTGGATACCTGCGCCAATAGCTCTCTGGGCGAGGTAGTGCTTTGGCTCCGGGTCGATCTTTATCATTGTCGACATGTCGAACTGGCTGGATGCGATGGCAAGGTTGTCGAGAGCGTACAGGTCATACGGGGCTGATATGCTCGTGAACTCCACATAATCCATCGCACCAGAATGCCCGATTGCTTCCATGACTCCCGTCCATGTACTAGCAATGTGAGTCCCCACCGTTGGAACCCCCTTTCGCATGAGATCTCTTAGTTTGTTTGCCCTCATAACACCCATCTTAGCCTTCGCACTCTTCTCGTGTCGCTGGCTGACTAACGTGCTGAATATAAGCCTAATCGAACTTTAGAAATCCTGAGATTACTTTTCGAAAGAGTTAGAGAATCCAAACAAACTCGGTAATGATCTGTTGACTTGTCTGAGATACGTAATGGCCAGAGTTGATGTCAATCTTTCCTATTGAAGTGGTCATATGCTGTCGTGAACCGCGCGTACATCTTCTCATACCTTTCTACGTTTGATCTCAGTGGCTGGTATCTATCAACCTCGTGGACCATTTGGTTTGAACCCTCATCGATGCTTCTGTAAATGCCCAAGGAGACAACACCAAAAATTGCAGCTCCTAGACACCCAGTTTCAATAGTCTGCAAGAGTACAACAGGGCACCCTAAGATATCCGCTCTAATTTGGTTCCATATGCTGCTGTTTGCACCTCCTCCACTTACCCTCAGCTCTTGAATCTCAATTTGGTCTTCTCTCAGACGATCCAGGAAGTGCCTTACGCTCATAGTGATTCCTTCCATGATCCCTCTCATCATCTGACCTCTTGTAGCTCGAAAGTCCAAGTCGATTAGCGAACCACCCATTATCCAATTCAGCCAGCCTTCTCTAAGAGTCGGAACAAAGAGTGGGCCGCGTGAAGAGTCAGTCGAAGGGATTGATAGAATGTCCTTTTCGATGCCGTCGAATTGATCTATTGTGGAGCCGCCATAATACGCACTCTTGAACCATTCAAAGGCTAGGCCGAATGGAAAAGAGTCGTACAGCAAACGAAAATTGGGTATCAAATGGTTGCGCGTTCCGAGTCTTGACTGATTTGATACTGGCGCGGCTACTGTTTCGGTAGATCCTGCGATGTCTGCAGCTAGCCCTAATTTCAGCAGACCTGAACCGATTACGCATGTCAACCCGTCCCAAGGGCAAAGTAGTACGGGAACTTCGCTATTCAATCCCAGTTCTTGGGAGATATTTGGTTCGACATTTCCTATCGGGGAGAGGTAGTCGTGCTGTAGTCCGAATGCACTTTCGTCGATACGCAGAATATCGCACAACTTTGAAACATCGGATTCACTAAGGGCACTCTTATCGTGGGTTAATCGATGTGTAAGAAGAAAACCAAGATACTCCCTCATGTCGCAAATGGATTTCGTCGCTTTGAAATCATCAGGTTGAGTTTCCTTGATCCATTCGAGGCTTCCTCCAAGTTTTAGGCCGGTATAGCTGAGATCACGAGATTGTAATCTCAATCTTCTTCCATAATTATCCGCCCTCTTGTCGAGATGAGATATTACGGGCCTCACTGCATTACCTTTCTGGTTAAGACACACCGTTGAAGTAGCCTGAGCAGTGATCGCGACTAGTTCAGCTTCTGTATCATCGTGGCCCGACAGGGCCTTTCGAATGCAGGAAAATAGACTTGTGCGCAGTTCCTGATCATCAAGTTCTACGGAGCCAAATGTTGTGGAAAAGTGGGTCTTTACCCCTTCCATACTGGAAGAAAGGATCCTACCGTCTTGATCGAAGAGGATTGCTTTGCAGTTGCTGGTGCCAAAGTCGACCGAAAGAATCCGCTTGCGGGAGTTCATCAGAGATTCTTCCAATGGAGACTGGGCAAATTCAAGAATTCGCAGTGACCACCGTCCATCAAGCTGGGCTAACTTCCGTGTATTACCTTTATGATTGATTTGGTGATCGTGTTTGGGTCTTTGTGCTGCCACACATTTCTACCGATTGCAGCGCCCGCTGCTCCCGCCCTCATTGCGGCGCCGATGGTTTCGAGAAGCTCCTTGTCAGTATTCATCTTCTCACCGCCTAAGATAAGGACAGGTATTGGGCAGGAGCGAACAACTTCTCGGAACGATTCTTCACTCCCGGTGTAGAATGTCTTAATCACGTTAGCCCCACTCTCCATACCAATCCTAGAGTATTTTGCGACAATGTCCTGGTTTCTTGGATCTGCTATCTTGTCGCTCTTGACAGGATACATTTCTCCCACAACTGGGATGCCATATGAAGAGCAAATCGTGGTAGCCTTGTAGAATTTCAACAAGTTGTAGGAATCATCGTTTCCACCATTGACCGCAAGGAAGAACTTGACCGCGTCTACCCCCATCTTGGCTGAAAGCTCAATTACGTTCGAAACGTCGTCCATCAGGGGAACCGAAAGAATGATCGGTGTCTTGCTCCCCTTTATCGGATCCACGTACTTCTGGAAAATACCAAGAGTAGTTATGATGGCGTCCGGGCGTGCGTCAAGAATTGCTCTGATTGTGGGTTCCGGATCTGTCCAACCAGGCTGGGGCCCGACGATGGCACCGTGATCTAGTGCCACTATAGCGCTTCGACCGTCTTCTCGAAACAATTTAGCTAGCCTGAGCTGTACCCCTATGGAAGACATTCTGATCTACTATTACTCTCCACTGGGTCTGACGATAACCTTCGTGCCGGTGCCAGCCTCAAGCGATTCGAAAGCCTTCTGAGACTCTTCAAGGTCATAACTATGGCTTATGAGAGTCTTTACGTCTATCTTCTTTTCATCAATGAGCTTTGTGGCGAGTCGCAAATCAGATCTAGTCTTATCGAAGCTTCCAACTAGGGAGATCTCACCATGGTGAATCAAATTGAGATCCAATCCAGTCTCTGTGGGAGGGCTAATTGATCCAAAAAGGTTCAGAGAACCCATCTTCGCGATAATTTGGGCCCCCAATTCGACAGCTTTGCTATTTCCTACTGCGATTATTACCTTGTCAGTTCCATATCCCTCGGTGATCTCTTTGACCTTGGAAATCGCGTCTTCGTTCTGAGAATTTATGGTGTGATCCGAACCTAGTTTTGTTGCTACATCTAGTCTCTCTTGACGCAAGTCTATCATTATCGTTTCAGCCCCGAGCAATTTTGAAATTTGCATGTGCATCAGGCCGATCTGTCCTGCCCCTATAATCGCAACCCGGTCTCCGGCAGCGACTCGTGAGTTCTTTTGGCCATTTATTACGCAAGCAAGTGGTTCAGAGAAAGTAGCTTCGTCGAAGGTGACTCTTGAAAACTTGTTTATGTAGATCTCGTTCGCAGCTATGTATTTTGCGAGTGCGCCCTCGCTGAGAATCTTTCGATTTCTGCAGAGATTCTCCCTCCCGGCCACACACTCTCTGCAGTATCCGCACCGCCTGACAATGTCGCCGGCTACTGTGTCTCCAATCACAATATTTCTTACTTCTTCGCCAACCTTCACCACAATTCCGGATGGTTCATGCCCCAGGACCATTGGTGGTTTCTTCCAAGTGGATATTCCTGCATAGAGTCGATAGTCGGTTGGGCATAGTCCACATGCTCTAACTTCAATGAGAACGTCGTGTCGCCCGATTGGTGGTTCGGGTCTCTCTCCAATCTGGATCTTCTTGTATTCCGTGAGAATTGCCGCTCGCATGATTAACTATCCCACACAACCCCGGGCCCCATTTTCTTTAGTCGCAACTCTCAAGCGGTGAGCTTAGCATCATTAAGTATTTCACTCCAATGATGGCATGCTACCTTTTGTCCAAGATCTGCGCTTTCAAGCTGTGGTTCCTTTTCTCTGCATATTTCGGTTGCGAAACGACATCTTGGATGAAATCTACAACCTTGCGGCACGTTGGTGAGGCTAGGCGGTTCCCCTCGAAGGCTTTTGGAGGCATCCATTTCGAACTTGGAGGATGCGAGTAAGACCTGCGTGTAAGGGTGACGAGGAGCAGTGAAAGTCAACGAGGAATCGCCGTTCTCGATTATCTGACCCAGGTACATGACGCCCACGTAATCGCTGACATAGCTCACGAGACCAAGGTCATGCGAAATAAAGAGATACGTGAAACCCAGTTCCTTTTGGAGTTTTAGAAGGAGGTTCACTATCTGTGCTTGGACGCTTACGTCCAGTCCCGAGGTGGCTTCGTCCAGCACTAGCAGTCTGGGCTCCATCGCCAGAGCTCTTGCTATGGCTACCCTCTGATTTTGACCACCACTCATCTGGTGCGGATAACGGGAAAGAAAGGATTCGTTCAGACCAACGAGGCCGAGCAAATCTATAATTTTTCCCTCAGAGCGCTCATTGTCCTTTGACAAGCGAAGGAGAGGTTCACTGATAATTTGCTTCACGGTCCACCGCGGATCAAGAGAGGAGATCGGATTTTGGAAAATCATCTGCACCTGTTGATGAAATCGCATTCTTGCCTGCCCCTTCAATTTCCACACGTCAGCTCCATCAAACAGAATCTGGCCGCCCGTTGGACGGGTCAGTCCCGCAACGCACATGCCAACGGTACTTTTGCCAGCACCGGATTCACCGACTAGGCCAAATGTCTTACTGGATTCTATTTCGAAACTGATGCCGTCGACCGCCCGTATGTGTTCCCTCGCTCTACTCAGGAAACCTCGCCTTCTGCTGTAATGAACGGAGAGGTTGTTGACAGATAGCATCAAGGCTAGTAGAGCTCGACCCTCACCTTTTCAATCGTTGAGATGACAGGAGGAAAAATGCCCTAGATCAATTTGCGCCCTTTGAGGCGGTATGCTTGAGCAAATATCCAATCGATAAGCGCAGCGAGGATGAAATGGGCAACCTTGTGGAATATTGAAAATGTTTGGGGCGGTGCCTTCAATAGTCGCAAGGGGTGGTCGATTTTCGCCTTGCCTCTTGGCGATTGTTGGGATCGACTGCAAGAGCGCCTTGGTGTACGGGTGATTAGGATTTGACATGACTGTTGAAGCAGAGCCTTCCTCAACAATATCCCCCGCGTACATCACCGCAACCCTGTCACATGTCTTCGCTACTACGCCCAAATTATGAGTGATCAAGAGAACGGAGAATCCTACTTCCTTCTTCAGTTCCATGAGTAACTGAAGAATCTGCAGCTGAATTGTTGCATCGACGGCGCTTGTGGGCTCATCAGCGATGATAAGTTTCGCACTCAGGGAGAGTGCCATCGCAATCATAATGCGCTGCTGCATCCCGCCGCTTAGCTCGTGAGGGTATGATTTCATTACTCGTTCAATGTCCGCGAGCTCGACCAGGCGAAGCATCCTTGCTACTTTCTTTCTAGCGTCGGGCTTGGTTAGTCCTTCGTGCACTTCGATTACCTTCGCCATCTGTTGTTCAACTGTAAATACAGGATTCAACGAGGTCATCGGATCTTGGAAAACCATGGAAATCTTGCTCCCCCGGATTTTCCTCATTTCAGCTTCGCTTTTATCCAATAACGATTCGCCCTCAAATGATATTCGACCATCCAAGATTCTAGAATTTCGTGGAAGCAAGCGGATTATGGAGTAGGCTAGGGATGATTTTCCGCAACCACTCTCACCGACCAACCCAACCATTTCCCCCAGTTCAATGTGCATTCGTAGATTTCTGAAAACGTAACCGATTCCCTCGCCCACCTTGTATGCAAGACTCAAATTGTCAACGTCGAGGAGAGGTGGCTGTTCTGTTGCGGTCATAATTTTGACCAGACCCCTGTCATTTTCGCAAGCTTCGGATCCAGTCTCTCGGTCAGAACGTCCCCGATTAGAGCAAACGCAGTGACAAGCGTGAAGAGTGCAATCCCTGGGAAGGTTGCATACCACCAATATACTGGAAAATATGCGATGGATTGCGCGATTGTGAGACCCCAGTCTGCGGTCGGTGGCGTGACTCCAAGTCCGAGGAAACTCAAGCCCGCATCAGCAAGGATGATGAACCCGAAGTCTGTGGTGGCCAAGATTAGCACTGGTGGAATAGCGTTGATTGCGATGTGTTTCCTTATTATCTCAAACCTGCCTTCTCCCATTCCCTTTGCTGCCAAAACGAAGTTGCGAGTTCGCAGTGATAGGGCTTGTGCTCTTGACAACCTCACGTACTGCGGCCATCGAGTAACGGAAAGGGCAAGTATCATGCTCCACAGGCTCGGGTGAATGGCAGCCACAATTAGAATTGCCATCAGAATAGTGGGAAACGCCAAGAAAACGTCGGTAATTCTCATCAACCCTTCATCTAGTGACCCACCCACATAACCTGCTATCACCCCCAATGGGTATCCTATCAGGAGGCTCGCCCCGGTGACTACGGCTGCCGTAAAGAGAGCTATTCTCGTGCCGAAGATCACTCGACTGAAAAGGTCCAATCCCAATTCTGTGGTCCCGAATAGGTGTTGCCAGCTAGGTGGTCGAAGAGCCTGCGCCGGGTTGGGGATACCATTCAACCCCTGCTGCGGATAGGGAGCAATAAGATATGCAAAGATTGCAACTATGATCCAAAAAACAAGTATTGCAACTCCGCAAAGCAGTACCTTGCTCTTTAGTTGCTCGCGCATTTTGCCAATCCAATCGCGACGAATTATTGTCGTTACCGTCATTTCGAAAAAATCACCTATCATGACCCATTGGTTACAACACTATTCTCCTATCGAGGTATGCTTGGGCTACATCTACAACAATGTTTGCCGCGACGAAGAGCACAGCAACGACAAGAACTATGCCAAGGCTCAAAGGAAAGTCAAGATTCTCAAACGCAGTGGCCGCAAGGCTCCCTATTCCGTTCAATCCAAATATGGCTTCTACATAGAACACACCGACCAGAAGGAAACCAAAAATCAATCCAAGCAAGACAATCGTCGGTGCGATTGCGTTTTTGAGCACTAGTCGAAAGTGAATGTAGCGCTCGGGCAAACCGTAGGCTTTTGCGGTAGTTGTGTAGCGCTCTTCGAGTGCTGATATCATCGAAGACCGGACCTGCCTAATCAGCGGCCCCGATGTGGTGAAAGCAAGTGTGAATACAGGGAGAATAAGCCGAACAGCGACATCATTGAATACTAGCCAGTTACCTGTGATTAGGCTGTCTATCAAGTAAGAGCCCGTGACCCTCGTGAGTGGGTGTGTAAGGAGAAGAGTGTTATCTATCGATCCGCCGAGAGGAAAACTCGGCACAACCTTGCTCAGCAATTGAAGATTCATGCCGAGCCAGAACGCGGGAATCCCGTAGCTCACGGTGGATAGTATTCTGAATAGGTGGTCAATCCATGTGTCCTTGTGAATTGCAGAAATGACACCGATAGGAATTGATATTGCGATTGCAACCACCATGCTGATGAGGATTAAGGTAAGCGTATTGGGTAGAGCAAATCCTATCGCCTTTAGTACAGGTTCGTGGTACACGAATGAGGTTCCCCAATCTCCTCGAAGGAGATTAACGAGACTTATCCACAGTTGATCGTACAACGGAAGATTGAGACCGAGTTGGACTCTAATTGCTTGTAATTCGGCTTGCGTAGCAGTTGTTCCTGCAAAAAGCAAGGCCGGGTCTGAAGGAACGATATGGGTAAGTACGAATGTTACAATGAACACTCCGATTAGAACCGGAACGGCTGTGACAACTCGCCTGGCTGTGTACCGCAGAATGCTTGCCAACGGCGTCTAGTCTCGCATTCAATGAACACTATATAGGCAGTATGGTTTTTCGCATGTCTCATTCTTCTTTCTATTGTCTATCTCGTCTAAAGGCAATAGTGTAATGATTGCAGAGGTTCTGCCTTGCCACAAATGAAGAAAATAATAGGATGTGGTGAGGGGCCCCTCACCTGGGCCTCCTCAAACGAATCGTATCCGAAGTCTTAGAATGCGCTGACTAAGAATATTGGACTGCATACACGAAGAACGTGTTTGAGATCTCATTTGGTTCGAATGCGACGGCGCCTGGAATTATTGACCAATGACTGTTGAGAACGAAGAGTGTGTTGAGGTTAACCATCACTACTCCGGGGGCATTCTGGAAAAGCATCTGTTGAGCCTGAGAGAATAGACTCAGTGATTGAGATGGATTGCTCCCTTCTACTGAAAGCGCTTGTTGTACTATACCGGTGAATGTGTTGTTTTGCCAGTTTGCAAAATTCACAAAACTACTGTTACCCCAATTATCAAGCAGCGGGCAACCGGCTGACATGCAGGAGGGACTCCATCGCAATCCTACCACGTCTGGGGGATTGGCTCCTTTGATTGTTGAAATCAGCGTGCTAGATCCGACAACGAGAAGATTCACATTGAGTCCGAGTTCTGCCCAATCTGGCTGAATGAGCGACCATGTCTGAGTTGTCTCCGGATAGAGAACATACAGCAGGACTGTAAGGGTCCTTGCCGGAGATATGGCACCGCTGGAGAATCCCGCTTCCTTCAACAAGTTATGCGCCATCGTCATGTTAAAGTTGAAGGATGATGCATTGTTATCGTGCCCGAAAACGCCGGGTGCAATCCAACCAACCGCAGGAGTCGCCTGACCGCCGTATACGTTATTGATTATGTCTTGGTAAGGAATTGCATACGAGAGCGCTTGCCTCACCAAGGTGTTGTTTAGCGGATAGTTGTTTACGTTGTACCAAAGCATCTGAACAGCAACGTTTGTTCCGCTAACCAGCTTCACGTTTGAACTTGAATTTACAAGCGGTAGCTGGGAGACAGTGGGCGAGCCGAAAAGATCTGCTTGTCCAGCCGCCATCTCTTGCAGAGCAAGTGTGCCGCTATTGACCGTGTTGAAAATCACAGTGTTAGCCTGATTGGGCTTCCAACCGCCCCAGTACTTGCTAAATCTGACGAGCGTGACACTGCTTTGAGCGTTGTAAAGAGATGTCACCACCTGATAAGGACCAGTACCGTCAGAATGACCCGCGTTAAACCAATTCTCGAGATTAATCTGGTCTTGAGTGGCATTGCCTGTAGTCTTTATCCCTGCATAATTGAAGGCATTCGGGGTGGTTATCCAAGTTGACTGCTCGGAAGCCATGTACAAAGGCAGGGGGACTGACTTCACCGTGTTGATGACGACGGTGTAAGGATCTACCGCAACTATGGAGGCAATTTGGCTGACCACCGTCGTCTGTCCCTGCACGAGGTCTTTTTGTCGCGTGAACGTGAACGCCACTGCGCTCGAATTAAATAGCGAGCCATCCTGGAACAGCACACCCTGCCTCAAGTTGAAAGTCCATTGCGTCCCGTTGGGCGCGACAGTCCAGCTCGTTGCCAACTGAGGGAGCACTGTCCCGTTAGGCGCTATAATTGCCAAGCGTTCGTATATGTTGCTAGTGACTGTTGGTTCTAGCGCATATGTGGGGTCTAGACCGGACCCGCCGCTCAGCATATTAACGACGAAAGTCTGATTGCCACTCGGCGCAGACGAAGTTGTTGAAACTGAAGAAGACGTCGTTGCGCTCGAACTACCGGACGCTGTTGCCGTAGTCGTTAGCGTTACGGTACCTGAGGCCGTGGTAACAGATCCCGACTGAGTTTGGGTTTGAGTAATGGTCGTTGTCCCCCCTTTGGGTAAAGTTAGGACGTAAACCCCTGCTGCAGCAGCGATGATAACTATAACAACGACGACGACGGCAGTAGCTACTCGACTAATTCCTCTCTTAACGAGCGTCCGGTTCTTCATTTCAAAGGGCGCGGTATGCACTGCATATTTAAGGTTTCTTGGTGAGCCAATGGAATACTCGGCCATTTCACACGTGTGAAAAGAAGAAATAGATCGAGAGTTATGGCGTTAAGGCGCGCAGAGTATTTGCAAAAGATCCCAATCAGCCAGTTAATGGATCGACGGTTGTTTGTTAATTCAGACAGGGATGAGGAAATTGATGATATCGTGCAGTCTCTTTCCAGATACGGACAGCTTCATCCGATAATCGTTCGTGAGCACGGGGAAAAGAAGGGCAAGTATGAAATTATCGCTGGTAATCGTCGATACTCTGCTGCCAAGAAACTTGGATGGGATTCGATATCTGCGGAGGTAGTCGAAGCCTCGGACACAGAAGCTCTCATAATGACATTGATTGAAAACGAGCACCGCAGGGACTTTACAGACTATGAAAGAGCTTTGTTAATCGAAAGACTCCGTGCGCTTACAAAAAAGACCTATGCTGGAGTGGCGGAGCTAATCGGCAAGTCAAACGCATACGTTTCGCAACACGTTGCCATGCTGCATTTGTTCCCTGACACAATAGCCTCGGAAGAGGAGAGAAAGAAGGTTCTTTGTTCTCTGACCGAGGGGCACGCCCGCGCTTTACTGAAAATCGAAGACACAACGGAAAGGTGGAACACTGCCAAACTCGCGGTGAAAGCCAATCTGGGAATACGCGAGCTCGAGAAGGAGTGCCGCAAGATAAGCAATGCCACGACTGTGAAGCGAAGCAATGGTACTAAGAGTGGCAAATCCGTTCAGGAAATAGTACGGGACATTATTGCGGGACTCAACGCTAAAGACTTACGACCCCTCTTCGAAGTTCGTAGCGCGAAAGGGTTCAGCTTTTTTTCGAGCTTTCCACCTTTTGATAGGCTTGAGAGCCGAGAAGCCAATGACCATGTTTTCAATGTGATTTCCCAAATGGACCGTTTCAAGGTGCGGCTCGTGCACGCCGAGGTGGTACATAGAAAGGAGACGGCCGTTGCTATCTTGGGACTCCAGTATGAGATCAAAGCAGGAGGAAAGACTCTGATAAGCCCGACCAGGGCGACCCTCGTTTTCTTCAAGGAGGGAAATGAGTGGAGAATCGCTCACGAGCACTGGTCAACGGCGAATGATGACCCGTTTGGTCTCGTCACATTAGTAAAGTCAGTCAAAATTACCCGTTAAATTGCTCCTTCTTCTTGAAGAAGCATTGATGGCACGAATTTACGACTCAAGCGGTTGCGTTCCCGCTAATTCCGCTCGATTAAGACGCTGTCTCCTTCGACCACGGTCTGGAAGGAAGCAAGGCGCCAATCCTTGAGAGCGCGGCATACTCCAGATTCCAAGTCGAACTCGATGCCGTGCCATGGACACGCGATGTTGAAATTTTCTGTCGAAACAAAATCCCTCCGAGTACCATCCTTGACTTCACTCTCGACATTCCCGACGACTATACCCTCGCATGATGGTCCGCCTTGATGTGGGCATATGTTCGCGTAGGCATAGTATTTTTCTCGATGCTTGAAGACTGCGACGGTCAGATTTCCTACCTCCACATAGATAGGCTTGAGGTCTTCAAAATCCGCAGTTTTGGCAACCCGATATAGCATGCAGAAGAAGAGACTCCTAACTAATGACTTTCAGTTTATCTTGAACACTTTTCGCGCATTTTCTCCCAAGATGTTCTTCTTCTCTTCCTTGGTCAAAAATGGCATATCGTACACAACCTTTGGGACGTCAAAGTCCCAGTGAGGATAGTCGCTGGAGTAAAGCAGCTGGGACCCGGCGTTGAAGGATCGGAATATCCACTCTAGGTCCCTTATGTTCTGCGGCTGTTCCATGGGTTGCGTCGAGTAATAGAATTCCTTGATATATTCGCTGGGAGGCTTTGTTAGCATAGGCGCTTCGCTTTTCCGCATCCTGTATACCGTGTCCATTCTGTACATCAGCCATGGAATCCAAGTAACGCCGCCCTCGATGAAGACAAACTTCGTTTTCTTGTATCGCTCAGGTACTCCTTCGGCGACGATGCTCGTCAATTGAAGTATCAGAAACAACGGGAACCCAAGTACCCTGACAGGGAGAGATCTAGGCGGTTTGAAGCGATCCAGCGGAGGGATATTGTAGAGCTCACCGTGGAATGCTATGGGAAGTCGCTGGTGCTCTGCCGCTTCGTAGATGGGGTTCCAAGCCTCCTCTCCGGCGAGCGCTCCGGGACTCGAGGGCGAGGCCGCTACTCCGACTATTCCTTTTTCCGAGCCGACGCGGTCTATTAACTCGGCTGCTTTGTCCGGAACCTCAGTGGGCACGCATACACAGGAAAGAATCTCCGGGTACTTGCCTAGGAAATTGTCCAGCATGAAATCCATGTAGGCGTTAGCGACAGCGATTTGAAGTTCTTTATCTGGAACATGACTGAGACTGAGTAGAACGTTGGGGAAGACTATGCAGCGCTTGATGCCGATGTCCTGAAGCCTTTGCGTAAACATGTCAACGGTCTCTTCAACACTGGCTTCTCTCCGGGGTTTGGGTAGACCATACGATTTTACCTCAGGGCGCCTAATCCTCCCGCCAAGAGTCAAATCGTAGGGGAATCTGCTCGTGCCTAGGGGATCCATTTGCTTGCGTAGAGCAATTCCTACGGGATAATTTGCGACGTGGATTTCATCATCGTATTTAGCGCCCATTGCTTTCAGTTTCTCGTCTGTGTATTCCCGCTTGAATTTGTCTGGCAGATACCTCGCAAAGAGAGTAAAAGGTTCGTTTTGGTGCACGTCGATATCAATGACCGTGAGGTCATGTAGCTTTCTCTGCTCCGCTTGGCGTACTGCATTGTCAAGTCCGCCGCGAACATGGCGAAGGCGCGATTTGGTGTTCGGCGCAGCATTGATAGTACTGGTTGTTGAGCCCAAATCCTTTGCTCCACGAGCGAGCGCCATTTGTCTAATTAATTTTGCTTCAAATTGAAAAAAGCCTGCGAGACGATTTACCAGTTCATGCCTAAGGTATATCTACGATGCATAAACGCAGCTCTCTGCTGGACTGAGTAAATGAGAGCCGACGATGCGCTAGTAGAGACCTTGGCTTCATGTGGAATCAAACACGTGTTCGGGCTTCCAGGGAATTCGCTTTTGGAAGCTGCGGACTACATGAACCAAACAGGTTTAGTCGAATTCGTAACGGTTAGGCATGAACAGGTCGCGGCAGCCATGGCCGAGGGGGTTGCAAGAGTCACGGGTAAGCCGGGAGTATGCCTGGCGGGAGCCGGTCCAAGTGCTGCTAATTTGGTGATAGGTGTAGCGAACGCGCAAAGGGCATCGGTACCACTTCTCGTATTGACCGGTAATCTTCCACGCTCTAAGCTTGGTAGGGAGGTTTACAATGAGTGGAATCAGATGGACGTATTCAAGCCACTAACAAAGATAAGCTTTCAGATAACGACACCAAACCTCCTACATAATCAACTAAAGCTTGCTCTGCTCACTACAATTTCGGGCAGACCTGGACCTGTTCATGTTGACATCCCGTACGACGTAGGTATTGCAGAAATCGAGAATGCTCCCAAGCCGAACTCGCTCTCGCTCACTCCGACTCGTTTAGCGCCAAGAAGAGAGGATGTGCTCAGGGTGGCAGAATTACTCGAGTCTTCGGAATGCCCTGTGCTCCTTGCTGGAGGAGGTGCCGCCCTTTCAGGGGCCGATTCCTTGCTTTTGGAACTGGTCAATTTGTTGAATATCCCTATCGCGTTGACGAACTCTTCTCGTGGCCTTGTCTCTGAGGATCATCCCCTTTGCTTCGGCGCTACTGGAGTTTGGGGGTATCCCGCAGCCACCGACCTTGTTGGGATGTCGGACCTCGTACTTGGATTGGGCTTTCGATTTGGAGATGATTCGACTGTAGATTGGAGTTCGATTCGAAAGGACACCAAGCTGGTTCAAGTTGACATTGATCCTACTGAGCTCGGAAAGCAGTACGATTTAGATTTAGGCATCCTCGCTGATGTCAATACTTTCTTGCGAGAATTGATCATGGTGCTAAAAGATAGAGCGAGGCGAAATGGGATTTGGCAACGACCAAAGTTGGGCTCGTTGCAGGAGGCACTTCACAATCAGAGAAATGAGTTCTACGAGTCGCCCATCGGCGATTCTCCCGTTGACAAGAAGGTGATCATCCGCGAGGTGATGAAGCAGGTATCAAGCAACGCCATAATCTTCTCGGGGACTGGGGTGCACGCGAGATATGTTTCTCGTTTGATGATGAGGCATCCGAGGTGCCTGCACAAGTCCGGTGGATTTGGTGCGATGGGATTTGCGTTTCCCGCGGCGATGGGGGCTAAAATAGCCCTGCCAGATAGACAGGTCATATGCTTGGACGGCGACGGTGATTTTATGATGACCATTCAAGATCTAGAGACGGCGGTACGGATGGGCCTCAAGTTTGTGACTGTTGTTTTCAACAATGGCTCGTATGCCGCATATGAGATTCCGAAAGGAAGACGAAGCGTTGAGTTTCGCAACCCTGACTTTGTGAAGCTCGCGGAATCATTTGGAGCAGTCGGAGTCGACGTGACTCGCTCCAATGACTTCGGCCCGACTTTGAGTAGGATGTTGAAGGCTGATGTGCCAGCCGTAATCAATACGGTCGTCAGTAGCGATTCCGAAATCGGACTGTGGCCCGCAGCTAAGACCGCGAAACATTAGGTGTGCATGCGTCTTTCCTCTAGTGAGGTGCGAGGAAACCTAACACCGTGTCGTTGTACTCCTTTGGGTTCTGAGTGTGCATACTGTGCCCTGCTCGACTTATTGTTCTAAACTCGACGTTCGGTAATATCTTTGAAAGCTCGAGCGCAGTCCGTCTCAAATAGGGGATGCTGTTTTCACCAGTAAGAAGCAAAATTGGGTTAGCTATCTTTTGGGCGTCCACTTCTCCGAAAGGCTCTCGTTCAGCGGTCTGAACTTCAGCAAGTAATGTTCGTGCATTTCGAATCTGTACTTCTCGAATCTCGGGAGGCAACTGATCTAGATCTCTACCTGCTACGTGCAGCATGTAGGACCTCAGACCTTCTTCGTACTGTTTCTTCTGGAAGAAAGGGAGAACGTGTTTCTCAACCTTGGTTTTGAAATCAGCATACAGGTTTGATGCGTCTGGTTTCGAGAAAAGCAGAGCCAGGATCGGAGGTTCCCCGAGCACCAAAGAGCGGACCAGTTCAGGGTAATCGCGCGCAACCAGTGCACACACATAACCCCCGTAGGAAGACCCGACAAGATGAATTGGTGTTTTGAGTCCTAGACCTCTAATCAATTCGACTAAATCGTCTCGCTCCGTTTCGATCATATAGTCCGGAGGATACTCTTCCCAAGGGTTAGGATAATGCGAGCGTCTGCTGTATGCGACCACGCGATATCGAGGAGAGAAGGAATCCATCTGAGCTTTCCAAGTTCCAAAATCGGACAGACCTCCGTGGACTAGGATCAGAGATTCTTTCTCAGTACCCTCTGTCACATATGACAGGCTTACCCCATTCACTTCAATACTCTTGATGTGTTCAGACATATCTTTCTTGAAACTCACTCTTCTACCCTACAGATGTATCAATTTCTTGTGCAAGTAGAACAATATGCAAACTCGATCCCTTTGACGATATTGTTACTGCGGTTCTCCATTAGCCCAGAGTCGTCGAAGCTGTTGCATCGTCCTAGAAATCTGATCGCATTTGTTGCAAACCTGTTAAATATACGCTGACTTAAGCGAGGCAAGCCTGTCTTTCATAATGAATTTTACTGTGAAAGAAGTCCTCGATGACGCATCGCGAAAACACCCTAACAAGATTGCGTTCGTCGCGGACCGCCGAGAATTGAGCTACAAGGACCTGGAATCCCTAGTTGCAAAGACTGCGAGCGGGCTCGTGGAGACAGGCATCACGAGGCATGACAAAGTAGCAATTCTATCACCCAACACACTTGATTGGTTTGTAATTCAACTTGCGACCGCAGAGCTCGGCGTTGTTCTCGTTCCGATTAACACGCGATTCAAGAGGGCCGAAGTGGAGTACATACTTCGTCAATCTGACGCGTCCTTGCTCCTTGTGGACGAGCGGTCTACTGGAGAAACCGCATACCTTCAGGTACTTCGTCAGCTATTTCCTGAGCTGCAAGAGACCAACTACCAGAGGATAGCGTCAGATAGATTTCCTCATATGAAGTGCATTGTTGGAGCATGGGGATCCAAGAGACTAATCGATACTCTGATATCACTTTCACAAACGTCGGCGGGGGCCTCCGCGCTTCGGTCTGAGGCTATGGACATTGTCCTGATGCAATACACGTCGGGAACGACCTCATTCCCGAAAGGAGTAATGTTGTCGCAAGAGCAAATCCTCAGAAATGCATTCAACCTTGGGTCCCGAGTCGGAATGAACTCCGACGATCTGCTAGTCAGTCCACTGCCGTTCTCGCACGTAGGAGGTTCTGTTCTTACTAATCTGCTTGCCATTACGCACGGGGCAGGAATCCTTACTCTTGCAAAATACGACCCGGATGCCTTACTTGCTCTAATCAAGAAATTCGAGCCCACGGCGATCAACGGTATCGATAGCCACTTCATCGATATCTACACGAATCCTTCTTTCAAGGAAGTGGAACTCGCTTCTGTCAAAAAGGGCTGGATGATTGGGACGCCAGAAGTTGTAAGGCATGTGATTGAGGACATGGGAATTTCCTCAATAACCAATGTTTACGGACTATCCGAAGCCTCGCCTAACGTCACATCTTCCCTCCCCACCGATTCCGCAGATCTTCGTTGCAACACGCAGGGAGTCACATACGAGGGAATGGAATTGCGCATTGTCGATCCACGAACAGCGATTGTGCTCCCTGCCGGCTCTATTGGAGAGATTCACGTTCGCGGGTACTCGGTTATGAAAGGATATTACAACAAGCCTGACGAGACTTCAGCAGTGATCGATGCTGACGGTTGGCTGCATACAGGCGATCAAGGTTTCTTGGACAATCTGGGATACCTGTCCTTCATTGGCAGAATGAAAGATGTGATACGAGTCGGAGGGGAAAATGTTTCGGCGGTCGAGGTTGAAAACCTCTTGCTGACTTATCCGAAGATAAAACGAGCAGCCGTCATAGGTTTCCCTGACAAGAGACTCGGGGAGGTATGCTACGCATTTGTGGAGCTCCGTGAAAACTGCGGTGCTCAACCGAACGAAATAATAGAATTCTGCAGAGGGGTTGTCGCGTCTTTCAAGGTGCCGCGAGCTGTTCAGTTTATGAAAACAATGCCTATGACAGAGAGCGGAAAAATCCAAAAGTTCAAACTAAAGGAAATGGTTTTGGAACCGAGTGCTCGAAAACAAATGTCTGATTAGACAACAAACTGTGCACGCTAATTCGATTTCTTTCATCTGGTGACAGAAGGCCCTGTTCGAAAATTATGAGCATATAGAAATCGAGTCATTCGTAAGAGCCAGAGACACTGCCAGACTCACAGTAAATCGACCAGCGAGGATGAACGCGCTTGGAAGCAAGACGCGAGCAGAAATTGTTCGGGCTCTAGATGAGATTGAAAAGAATGGGCAGACAAGATGCTTAATCATCAGAGGCGCTGGCAGGAGAGCGTTCTCTTCAGGAGAGGACCTTCAGGAGTCCATCGGGCTATCCCGAAGATCCATTGCTCGATGGGCTAGGGGATGGAGCACTTTCCTCACGCGCATAATGAAGTTCCCTCTGCCGATTGTTACTGCCTCGGCAGGATACGTTGTGGGAGCCGGATGGCAACTCTTTCTGCTTGGCGATTACAGAATCTCTTCTACGAACTCGAAGTTCGCTTTTCCTGAAGTTGATAGAGGTCTGCCCTCAATCTTGAGCGGCGCAATTATTGCTTCGATGATAGGAATGGCTCAACTTGGCAGACTCACATTAATGGGCGATGAAATCACCGCCAAGGAAGCACTTGGGATGGGGCTTGTCCACAAAATAGTCCCGCAATCTGAGCTTGACTCCAGTTCTATGCAGGCAGCTAGAAAGCTGGCAGGTAAGCCAATCACTGCCGTGCGTCTGCAACGTTCGTGGATTCAATTCAAGCTTCTCGAGGATTTCAGAAGAAGCGTCCGAGACGCACCGTCGATATACGAAGATGCGTTTCATTCGAAGGAGCCCAAGAGAGAAATTTCGGCTTTTCTAAGTAGAAAAATTCGAAGTAAGCGGGTCGAAAAGAGTCGAACGCGATATTAGTTTGGGTTTGTATTGATATTCGAAAGTACTCTCTCAGCAACAAAAGGGATAATCTGCGGGTCATTACTCAACAAGTTGAGTATTACATAACGAACTCCGGCATCGATCTGGTTCTGAATCTTTGAGGCAACCTCTTCTGGCGAGCCCGCAACCAAGAGCCTTTCGACCCGTTGCATTACTAGTTGACTGTGAACCTGATCTAGCACTTCCTGAGCCTTCTGCCTTGCAACATCACTATTGCTGTCCACCATTGTGTAGGTAAAGTTCGCTGTCTCTAACGATTCTGGATCTCTCCCTACTTTGCTCGCCAGCTCATCGATTCTGTCCAAGCCTTCCTTGTAGTGACGAGGAGAAGTCACGCCTAACCAACCATCCCCCAGAGTTACAATTCTCTTCAGCGGTGCTTCCAATGTAAGGTCTTCCGCACCTATCCATATTGGAAGATTCGGTTTCTGCAGGGGCTTTGGTTCTATTGTGACATTAGAAAATGAGAAAAAGTCCCCTTTGAACGTTAGATTATCTTTGGCCCACAATTGCTTCAAAATAGCGAGCTGTTCATTGAATATTTTCCCCCTCTTGTGGAATGGAATGCCGCATACATCGAATTCCTCTTTGCACCAGCCCGCCGCAGCCCCTACAGTGAGCCGGCCGGCCGAGAGCACGTCGAGTGTTGCAAGCTCCTTTGCAAGTAAAATTGGATTGCGCAAAGGCATGATGAGGATCGAAGTACCAATCCTTATCGATGTTGTCCTAGCCGATAACACGGATAGAAGAGTCAGTGGCTCCAACACCGGAAGCCTGTACCTAGCTAGAGCGGTAAGAAGATGGTCAATCACCCAATAAGAATCTAGATGGCATTCCTCCGAAAGTTTAGCCGCTTCAATGATCTTGTCTGTTTGAGTTTGCAAGTCAGAGTTAGGAGAAATGAATTGAAGAGGGAAGAGGCAAACCCCAAACCGTACTGGCTTTTTTCGCACGAAAACACGGGAGAAACTTTGTCGCTAGATTAATATTGTGGACTCAAAGGGAGGTGCCACGATTCCACTCACATTGAAAGGCAAAGTTGCCATCGCGAGCTACGGCGACTCCTACGTACTTGATCAGGAACATTACAAGACACCGCTGGAGCTTGCCGTTGACGCCTCGAGGCAGGCCATGGAGAAAGTTGGTCTTCATATTGGCGACATTGATGGCCTCTTGACAGCACGCGCCCCCATGGGCGACACTAGATTTCAATGGAATAATATTCTCGCTCAAGAGCTGCGGATGGCGCCCAGGTACAGTTGTGAAGTCACAATTCACGGCGGCGGGCCTGTTTCCTTCGTCAGACACGCCGCCATGGCTCTGATGTCCGGGCTTGTCAAAAGGGTATTGTGCGTGGCCACAGACAGCTTTTCGGTTCCTGCCAGAAATGTTAGGGCACACAACATCTTCTGGGAAGCAAATCACTGGTTCGATTATCCTTATGGTGCATATGTTCCTGCCCTCTATGGCCTCGTTGCTCAGAGGTATATTCACGAATACAATGTAAAGCGCGAGCAAGCCGCGAAGCTCGCAGTTGAGGAAAGAAAGTGGGCGCTCAGACATCCAATGGCTGCAATGAAAAACAAAGGAAACATCACTATTGACGATGTTCTCAATTCCCCCCTGATTGCCTCCCCGTTTCACCTGTTGGATTGTGCTTACTTTGGGAAACCGGTTGGTGCCTCAGGTGCGTTCATTGTGACCCTGACCGAAGAGGCTCGCAAGCTTACCGAGAATCCGGTTTATGTGCTCGGTACGGGCGAGTTGAGTACGCACGACAACATCACTCAGCGGTTGCACCCGAGTACATCTCCACCCACGGATCTCTGGAATACCATAACTACCTCAGGTGGTAGAGAGGCCTCAAGGGAAGCCTTCCGGATGGCCAGATTGCGCCCCAGAGACATTGACATCGCAGAGATTTCTGACCAGTTTACATACATTGGAATGTTGAACCTCGAGGACAGCGGCTTGTGCGAAAAGGGGAAGGCTGGCAAGTTCCTAGAAGAAGGCAGAGGGGATTTTAACGGAGGGCAAGTCGCAATTAACACTCATGGGGGATTCCTGTCATTCGGACAGCCCGGGATATCATGCGATATGAATCCTCTTTTGATCGAGGCAATTAGGCAGCTAAAGGGCGAGGCCTTAGGCAGGCAAGTCAAGGATGCTCGTTTTGCACTTATCCAAGGCCATGGAGGCGTCATGGCTTGTCACTCGATTGCGATACTAGGAAATCAGCGGAGCAACTAGTAGTGTGGAGGATGAAGGACAAATGGCTTCGATGAATGCTCGAGAGAAAGGAATGGCGCTCAGCGTAGACGATGTGCCGGAGGCGACGATACACCCCATGCCGTCCTTTGGGGAGTTTTGGAAGGCGCTCAGAAACCAAGAGTTGTTGATAAGAAAATGCGGAGCATGCAGAACGCTGTTCTCCCCGGCTCGTGTTTCTTGTCCGAAATGTCTTTCGACAACGAAACTTCGATGGAAAAAATCAAAGGGGACGGGGATGCTGTATAGCTACAGTACCGTATACGTCGCCTTTGGTAACTACTTGGATCGAATTTACTGTAAGAACAAACCACCCTATACCTTTGCGCTCGTCAAGCTTGACGAAGGTGTCTATTTCGCGACGAACATTATCGAATGCGAGCCGTCCCAACTTCACATAGGGATGAGGGTGAGAATCGCCTTCGATTCGACGAAGCTTCCCGAGGAAGTTCCACGACTTTCCCAGCTCAAGCTCCCGCCTTTCAGGCCGTATAACGGAAGAAACAGATGAAAGACGAAACAAACGTTTATTGAGACACAGAGGGTTGCATCTCTTTCAAAATGCAGATGGCTCCAGAAGGCAATCGAAGACCTCACCCATCACAATCCTCTTCTTCTTACCCAAGGCCTGCGGAGATTTCACTAAAACTTGATCCTAAAAAGACCTGTCTCCTGGTTATTGATATGCAAAAGGGGTTTGTAGACGAGGATGGATTTGTAGCAAGGCAAGGCCTGAATATTGATGGAGTGAAGAGGACAATCCCCGTCATAAAGCAGGCAGTAGACTACTGTCACAGCAAGGGCATCCCCGTGTTCTACACGCAGCAAATTCACGTCCCAGAAGCCTTTGACGAGAGAGGACTGCCAAAACTCCACCAATTCATCGGTCGAGAGCTTGCGTATGCTTCTGAATCCGAAGGGTACAAACTAGCTAGGAGGGGAACCCAGGACGCAGAGTTCACCGAATCCATCAAGCCCTCCGACAAAGACTACATTCTTCCGAAGAACAAACCGAGCGCATTCTTCCAGACGATGTTTGAGGTTTATCTGAAATACCTTGGGATCAAGACAGTTCTTGTCACTGGGTGCAACACTGGATACTGCGTTGTCTCGACGCTTACTGACGCGTGGGCCCGCGATTTTGACACCATTACGATCGAGGGTGGCGTCGGAGACCCTGATACTGAACTGACTGAAGCTCTGCTGGAACTATTCGACAGGCGCTTCGGTAGAGTCATGACATTGAAAGATGTGATCCAGATACTGGATGCTTTTCCTCAGGCCGGAACAATCAAGGGATACCCAACGTATGTAAGCCGGCAAAGAAAGAATAATGGTTAGACTTTTCCCAATCTCTTCCTTATGAGATCTCGTCTTGCAGTACTTGTTGCGTTACGATCTACAGTCAGCTCGTTATCGGCATTCAGATAAACGCCATAGACTTGTCTAGCAGCATCCCGCGAAACAACGGAATCGATGACATCCTGTCTCACTAGTTCAGGGTCCCTATCTAGTGGGTCACCGAATCCTCCGGCGCCCTCGTATCGGATATAGAGGAAATCTCCATGTCGGAGATAGCTCTCGCCCCAAGAGATTTCCTCGCGGGATGGCCACTCAAGCTGATTAAAATCCATGTTTTGCAACTGGTCCGATTTCAAAAGCTCCTCGGGCATAATATTTGCTCTAACCACGATATTTTGCACGGTGGAGCCAGGGTACCCAAAGAGCCCATGAGTCAGAGTGCTTCTGGTTCCATTTCCCGCGATTACCACGCCTATCTTCTGATCCTGATTATCGTAGGGAGTTATCGCAAATTCAGGAGGCAATCCGCCTCGATATTTCCCCGCTCCCGCGGAGTTCTTGGACAACCTTCTGAACAAGTAGAGGATCGGAAACACCAACTCCATCATTTCCACGTTGGGCATCCTGGACATCAGGTTGCAGACTTCCCCTTCTATATGGGCTCCATCCTTGAAGATTCTCGCACCGCCACTCCCCCCAGCACCGTCCGCTACAGCATCCACGAAGTATCGGCCCTCTCGATTGTAGCCGAAGATGTTGGGGTTCGAATGAGATCCATTCCAAACTGCAGTTGCCTCGTTTCGGTACTTGTCAGAGGCGTAAAGCATTCGAGACAACGCCTCAATCACAGCATTGTAAACGAAAACGCACGCACCTATAGTCGCGTTGCATACTGTGGTTGGCGGAAGCGCGTTGAGTATGCTTCCTTCCGGGACAATTACTTCGACTGATTTTGTTATGCCTTGATTCCAAGGCATGTCGTGGCAAAGAAGAGGAAAGACCGGTCCGAAGGTTGCGCCATACGTTCCCCAGAACGTGGCGTTGAAGCCTCCTGGCGTTTGTTTTGCTGTACCGGAGAAATCAAACGTCAGTGTTTCGCCCTGCTTCGTCATAGCCAAGTTAATCTTGTGGACTTGCCCTCCCCAGTCAAGATACTGTCTCGCCCTGAATATTCCGTCAGGGAGTTCTCTTAGTCGCTTTCTCAGTAGCATGTCAGATTGTTGAATCAGCGATTCCGCAACCGCGTTGACGGACTCAAAACCATAACGAGACGTGAGGCCCAGCATCCTCTTCTTTATGGTGTTGTTTGCAGCTATTTGCGAATGGAGATCTAGGGCAACCATATCCGGGTCGCGTACCATGTTTAGAATTGTTTTCAGAATGTCTTTCCTGACGACTCCTCCGTCCACTAGTTTGACTCCTGGCGAACTGAATCCCTCGTGAAATTTCTCGGTGGCGGTAGTTGAAAATCCTCCTGGTTCGAAAGCCCCTACGTCGCGGAGATGAACGAAGTTGGCGCTCCAGCCCACGATCTGCTCATCGTCACCATGGATGGGAGAAATCATGTACGCGTCAGAGGTATGGAGCGCGCCCGAGTGCGGATCGTTGAGTATGAACATGTCATCCTTGGAAATTCCAGGATTGTCGCCGTACTCTTCGATGATGTGTTTGCACGCATGCATTGCGCTGGTTAGATGATGCGAAAACCCCACTCCACCTGCGAGGAGGTCACCGTTCGGGCGGTAAAGCGCGACCATTAGATCGTGGACTTCGGTGGTGGTCGCACTCCCCGAGACGTTCTTCAGGGTGATCATCCCTTCTTCGATTATTCTGAAGAACCGATTCCGTATTATTGTGGCAGTAGCTTTGTCCAAAGACAAGTTCTTCCAAGCTCCCCCTATTTTCCTAGTTTCCCTGGTCTCTTGACAGCCGCAAGTTCCTGTACGAATCAACCTTCACGGTCCAACCGGGGTTTACGACTACCGTGGTAGTTGGTGCGAGGATTACACTCGGGCCCCGAATCAGGTTTCCAGGTTTGAGATGATCGTAACTATAGAATCCGGCTGAGGCAAAAGAGGTTCCTTCATTGAAGTACGCTTGTCTTCTCTCAATCAAGGAAGCACCGTCAGCGCTCTCGCTGCTTTGCCTATCTTCCATAAGCTTGTACTTTTCGAGCTTCCCCGTCGCCTTCAACCTGAATGTTATCATCTCTACGCCCGCCTCTCTGTACGCCGATCCCTTTCCGTATTTTTGCTCGTACTGCACTCCGAATAGCCGCTCCAATTCTTTGAGATCGGAGCTGCTGAGCGTCCAACTTTCAAAGGTCAGTGGAACCGTTAACTCGTGTGTCTGTAGTCTAAAGCGCATGTCCACGGACCTTTCTAAGAGAATGTCATCTTCTTTGAATCCGTCGCCTCTTAGTTGAGAGAGGGCCTTCTCTCTTAATTTCTCGAACGCCTCGTCGACTATTGATGGCTCGACTGGTAACACGAGCGGATTCGTCGCGACATATTCGTAGATTACATCCGAGGAAGCTGCCCCCAAGGCGCCATTCACCGACGCAGCAAAAGGAACAACCATTCTAGAGATTCCGAGTTCATCGCAAACTGCGCACATGTGTATCGAAGCAGCACCGCCATAACTGAAAAGGGTGTAATCTCTCGGGTCAAGACCTCTCTCCACTGTAACTTTATGGATCAAGTCCGCCATTTGTGCGTTAGTTATTCTATAGATGGAAGCCGCAGCTTCCAGAACGTCCAACGCGAGAGGTTCGGCCACCAAAGGTTTGAACTGCTGCGTCGCTCTCTGCTTGTTAATTTTCATCCTTCCGCCCAGAAAGTGCAGGGGGTCGATGAGACCAAGTATGAGGTCTACGTCCGTCACGGTGGGAACCTTCCCTCCCAAGTCGTAGCAAACAGGACCCGGATTAGCCTCGGCACTCTTCGGTCCGACGCTCGGTATCTTTGTGTACTGATCTACAGTAACGAGACTCCCACCTCCAGCGCCGATCGAAGTTATGTCCATTTTCGGGATTACATAGTTGTATCCGCCGATGTTCGCGTCACGCGAGTACTCTATCTCCCCGTCAGTTACCATTCCCACCTTGAAGGTCGTCCCGCCCATGTCACAGGCAAGTATGTTTGGAACTCCTATCACTTGCCCCAAGTAGGCGCAGCTCTTTATTCCTGCGGCAGGGCCTGATTCTATCAATCCAACAGCTTTGCTCCAAGCTTCCTTATAGGGCAAAACGCCTCCGTACCCTTGCATAATCAATAGGTCTCCCCGGAATCCTCTTTCGTTAAGTTGTGCAAGCAGGCCTTCGAGATACTTTCCAGACATGGGCCCCACGTATGCGTTCAACGCAACAGTAGAGGTTCTTTCGTACTCTCCGAGAAACGGTGCGAGGTCGCTCGATAACGTGACGAACATTTCATGATAGATCGCCTTTATCGCTGATCTTACTTTCCTTTCGTTCTCCGGATTCCTGAACGACCAAAGCAAGGATACTGCAATGGATTCCACTCCGTGGTTCTCCACCAGGCGGCGTGACGCTCTAATGACTTCTTCCTCGCTCACAGAGGTGATGCTACGTCCCTTGTAGTCTGTTCGTTCCACTATCCCCTCGATTCTGGTTCTGGGCACGATCGGTTTTGGTTTTTCATTCGCCACAACGTGCTTGATCTCATTCTCAGTAAGGCCCGACCATCTTCCTAGAGCTCCGCGCGCCATGATCAGCGTATCTTCAAAGCCTCTTGTCGTAAGTAGCCCTACTTTACTGCCTGTCTTTGTGAAGACTGCGTTATCTGCGACAGTTGTCCCGTGAAACATGATGTCAGTCTTGTTCAACAACTCCTTCAGGTCGATTCCTGCAGCTTCGGCCAGAAGGGAAAGACCTCTCATGATCCCCTCAGAGAATCTTGGCGGTGTGGATAAGACCTTGTCCGTCCTAATCGAGCCATCCCTGCCGATGAGAACGACGTCGGTGAAGGTTCCCCCCACGTCAACTCCTATTCGATAGGGCGATGTCGATGCGACCTCGCTCCGAGCAACGCTGGGCTTCGATGTACTTGTTTTCATCTCCTTTCTAACCGCTGTGAAGTAATTTCGGCTACCCCAGTTGTGCGCTCCAGAGCGGTTGGTCGTCTTTTCTTAGTAACTCAACGTCCAACAGCACTCCGCACTGCGGACAAATGTATTCTAGAAGTTGAAGATCACCATGCAACTTGATTAGATTCAGATCTAACAGATCTTGCCTCACCGATCTAGCCACAGAGTGACTCTTCCAATTTTCAGAATCATCGCAGAGCTTGTGGCCACACCTTGAACATGCGATTACCTTCTCGTCGGTGAGCTCGAGATTCTCTCCAAGCTTTACCTTGCTCAAGTCTTTGTGTCTCTTACCGCTTTGCCGAGGCAAGGCAATCACGTATTTATGTCTAAGAGAACTCTGAATGACTGACGCTCTAGTTCTACTTTGCCCCGTTGTATTGGTGGGTCTTTCTTGTATCGGTAAATCAGTTCTCTGGCTTGAAATAAGGTATCGACCATCCGAGGTGGCTCTCCGTGGCCAAGTTTCGAAGGTCGGCTCGCTCAATTAGATCAAAGGCGGCTCTTTCCACTTTATTCATTAAACTATCTTCATCCACACACCTGAGCTTTCTATCTTCCATCAGGACCTTGCCATCGACTATTGTTGTCTCCACGTCGGAAGCCAGTCCACCATAGACGAGTGATGTAATTGGTCTGACGCGAGGCGCGTGATTCCATCCCTTGATGTCCACCACGATGATGTCAGCCTTCTTGCCAACTTCCAGTGACCCAATTGAGTCTGACATTCCTAACGCCCTTGCTCCATCAATCGTGCCCATCTCAAGAGCTTTCTCCGCCGTCGCTGCTTTTGGATCCTGCGTTATTCCCTTATGTAGGATGCAGAAGCTCTTCATCAATCCGAAAAAGTCCTCGTTCATATGCCCGCCGTCGTCTATGCCGAGGCCAACCGTGACTCCCGCCTTGATCATGGACGGGACTGGCGCGATTCCATCAGCAAGATATTGGTTGCAAACTGGTTGATGTGAAACTTTGGTGCCAGTCTTCGCAAGCCTAGCTATATCTGAATCGTCAACCCAGACGGTGTGAGCAAAGAGAACATTTTCATCGAGGAATCCCACGCTCTCAAGATACTCTATCTCCGACATTCCCGTTTGTTCCTTGATGGACTCGACCTCGCTCTTGACTTCTGCGACGTGTGAAAAGGAAAACGTATTGCTATCATCGGCGATCTGCTTCATGACCCTAAAGTTTTCTTCCGTGCACCCGAGAGGCCAACTAGCGGTCGACCATATCCTGAATGTACTGTTCGGGGAATTATACCTGCGAATGAGGTTAAGGCAGTCCCTCTTGGTATCCTGAACGTCGGAGAGGAACAAATCTGCGGCCAAGCCGAGTCCCTCCTCCCGATCAAACCCCCCGACCGTGTCCACCACGCGGGGGCCGCCTCCAGTGTCGGAGGCTGCCCTCGCTATTTCGTTGACTACCAGCTCTTTACTCATGCGCGCTGGGAGCCAGGTCACTGTGTCATCAAAAGATGTTGTGATTCCGGATTTGATTTGCTCCGCCATACCCATCCTTGCGCTGAAATAGACGTCGGCGGTATCGAAGGTCTTGATTAGCTGGAGATTCCAGACGTCATCGATAATGCCGAAGAGGTTGCGGTCATCTGCAATCTGCCTCAGTAAACCCACCACGTAGTGGTCGTGCGCATTAACAAAGCCTGGCATGACGAGCTTTCTCCTCCCTCCCATTACCCGTTCTGGCTTGAACTTCTGCTTCAGCTCAATCGCATCGCCTACGGCAACGATAGCATTCCCTTCGACGTAGACGGCGCCGTCTTTAATCACGCGTCTATTCTTGTCCATTGTTAGGACAGCGTCGCCGGTGATGAGTAGTCCAGGCATGACTTTGCACCGAAATGTATGTGCGAACTATTTATCGACTTTTCATTTCTTAGGCATAGACAAATGCGCTCAAGCTCGGGTGGTTCTGCGTTTCACTGTGCCTATTCCCTTGGCAAAATCGCTACGGCCCTTATTGGCGAGCCCGTCCCGCCTCTAATCTTGAGGGGCATCCCGACGTAGAAGAAACGTTTCCCCACAACTTTGCTAAGGTCTCCCATGTTCTCTGTGTTTGTCATCTTTTGAGATTCGATGCATCCAACGTGGGCTCCAAAGTCTTTATCGGCTGGATTGTCTATTGTCGGCGCATCTATTCCCACGTTTGTCACACCTTGCTTGACGAGCCATCTAGATGCCTCAAGATCAAGCCCGGGATGTTCCGTCAGGTAGGCTGGCGTGCCATAGTTTCTTTGATAGTTACCTGTAAAGAGCAATACAATGTCTCCTTCCCTTATGGTCTGGCCGCACTTGATTAGAGCATTTTGCAGGTGCTCCTTGGTAATGAACTCCCTCCCTCTCACGAAACTCACATCAAGGCAGATAGCTTCTCCGATGAAATGATTGTAAGCCATCTTGTCGATTGTGGCGCCCCTATTGTAGCCTTCAAAGAAGGCGTCGGTATGTGTTGAACCATGCTCACTGATGAGGAGGTTGTGAGTTTCGTAGGACTGGATTGTTGAGAATTGTCCCTTCGTTTCTTCATGCGTGACGTGTGGCCAGTAAATTGTTCTTTGATGTCCCGGAAATACCGGCATGCCCTGATATATTTCTTGGGAGAGGTCAATGACCTCTACGTTCTTTCCCATGAATTTGGTTTCGAATGAATCCATCCGCTTTTTCCCCACCCTTTTGTCTTTGTGCAAGTTGCTAGACTATGTCTGATTTTTCTTTTATCTGCCCTATCGTCTTCTCGGCGCCGGCTGTCACAAATACCACTTCTCCTGACATATTTCTCGTTTCTTCGCTCGCAAGCCACACGACCGCGTTTGACACATCCTCACATGTAATCTCCCGCTGAAAGAGCAACTTCTCTTTGCAGACTTTTTCATAGGCCGCCTTTGGATTCATTCTTGGGTACATTTTCTTTAGCAGAAACTGATAGGCTTCGGTGTTTACAATCGCAGGGCAAACCGCATTGGCGTTGATGTTGTATCTAGCAAATTCGAGTGCCAGGGTTTGGGTCATGGCGATTATACCCGCTTTCATGGCACCATAGTGCGCGACAAGTGGACCTCCTTGGACCCCGTATGCTCCGGTTATGTTGATTATTTTCCCGTATCTCTGCTTCATCATATGTCGCAAAGAATACTTGGAGCAAAGGAATGTCCCCTTGATGTCGACGTTGTAGCACGCATCCCAATCAGCCGATGTGAGTTTGATAAACGGGCCCCAAGATCCTACCCCTGCATTATTCACGAGGATGTCGAGCTTCCCAAACTTGTTGATCACTTTGTCAATCATTCTCCTTACCTGAGGTTCTTTGCCAACGTCAGCTTTGATTCCCAGCGCCCTGCCCCCTAGGGAACTCACCTCCTTGACAACATCGTTCAGTTGCTTCTCTGTCGAAAGAGGATACGGAACCCCAGAAAGGTTATGGCATACATCATTGATAACAACGTCGGCTCCCTCTCTGGCTAGAGCGAGAGCGTGGGATCTTCCCATGCCTCTTGCTCCTCCAGTAACCAAAGCTACCTTTCCTTGCAGTTTGCTCAAGAAAATCTAATGCACTCTTTCTTGTCCTACTGATGAGCCTCTGTGCTGCGCACCAGTCGCTGAGCCGTCCAAATCCTTAATCTAATAAAGTTGCGAGAGTTGGCTGCGTGGCAGAGATTAGAATTCTTGATCTTTTCACTGCCCGAAACTCCTAAGCAATTAAATACGAATTCTTCCCCGGCGAGGAATTATCAGGAAGTGTAGAGTGGAATATGGGCGAATTCCCTGATCAAGAGTACAAGAATAGAACCAGAAGACTCGGAGAGCTGATGAAATCGCAAAACTTGGATTTGTTGTTCATTTCTGGAGACGAGAATTTCAGGTACTTTTCCGGCGCAAGATCGCTCGCAAAATGGGGAAGCTTCACGAGAGAATCTTTCGCCATCCTGGACGGGCAAAATCCCCCCTCCCTGCTCGTTGCCGAAGCCGCGGAAGATGTCACCAAGACCGACGGCGTTTACACTTCCGTCGAAAGCTACGCGGACATCACGACCTCTCCTCTGGAAAAACTCAGGGCAATATTACTTCGGTTGAAGCCTAAGGGCGGAAAGGTTGGGTTCGAGGGAGGGCAGGAGCAGAGAATCGGAGTGCCCTTCAACGACTTTGCCGAATTTATTAGGCGGATGTCCTCCCACGGTTTCGAATTCATCGACGCTTCCCAGATTATATGGCACCTCAGGATGAACAAGTCGCCCCTCGAGGTCGAATGCACAAGACAAGCTGGCAAAGCGCTGAGCAGAGCCAGGCAACTAGCATTTGACAAGATTAGGGCTGGAATGACGGAGAAGGAAGTCTCGAGAGTGCTAGGTAGCTTGATGTATCAAGAAGGGGCAGACGAAGTAAATTTCATTGATGTAAACTCCGGAGAGCCCCACACGTGGTGGCCCGGCGAAAAGAAACTGAGCCCTAGAGATCTTCTATATGTCGACGCGGGAGCCATCGTTAAGGGGTACACCTGCGAATGGGCGAGGTTGGCGACAGTCGGCCAGCCATCGCCGAGTCAGAAGGATCAGCATGAGTACCTTTGCAGCATAATGGACAGTATGAGAAAGTTCATGCGGCCCGGCGTGAAGGTCGCAGATGTTTTTGCAGAGTGCAACCGGCGATACTCTGAGAGGAATCCTCCTCTTGAGAAATGGGGCAGGACGGGTCACGGCCAGGGTTTGAACACAACGGAGCTACCCAGCGTCGCTCCATACGAGAAGACTGTGCTGGCCCCCGGAATGACTGTGAGCAATGAGCCAGGCTTCATAAACAAAGAGGGCATTTATGTTTGGGAGGATGTCTACGCCATCACAAACGACAGCTGCGAACTCCTGACCCCCGAGCCAAGAGACTTGCGGCAGATCTCAACATCGTAACAACGTCCTAGCTAGCCGTTCGTAGATTCTAGCGGCTGTGAACACATCGCCCATCGAAATGTGTTCGTCCGCCACATGCGCTTGGTAAAGTTGCCCAGGACCGTAGGCGACCGTGTCGATTCCCCGCCTCAAGAAGTAGCCGGCATCCATCGTACCAACCGCTACTTCTGGACGAGGAGTGGCACCCTCCAAGGAAAACACAATCTCTTGAATGGTTTTCAATAGTCTTGAATTTGGAGCTAATACTGCAGGGCTCACCTGGTTGAGGATCTTGCATTCGATCCTATGCTTCTTCATGCGGCTATTTTTCTTGGCGAAGCTAACTATATGATGCAGAAGTTGTTCCTTCACTTTCACTGGATTTTCCTCAGGTATGATCCTTCTATCTATGCTAAAGGCAGAATAAGCTGGGACCAGATTCTGTTGGTTTCCGCCCCTGAGGATTCCACCTAGCATAATAGTTGGCCTCTCCGCCCCGGAAGCGGAGTAGCGATGATTGCTTTTCTTGGTCGCCCTAATTACTGAAGCGGTGTATTCCTTTTCGAGCGATGAAGCTAGTTCGACCATTGCTGGGAAAGCATTCTTTCCTCTCCAGGGCATGGAACCGTGAGCATTTTCTCCATAGACCTCGACCAGAATCTGCAGCGAACCTTTGTGGCCGATAAGAATTCTATCCAGTCCGGACGGCTCTGCTATCACGGCGAAGTCAGGCCGTGAAAGACCTTGAGCTACAACGTATTCGAGCCCAGAGTGACCCCCTATCTCCTCATCTGGAGTAAGGCTCACCTCAATGGTTCCACTGAATTCTCTCTTTGCTTCAACAAGCAGCCTGACCGCTAGCATTATGGCTGCTATCCCGCCCTTCATATCAGAAGCGCCGCGACCGTAAACCCAATCACTCGACGTTGAAGACCTGGGCGGTTTAGATGGGAAAACTTCGTGGGTCCATCCGTGGCCTGCAGGGACCACGTCGTAGTGGCCGTTGAAGTGCAAGACCGGCCGACCTGATCCAAGTTTTGCAAGTACCACGTAGCGAGGGTAGTCCGCGTACTCTGGATAGAACTTTTCCACTCGGCTTCTTGGGACCCTCACGACACTTACGTGCATTGACAGAGACTTGAGAATCTTGGCTGAATAATTTGCAAACTTTCCATAATTCTTGCCGGGGGGAATCACTGTATCAATTCCTATGAGTTCATAGAGAATCTTCAAAGCCCAGCGCTTCTGCTTGATTAATTCACCTGTTGAGCGAATGGCCATTTCAGCAGTGGACCTAAGGTAGCGGCTTGGAGATTCGGGATAAAAGCAATTCACTCAATTTAGATCTTCTCCATCTTGACGCGCGGACTATCGTGGAAGACAAACACAGGGAAAGGCAGGTACTTCTACATCCGAGACTTTGGATCGATGCGATTTGAATTTCTGATCTGTGACCAGATGCTTGACGGGTCGAGCGGCAGCTTGCTTGGCATGCGGTCGTACGATAATGTAAGAGCGTCTTGGATTGCATTTGCGATAGCAGGAGTAGCTGCTATGGTGCCTGCTTCACCGACTCCCTTTGCCCCGAGTGGGTTTAGGGGGACGGGGTTTCGGTCCTGAAACAATTAATGGGAGGGGAGCTGTCGGCCGAAGGAATCAGATAGTCGGACAAAGTCGATGTCAACAAGACACCGTTTTCGTCGTAGACTATTTCTTCGAAGATAGCCTCTGCGATTCCCTGCACGATGCCTCCATGAACTTGGCCCTCAACTATCATCGGGTTTAGGACGTGTCCGACGTCGTCGACTGCCACATATTTCAGAATGTTAATTGCCGCTGTGTCTCTGTCAACTTCCAGCATTACTATGTGCGTGCCAAACGGGTAGGCATTGTCTGGAGGAGCATACGCAGCGTATTCGTACAAAGTCGGCTCCATTCCGATAGGTAGCGCCGAGGGAGTATAGGCGCGAAGGGCAATTTCGCGGAAATCTACTTTGTTTTGTTGAGGCGCTCGAGCTGAGCACATCCTTCCTTCTTTGAACAATAGGTCTTCTTCTCCCCCTCCAATTCCGAGGCCCATGCTAGAAGCGATTTTTGCCATCTTCTTCTTTACCTTCCTAGTTGCCAAGAGGACCGCAGTTCCCCCGACCGCCGCTGACCTGCTACCAGATGTTATGGTCCCCCACGGGAGAGTAGATGTATCTCCCCAAAGGACAGTGATATCCCGCATCTCGACGCCAAGCTCTTCGGCAACAATTTGCGCGAGAGATGTAGCGTTGCCCTGACCGTGAGGTGTGGTGCCGAGGACGACTGTCACTCTCCCTTGCTTGCTGATCGACACAGAGGCGGTCTGCGGAAATTCTCGACCAAAGGACGAGACTTCCACGTAGTTGATGATTCCAATTCCTACGAGCCTGTCTTCAGCTCGAGCCCTTCTTTGATAGGCGCACATCTCTGCGTAGTCTGAAAGTTCAATTGCTCTTCTCATATTGTAATGATAGTCGCCGCTGTCGTATACCAGCCCTCCGGTAGTCCGGAATGAGAATCTATCCTTCTCGATATAGTTCGCGAGCCTGACCTTGACCGGGTCGAGAGTCAGCTTCTTGGCTATCAGATCAATTGTCCTTTCAATGAAGTACGTCGCTTCCGGTCTTCCTGCTCCCCTGTACGGCCCTATGGGAGGCTTGTTAGTGAACGCAGTGAGCGCTTCGCCAGAGAAGGCAGGAATATTGTATACTCCCGGTATCATCATTAGAATTATTCGTGGAAGCGTCGCCAGGAACTCGGTGCATGCTCCACCGTCACAAATCAGCATGGCTTTCAATCCGAGTATCTTACCGTCCTCCTTGACTGCCGCCTCGACGAATTGTTTCTGCCCCCTGCCATGGCTGGTCGCAAGTATGTTTTCGCTCCTCGACTCTGTCCACTTAATCGGCTGCCCTAATTTGGTCGCAGCGAAGCAAATGGTAGCGTGCTCGGCTGAGAAGCTTCCTTTTTGGCCGAAACTTCCACCCATGTCCGGTACGATGATCCTGACCTTTGTCTCCGGGATCCTGAGAACTCCGGCTATTCCATCTCTAGCTGAAAATGGGGATTGGGTTGGCATCCAAACAGTAAGAAAGCCGGCAGATTCATCGTAGGCTGCAATTGCTCCGTTCGTTTCTAACGGGACAGCGGAAAGGCGCTGCAGCTCGAACTCTGCCTTCACAACGTGATCAGCGTCAGCAAATGCTCTTGCTATGTCTCCCGAAGAAATTTGCGTTTTGAAAGCGACGTTGTCCTGCCAATAGGAGTGCACTCTTGGAGAATTCTCTTCCAATGCCTTAAGTGGATCGACGACAGCAGGCAGAGGATCATAGTCTACGGATACGGTCTCGCATGCGTCAATGGCCGATGAACGAGTTTTGGCAATTATTAGGACTATGGGCTCGCCAGCGAAATTCACTTCTTCGGGTGCTAGCAGGTATCGCTTCGTACCCTTCTGAACCAACGGGTTATCGCTGTATAGCGTTGGCATGGTGTTGACATTGTCAACTATGCCAGTAAGAACCAGCTTGACATTTGGGTCCTGTACGGCCCCGGATACGTCGATGCTACTGATCTTGGCATGAGCTCTCGTGCTCCTGAGGAAGACAGCGTAGAGCATATTTGGAAGGACAATGTCGTCAAAGTATTTTCCCGCACCTGTCAAGAGTCTCTTGTCTTCAATTCTTTTCAGTGTCCGCCCTAGTATGGCACGAGTATAATCATCATGAAATTTTGACTGCTGCTCTTCCACAATCTCCATGGTTGTCGCCAAGAAAGCTCACCCAAGTACCTGTTACAAGGTAAGAACTGACGCGAGGACTAGATACGGTATTCCTTGGTAGCGGTGATTTTTCCACACTAGTAAAGATAGCTCGGTAGGCACAAGCGCAACGCGGAGAGACTTATATCGCCTGTTTGATTTTCCCGTGTCTCATGGATTTCGAGGAACCCGAGATTCGAGGAACTATCAGGGAAGAAGTATCAAAGCTCGTGCAATCATTGCCGACTGATTATTTCAGAAAGAAGGACAAGTCGAAGCAATTCCCAGAGGAACTGTGGGATCTTTTTGCGCACAACCGTTGGTTCGGCGTCAACATTCCCCAAGAGTTCGGCGGCGCTGGGCTAGGGTTGACAGAGCTCTCGCTGGTGGTCCAGACAGTTGCCGCGTCGGGGGCAGGGGTAATCGGAGGCAATTTATTCACTGTAACGTCCGCTATGGTGCCGCCTGCGATTCTGAAATATGGTACTGAATCATTGAAACGGTCGTTCCTGCCAAGATTAGCAAAGGGCGAGCTAGTGTGCGCGATCGGAATTACGGAGCCGAGCGCGGGAGTTAACACCCTTGACATCGATACTTTTGCAGAAAAGCGTGCAGGTGAATATGTGATCAGAGGACAAAAGGTGTGGATCACATTTGCTCCTTTTTCTGATTTAATACTCCTAGTGGCTCGAACCACAAGAAAAGAGAATGTGAAGGCAAGATCGCAGGGGCTCTCTCTGTTTCTTGTGGACATGCACGATCCCCGGATTCGCATCAACCCGATTGAAAGCCTAGCCATGAGGCCTCTTCTCTCTAGCGAAGTATCTCTCGAGGACGTGTCGGTTCCGGAGGAGAATCTAATAGGCGTTCAAGATAGAGGATGGTCGGAGCTGACCTTTCTCCTGAATAATGAAAGAGTGTCTGCAGCGTCATTGTGTCTCGGCACCGGCGACTATGTGCTCAGACGGGCCGTTGAATATGCGAAGAATAGAATAGTCTTCGGTAGACCGATAGGGCAAAATCAGAGTATCCAGTTTCCGCTCGCCGATTCCGCGGCAAAGCTCGAGACGGCAAGGCTGATGCTATCCAAGGCGACGTGGCTATACGACACCAACAAGGAGTGCGCGATTGAGGCTAACATTGCTGCGTATGTCAGTGCGAACGCAGCGTTCGAAGCCGCAGACAGAGCTATCCAAACCTTTGGCGGGATGGGGTTTGCGGTCGAGACCGACATCGAAAGGCACTTTAGGGATCTCAGGCTGTGGCGGACCGCTCCGCTCCCAGAGCAGATGGTACTGAGCCTACTAGCTCAGAGAATGCTCGACCTACCAAAATCGTACTAGTGCAAAAGAAAAAAGGGCTAGCTTCGCACAAGCTCTTTAGCCGCAGAAAGAATCCTATTCTCATCCGGCATCCAAGCTTTCTCCAAAAGGGGGCTGTACGGAACCGGGCTATTCGGCGCACTGATTCTTACGATCGGGGCTTCCAGATCATAGAGGGCCTTTTCGGAGATTACTGAGGCAATTTCCGCACCCCATCCGCTTGGTCTCGGGTTCTCTTCGACTATCACAACTCTCCTTGTCTTTCCAATCGAGGCAAGTATGGTCTTCGCATCCAGAGGGACGAGCGTACGAAGATCGAGCACTTCGGCACTTATCCCTTCGCTCTCCTCGAGAAGTTTTGCCGCAAGCAGGCTCCTGTGCACCATAAGCATCGTGGCTATTATGGTCACATCGGAACCTTTCCTTTTGATATCAGCTAGCCCAAATGGAATCTCATAGTCATCCGATGGCACGTCTCCCTTTATTGGATAGCAGAGCTTGTGCTCTAAGAACAATACCGGATCTCTCCCCCGTATTGCACTCTTCATTAGGCCTTTTGCGTCGTATGGAGTTGACGGTACCGCGATTTTGATCCCGGGAGTTTGCATGAACCAAGCTTCAATATTTTGTGAGTGCTGCGCCCCAAAACCGATCCCTGCCCCTGTTGCGCTCCTTATGACAATCGGAACTTCCACCTGGCCGCCGGAGAGGTATCTATACTTAGCCGCCAGATTGCCGATTTGCTCGACGCAAAGCGCGTTGAAATCGGCAAACATGATCTCTACGATCGGTTTGAGGCCGGTTACGGCCGCACCGACAGCGCACCCAACAATGGCGGTTTCGGAAATCGGAGTGTCTCGGACCCTTTCTTCGCCGAACTGTTCGAAAAGTCCTTGCGTAACCTTGAAGACCCCGCCCGCAGCTCCGACGTCTTCCCCCATAACAATCGTGCGGGGTTCTCGGGCCATCTCCTCCTTTAGCGCCTCTCGTATGGCGGCTCGCAAGTTCATCTCCGGCATTGTTGGTAATCGACTCACTCCAGTGCGTATACATCAGTGACGATTTCATCGGTTGCAGGCACAGGACTGTCGATGGCGAAGCGCACAGCTCTTTCAATTAGGGCATGGATCTCTTCTTGCATCGCGTTGTCTTTAGCTTCTGTAAGGTGTTTTTCCTTAATTAGCGTCTTTCTGAATGACTCGATTGGGTCGCGGAGCTGCCATTTTCGAACTTCCTCTATGGACCTGTACTTTTCACCACTGTCGATTTCCGAGTGACCTCTGTGGCGGTAGGTCTTGCACTCAAGCAGGGTTGGCCCTTGAAGTGTTCTTGCACGTGTCGCGGCCCGCTTAACTTTCTCGTATACGTCGAGAACATCGTTACCGTTGGCTTGTTCGCCGGGCATGTTATACGCGGATGCCCTGTCTGCAATGTTTTCAACAGCCGTAGTTGCGCTAAGTGGGCTGTACTCGCCATACATATTATTCTCGCAGATGAATATGACGGGGAGTTTCCAGACCGAAGCCATGTTCAGAGACTCGTGGAACATCCCAATGTTGCTTGCCCCGTCGCCGAAAAAACTGGCCGCAATACGATCCTCTTTCCTTAATTTAGAAGTCAGCCCGGCCCCCACTGCAACGGGAATTCCTTCGCCGACGATTGCGAATGACCCCAACAGGCCCCTGCCAAGGTCGGTGAAGTGCATCGACCCGCCCTTTCCCTTGCATATCCCCGTTGCCTTGCCTAAAATTTCGGCCATTAGCCGATTGATATCAGAGCCGCGGCTGATAAAGACGCCGTGCCCGCGATATGTACATGTCACATAGTCTCCATCGTTGAGGGCTGCGGACGCTCCAGCGTAGATTGCTTCTTGACCGGTGCAAAGATGAACCGCTCCCGGAATAGCTTTAGCCTCGAAGAGTTCTTGCACTTTGTTTTCGAAGTATCGAATCTTCAGCATGGTGGCGTATATCTGAAGGAGCTTCTCTTCCTCGGGAAGGGATGGATGATAATCACCTTTTTGCACTGATTTGCCCACGAGTTTGCTTATCTCCTTATCCTTAAGATGACATTGATCTAATCGTAGCTTGCTGTTGAATCCGTCCGCACTTTCGTTTCGCGTGGATGGAGTATCACTCTATCTCTCAACACTCTTTTCAACACCTTACCGGAAGGATTCCTCGGTAGCGGTTCCTCTTGAATGAAAAATTTCTTCGGCATCTTGAATCGTGCAAGCTTGTTAGTGCAGAAATCAAGGAGGACCTTGTCAGAAAGGTCGGCGGCTTGCTTCGGCACAACAAAAGCTACTGGGACCTCTCCCCACGTGTCGTCCTTCATTCCCACGACTGCGACTTCTTTCACATCGGGATGCTGGTAGAGCACACGCTCAATCTCTAGGGATGACACATTTTCTCCACCACTTTTAATCATGTCTTTCTTCCTATCAGTGATGTAAAGGAAACCATCTTCGTCGATGTGGCCGATGTCTCCCGTGTGGAACCATCCGCCTTCCCTTATTGCGCTCCTAGTTGCAGCCTCATCTTTCCAGTAGCCGTTGAAGACCTTTGGCCCTCTAATCACAATTTCACCATCCGTAACCGCAGGTAGCTCGTTTCCGTTTTCATCGACGACTCTGAGTTCGACGAATGGTGTCGGTCTTCCGACAGAGCCGAGCTTCTTCTTCATATACTCTTTAGGTACGAAAGTATCACCGGACACGGTTTCGGTGAGACCGTAGGCATCCGCGTACCATGTATTCGGGAAGGCTGAGAGTAGCTTATTGATCAAGGGTTCCGGCATCTTCTCTCCGCCATCTATTATCAATCTCATAGAGGTCAGGTTGTATGAGGAAAGATCTTCCTGATGAAGAATCATGTTAAGCATCGAAGGTGCGAGCCAAGTCACTGTCACCTTGTACTTCTCTATCGCTTCAAGGCAGTCCTTGGGTTCAAACCTCCGTAGTATGACCAAAGACCCTCCGGCATAAAGCACGTGGGCGGCTGCCAAGTCGAAGGCACCAACATGGTAGAGCGGACCAGCGACTAGCGCGACGTCGTTCTTGTTGCTCTCGAGCTCAAGGGAATGAGCAAACGTCTTCCACCACATATTGGAATAGGTGACGACCACGCCTTTTGGATTTGCAGTGGTACCGGAGGTATACATGAGGCGATGCATGTCTTCCGGGTTGGGTTCGTAGTCGACGTGGCTGATACGTTCTCCTGATCGGGAAACGAAACTATTGAAATTAATCCAACCCTCATCGGAGGGGCCATCAACAATTAGGCACGTGCTAAGATCGGGAAGTTCGTTTCTAATTTGGTCCACTTGATCCTTGAACTGACTTTGCGTAACTAGGAACTTTGCTTGCGAGTTGGATAGAATATATTTTATCTCCTCCCGTGCTAGCCTGTAGTTGAGTGGAAGAAAGGCCAGCCCTGCCTTGTTAGCTCCTATTGCGGCATAGTAGAACTCGGGCGTGTTGTAGAGGAGTATCGCGACAATTTCATTAGGTCTTCCGCCGTGGGCTTTGATTGAAGAAGCAAAACTACTAGTAGTCAGATCAAGCTCTTCATAGGGAATTTCTTTTCCCTCAAAGCGAATGGCGATCTTCTCAGGAGTCCGCTCTGCATGCCAGCGCAGTATCGAAGAAAAGTTTCTCATCTAAATCTTTGTTACGCCTTCAAGTGTCATTTGGATTTGAAAGTTGGCTTGCGCTTTTCGAGAAAGGCGCGTACTCCTTCCTTCGTGTCCTTTGTACTCAGCAGCGATGTGCTAAGTTCAGTTTCGTAGGACAATCCTTCGTTAAGAGTCAAATCATAAGCTTGGTTGACCGCGTCCTTTGCTCTGCTCAGTACGAGCGAGCTCTTCTGGATGAGTTTTGAGGTTACTTCGTTAACGAACGCATCGAGATTCTCTCTCTTTACCACCCAGTTCACAATCCCGAGCCGCTCCGCATCCCCCGCGCCAATCATCTCGCCGAGCATGACGAATTGCTTTGCTTTGTGCCTCCCAACTATTCTCGCGATCCTTTGCGTGCCGCCCCAGCCCGGTATCAACCCAATGTTGACTTCTGGGAATCCAAACTTGGAATCGTCGGTCGCAATCACGAGGTCGCACGAGAGGGCAATTTCAAGCCCGCCACCCAAGCAGTATCCCGAAACTGCGGCGATGACCGGCTTTGTCATCTTCTCGATGTACGAATGAATCTCGGGTCCGGTTTTCCTCCAAAAGTTTCTCCCTTCGTTAGGGTCTTTGAAACTATCGAAAATTCTAATGTCTGCTCCGGCGCAGAAAGCCCTATCTCCAGCGCCCCTGATAACAACAAGCGAGACGGTCGGCGAATTGTCGGCATCTCTGAGTTTTTTGGCAAGCGAGTGAATAGCTTCGATTGAGAGCGCGTTCAGAGCATTTGGCCTGTTGATCGTAATCACCGCTACTCCAGAAGTCACGGAGTAGATTATTTGGTCGTCTGGCACAAAAACGACGTGAAATATCGTTTCCTTTTAAGCTTGTCACGATTTGCAAACATCTGTTCATTTCAATTGACTATAACATAGCTACTCAAATTGGAAAAAAGAAGCTATATCCGAGTTCGTCTTACCTTACTGGGGAGTAGATTCGCGATGATGTTCAACCCAACCACATTTCAGCTCTGTGGTTTTGACAAGGCATAGCCGAGCTGCTGCATCATTCCTAATTTGTCGTAGTCTTCCCACATTTCGCAGATCTTGCCATCTCGGACCTTGGCGAACAACATCTCGGTCACCCGAATATGCTTGTTTGTGGGAGCTAGTCCCTCGAACTCTTCTTCGTGCGTGCCCTCAAATGTCAGACGCACAGCAGAGAGGTCTCCTTCTTCAACTATATTGTGGACAGTAAATTTGAGATCCGGGAACGACCTCACCCACTCTCGCTGCACCTTTCTGCTCTTTTCAGAGCAGATGCTGTGCGAATGCTCAGCGAAGTGAAGCTGGCAATCTTGCGCGACCAACTCATCTAGAATCTCAAATCTTCGCTCGTTCCAAAACTCATGGTAGAATCTGGTCAGTAGCTGAGTTCCGTTTGGCAGAGTGTCCTTCATGTTTCCAATTCGGGCCTATGAATCCGGTTTAAAAGTTTAGTTAACCATCTCCTGTGCTCCGTTTACTTAACCACATATTCTATCGCCCGGATGAAAGATTTGTACATTGGCTGATGGTGCAGCCAAAAGACGTTGATCCAGTTTCTGATATGTCTCAAT
>JAJPHP010000046.1 GCA_021325255.1 Nitrososphaerota archaeon | reverse complement strand
TAAGGAATTCATGGCAGAATTTTCCTCCAATATACATGGTTGTTGAGCACGAGAAACATGCTTTTGGGAGCCTCACAAACCATTGCTATCGTTAAGTGGCCGCTATCTGGGGCTCATTTGATGAATCTCACGATATTGCCGCTTCGGGGAGGCCAAAACAAAGTACTCGAATCGAAAGGTTCTCCTATAGACCGACTGCTTCTGAATAAATAAGTTAGGCACGCGGCCGCCGAATCTGACTGATGATTCACAAATACGAGGGCGCCATACTACATCGAAATTCTGGTCTCGTATCCTTCCTTGCCGAAAACTTTACCCGCGGCTTCCTCAACTTTTGCTCTGTTTTTCGCGGTTGTGTATACTCTCACCACGTCCATGTAGCCTGCTATGGTTCCAACAAGAGGCAGATCCTGCAGACCAATGGTGTACGAGAATGGTTTGCCTCGCTTTTCGTCGCGCCTAGCCACAAGTGTGACCGAAGAGGTTGATTCTCTGGTTGAAGAGACCGGAACCGAAGGGGCAGTTGGCACATCAAGGTAGACCTGATTTGGATCCACCTTTGCACTTTCTGCAATTCTTTCAGCGAATTGTTCTCTGAAACTCCTCTGATTGAAAATCGAGGTGAGGAACTTGTCTCTCCTCTGAACCGTCTTTTCAAATGCGCACTTCAGCAGACTTCTCTTCTCATAGTCGCGAGCGAGACTCTTAGCGAGAGTGAGATCTGCGTCTCCCTCTGGATTCAAATTCGCAATCCTGTTCAAGGTCACTTCATCGGTTAGCGAGAGATAGTTGCCAAGGGAGAGGTCTGTGAGATGTAGCGCCTTGTCGGAAAGTATCATAGCCTTGATAATCATGAGTTCGGCCGCCCTAACCGTTCTGTGGAAGTAGACAGCTCTGAACATCTGATAACGAGCTATCATCAGGGCCTCATATGCAAAAAGTGCCGCCTGATCTATAGCGAGTCTGTCCCGTACGACTTCGAATGAGTTGATTATCCTGCTCACGTCAACCTTGCCGTATTCGACTCCTGTAAAGTAAGAATCGCGGAGCAGGTAATCCATTATGTCGACGGAGAGGGCGCCACCGATAGCATCATTCATGTATTCGAGACGCCTGTCTCCAAGTTTTGCCACTGCGAGTTCCGTCAGTTCTCGTTTGGAGTACCCATTGCTCTGGAGGATGTCTCCAATCTCTGTCTCTCGGATTATACGTTGGCTCATGTCTTCGTGTGTGACGTCTGTTTTTTCAGAGAGGACCTCCTCGAACATGTGACTGAATGGACCGTGTCCAATGTCGTGGAGCAGTGCCGCGATCCGAAGCTTCTGTGTGTCTTCTCTTGCGAATCCTATATCCCTGGACTCAAGGACTGCTCCTACCTTACCTGCCAAGTACATACAACCGATTACGTGCTCGAACCTAGAGTGCTGTCCGCCGGGATAGACGAGATGACAACCTGCGAGTTGTCTGATTCTCCTTAGTCTTTGGAAAGAGGACGTGTCGATCAGGGTCTTTTCGACCTGCGAAGCATAGATGTATCCGTGGACTGGATCCCTTATTTCAGCGGATTCCGCGCCCTCCCCGTCTTTCGTCTCTCTATGGGTTCGCGCGCTTCCTAGATTGACGCTTCGCCGTGCAAACCTGCCCGCAGGTGAGGCTGTCTTTTTTGAATAATGATGAGATTTTACAACTGGCAAGGGCATAGGAGAACCTAAACTTTAGGATGACAAGAAAGTAGAAAAGCGCCCTATCTATCTTTTCCTTGAAATTTCGCTCCGGGAGGCTGGACTTGAACGATTTAGCCCCCTGAGTTAAGTTTTGGCAGATTTTACTGCACGCCTCGAACTAACCTCGCTGGATTTGGGATATTCTCGTGGAAAACTTTCGGGGAGGATTCTCTCTCGCAGTCCACATTGGTTAATGCTTTCTGAGCTCAAGGCCTTGCAAAGTTGACCTCATCCGTGAAATTGGCTAGCAAGCATTGAGGTCGCAGTACACTTACAATGAGAGCATTACCACCTCCCTCTTCCAAGCCACCTGCATCCTCTACGAAAAACGAAGGATCAGAACCCCGCACAAAGACGACGAGTATTGCGGGACAAAATGAAGTGCAAAAAGATTCGAAGGAACCTGACATGTTTCAAGAGTTGGAGCCAAAGGTAAGACAGCAAATCAAGATTGTTGGAAGAACGCTCTTTTGCTTTCGCTGTGAGGGCTCAAAAGAAATGGCTGGATACTATTGCGCGTGCGGTTCCTTCCTGTGCTCCCTGCACCTAGCAGAGCACAGTTGCCTTGTTTCAGCCAGCCTGCAGTACAACGAAGAGGTATTGCAGGCGCTAGCCTGAGAGGCCGCGCTTTACTGTCTTTGCTCTATCCTAAAGGGCGCTTTGCAGACGGAGCAATAGATTTGCCCGTTCTCCGTGCTCTCCGCGAATCTGATCTCATGCTCCGGATTCGCACAAAAATGCCCTGCGGTCTTATTGTGGTCCTTGTGCGTGATATTTTTCCACCCCGCATATTAGAGAATCAGAAGGTTTTTCTGTTTTCCTCTTCGAATGCAATCGTCTCCAATAGCGGAGAGGTATTGGCTAGACCTGCTTGCCGGCTTTTAGTCCGCTCCCTGTCTCCTTCCTTGTCTTTGAGCACAGGTCCAGAGCAGAAAGGAGGTAGACCTTCGCGCAACCAACTAGGTTGGGAATGTACATTGTCCCTCTCGTTTCTTTTCCCGGACCGCCTGAAGGGCCGTAATTCACCGCAGTGATCCCGTGTCTTGTGAGAACATTTGCATCCGACGACCACGAGAAGTAGACGTTCTCGACGGGTTTTGAGAACACATTCTCATGCGATTTTGCCACCGATTGAGCGACGTATTCCTCAGGTGAGACCTCCGACCATCCATCCGTGACGTAGACGTCAAGATCAGCGTCGATGCCTTGCTCTGCCTTCACAGTCTGAAGCACCTTCGCGACCTCCTCCTTGATGTCAAGCGCGTGATATCTTGGAGGGAACCTCACGTCGAGGTATAAGTTGCAAAATCCTGGAGTCCTTGAAGCCCGCCACGGCCAGCCGCCCTCAATCGAGCCGACGTTAACGGTGGGTTTAACTCCCATGAAGGTGTAGCGTGACTGGTAGTCGGGAATCCACTTTTCAAGTGCTGTTATGATTCTGTTCATCTGCTGGATGACGTTTGACACTGCGAGGGAGTGACCCGTGTGAACCAACGTCCCCTTGAGCCCGATTCTAAACCAGCAGCTTCCGCTGTGGGAGCACATGAGTCTCAACCCCGTTGGCTCGCCCAAGATCGCGACGTCGGCTGTTCCGCCATGGGTGACGAGGTATGCGGTCCCATGGCCGTATCCTCTGTATTGCGCCCCGACATATTGATCCACCTGAGTCTTTTCGATCTCGCCAACGACTCCCGCGATGACGATGTCTCCCCTAAGCCTTATCGACTTGTCTTGAATTGTGCGCACCGCAGCGGCGTACGCAGCGAGGGCAGACTTCATGTTGAAAGAACCCATCCCGTACAACCAGTCGTCCTTGATGTACCCCCAAGGCGGCGTGAATTTGTACACTGGAGAAATGGCTTTCAATATCGAGGGGTCTTCACTTGCGGCAAATGATGTGTCGAGGTGTCCGTTGAACATCAGAACCGTCCCGCTTGGATCCTCCCCTTTGAGAGTAGCGAGTACGTTGTAACGACCCTGTTCCACTTCCTGAAGGACCACTTTCATGCCAAGCTCTTTGAGCTTTGACGCGTAGAGTTCTCCCGCTTCTCCCTCGCGACCAGTAGGACTGTCCACATTGACAAGGTCAAGCGAGTCCTGGACCAGTTTTTCCTTGTCTAGTGAGTGGGCTATGCTGATGCCACTACTATTCTCTTTCAATTGATTTCCCAAAGGTACGATTTCATTCCTCCGATCTCTCCACACTTCTTCACTTTTTTCCCTTACTTCTCTGACTACTTGCTTCTCATTACCTGATTTGCGGTTAGCCGCATTCCCTTCTTTCGTTTCCAGATCGTAATTCGATCCTTTAGGGTTGCGAACCGCACATTCCCGAGAGAGGAACCATATGATTCAACAGCTAGCTTGCTTATGACTAGAATTATCCAAGAGAGCAAAGGGCAATCGGTCTGACGAGCGACCCCGTCGCACCCCTGATCTTAAGCGGCGTAACTATGAGCGTCGATACGTACACTTTGTCTCTTGCGAGTTCTTCAAGGTTCATGCTCTTTATCATATAGATACCATTGTCAACAAGAAACACTTGGTGGAGTTCAAACGGCTTCGGGACCCCAAAAGCGAGATTGTCTGAGCATGCAACTGAAATCTTCTTCGAAGCAAGGTGTCTTGCGGCCTCTGCCGTCAAGCCAGCAAATTTGTGAAGATACGCGTCAGCATCGGTTGTGAGATACCTAGAGTACCCAGTCCTGACTAGGACTGCATCGCCCGGGTTAATCCGCACGCCCTCCTTTTCAGTTGCGCCCTCGACATCGGCGGGCGTAATTTCGTAACGCTCCGGCAAGATATCCACTCCCTTGTACGCAGGGAAATCGAGCAGGACTGCACGCTTTACTATGATAGGAACCTCTTCGACGCTCATCTTCGTGTAGCCGACGTGGCTCTCTAATTCTGCCGCATTTACTCCCCCGTGCAGCTTTCCGTTCCGTGACATGTGGCACAAGGCATCAAGATGAGTCCCCGAATGCATGCTCGTAGTGACGAGCTCAAGAGAGTCAGCGAAGCCCAGGCCCGGCGCTATCTTTTCGAAGAGTTTGCTTGTATGCTCATGATACCTGTAGAGATAAATGAGAAACGGCGGGTCAGCGGGATGGACAGGCATCCCCCAAAAGTAGGGTTGACCCAGATCGTAGACCTTCGAAGACGTGACCTGTTTTACGAATGATTCGCTTGAATCCAATTGAACCGAATGTCGCTACTCCTTTTGATTTCCGTGGATATCAGGGCTTCCCTCGATGAATCCACAAGACTTTCTGACCTTGAGATTTCACTTAAAATGTTTCTACGAATACTGCAAAAATGGTGTAGAGTACGGTAACTAAGTCCTTGGAGTGCTCCGTTTACTTAACCACATATTCTATCGCCCGGATGAAAGATTTGTACATTGGCTGATGGTGCAGCCAAAAGACGTTGATCCAGTTTCTGATATGTCTCAAT
>JAJPHP010000023.1 GCA_021325255.1 Nitrososphaerota archaeon | reverse complement strand
GTGTGTGCCTCTCTATGTGTGGTAATAGAGAGACCACAGCCATGCTATAAGCATATCTCCTATGTGTTGCAATACCTCTCCATAGAGAGGTAGCAATAAATACCGTGAAAACCCTCACTCTAAACCATGATGAAGAAGTACAACGTGGCAATAACTGAGGAATTAGAGAAGGAATTGGAGAAGGAGAGGAAAAGAAGAATGCTTGATTCAATCCCCGAGACGATGCGTGTGATCTTGAGTGAATATCTGGCCAACCGAAAGAAAGAGGCCAGTTAAATAAGGCAAAAGCTAAGGAATATTCTGCATGAGCTCGACAATCCTGAAGCAAACAGAAGGGAGAAAGAGCAAACCTACAGAGTTATCAGAAAAACCAAGATCATCATAGCTGTGGTATTTCTGATTGTTTGGGTTGTGATAATGCTCTATGCTCTTGTCTTGATTCCGCCTTCGCCCACTCTGTCTCCTACGATACTGCACCAAGATTGGTTGCATAGTCCCCTGTTGCCAAAGAACGAAAGTATTCACATCTACGAAAATGTGACCTTTACAACAACAACCACGTTTAGTGTGAATAATGAGATCTATGTTTATGTTCGTGTGACTAATCCAAATGTCAGTAACTTTCTCACTTACTTTTGTTGCGTGGGATTTACTGGGGCATCTTTCACACCGAATGTTATGAAGGCTCACCCTTCTGAACCCAAGGGAGCTGGCGGATACCTCACGCTTAAGCAAGTGTCTTCGAATGGTTTTGATGCGAATGGCACGCTGATTTGGTATACTAGTGGAGACACCTACATCAATTTTTTTCAATTTGTAAATGATCAACCTCAGATTGAGACGCTACAACAGATTGAGAGTGGTAATTTGGCCTTTCTCACAATCTCCGATGAATCTGTGACTTTGAGTGTCCAATTCAACCAAATTGCCACACGCCTAACGTATGTTTTAGTAGCTTTCAGCGTCATTGCTCTAGAGCCTCCAGTTGAGAATCTGATTCTTTGGTCAAGCGTAAAACGGCTAGAGCTACTATCAACATGAGTGTACTGATTCCAAATAGAAACCATGCTAAAGTAATCATGCTCTCAAGATCAGATTTTTCATAAAGGATATACCATCCAAATTCTCTGCTGAATGAAAAATGAACGATTATTGAGAAAAAATGCTCGGCAGGCTCGCTAAGAGAAGCACAAGTACGATGTTAGCATTGAGATACTTCGTCATCTAGAACGAAATACCTCCACAATGTCTAACGATGAAACAGGTAGATTTTTCCCTGACATGTCTTTGGTTTGGAACAGCGCCAACAACCGTAACGTATAAATCATTACTGTAACTCTACTGTAAACCTACTGTCCCTCAGAACCCGCAATCTCTCCTCCTCCGAAAAGGCAAGGAAAAAGATGCGCTTCCGCTGGCGGACCAGAAGAACCAGAATAATTGGAAGATAAAGGAAAAGGAATTCAAGTAGACATGAGCGAAGCAATTGAAATAGACATAGCAGACCTCCCAGGCGTAGGGCCTGCTACCAGGGCAAAACTCGAAAGCGGTGGCATCACCACAATCCTAGACCTAGCTGCTGCTACTACAAATGAACTCGTCGATAACCTCAACCTCACCGATGAGACAGCCCACAACCTAATCTTCGAGGCGCAGAAGCTTCTCAAGGAGAGAGGCTACCTCGAGAAGGACCTTGTTTCGGCACAAGAGCTCTTCACGCGAAGGGCAAAGATGCTAAAGTGCAGCACTTTCTCAAAGAACCTCGACAGACTGCTCGCCGGCGGTATTGAGACGCAGGCCGTCACAGAGTTCTACGGAGAGTATGGTTCAGGCAAGACGCAGATTTGCCACACCGCTTGTGTTTCGGCTCAGAATCCAGCCGAGCAGGGAGGACTAGGTGGCTCTTCGCTTTACATCGACACAGAGTCAACATTCAGACCGGAGAGAATTGCAGAAATCGCAAAGGCCAGAGGGATGGACGTCGAGACAGTCTTGAGCAACATTCACGTTGCCAAGATCTACAACTCGAGTCACCTTGAGCTTATCGTGCGTGCCATGGGCAACCTGATTCAGCAAAACAGCATCAAACTCGTCATCGTCGACAGCATAATCAGCCTTCACCGCGCCGAGTTCGTCGGCAGGGGAACGCTCGCCGAGAGGCAGCAAAAGCTGAACGCAATCATGCACAGGCTGAAGAGGATCGCGGAGATTTACAACGTTGCGGTCATTATCACAAACCAAGTGCAGGCGACACCGGACACTTTCTTTGGCGACCCGACAAAGGCTGCCGGAGGAAACATCATCGGGCATGCTTCAACCTACAGGATTTACCTGCGAAAGGCGGGTCAGGAGAGGAAGGCAATAATGATCGACAGCCCGATGCATCCTTACGGAGACACCAACTTTATCGTCACGGAAGCGGGAATCGCCGATCCTGTGGACAAGGACAAGAAGAGTTCAAGTTCTTCAAAGTACGCAGTAAGGCCAGCGAAGGTAGAAAAGGCCCAGCGCGCTGAAGAAGAGGACGAAGAGAGCGGAGATGCAGAGTAAAATCTCTAAAGGTGGAAGGCATACCGCCTCTAACCGCCCTTTTTCTTTCTCTTTATTCCCTCTTTTTCGTGATCCTTTTTTCCACGTTTTGAGTTTCGTTCTTTACTTCTCTTTATCGCCCAAGTAGTATTGAATTAGCGACGCCTGAAGAGTAGTGTCGCTATATGTGCCAATAATTTTCACCAGTTGCAGAGAAAGTCAGAGCCCTTAATGAGCAGGGCTATTCATTTTTTCATAAAGCCAGCAGCCGCATTTACTCTGGCGGGATTTCCTTGTATGCGAGAGTAATGTCCACGCCTCTGCTCCTGTGGTAGCTCTTTGATGCCAGGTAGATTATCGCGCCCGCAACGAACGAACCGGCGGCGTACGCGTAGGCAATGTAGTATCCTGGAACGCCGAATGCAGTCGCCCCAGTGCCCCAAATCGTCGGGTTTGAAAGGAACTGGTAAATTATGAACAGGAAGACGAGTGACATCAAGACGCCCGCGACCATGAGTACTCCCTTGCTTCGCCCCCTCTCTGACCTGTTCGCATAGACCACTGCCGCAATGCCCACGGCGACAAAGTAAATCATCGCGGCAACGACGGCGGCGTACAGAGATTGGAAGCTCCCGTAGAGGAACGCGGCAATGCTAATTAGGACAACTGTAACCACCAAGTCAAGGAGATGGGCTGCTATTGGGGAGCCAAATCTGGAGCTTATCGTCGCGAGCCTTGTTGGGAGGAACCTATCGAAGCTCTGCGCGAAGATGTATCTCGAGAAGATGATGATGCCGTAGGCGAGAATAGCAATGTTCCACACGATCCAACCTATTCCTATAACCCACTGCAGCGCGGTGATGTTTGTGACTCCCATCGCCAGTGTCCAAAAGTTGAACGAGTAAAAGTTGACCAGATTCGCGTTGCTCAGCGCTGCGTTGATGAATGGAAGACCTCCCACGTAGTACATCGCGCCGAATGCAGAGGTTACCAGTATGAATACGATTACAGCCGAAATCGGTACGTTCCAACCCACAGCCTTCTTCCCCTTTATCTCGGAGCCAACGGCTGGAGCTGCGTTGAGCCAAGGATAGACAAAGATTGCAAAGAATGGCAGCAGGAAAAGGGTGGCTCCGAAATCAAAGTTTGAACCATGATAAGTGGCGGCAACCTGATTGTAGGTGAAGTTTCCAGGTGAGCCAGTGACATACGGAGACGAGGCATTCACGCCGTCCATATAGTTCACAACGCCTTGATGACCGGCGCCAAGGAGCGTGAATATCGCGATGATAAGTGTCGCAACGCCCACAAGTGCGAGCGCCGAAACTAGTTTGAAACCCGCCTTGGGTTTGAACACGTTGACAAGGATTAGTATGGCAAAGATCGCTACGGCAAGGATGACCTGCTGGCTAGGATTCGAACCTTGTATGTATCCGGGCAGAGCAATCCCGAGCATGTTAGTGTTTCCGAAGAACAGACCAACAGAGCCGATCGCAAAAACTGCAGAAAGAGCAATGAGGGCAAGAAATGCAAGTGTTTCAAGAGTGTAACCCATGAATGATAATGAGCTTCCCCAGAATCCTCCCAACGCCCTAGAAACCCACACGTAGTCCCCTCCACTACGGGGCAGACGCCTCGTCATCATAGTGTAGACGACTATCTGCGGCACTGAAAGCACAAAGGCAATAACTGAAGCGAGGACAAGGTTCACTCCGCTGACGTTTACAATCAGCATCGTGAAAGAAATCGTCGCGAGCGCCGCTCCAGCCGACATGTTGCTGAGATTCAAAGAAATTGCGTCGAGAGCGGAAACATTCTTAACAAGGCCGGTGCTCTCACGAAGGAACACTTTCTTTTCGGCCATCTGTTTGGTCATTGAGTCCGCAAAAAAATCTGCATACTATAAATACTTAAGCCGAATGTGCAAGCTACTTTTGGATTTTCATTCAGGCCAAGTCATCTGAACTTTTCACTTGTCGAATTTTTTAGGCCATTAGTGATAGAATGGGTGAATGTATGCTAACAAAACGCAAAGCTCGAAGGTTTAGTTATCTTGTCTTTGCGAAAATAAACAACCTCAAACCTTGGGGCACGCTTCACTCGGCACGGTCTTTGAACAGACCAGATGCCCTAACAAACTTTAGGCCAAAGGCCGCGAGCGCTCCGGCAATTGTCAGGCACAGGGGAAAGAGAAATGCCACCTGATATCCTAGGCTGGCGGCGATAACACCTACCACCACAGGCACTCCGCCCGAGCCTATAATCGAGCCTGCAGACATGCCTATGCCGATCTTGGATGCACGATCTTCCAGGGAAGTCATGTCAGAAATACCGGCCAACACTACAGGGAAGAAAGCTGCGCCGAAAAAGAATTGGATGAACATGGCGGCTATGAAGAGAGCGTTAAATTGAGAAAATGACATCACAGCGGTGCATGCAGCAACTGTGCAGGTAATCACTACTAGAATCGGCTTGCGGCCGTATCTATCTGATAGCCTCCCTGAGAGGAGCTGGGCTATTGGTGCGGGAATCTTGGTCAGACCTATCAAGAGTGCTACGAAGGACACTGTGGCCCCGAAACTCGCGACAAGATAGACGGGGATGACGGAGACGAAGCCGGTGACACCCGCAAGAACTCCAGTGTAAACCACGACGAACAAAAGTATCTGAAACCTTGAAAGTTTCGATCTTTGCCTCTGGTAACCCTTATCTTCACTTTGAACCTCTGATCGAGGTCGCGAGGGTGCAACGACGAAGTACAGAACCATTGGAAGAAGGCCGACAAGTGCCCAAGCTCCGAGAAGATACCGCCAGAGGAGGTAGATTACGCCGACGCTGACGAGAAACGCGCCTAGGAACTGTCCGACTGCAGCTCCGGTCTCATGAACGCCTAACACCAACCCGCGTCGATGCTGCGGATAGTAATCTGTGAGGATCGTCGTCGCCCCTGGAAGATACGCACCGAGGAAGAAACCCGAGCAGGCTGCAAGGAGAAGGAGATCCGCGTAAGCACTTACCAAGGAGAAGAGCAAGATTGAGGCAATTGATGTGATGAAACCAATAATGATAGTTGACTTTCGTCCGGCCCTGTCTGCCACGCGACCGAAGGCATAGAACGCAACCCCAGTTGAGAGGTTAAAGACTCCCACCAGCGTAGCCTGTTCGGAAGGGGAAAGAGAGAGGTCAATCCCAATTGCTGGGGCTATGGTTGGAAACATCGCCCTCATGCTCCAGATCCACGTCCAAGATAACCAAGAGACTGCGAGGAGCGAGTAGCCCTTCTTGCTGAGGCTAACGGAGGGCGACGATGGTGGTTCTGAGCTCAAAGTGAAGAAACTTGCTATTGATTGTCCGATTGTGAGATTTTTCGGCTATTTATGCCAGACAGGAACTTGCACATATCTATCGAGAAAAAGGCCGTAACTAGAAATAAGAAAGGCTGAAATTAGTCAGTTCCCTTTTCGAAAAGGATATAGTGCTTCACGTCGGTTCCCCAGCTCGTTGCCTGATAGGTGTGCAGCCTCCAGCCCTTGCTCACATAGTCCCGAGTCACGCTTGCGATATTTTTGTGGTGCCCTGATTCGACACATTCGTTTTCCTTCATATCAGAACTCAATTCTCCAATTGTCATCTTATGCGTTTTCTTATTTATGCTCCGTAGACATTTACTGAAATTGAGAATTAGCAACTATACCTAACTGGTTAGGTCATTCATTTGGAATCCGTGTAATCCTTGGCCTCGAAAATGGTGGTGCCACCGAATGCTCTTCTCAGTCACCCCTATGCATTGCTTTAGCTCTAGAGCGATCAAATCAATCTGACTAGTTAATTCGTCTAGTTCGCCTCTCTCTGTGGTAAGTCAAACGGCTACAATTAGGTCAGACAATGAGAATAAACAGCATTTCAGAACTGACAACTTGCGATTTATTGTCTCAAATACTATAATAACAAATCTGGGAAAGATGGCTGATATGAATGAAGACAGAAAGCGAATATCTGTACTGACAGCTCTTATTGTACTATTCGTCGTCCTGCTTGCTTCCTACTTAGCTTATCAAAACTATCTGCTCTCTTCAGAAGATGACAATCTAAGAACGACGATCACTTCCCTACAGGATAGTCTTAGTTATGTTAGAAGCCAATTAAATCAGAGTAACCACGAGTACAATGAATTGCTGGGGAATTATACTCGGACAAGAATCGTCTATCAGAATCCATCGTCCAATACCAGCATTGTAATTTGGCAAGGCTTCAATGCGATTCTGCCACCATCGAATATTCATAATAGGAGATGGATAGAATGGGAACTGCTTGATACGTTTGTTAATCACATTCATGTATCTTCCAATCAGACCGTTGAATTTGTCCTTTTTTCGTTGAACAACTTTCTCAATTTCTTTGCAAACAAATCATACGTTACGTTCTACGATAGTAATGAAACGACGATGTCTTATGATTTCCATGCCACGCAAGGATGCGCAAACTACGTCTTGGTTATCATCAATAACCTCAACACTACTGCAAACCTCGTTCCCGATATTACTGCGACTTATGCGCCGACACCATTTCTAACTGGAGATTGTTCTAACGGTTAGCACATCTTTTCTACAGAACAGGCTTTTACACCTCATTCAATGAGGGGATCCGAGGACTAATGTTTCAATTACAGATCAATGCCGTTTTTTCAAGTCCAGAGACAATAAGTATCATTATCGCTGGATCTTCGCTTCTTGTGGCTCTTCTCGCATTGATAGCGCAATACAATGATTGGTTCGAAGCCCGAAGAGAAAGGAAACCAAGAGTCAGCCTATTCAAATTCGAAGACCTCAAAGAACCTTTGGATAGTCATTGGACTATTCAAGTAAGGTACGAGAATCGTCCGTTTGAAAGTTGTTCTGCATGTTATGCGAACAACCGTCTTCCAAACACTGATTCTGGAAAATTGGACTACTCGAAACCACTTGTAATAGGCGGGAACCTAAATTTTAGAGTTCCAAGAGGACTCGAGATCAAAGAAGGAGCATGGATTGAAGTTAAGGGAGATGGGAGAACCGTACGAAAAAAGCAATTCGGAGCGATTCAACCGATTCGATAGAATACATTTTCTTTCGTTCGTGCGTTATTTCCCTATCTAAGATATATCTCACGCATGCATAGTCATTCTGTGCTATTGCCTTGTAAGCAAGCAAGAGCAAGCAACCAACCAAGCAAAAGCAAGCAGACAGAGAGATAGATAAACAGAAGCATGTTGGCATGGAAAAGTACGAATTGAGATATACTCGCAAATAGTTTCAGAGAAAGAAATTCAAATTCTTATTTTTAAAAAGACTAAAATGGTGGGGTCGGCCGGATACAAACCGGCAATCTGCAGACCATCCATTTGCTTTGAGAGGCTTCGCCACCGCTCCCCTTTTGTTCAGGCTTGAAAGGACACGGGTTCTTTCAACAGTACAGCGTCGGAACGTTTCAACAAACTATCAGAGAGGAGGAAATCTAAGAGCACTACCTCCTTCATCGTGTGCATCTTGGTTTAAGGAACTTGGCACATTTCTCGGGGAATGATATAACTATCTTCTAGTATCTAAAATTCAATCGACCAAAGAGTGCGACCGCAGTCTTTGTTCCCGTCTGGAATCAGCTTTCGCTGAACTCGGCTTTGGGTGCTCGAATCTTCGTAGTAAATCTCGTCACTGGGCAAAAAGTTTCCTTGATAACAGGCACTGCCGTTCCTGTCGCGTCGCCAATCGTTGTGGCGGGCGCTGATAATGTATCACTCGATATTTCGTCCGCTGTGCAACCATTTAGCGGAATTTTCGCAGTCACTGCACCTGATAGCCTTACCCCAATCCATACATCACCATTGATTTCTGGAATAAGCTCCGGATCGGGATTCGAGTACTGATATGGAATTGAAGGGATAGTAAAACGACCAAAGGGTACGACGAATGTCTCTGTGAAACTTGCAATCACAAGAAGGCCAGTGAATGTATCGAGGTCTTCGGCTGCAAGTGTTGCGTAGAAGCGGACAGGATAAGGCGCCAACATCCTACCTTCGAAGGGGAGGGACTGAGTGACGAGGAAAAAGCGAGAAGGCAAAGAGAGGCTCAAGAAAAGGAAGACAGAGAGAGACTGCTTCAAGAGGACACGTATTTTAGAGGAGCTTACCTAGGGTGAAGGGTATTCGGCACCATAACTTCAGCTTGAAACTCAGATTGAAGCGGCAACCCCAGAGTTTCTTTTGGTTGACTCTTAGTAGTTAGTTTTCCGCAATTTAAACAGCGGTGCTTTGTCTTCAGCAAGTCAGGACTGCATTCCTTGCCCTATTTCCATGAATCCTGATTAACTCTGTCGTGAGCTTTTTTCATTCCCGTAATGGCGGATTCCTTCGACCGAAGGCTCAGGGGCTTCTCATCGGCGAGCAAACCAGAGGAAATTAGTGAACGTCCATTGAGATCCGGGCATCAGTTTCGAAAATTGCACCTAATTCTGGGCAATGATATAAATACCTTCTAGTATCTAAAATTGAATCGCATTGGACCGGCTTTCGCTGCTCGGCCACACGAAGGCCAAGATTTTGGATCTTCTCCTGGAAAAGAGGAGGACAGCGAAGGAGATAGGCGATCTGCTGGACATTCAGATCAGCGCGGCAAGAAAGCACCTCGAGTCCCTGAAGGAGATGGGCTTTGCAGCGTGCGATGTCGTCAGCGAGGGAGTAGGAAGGCCGAAGAAATACTTCATGCTGACTGAATCAGGAAGGGAACTGTATCCTCGACAGTACTCTAACGTCCTTAGTCTTCTGATAATGAAATTGATCAGGAAGAGGGGGGCTCTGGAGGTCGAAGGTATTCTCAACGAAATTGCAGAAGATCTTGTTCGACAGGCAGGTCAGCAAGGGAACAGCAATCAGGGAAATTACCAGAAGCTGATATCGACTCTCTCCCATCTCGGTTTTGACTCAACTCTGGAGGCAGATGAAAACGGCGAAGAAAAAGAAACTGTTTCACTAATCACCAGAAACTGTCCCATGCTCAAGGTTGCTTCGACGCATCAAAGGCTGATCTGCCACGGGCTCCACAATCATATTCTCAAATCTGCTCTCGGCACTCAAGAAATCAATCTTCAAAATTGCATCGCGAGCGGTGATAATCTGTGCAGGCACCGAATTCCGAGAAGCCTAGTGCTAGATGAGGCTCAAGGATAAGTAATCTTACCTTCCACCACTTTAGCCATCTTCGACAGCGTATGCTGTTTAGGGCTCCCCTTCGCAATTATGTGGAGTACTTCGTATCCCCTGACTAGCAGCGCGTCGCTCACAAGAAACCTATGGCACCTCCATGGGACGGCTTCCGCGCACATCAGAGCAATCCTGAGATGATTCTTACCATCTTCTATCATTTGTTCCAGCTCGGCAAGGTTTTTTGCAAACTCCTCCGTTTGCATATAATCCGCGTAACCTCGGAATGAGAGATTTCTCCACGCCGTGTTCTTTGAATCTGATCTAGGGCGCCTGAGACCTCCCAGCCCCTTCATGTGCACGTATCCTATGCCTCTCTTTCGCAACTCGTTCGGCAGGCTTTCAAGGTTAAATTGCGGATTTGTCTTTGATCTAGGGATAGTTCGGATATCCACAAGCATCTCGATGCTGTTCATCTTGAGAAGTCCGATCAGTTCTTCAAGCGTTCTCGTTGAGTGGCCGATTGTGTAGACAGCATCGCGCTTCCCTTCTGCTTTCATCTCCGCCTCACCTTCCAAGAGTCGAACCGGAACTTACCGATCAATCGAGAAATCAATGCATTGGGCAAATTAATGTTCTCGCGTCACTTGACCCTGAAAGTGAACACGAAATTAGGTGAGTCGAGATGCCTCAGGAAAAGTGCAATAAAATACTCCCCTCCAACTGAGATATATCGGGTTGCTCATGACTATTTCATCTTCCTACGCTCTTGAGCGCAACAACGCACCGGCGAAACCGACTCCCGAAATTGTAGTCCTCGTGGGCATACCTGGGAGCGGAAAGTCCACGCTAGCAACTACGAGATTTCGGAATCAAGTTAGGATAAACCTCGACACACTCCGATCGAGACACAGTGAAAGAAGGAAGATCCTCCAGGCACTGAGCGAGGGTCACAGCATCGTAATCGACAACACCAACACGACGATGAGAGCCAGAAGAAGATACATAGACATCGCATGGAAGTTTTCCTTGCCCATTAGGGCAGTTTGCCTCATCTGTCCGCTCGAAACAGCTCTCGAGAGGAACGCTCAAAGGCGCGGAAGAGAGCATGTGCCCGACCGCGCTGTCAGAATGTACAACAGGATAATGCAGATTCCTGTGGAGGAAGAAGGATTTGATTCCGTTGAGATACTCAACAGCGGCGGCCCATACTCAGCCTGAGGTCTCGGCCGCGTGCTTACTGTTGTTCAGCTTTATCGCGAGTTCTGTAGCAACCTGCTCTCGCGTCTTGCCTTCTGTCACGATACCCTCGTTCTTTGCGGCGACAATGAGTGGATCAGTGCTACTTACGACAGGCAATGTTGGGGCGGGAGCAGGCTCTTGAGTGAGTGGCGGCGGCTGGGCGGGTGCTTGCGGGGGCATGAAAGTTGTGGTAGCCGGCCTGGGCGCAACCGGAGCGGGAGGCTGAGTCAGCGGAGCGGTCATAGAGCCAAAGCCTCGCCAGGCACTGTCGAATTCTCTTTTCGCCTCTCCCAGAGCCTTTGCAAACTGAGGAATCTTTCCGCTGCCGAAGAAGAAGACTGCAAGGGCGATGATCATAATCCATACGACAGGATCGTCGAAGGCCAAGGTTCTTTGATTTCCCCCCCTTCTCCTTGTTCTCTTATTTAATCGCTAGCGCCATTTCCTATGTCCTGACCCCGATATTTGTCTTCTGTTTTGCAAGTCTCGGGCGAATTGTAATCAGGTCCACTATCTTCTTGGTTCCGCGAGGGAGGGCGAGCACAGGGATGCCTCTATAGCCCCCCTTGCCAAGCGCTTTGGCGTCGGCAACTGGGCCAGTTATGCAAAGAATGCGTAGCCCTCGGTGTCTCGCCAGCAATTCGTCAACCTCCTGCGTTGTCGAAGCGCACAGTACGGCCACCACCCCCTTTTTCCTTCCTGACGCTGAAAATCGCCGGTAGAGGCCCTCGATAAGTACGTAGTCGATTTTCTCTCTCCTGTAAATCTCAAGGATCTTATCAATGGTAATTTTGCCCATACCAGCGCCTCGCTTTATCACTGACATTTCCTTCTCGGCAAGGGCGACGACCAAAGTTGCCCCAGAAGTAGAGTGTAGCCAAGTGTCCTTTCCTTTCGTGTCAATCGTGAAGTCTGGGTCGTGTATGTGTTTCAACGTCCCAACCGATCCCGCACGGCGCCTTGTCAATTCCCTCGCCACTCCGGTTAGAGCAGTAGTTTTCCCACTCCCGCTGTAGCCAAGAAAGATCACAATTTGTTTCAAGAGGAAAAAGCATCAGCTACCTCCAAGAGTGAGCGTTTTTGAATTCTTTTTTCCTTATTGTTCTTATCCGTACGCACAAGACCAAATTTTGTGCAAGCTCAGATCCTCAAGAGCTCTGAACTTCCGAGCAGCTGAACTTTTACCCGTTGGGATTTGCTTATCCTTTCGTGCGGTGCAAGCCAGACAAATCCGTGCGCCTTGGAGAGGTTTGAGAGCAGATTAGACCCCCACTCTAGCGAGGTTGCGCTGTATTCGATTCCTTCCGTGCCCGCCTGTGATTTATTGCCGTGTTCTTCTTGTTCCTTCCCTTTCTCACGATCACTGCGGGAGATATGCACAAGGCTCAGGGCCTCAATCGCTCTATCGTTGTAAAATTCATTCTCAGCCGTCGCGTTCAAGAGAACTCTCCTCGAATCCATTTCAAGCCCGGACAGCATATTTAGGACCGGCAGAACAACCACGAAGAAAGCTAGCGCAGCAGAGACAGCGTGGCCCGGAAGGATGGCGACCGCCCTAGACTTTCCGACAACGCCTAGACCTGCGGGCCTGATCGGGACGGCTCTGACGCCGTGGAAAAGCATCTTCGAATTTTCAAGAGCCAGTAAGGCGTTAGGAGCATAATCCTTCGCGCCAACGGAGCTGCCCGCGATAGTTATGATCATCTCGCAGTTCGCGATTCCAGAAAGAATTTTTGCGCTAATGCTATCCTGGTCATCTTCCACGACGCCAAGCGGCACAGCAGTCGCGCCGCACTCCGAGAGGTAGCCTGCTATGAGGTTTGAATAGTTGTTGATCGTTCGGCGGTTTGCGTGTTCTTTCAAGGGATCAAACTCTACGAGTTCGCTTCCAATGGAGAGAATCCCGACTCTCGGGGTTGCGAATCCGCTGACCTCACGGTATCCCAGACCAATCATGGTTGCAGCGTCCGAGGAGTTAAGTATTCGCCTTCTTTGGAAGAGTAAATCTCCCGCGTGGATATCCTCGCCCTTGAGGGAGATGTTTTTCCACTTGGGAATGTCCTTGGAAATTGTTACTCTCCTTCCCTCGGCGTCAACGCGCGTGTCCTCTATTCTTGCTACCACGTCGCACCCTGCTGGGATTGGCGCACCGGTCGCGACGTAGTAGGCGTCTCCATCACTATCGATGCTTGGAATTAAGCTAGAGTTCGCAACGTCTTTCGGGTAGAGCTCTCCCTTGATCTGAAACTCGGATGGATTGGATGTCGACGCCGAGACAATCGCGCTGTGTCTAACTGCGTATCCGTCCATTGCCGAGATTGTAGTAGGCGGCAGATCCTCCTTGGCGACGATGTCCTCCGCGAGGACTCTTCCGAGCGCCTCGTCCAGCCTCACTCGTTCAATTGCAGGCTCATAATCTTGAAACGCTGACCTGATCCTTTCCATGACCTGCGAAATTTCGAGAAGTTTTAGGTACCTCTGCGAATCTGGGCGGGAGCTCATCGAGATAAAGGTACATCCCTCATGCCTCTTCTAACTGTTGAGGTTGAAATCCATATCTCTCTTTTGGGAGAAGGGGAGCTTCTGACTTGACCTGTCGCAACTCTAGCTAATATATCCCAAAGCATCTCTACTCTGTCCGATTCCGAATTGAAGCTGAAACCCTGCACAACACGGGCTAGGTGTCCCAGCATATAGGCATGGCAGGACACCTTTTTGGCTCAGGCAAGTTCGGCTGGGGCGTGTGCATCGATGACATGTGGATGTACGCCGGGTTTGCTCCGCCGAAATCGATTATAATCCCACACTTTCTCAACGTTGAGCTCCCGGAAGGCCCGTTTACTCTACGCGCCGCCCCAAAGCAATCCGACCACGTTGCTGCTCTGACGACTCCTTCCGAAGCAAATGATCAGGAGTACGGCACGGAGATGCTTTGCAAGAGCCTCGCGTCGCAACTCAAAAGGTGCGGCATAAATTTTGTGCGCGGCTGGTTTCAGTGGAATCTCTTTCAACCCAGGATCTTGAGAAGAAAGCAGCAGGAATACTCGTTTCCACTAGACCCCTTCGTGAGAGAGCTCAACAACGCAGGTATCAGGATAGCAGCTGTTCTTGGGAATGGTTACTTTCGATTCCTTCCCAAGGGGATAAACATAGATCGCCCCGCCGATTATGTCGCGAGGCTCGCGGAAGCATCCAGAGAAATAGTCAGGCATTATCGCGGGAAAATCGACATGTGGCAGCTCGAAAATGAACCCAACTGGTGGCTCGAACACCTCTCAACCGACTGGAGGCGCGGTGGAATCTGGCTTGAGAAGGATATCGCAGAGACGATTTTGGCAGAGCTACAACGGATTGTGAAAGAAGAGGATCCAAAAACTGAGACGATGATCAACCTTGAGGCCGACACCGCGCACATTTTCTTCAAACACTACTCAAAGTACTGCGATGTATTGGGCCTTGATTTCTATCCAAATTACTTGCGATCCGAACCAATCAACGTAAGCGAGGTGAGTCGTATCGCGCGCAAGGCAAAGGAACTGGTTGGCACCGAGATACTTGTCGCAGAGACCGGCTACCCTTCCGGACCCAGGCTCTTTGGGTACAGCGAAGCAAAGCAGGTAGAGTATGTCAAGTCCGTGTGCGAAGAAGCCTACTCGAGCGACGGAGTGAGCGGGCTGGGTATGTGGAGGCTTTCAGATACGTACTGGCTTTCCTTCCCCTTCCAAGAAAATCACTTCGGCCTCTTAAACCGGCAGGGTTCTCCAAAACAAGCCTGGTTTGAGTATGTCAAGCAGATTAGAGGACATCCGTGAAAGGAACGTGTTCCTATGGAGTTTCTTTGAGTTTCCCAGCGCGCCGGCTTGGACCCCCCTGATGGTTCCTGTCGCTATCTCAAGCAAGCAGAATGGGGCTTCCTTTATCCGAGGCAGTTCTCTGGAGGCAAGAAAAGCCTTGGTCCTGCGTTTTCCTGATGCGTGAGACGCATCATTTTTTCTTCCATTGCAAGTCCGGACAAGTGGGATCTTCGAGAGAAGGATTTTAAGAGGGGCGCTACCGAGGCTTAAAATTAGCAAAGACAAGGAAGGCAAGAAGAGGGACCAGAGAAGACGCGATTAATGGATGAACACAAAGCAACGCTGAAGGGCATGTTTTTCCCTCGGTCCAACTTTGGATTCGTCGTGCATTCACACTTTTCCCCTTTTTCTCCCCGTTGAATCGAAAAAGAGTAAGAAAACAGGCTAGAAGGAAAGAGAAAATTTGTTACTTTCAATATTTTCATCCACGCAACTCCAGTTCTTTGGCGGCACAGCCAACACGATTAGCTTCATCATCTACATCGTTTCCTTCGTAGTCTTAATGTTCGTAAGCATCCTCTGGGCTCCGAGGATTCAGGCCTCCATGGTTCTGAACGACGTAAACAAGAATCTCCTCAAACTCCAGACCCTTAGGGAGAACAGCCGCAAAGAACTAGTGGACTATGTGACGAACGTGTGCAAGGCCCCTCCGAACTCGGCTCCGCGAATAGACCAGGCGTTGGAATACTTTACGATCATGCCGGTTTCGCTCGACCCAAAGGGGATAGTAGACAAGATAGAACATGTCGTGCGAACGCAGGACGACAGAGTCAGAGCCGAGCTAAAGACGATCGCACCGCAGGCTGACCCTGTCCAGATCAGCGCTGCGCAGAACATACTGGAAGTTGCAAGCAGCCTCAACATAATCTTCAAGGTCGTTAGGCACATGTTCATCCAAGGGAAGAAGACAAAGAGCCTCTTCCTCATAGTACAACTCCAGATGACGATGCCGACTCTCGTACAGCAGGCAGAGGCGCTTTTCAACGCAATCGAAGCTTTCAGAGCCGCTCAGCCTATTGGAGATGGAATCGGCCCGATGGTAGCAGGCAACTTTATGGTGGGCAATCAGAAGACCGGAATTGAACAGGAAACTGTGTACTCTATAGCCAAGTACAAGGATAGAATGCTTTACGTGTTAAAGGCGGAGGGCCCAATGGGAACGGTCGGTAGGCCCCACAACGCAGTTTGGAAACTGGTCGAGGATCCGAATACCAAGATCAGCACGATAATCATGATTGACGCTGCGCTGAAGCTCGAAGGCGAAAAGACCGGTGATATCGCGGAGGGAATTGGTGCCGCCATTGGCGGCGTCGGAGTGGAGAGGGCCAAGATCGAAGACGTAGCCGTTATGAAGAACATCCCGGTCTACGCCATTGTAGTAAAGCAATCACTGATCGATGCGATCTCGGTAATGACTAAAGAAATCGCGGACTCTGCCACAAAGGTCGTTGACAGGGTGCACGCCTTGGTCGAGGACAAGACAAAGGAAGGAGATTCGATCCTCATCATCGGCGTCGGAAATACGCTCGGCGTCGCTCAGTAGTATGCTCTCCAGTCTCGCAAAATTGGATTTAACTCCTTCTACTATGTACCGTACTGCCTCGTCGGTTCCCCTAAGTCTAGGAAAGCAAAATTCGATCTCGGGCATCTATATATATCGTGGCGAGCGCATACTCTCGACTTATGACCATTGAGAGGGAACCATCGATGGGTTCTGCCTCGCCGTAACGGGCGGAGTGCAATCTCGGAAATTATAGGCACGCTGCTCATCGTCCTTGCCACGGTTGCCATTGGCACTTTACTTCTTCTAGGCTCCTCCAGTTCGCTACAAACTGGTACCGTATTGCAGCAAAGCCAGGTCTCGCTCGCAACCCAACAGGCACAGGAGAGGCTCACAATCTTTGATGTCTGGTTTCACACCGTTGGAGGGATACCAGACTTAGAGGTTCACGCCCTAAATTATGGTTCGAATTTGATCCATATAGTGACTATCTACACTAACCAAAGCGGAACGGTAGCACCGCTGGCATCATTCACGACCGCGTATCCGAATGGTTTGACGCTTTCACCTGGACAGCAGATCGAGATTCTCGCTGCGTTTTCGTACACGCCCGGCACAAACTACTATGTCAAGCTGGTTTCAGACAGCGGCAGTGTATTTGATGGTGCTTGGAGCGCATGATCGAATTGCGTGTTCACAGAGGAGAAAGCTGGAGGGGACTGTTTCCGCCAGAAAGACCAAGGCGCCCTTTCGAGGCCAAGCATAGGAGGAGAGCAGTTTCCTCCGTCATTGGCGGGTTGTTCGTGCTTGCTATCATGGTTGCAGGCATCTCAACAATTCTATACATTACTACGCTGCAAACAGGCATGATCCAAGCTGAAAACCACGCTGCTGTTGCCGACACCCAGAAGAATCAGGAAAAACTCTCGATAAGCCAGGTCTTCTACGGCGGCACCCAAAGCTATACCCCAACTCAAGCCTACGTCGCTGGTTCAACGTGTAACAACCTTTGCGGAGTGAACATGACCACAGCTTCGTCGGGACGCTTCGGGGGTACTATAATGAATCAAAACAATACGCTGTATCACGCCTACGCGCCGTTTAACTTTACCTCGCCCATGAACAATCCGACCTTGCAGGCTCTCTCAAACTCTAACTTTACTTCAAATACAAATGGATGGACCTTCGCCTCAACATCTTCTGTTAGCGGCGACTTTTCTTCGTCAAATGGAAATCCTTCGCCAGGATCGGGAGTAGGCTCGATGGAACTGTACTTTACATGCGTTGGGACTGCGACCTTCAAAGGAAATGCTACAACGCGTTTCTACATCAACCCATCTTCTGGCGGGGTGGGCCCGATTGCTAACTCACAGTTTAGCTGGGCCGAATACGTTCCTGTTCTTAATTCAAGATCGATCTCCAGCGCGACCTTGACGGTCTATCTTGTTGACGAGAACACGGCGCCTTCCTTCACTACGTACACATTGACTCAGCTATCGCTGGCGGGGCCCGACGCATCATGGAAATACAGAACCGCTATTTCCAGTCTTCAGAGCGGTGGCACAATTGCTTCAAAGCTCGTCCACACAGGCTATTACGACATCGTAATAAATTTGAACGTTCAAACAACAAGCAAATGTTATTCGCAGTACTTCTTTTACTTCGATGACATCGGCCTAAATTATCTTGGGAATTCATATTTTCTCTATCAGACCGACTGGGCTTACACGTTCGTGCTTGCGCAGGCCTCGTCAGTTGTAACCCAGCTGTCCTTCTCCCTCACCACAGCATACAACCAAACGTCTCCGACCCAGAGTGTTTACCTCTATGACTGGCTGAACAAGAAATACTTGCTGTTCTCAAACGTCACGACCAGCGTCGGCGCGGATGTCATCAGCGTGAACGTGAATTTCAACTCGACCCTGGCCCCCCAGAACTTGATAAATGGCGCAAATGAATTGGTCCTTCGCGTCCAAAGTGTTGCATATGCCACAAGTTCTACGGTCCACAGAATCGAGACGGACGTTCAAAGTTCTGCGTACCTTTCACTGACAGTATGGTACTCTTCCTCAAACGCCGTGACATTCACTCTCCAAAACCAGGGGCCGGTTCAAATGGAGGTCGTTTCCCTGGTGATCATAGATGCTGGTGGACATCACTACTTCAATTCAACAACAACGCCAGCGTTTGACGTTGTCCTATACCCAGGAAAAGTCGTGGTCACTCAAATCCAATACTCCTGGGTTCCCGGTCTATCTACATTCTACTTTGTGACTGCTCGAGGCAACGTGTTCGTGGACTGAGCTGCTCATCGTCAAAATTGTAGCGTGATGTCACTTTATTTTCGCTGTTTCCTTTAGATGGAGCTACAGACTTCCTTGGAGACGCGCTCTAACTTCACCAGGACCGACTCGTCAGCTTCCCTGCTCAGCCCCAGCGTAAAGTGGTTCATCCCCGCCTGCTTGAAAGATTCAATTTCTGAAAGTAGCGTTCGGGATTCGGCGTAGTTGATTATTGTTGAAAAGAAAAACCGGTTAAGAGGATACCCTCGCTTTTCCAGCTCAGAGACAATGATGTGCCTCATCTTTGAGTATTCGTTCGGCCTGGGATACATGTCGCCTATCCATCTAGGCCCTATGGGCAGCCAACCGTCGCCGAGTCTGCCGCAACGGCGCAGCATCTTTTCGGATACCGTTCCAAACCAGACTTGCGGGTGGGGTCTCTGAACCGGCTTTGGTTCGAGGATTGCGCCGGAAGCCGAGACAAACTGTCCAGCGTAATCGACGGGTCCTGACTGTGTCCAGAGGCGAATCATCAGGTCTATTGCCTCGCCAGTGAATTTGACTCTCTCTCCATCACCGAGCCACTTCGAGTACCCATCGAACTCAGGTCTGTGCCAGCCAGCTCATGCTCCCAGGATGGCTCTCCCGTCCGACAGGTTATCCAGAGTTGCAATCATCTTGGCAAGTATAGCGGGCGGCCTGAAAGGGATCGGTGTGACGCACGTACCGAGTCTGATTCTTTGGGTCAGCGCCGCGACGTAGGAAAGAAAGGTCCAGGCGTCAAGAGTCACACTCGACCTAGTACCCATATAGTGATCTGTAACTAGAAAGTAGTCATAGCCCAGATCTTCTGCTTTCAATACAATCTTTTCGAGTACTTTGGGAGGGGTTGTACCCGATGTGGCTACTCCACACTTCAATTCTCTTTTTCTTTCCTGTTATGTTTCTGCCTTCTCAATAAATCTTGCCAGAATTATAGATCTTATCCACATACTTGAGCTGAAAAGGGTGAGATTTGAAGAAATTACGAAGGACATTGTGATTGAACCTCACTACAAGTTGAGTAGTTGGTTTACTCCAGTCTTTTGAGAGACCCTCATCGAAATCATTTGGATTGCACCTACTCGTCTCCCTGCCCATCCTCCTTTTTTCGCAAATACTATCGTCATTCACCGCGAAAATTAGGCGTTGAAAGATGGAATAAGACCGAGCATAGCAGTTGGCTACAGATTTGTCACTCTGCTACTAGTCTCTCGTATAGACGCAAATCACGTTTGGCTTTATGAATCATCAAGCCCAAGTGAAGAAGTGCGCACTCATCCTTTACCACTGGATCAAGAAAAAGTCTGGCAACTATTTCTTGCTACACAAAAACTGGCGGCAAGGCGATGGAAGGCGGGTATAGAAAAAAAGGGATCTGATCAGGAATCATACGATTATAGAGAGAAGATGACCATTAATGGTGGACAACAGAGCACAACCTCAGCAGCAAAAGTACAGGCTTAAAGGAGAAGGAAGGCGCGCATTCCTTGAAAACAATGCCTACTCGAACTTGTATTTGGCATTAGTTGCCGGAGGGCTTTTTGCGCACTCCGGTGCGGCGACGCTTACTTTCGTCATACTACGAATCGGTGCAGGGATCGAAAGCAACCCTCTTTTCTACCTGCTGGGCCCATGGAACTTTCTGATTTTCGGCGCAGCTGGTATGATCGTGTACTACTTCCTGCTCTGGAAATCTAACATTCCATTGAAACTCAAGTGCCTTTGCGCTGCAGTTTTGACCGCGACAGCGACGTTTGACTTCAGCCATGACCTAGTGTACTTTCTAGTCAGTGCAGGGGGCCTCCCAGGCGTCCCACACTTTTGAGCCGCACTCGCCGAGAAGAGCTAGAGACCATCAGGCAGAGAAAGTGCCCTCCAGCGTCAGGCGAGAGTTGGGATACTTTTCGTTCTGCCACAATAATCGCTCTACTTCCAGAAGTTGACCTCCGAATGACCCGGCCAGGCCAAGTATCTATGCGAGTTTAATTCGATAAGTGATTCTGCAGACGAATCGCGAATGTACCAAGCAAGCTTTGAAAATTCACTGGTACTAGAAAGGTTAAACTGTACTGTTTCCATGGTGAATCGCCGCGTGGTGCTTGCGGTGATTAGCACAGCCCAATGATACTAGGAGTTCCCAGAGAAATAGCACCAGGAGAGAGAAGAGTCTCCTTGATTCCCGACTCTCTCTCGAGATTGAAGGGGGTCTCGGTGAAGGTCGAACAGGGGGCCGGAGATTCGGCTGGAATACCCGACTCTGCATACACTGAAAAGGGAGCCACGATTGTGTCGGATGTCTCCTCCCTTTACTCCGAGTCCGATGTCATTTCCAAGGTTCAGCCCCCCGCCCCAAACGAAGCCGAACTGTTCAAGGACGGTTCAACGTTAATCTCCTTCCTCTATCCTGTGGCAAACCTGGAAACAGTCCGAAAGCTCGCGTCAAGGCATGTGACCGCATTTGCAATGGAGTTGATGCCTCGCATAAGCAGGGCTCAGTCAATGGATGCCCTGTCATCGCAGGCGACGGTGTCCGGCTACAAGGCCGTCATCATTGCGTCTGACACGCTTCCAAAACTCTTCCCTATGCTGATGACCGCTGCAGGAACGATCCCTCCGGCGAGGGTATTTGTAGTCGGAGCTGGAGTCGCTGGTTTGCAGGCAATCGCCGTAGCAAGAAGGCTCGGAGCGGTTGTAGAAGCATACGACGTGCGCCCAATCGCAAAGGAACAAGTAGAAAGCCTGGGGGCGAAGTTTGTTCAGATAGCTGTCCAAGCGGCGGATGCGCAGACCACTGGTGGGTACGCGAAAGCTCAGTCAGAGGATTTCTACAAGAAGCAGCAGGAACTGCTCGCAGAACGCGCCAGTGCCTCCGACGTTGTGATCACTACAGCTCTCGTGCCCGGTCAGAAAGCGCCTCAGCTTATCTCGGAGGAAGCGGTTAAGAGAATGCGTCCAGGCTCGGTTATAGTAGATCTTGCGGCAGAGCAGGGAGGGAACTGCGCCCTAACTGAGCCGGGAAAGACCGTTGTAAAGTACGGCGTGACGATACACGGCCCATTCAATCTTCCTTCAACGATGGCGATACAGGCAAGCCAGCTTTACTCCAGGAACATTACTTCATTCCTCTCGGCGTTGATCAAAGATGGTGCCTTGAATATTGATGTCAAAGATGACCTGATTCGGGGGCCCCTCGTCCTGAACAAGGGAGAGGTGGTTCACGATGCAACGAAGAAAGCCCTTGGAATATTGTAGTTTGTGAGTGTGAGAGAGAAAGTAAAATTGGTCGACACAGCACAGACAGACCTGGCCGTAAATCTCCTGATCTTTATCCTAGCAACTTTTCTTGGCACCGAGCTCATCCGCCACGTGTCGAGATTACTCCATACTCCACTGATGGCTCTTACCAATGCCATCTCATCCGTCTCCATCGTGGCGGGCTTGATTGTCCTCGCAAATCCGAAGAATGACTTCATAACGCTTCTCGTCTCAGTCGCGGTCGCCCTAGCCGCCACAAACATCGTGAGTGGCTTTATGATTACAGAGCGCATCCTGAGGATGTTTAGGGTAAGGAAGCAACCGCAGCAGCAAGACAAGGGAAAGACGGTGCCAGCTGAGAAGAAATGAATGACACAATCGTAGCATACATGTACGTGCTTGCCGTCGTCCTCTTCGTGCTCTCGCTTCGCTGGATGAGCGAGGTCAAAACATCTCAGCGGGGCAACTGGGCCGCGGCGAGTGGGATGGTCATCGCGATTGCAGCGACGCTCCTAGCCTATCAGATTCAGCGCACGGATCTTCTCATAGGCGGATTCGTCGTTGGTGCGATTATAGGAGTCCCCATCGCCCTAAAGCTTCCGATGACGGCGGTGCCCCAGAGGACGGCAATGTCCCACGCGTTCGGCTCACTCGCCGTAGCTCTTGTCGGCGTTTCGGAATATTACAACGACATACCAAAGATTGACACATTCACTGTCGCGGTCCTCTCCGCAGAGATGATACTCGGGTTCCTCACATTCACTGGCAGCTGCATCGCCTTTGCGAAACTCCAGGGCCTCATCTCCGGAAAGCCGCTGATCTATCGCGGGAGAATTGTCGTCAGCCTCTCGACGATCGCGATTGCTATTGGTCTAGGCGTTTACCTCGTGATCAATCCCCTTCAGAGCAATGTCGTTCCTATCATGGCTGCTTTTGCCCTGCTATTCGGCTTTCTCCTCGTGATGGCAATAGGCGGCGCCGACATGCCAACCGTAATCGCTATCCTGAACGCGTACGCGGGGCTTTCTGCTGCCGGCCTGGGATTTGTGCTCGACAACAAAGTCCTGATCGTTGCAGGGTCGCTCGACGGTTCCTCAGGTTTCATCCTGGCAGTGATCATGAGCCAGGCCATGAACAGGTCCTTCCTCAACGTGCTATTCGGAGGGGTTGGAGCTACAATCTCAAAATCGGAAAAGGAGGTTACGGCGCAACCCGCTAGAACCGTGCAGAGTTACACTCCTGAGGACGTCGCAACAGTCATTGAGAATGCCCGAACCGTCGTCTTCGTGCCAGGTTACGGGCTCGCGGTCTCCCAGGCCCAGCACGTCGTGAAGGAGCTCGCCGACATGATGCAGGCAAAAGGCATAGACGTAAAGTACGCAATACACCCCGTCGCGGGAAGGATGCCTGGCCACATGAACGTGCTTCTCGCGGAGGCGCAGGTTCCCTACGACCAGCTGTGGGAAATGGACAGGATCAACCCACTCTTCCCAGAAACTGACGTGGCGATTGTAGTGGGCGCAAATGATGTCACAAATCCAGCGGCGAGGACAAAGCCCGATTCCCCGCTCTACGGAATGCCCATCCTCGACGTTGACAAGGCGAGGACCGTCGTCTTCATCAAACGCTCGATGAGCCCAGGATTCTCCGGCGTCGACAACGAGCTCTTCTACCTGCCCAACACTATGATGGTGTTTGGAGACGCAAAGAAGGTTCTAACAGACACCGTAGCCGCGATGAAAAAGTAGTAGCCCATCTATTACTTTTCTCCTCTTGATTCTAACATAACACGGCACTTCCACTCATGTCCTAGAACTATCTTGAAAAACGCCAAAGCTTTCTTCATTCTCCAAACTCCATTAAGGCACGATAGCCCCAAACATTGTGGATACTTCCGAGCTCTTCAGAGGAGGAAATTCCACTCAAAGTATCTTTAGAGTTCTCGACACTTGTCGAGAATTAGCTAGGGTACCCCCCTAGAGGGGGTACGTAACGGTGCTATTATGGTATTTAAAGCGGGAAACGGTGCGATCCAGAAATCGAGATGATGATTCAGAAAAAGAGTAATGAACGTTGGCCTTATCTTAGGGCGGACACTGACAAAGTAACGATAGCACCGTTTGCTATTCCAGACTTGCGGAAGGCGCACTCGCCGGAGCCTTTTCCCCTGTCCTTTCCCGCATGTCTTTCTTCCACCCCTCGGCGATGAGCGAAATCGTCCTAGACCACGCCTCCTCAATCTCCCTAGTCTCGTATCCGAGGACTCTCAGCGAACTCAGCCCGTTGTATAGGGCAATTGACCCAAGCGCCATCTCCCTCAGCGCTCTGCTGTCGGCGCTCTCGTCAGTGCGCTTCCTTCTCCGACTTTCACCAACCTGTTCCTGAATCACCGCGGATATGATGTCTTGCATTTGTCTGCTCTCAAGCAATCGCTGTCGCTTCAGCTCTTTGTTCCTTGAGGATTCAGCGAGCATTTCCACAGCCATCCTTTCACTGTTTTCGGGTAACCCTCGCCTGAGCTCTCTAAAGAAGGAGCGCGCTGTTGCAGCCACGTCCTCTCCTGTCCAGTCATGCCTTTCCAGCAGCGTTTTCAAATTTGCAAGCTGAAACGCGGAGAGCGCCTCGAACAACTGTCGCTTTGAGTCAAAGTACAGGTAGATCGTTCCTCTCGCAATCCCTACTGCCCTCGCAACCCTATCGAGATTAGCTCTATGATACCCCCTAGCACTGAATTCTTTGAATGCTGCGATTAGGATCCTTCGCTTTATGTCGTCCTTGTATGATCGAGTCACTTTCGGGGCCATTTTGCTTTAGGTTGTCCTTCCGTTACGGCTACTTTTGATCTCGTAGCTTTGCTATTCGCTTTTTTCAGTGTTCCGCATTTCATGTGAGAGATGGAAAAAAGAGAGGAACAACTGCTCGAATCTGTCCGATAGTCGTGGTAAGAAAAAGCCAAACAGATAGAGGTCTGCGCCGCTCTAATCTTGGCTCAACGTTGAACACATTGCATGGGCTCATTTCGTGAGCCAGTCAGAAAGAATTCAATTCGGCGAATTTGTTCTTTATCCTTCCTTTTCAGAGTTCGAAATCTGTCTAGCGTCCCCTGGCGGTCCATAAGGCCGCGTGAGCGTACCACGAACTAATCCTGTTGCTTTCCTTGCGGATCTGGCCAGATATTCTGAGACGCTGAGGTCGTAGGTATTCCTCATCGCAATCAAGATCATCCCGAGGATTGCGAAGAGAAAGGTCACGCCGCTAATGTCGCTCGCCATTGCATTGCTCGGCCGAGGCGAGTAGGAAAGCGTGATGTTGTAGTTTCCTGACCTTGGAAGAGGAACCTCCGTGTAATTAACCGACAGAAGGGGCAGCTGTATATTCACCGGCTTCACAGTTAGTGGGTCACCATTGCCCATACTTCCGACCCAATTGCCGAAGTAGGACATCTTCAGAAGGAGGTCAGAGCCTGCAGTAACGTTAGAGACTTTGATCACAATGCTCTCAGGATCCATTGCGGTCACCGACGCATTTCCGGTACCGTTGTAAATCTCGACGTAACTGGGAGTGTAACCTGCGAGCTTTAGCACATCAAATACTCCGATTTGTTTGACGAGCTGGAATCGAGAACTCTCCGTGAGGTAGTACTTTGTCTCAGTCTTCCAAACGACCACGTATCCCGCGTTCAGCCCGGAGAGAGTATCGAAGACCGCTCCGGTACTGTAGTAATACGAGTAGGACAGCATCGTTGACACAGAGGTCGAGGCAGCAGCCCCTGACCACCAGAATCCGTACTCACTTCCAATCACCTGCTTTCCCGTGTACAGTGGAGTTATTGCGAAGAGGTGCTGCTGAGACCCAGGATACTCTTCGGTTGCGATCCTGGAGGTATTTGGCACGTTCTGGTTCAACCACTGGAATAACTGCGGCAGGTCGGATGCGGTGGAAATGTCGTCGGTCGTCCCGGCGAGATTTATCTGAGTCATGAGCGAAAGTGAGTTCGCGACAAGGGAAACGGCGAACAACAAAATTATGAATACCGACACGAATTTCAGGATTCTCGACGCATGGTAACCTCGCGTGCCCGGTTGCCTCTTCGATAGTGCCCTAACCAATAGGTACATACCGTCGCCAATTCCAACGCCCGCCAAAAGAGAGAGAAAGATCCGCGCAGGAGCGGCCGCTCTGGCAGGCCTGATGTCAATCAGGTGAAAAAGTTTGGATTGCCACAGCCATTCGTAATACGTGGGCCCAAGTGAGATTATAACAAAAATCGCAATGCATGTTACAGCAACAAGAGCCGGAAGCCTCGATTGTCGCCTTATGAGTGCGACTATTATCCCTATCGCCGCAAGTGCCATCAGTACTTGGTAGAAGAGAAGGCTGGAATACTGTGTGGGCACCTGATGATCGTTGTAAAGAGAAACTAGAATCTGCGGGCTCGAGGTAGGAAACAGAGACAGCGTGTAGGGCACCGTCTTTTCTCCGAAAACAAGTCCGTTCGCATAGTCATTGTAGGTCACGCCGTAGTTTCCGAGCTCCGTCACGAGGCTCTTCTGCGAGTAGTAGTAGCTCTGATTGACGTAGGCTGGAATGATCCAGAACGAGCTCAACCCCACCATGATTACGACTATCGCAGCAAACTTGGCAATCGTCTTCATGAGTTGCATGTTCGCTCGGTGAAAGATTGCCTGCTTTCCAAGGAAAATCACAGTGTACACACCGAGGACTACCAACAGAAAGACTCCGCCGATCGTGTGAAGCAGGAAAACAAAAGCTGTCGCGAGGCCGGTCGTGAGGATTAGAAACCAGGACTTGCGTTGCAACGAATAATGATACAGCCCTAGGACGAGCGGAATAAGAGCAATAGAAGCAGAGTATTCATACATCCCGTACTCCATCATTCCCAGGGGGCCGGACTGTTCGAACCCTCCTGCAGTCCCGATGGCAAACAGGCCACCGAAGAATCCGGATAGCCTGTTCAGGCCGAACATTCTCGCGGAGACATACAGCGTGATTGCCGGGAGAATATAGAAGAACGCGATCATGCCCTTGTAGATTTCAAGATCTGAGGCAACAGAAGAGAACACGTAGTAAAGTAGAGCGTATATCGCATACCCCATCGGAGGATCGAATTGTCCCTGCGGGTATCCCAGATAGTAATACGGGTTCCAGCCAATCAGCTGGTGATACTTTGGTATCAATACAGTGGAAACGTAAACTGATTCCACTAAGTGCTGACTGTGGTCGTATTGATACATCAGGCCCGGCCGAAAGATGCCGGATATGAGGTAGACCCCGAATAGAACTAGAATCGCGAGGAGAGTCGCATCAACAAACCAGGTGTTGAAGATGAAATTCCTGATTCTTTGCCTAGCCCTTATCAACCCAGCCCGATATCAACTCCACACCTTACGCGCTCCACGTTCGTTCTGCTCAATTTCTCCCTCCGCATTGAAGCAGTTCACGGGGAACCGGAGCCCCACAGACGAGCATGCATGCACAGAGTTTGCACGAGGAGCAACGCGCCAAAACGGGAAGAATGTCCGCGGTGTCTACGGTTCTCTCTCGCTGCGCACTTGTCGTCGCGGTTAGCGGGCTATCACAATGTCTGACGTGTTTTCAAAGATAGTATGCTCTAATATCTAGAAAAATTCCGCAGAGGACAAACACGTTCTTTTTTTTCCAATCGGTTTGGCAGCGAGAGAGAAACAAAAATGGGATCGTAAAGAAGGAATGCAAGAAAAAATGAGAGAGATGTGGAAAAAGAAACCCCCAAAACGGGTCTGCTAATACCACTATTTGATTATTTGAACTGCTGGAAGTCCACTACGAAAATTATTTCTCCCTCTTAGCCGTTGCACGTCGCTTGCCGCCAAAAAAAGAGAAGAAGAATGCGGCCGAGCCAAAGCTGATCCTAGGACTTTGGAACCAGATCGTCCGCAGTCGCGAGATTGGAAGAAGGTAGAGGGAACTCTCGCACGAGTGCCTCAATCATCTCGGCCATCTCGGAGCTCTGAATAAGGAAGGCAACGTCCATCCCCTCTTCCCTCAGGTCATCGGGCTTTAGTTCCGAGATCAAGACATACTGCCCATCAACAACGATTATCTGAATCGGAATCGCAAGCGAAGAGAGAAAAACTGACGTGTTTTCAATCTCCTTGAGGCTCTGGATTGCGGTGTGAAACACTGGCTCGTCCTTGAATCCCGTCCGAATCTCGATCTGCAATCCCGTACGCGAGCGCTCGAAAAGGATCCCTGAGAGCCTCGAGAGCCTTATCAGACCGTTGGCTGTTGAAAGAATCACGATCTTTTTCGTCGCGTTCTGGAATAGATCCCTGGTCTTTCTTGTGACCGCAAGGCGTGGATAGTATCGCAGCACCTTCGAACGGAGTGCCTCGGCGCGCTTTACGTATCCCATCGACTGATGGATGACCTCGAGCTCCGTGAGCGCCTCGAGTCCCTGGCTTATCCTCCTCTGTTCCTTTTCGAGCAGAGGTATGAGAACCTCCCTTGGAGATCTCGCAACGAAGATCTTCTCATCGTCCTCGTTCTGAACTAGCAACCCCCTTTCGACAAGTTTCCTGACCGCTCCGTAAACTTTGGTTCGAGGAACGCCGGCAACGATCCCTATCTGGTTTATCGTCGCAGGGCCTGTTTGGAGCGAGGCAAGGAAGCACTTTCCCTCATACTGAGAGAGACCGATCGAGGCGAGTGCACTGAGGTGAGCCTCACTTGAGGTCTTGTCGCCGTCGTTCCCTATGAATGATGAGGGTTGCAAATTGGAGTTTTACTCTCTGATGGAGTCTAGGCTTCCCGTAACGGGCTAGATACTTACTATATGTATAGTTTAGGTCAAATATCAATGTGCTAGCCAACTCCACTTTTTACTCCCCGCCAGGTCCTTTTCTTTTGCTGACGAAATCCGTCGTGCAGAAGAGAAAAGACTTTTCAGAAAGGGTTGATGAGAATATTCAATACACGACCTCAACTTACATCTCTTTTCCGTTCCTCAGCTCTTTCTCCGCTCCCCGCTGGAGAAAAAGAGAGACAGAGCCTGAAGCAAGCGTAGAAGATAAGCAAAGACGAACGCGAGAGAGTAATTGAGCGGCGTAGTTTCAGGAAATCCAAGAAAAATCTGGTGTGTGATTTAAGAAAAAATGTTTGAGTACAATGGAGTAAAGATAACCTGGCTCGGGCACGACGGATTCAAGATAGACTCAGATGGTGAGATACTTGTAATTGATCCCTTTAAGCTCAGCCACGATGCGAAAGCGGATTACGTATTGATCTCGCACGAACATTACGACCATTGCAATTCGGAGGACCTGGCAAAAGTGATCAAGCCCGAAACTGTTGTGGTGGCAATTCCCGCCTCAAAGGGAGAGATTTCAAAACTGAAACCGAAGGAAGTGAAGTACGTAAAGCCCGGTGATAGGGTGAGCATCGGTGGCTTTCAGATAACGGCCATTCCAGCCTACAATACGAACAAATTCAACGAATCGGGCAAGCACTTCCACCCAAAGCAAGACGGGAAGGTCGGCTATCTCATACGGACGAAGAACTCCACCACGATTTACCACACGGGCGACAGCGACCACATTCCCGAGATGACGGATTTGAAGCCCGACATTGCGCTGATTCCAGTCTCAGGTACATACGTGATGACTGTGGACGAAGCTCTTCAGGCAGTTTCGTCGATTAAGCCAAAGATCGCGATTCCAATGCACTATGGCGCCATCGTGGGAAGTGTAAGCGACGCTGAAAAATTCAAGCATGGCGCAAAGGTGCGCGTGGAAATCCTGCAAAAGGAGTAAGAACAAGAAGACAAGGGGAGAGTCACATACTCTCCAAGGCGCAGGCTCCTCTTGACGACGAGACAGAAAACGATCTAGTAATCTTAGTCGGATCTAACTCTACAGCTCTATCGTGGACTGTGGAGAAGATTCGCCGACCTGGGATAGTGCGCCACGACCTCTTCTGACTCGCTACCGATAACAGGGACGATTGTGTCGTGCCGTTTCTCGGTCTTTATTCTCACGTGGTTTCCAACGCCGACCTTCGCCATAATCTTGTCCTTCAGGGCATAGTTGAACTCGTAGCCAATCGAGTTTCTGTGCGACATCGCGGCGGCCTTGCTGGTCGTCCCAGATCCAAGGAACGGGTCAAGAACTGTCTCTCCAGTGAATGAGAAGAGCTGAATCAGTCTTGAAGCTAGTTCCTCGGGAAAGGCAGCTACCCCCTTTTCGAGTGGATTGTTTGTAGGAAGCACGTTTGTAATATTCCAGACTGTGAGGTTCCACTCTGCCTCGTTGAACGCGTGAGCGTCGATTCTCGAGGAATCAAGCGTTTCCTGGTCAAACTCTTTGATTTGCTTGTAGTCAAACCTCCCCTTCTGAAAGATGAGAATGCTCTCCTGGATGTTGTCAGGGTAGAAGTACATCGGATAGGGGTGCTGGATTACTACTCCAGACCTCCTGCTTATCCTCGAGTATCCCTTTGGCTTTACCCAGACTATCCTGTCCCGGTACCTGAAGCCCGTCTTTCTCATTATGGTCGTCGCGTCGGCAACGATTGGTAACTTTTCGCCGTCAACGAGCATGTCGTCAATTACAAAACAGACTATTCTTCCCTGCGCTGTCACCCTGAAGAGTTCGTCGGCAACCTGCGAGAGGAGTTCCAAATACTCATCATAATCCCGATACATCCCCGGATAATCAAATGGAGCATTGTAATAGGGCGGCGAGGTGACGGTCAGATCAATTGATTCGCTCGAAACTTCATGCATGTCCCTGCAGTCGCCGAAAATGATGTGATGCTGACTCGTCCTCGGATTGCCCAAGATGTATTCTACGATTTCTTGGCTTTGCCACGAAGCCATCAAGAGCGGCCAAGTCAATTTTAGTTGGCCTTTTACTTCAGCGCACGCTTTTCGTTACAAGTCAACATCTCATTCTGAATTACACTTGAGAGAAGGAGAAGATGTACGCGCTCACCAGAATTTCTTTTTTTCTGATTGGACTCTCCCCCATTCTGATTTTTTCATTTCAATTCGCGGCGATTTGTACAATTCTCATGCTTCTCCCTCTCGCTTTCCCGAAGCAAAAGAATCGGCAGAAAAAAGAAAAGATTGACATTCTCTGATTGTGATGTGAGCGCACCTCAATCAGAAACTCAACCACCGAGAATGAAATCCTCACAATGAAAAAGGGAGGCGTAGAGCTATTGAGAGAGTACACGTGAAACAAATCAGTACGTGCGAAATCTTACTCTCTCAGAAGATCTCAGGAGCTTGACGATGAGCCCCCACCGGCTCTCTGTCCCGCACCCTGACTAGAAGACTCTGTTGCGGGCTTTTGCATCTCAGCCACCTCTCTCATCCCTACGACTCCGTACGGAGGAATGACGGTCGACCCAGGGGCCGCGCCCGACCCGGCAGTGGGCATGTTCGTCGGAATGAGCATGAGAGTCCCCCTCCCCTGCAATCCGAGCTCATAGAGTATGTTCATCCATCTCAGTTCCATGGCCCTCGGATTTGACGAGTACAGGTTTGCAGCGTCTACCATCTTCTGCGCGGCCTGAAACTCCGCCTCGGCGAGAGTAACGCGCGCCCTTCGCTCCCTCTCAGCCTGAGCCTGCCTCGACATCGCCTCTTGCAGAGACGGTGGTATCGCAATGTCTCTAATCTCGACAGCGGTGACCTTTACTCCCCAGTTTTCTGTTTTCTGGTCAATTATGTTCCGCGCGGAGGCCCCTATCTTCTCCCTCTCGTACAGAAGATCATCAAAATTGACCCCTCCGATTGTTTCCCTCAACGTGGTCTGCGCCGCGAGCTGCGTCGCAGTGCCATAGTTCTCGGCGTTGAGTACAGCTCTTTGGACGTCCACGGGCTGGAAGTACATCACCGCGTCGACGTTGACCGGGACGTTGTCACGCGTCAGAGTCTGCTCCGTCCTAAATGACGCGACCTGCAACCTGGTCGAGATCACATAGGGAACCTTGCTTATGAAAGGAGGAACATAAATAAGCCCCGGTCCCCTGAGGCCCCGAAAGCGCCCTAAAGTGAGGAGCGGCGCTCGCTCCCACTCTTTCAGAACCTTTATTCCCGAAAGCAATATCCCGAGGATAATCAAGACGATTATTCCTATCGCGATTGTCGTGGCTACGTCCAACGAAAAACAGTTACCTCAATGTGTAGGTTGCACTCTAGACTTTTTGCTTTATGGGTTCCGGTTCGACCACGACGGTCAGGCCAGAGACCTCTCTCACAACGACCCGTTGTCCTCTCTCGACCTTTCCTATCCCTTTGGCTTGCAGTGTCGCCCTCCATATCACGCCATCGATTGAGATCTCTCCATCGGGAGCGAGTTCTTCGGAATACACCACACCAATTTTTCCCAACATTGATTCAGCACCTGTGAAAGGCTTTGTGCGGATTGACTTTGCAACCCACCTGACGTAGAGCGCGAGAAGACCGCCTGCAACAAGCAGCATCGCAATCTCGAGGTACTGGACGTCGCCAAATGGTGACGGAGAGTACGGTACCTGGTAGGCAAGTAGCAGGATCGCGACCGCGCCGACTGCCACTCCCGCAAATAGCATGACGCCGTGCCCAGTCTTGATCTCAAAAACTATGAGAGTCGCCGCTATTGCAAAGAAGACGAGTGGCAAGATAATTGAGTAGGCTTGAGTCCCGGCTCCCTGTATAGCTTCCGCCCCTATCAGCGCCAGAATTATGAGTACTCCTCCCGCAATGGAGAGAAGGATGGTAGGATGCAGAAAATCCAGAGTTACCGCGATGACTCCGACCAGGAAAAGAATGCCGTCCACCGTCGGATTCGAGAGGAAGCTTATCAGCTGCTCGGTCGGGCTCTCACTTATCGTTACGATGTTCGCACTCGAAAGATTGAGCTCCTGCAGAGTCTGATCTAGGCTGAACGAACTCCTGTCCGCAACATGGTAGCGGAGTGCCGAATCGTAGGAGTACGCAATGTCGTAAATAACCATGTTGTACGCGGCGGTCGTATTCCTCCCGTGTTGAGCCGCGAGAGAGGTCATGAGCTGTAACATTGCATCCTCAGTGTGGTTCTGCTCCAAACCCGTCCCGCCCACGACGATCGGAGTCGATGGGCCGATCTCCGACCCCGGCCCCATAAAGATCAACCTTGTCGCCATCGCGATGTAACTCCCGGCTGAGGCCGCAAGTGATGCGTTCCCAACGTAGGTGTACACCGGCACTGTAGAGTTTGAGATCGCGTCAACCATCGTTATCATGTCACTTAGTAAACCACCCGGCGTGTTCATGTCAATCACAACGGCCGCGGCGTTCTGCGACTGCGCTTGAGATATGGCTCTTGTCATCATCCCGCTCGAGCCTGCATCAATCGGATCATTGAGCTGCACGACGATGACTTCAGGATTTCCCGGAGTAGAAGACGCTTCCGCGTAACGTGAAGAATGCTGAATCCCTTGCTGCCCTAAACCCGAGAGAATCGGCGAGACGAAGACAACAAGACATATTGCGATGAGTGCGGCGATCCGCAGGCAGGTCCCACAAGTGCTTGCCCTAATCGTCCCGACACGAGTGCGTCGGAGATTTGTAAAGGCTATCAATGGTTGAAGCTTCACGCCCTTCGACAATGTGAGCAGGTGACTAGGCGCTCACCCAAAGGCTCGCCCATCACCCGCTTACTGCAGCACGTACAATACGCGTCTTACGTATATACGGAGTTTGTTGACACCAGTGTATGATTACCTGGGCCTAAAGCCAACATGTCAAAATGAATTGGAGTCAAAAAAATGAAAGAGAAAATGGGAGATGTGGAAAAAAGAAGAAGAAGATAGAGTGCATAGAAGAAGAAGCAGCAGAAGGCACCGGTCAGTGCCTTCTACGTCCTTACTTCCCTGAAACTAAAGTTACTTCTTTCCTTTCGATTTTGACTTTGACGAACTCTTTTTCTTCGCGGCAGCAGCAGCTTTCCTCGCAGGTGCGGCCGGCTTTTTCGCAGCGCTCAGTTTGCTGAAAATCCTTGCGAGCGAGGCTTCCTGCTTGCTTCTCGCCTTTGCGCTTTCCTTGGCGATGTAGCTCTTCAGAGCATTGACGTCATTCCGCAGAGATGCGACCTGCTTCTCGAGACGCTTTGAATTCGCCTCGTGCGCCTTTCTGAAGCCAGAGAGATCCTTCGAAAGTGACTCGACATTCTGCCTGATGATTTTCAGAGCAGCGCGTCGACCGCCACCCCTAGTCGGCTTTGGTTTAGCAGCCTGTTCTTCGGCTGGCGCGGCAGCTTCTTCGCCCGCTTCTTCCTTACTTTCTTCCTCGGCAGCGCCGTACGTGGATTCAGGCATTTCTCCCTCTTCGCCCGCACCGCTCTGTTCCTCTTCCTCTCCCGCTACAGTGCCCATATCGCTATCTGAGACCATTTGTGGTTTCAATCCAGAGGTAGAATAGGGTTGCTAATTAAGCGTTGCATTTCCACTCAGCCATAAGAACGCTCACGGACCCAAAACAGGTGTTGTTCATGAGCAATTAAGGGGGAATTTCCAGTGTTCCTTCAAACGCTACTCAGGGGGTAGCGCCTGGTCTTGGTGCTCCAAAATTGCCTTAATTCGCTCCCCGCATGAACCCAGCGCCTCCCTGTACTCCCTCAGGGCGGACTCTCTATCCGCGTAATCCTCGAGGTATTCGGCAAACGACCTGCTCTCCCCTTCGTCGGCCACCAAGACGTGTTTTCCCTCCGCATCCCTTGCGAAGACCTTCTTCTTCGTAAAGTTCCTCTTCCCCTGGAAGAACTCCAGGGCCTCCTTCGTCGGGTAGTAGTATCCCGACATTGACGCGGTCCTCTTGACGAGGCCCATGTAGAAGAGGTTCGTGGCCACGATCTGGTGCATCTGGCACCACTTTGTGTAGTGCTGGGGTTTCCCCTCCTGCACCCATAGCCTGATCAATTCAAGGAGAGACCTGGCCTCCCTCGCCGAGATCTGGTAGACCGTCTCGTTCGACTTCATCCTCCCTGAGGACTGCTTTGCGTCGAATGTCTTACCCGCGTACTCAAAAAGGAGTCTCGCCGCATCGAACGGGCCCGTGAAATCTCCGAAGAACAAAGACAGATTTCCCTCGTTGTCCACGCCGTTGCTCTTTGCACCGCACACGACATGGTCCCCGGCGCGAAACTTCCAGGATCCAAACTTTGATTCCGCGATAAGGACATCGGCCTCCATCGAGTGGTCGGAGACGCGCAGCTTCCTGTACTGCCAGCCTCCCCTCGAGCGCAAGCTCTCCGTAACGGAGTCGATCCTGACGCAGATTACCCCCTTCCTACCCGACTCTACGAGGTCCGAGAGGAATTGAAGCGTCTGAGGATGCAACTCTTCGCCCGTCGATTCATCGCTGGAGCTCATCTTACTCTAGCCACTGGTGAATCTCCCACTCTCAAAGTTATATTTCCTTTCTCGTTCCCCTGGTCAATGTCAAGAAGCTTCGGGCAGGAAGCAGAAAAAGGAAGGAGGGAGGATAGGATTACCCGTCTTGATTTCCTTACTAGCATCCGCGTTGCAAGAGTATCTGTTACTCCTCTCTTTTTTTGGATCTCAAGCGCTGCATATTACCCAGACTTTCATAGATGAAGCGAGAGGTCCAGTGTTGTTTCATTTCCATCCGAAAGCGTATCCCGCGCCTCCTATCATTCACATTCGCAGGCCCGAGCTGGAGAAGACCGTCCTAATTTTTGACATGTCATGCTTTTTGCAGTGTCCTAACAGTTATAATGTGTGACCAAAGTCTCGGAGTCCAACACTTCAGGAAGACAAATGAAGACAGGGCTGAGGGAGAAACATCAGTCATCAGATTCTCGGCGTCGCCCTCAACTTGAGAAAAGAATAGTGAAAAACAACTTCGCAATCTGTCAGAGGTAAAGAAGAGAAGCTAAACCAAAAGGAAAGGCCAAACATGTGATGAGCGAAGGCCTACCGGTGGAGGTGAGGGACTGCGAGCAAACCGATCTTGCCCGAGTGGAGGAAATAGAGAACGCCTCCTTTCCCGACCCGTACTCCCACTCGTTGTTCCTCCAGCTCCTCTTAAGCTATCCTCGAGGATTCCGCGTCGCCGAAATCGAAGGACAACTTGTGGGGTACTGCATCCTTGTCGATCCAAAAGACAACGACCTAAAAATAATCGCATCCATAGCCGTTGATCCAGCCTGCAGAGGAAGAGGAATCGGGAGCGCTCTACTCGAAGACGCGATAACGCGAGCGCGCATCGCAAGGATCGTACTTCAGGTCAGAGTGGACAACCTCGCGGCAATCTCTCTCTACGAAAAGTTTGGCTTTATCAAGACCGCAAGGATTGCCGACTATTACGGTGAGGGAGAGGACGCCTTCGAGATGCTGTTTGAAGCGCGTTGACTGATTTCTCTTTCTCCTCCAACTATTCTCCTACAGCTTTGAAAGACTCCAAATGTACCAAGATCCCGTTTTGGTTCCGTACTCACTGTGACATGGAGTTGAATTTTCCCGCTCGAGCATCCTCCGCGAAGACTTTGCTTTGTTGCTGCTGCAATCTCACGTTGATGTTCTTCGTCGAAGAATCGATATCAATCGTCACTGTTGCCTTCTCGCTCAGGCAGCGCTCCGCGTTGTCGAGCGTCGCGTCCGTGATGTAGTCGAAGGTTCTGGTCCTCAGGTTCCCGGTAATCGTGTCGATTCCTGAAGCCGTGAAGGTCCTGTTGCCCCTGTCGATGCTTACAATCCTCGCTGATTTGAATATCTCAATCGTCGTCATTGTTGAAAGGGTCATACTTCCCTTGCGATGAGTCCCGCACTCTCAGTTTTCCTTTCCAGAAAAAAATCGGAATGGAATGCCTGTGCCTCGGCTTTAAGAGAGCCTTCCTGTTCAAATATGTTGAAATCAAGTACTCTTCAAATTCGCTATAGAAATCTGAGATTCAAAGGCGAGAATTTGGATATTCCCTTGTCTTCATTTTTTTCAGATACATCTCATCAATCTCGCAAACACTGGACTCTGATCCGAGGTCGATTTCCCTTTTTTTTTTGAAACACGTTAATAAGTAACGAATACGTTCTCTGGCCGTAGACAAGGCCCGCCACCGGAGCGTATTGGAGATTCACAGATGTCTGTCACACGCGAACGCCTCTCCGAAGGGGAGACGGCGCTTCTGCTCTCTCTCGAGATAACCTCGTCCTCCGTGACGGCATCACAAATGCCAGGGTCGTACTCTTCAGCTGCTCGGCGTATCGCTCGATGTGTGACGCACTGTACGACCAGTTCCAGAGCGGCGCGGGCGTTATTCTGTACAGGATGGGAGAGGGGTATGCCCGAAAGCTCCTCGGAGCCGTCCCAAAACTCGGGCTGAACACGCAGGCGGTCATACAGGGGTTTGAGAGGCTCGCCTTCCTCTGCGGCTGGGTGAAACTAAAGTTTCGCACGATAGACGAGCGAAACGCAGAGTGCGAGGTTGAGAGGTGTGCGTTCGTTCTCCGCCGTCCAGACATCGGATCCACTTCATGCTTCTTCTTTTCTGGGGTCCTTAGTACCGTTGGCAGGGAGCTCTTGAAGAATGACTTCAAGGTGCAGGAGGTAAGCTGCGAGTCGAGCGGTTCTCCTCTCTGCAGGTTCAGGCTCTTTGTTGATTAATCACCTTTGAAAGCCGGTTTTCGCTTGTCAAGGAAGGCCTGCGCGCCCTCCTTTTGATCTCGGGTTGAAAAGCAGAATGCGAAGAGCGAGCTCTCATAGTCGAGCCCGTCCTTGAGCGAGGCGGCTGACCTGTTGAGTGCCTCCTTTGCTAGTCTCAGGATGAGAGGGCTTTTCTCTGAGATCTTTTGGACGAGCGACTCTACCTCCTTTGCGAGGTCGTTTTGCGGCACGACCTTGTTCACAAGGCCGATCCGCAGAGCCTCCTGGGAATCTATCAACGTGCCGGTGAAGACCAACTCCTTCGCCCTCTTGAGTCCTACGATCCTCGGGAGCCTCTGCGTCCCGCCGACGCCCGGAATAAGGCCGACGTTTATCTCGGATTGTGCGAACTTGGCGTTCTCTGATGCGATTATGATGTCGCAGGACATGGCGAGCTCCAGTCCTCCACCCATCGCGTAGCCGTTGACGGCGGCGATGACAGGCTTTGGGAAATTCTCAAGGCGGTTTGAGGCCCCCTTTGAGACCTTCAGGTACTCCTTTGCCTGGAAGGGAGTCATGGTCAAGAACATTTTGAGGTCGGCACCCGCGCTGAACGCTTTTTCGCCAGAACCTGTGAGGACCACGCACCTTGCCTCCTCGTCCTTCTCGGCTAGATCCAAAGCGGCGAGTATCTCCTGCCTCACCTGTAGGTTTAGGGCGTTCATAACTTCGGGGCGGTTGATCGTGATCTTTGCATAGTTGCTGCGTGGCCTTACTTCGTAGAGAATGTATTGAAACGTGGTCTGCTGGGTCGCCCCACTTCCCCCCTCTGTTGTCTTTGCCTCTTCGGACATTTTTTTGAGAGTTATCTCCTTTAATCGACTGGCTGAATGCGTGTCTAGAGTCTTGTGAGAGATTATTTCGAAATTTTCTTTCTTTCTCTTTGGAGTTAGGCGGAATCAAGAAGATCGCTACCCGCAAAGCCTGCCCGCTCTGCGAGAATCTCGGCTATCCTGAGCAGTTCATTGTACTTTGCGGTGCGCTCTCCCCTCGCAGGCGCGCCGGTCTTTATGAATTCGCTCTCCACCGCGGTAGCAAGGTGGGAGATGAACGTGTCCTCCGTCTCGCCAGACCTGTGGGACACTGCGATCGAGAACCCTGCCTTCTTTGACACCTCGATTGCCCTAAGTGTCTCGGATACGCTGCCTATCTGGTTTAGTTTAATCAAAATGGCGTTGGTCGCCTTCATCTCGATCCCCCTCTGTATGCGACTCGGGTTTGTCACGTAGAGGTCGTCGCCGATTATCTTGACCCTGGAGCCGAGTTTCGACGTGATCCTTGCAGAGTCCTCGAATGAATCCTCTGCGAAGGGGTCCTCGAGCGAAAGTATTGGGTACGTGGAGACAAGGTCGGTGTAAAAATCCAGGAGCTCCCCGGCGCTTTTCTTCTTTCCGTCGATCTGGTAGGTCCCTTCCTCGGCGTTGAAAAAGTTCGACGAAGCAGAGTCAAGACCCAGTCGTATCACGCCCTCGTCGTAACCGGCTTTCTTTGTTGCTTCGAGGATTGCGTCCAGCGCTGATGGAGTCGTATCGAGCGGCGGCGCGTAGCCTCCCTCGTCTCCGACATTGATTGCCGACGGGCCGTACCTGTTCTTGAGGACTGATTTTAGCGCGTGGTACACCTCGACGCCGATGCGGAGCGCGTCCGGAAACGCTCCTGCTCCGACAGGCTCTATGAGGAACTCCTGCACGGAGAGGTTGTTTCCCGCGTGCTTGCCCCCGTTTATTACGTTCATCATCGGGACTGGAAGCCTGTACTTACTTTTCTGCGCGAGATACTCGAAGAGCTGTTTCTTCTCGGAGGCTGATGCGGCCCGAGCGCTCGCCATCGAAACGGCGAGGATTGCGTTCGCGCCCAGTCTTGCCTTGTTTGGCGTTCCATCGAGCTCGATCATCAGCGAGTCTATCTTATCCTGCTGCCTGCAGTCGATGCCCAGGACCTTCGGCCGTATGATGTTTGTTATGTTTGAAACAGCGGTCTGGACGCCCATTCCGCCGTAGGCCTTCGATCCCGTATCTCGAAGCTCGAGAGCTTCGTGTACTCCGGTCGAGGCGCCCGAAGGAACCGTCCCCCGGCCGAACTCTCCGCTCTTTGTAAAAACGTCAGATTCTACGGTTGGATTTCCCCTTGAGTCCAGTACCTGCCTTGCGCTGACGTCGGAGATTAGAAAGCTATTGGATGCAGTTTTCCGACTCTGTTGAGCTTGCGCTGCGCGGGTTGATCTTCTTTTTTTGCCTGTCTTCTTTGCCCTGCTGCTTCTGCGGGCCGATGATCTCTTGCCTGGCAATTTCTTTGCTAACTTCTGTGAGTTGGGCGAATTAAAAGGATAGTCGAAAGGAGGAGATTCAAATTTCGTGCGCACTCGGGCGAAAAATGCTGCATTGAAGAGTAAGCGGGCCGATTGTCACGCTTACTCTGTCGTACATCACTTCCTTTTCGTTGTCTTGGAAAGGACAAGAATGAATCAGGATGCGGAAAGAACGCGTTGGTTGAGCGCATAAATTGGTTGTACTGGAGGCTCTGTGACGTTGAGCCCGAGAATTGTCGAAATCGAGAGGAGGTTCTGGGCAACGCAGCGTCCTCTGCTTGTGAGAGTGAAACTCGTCTTCCTGACAACTCCCTTTTCACCGATCACCCTGGTCTTTTCCTGAAGAATGAGATCGCAGCTCAAGAGGAAAGATTTCTCCTTCGTCCAGGAAGATTCGCTTATTCCGACACTGCTGGAGAGAGTGCTGGTAGTCATTGGTCCTTCGACGAGAATTACCAAAAGAATCCTTGCTTGCACCGCGGATAGGACGAGGTGAGATATCGGGACCAAATCTATTTTGCTTGTGCGAGAAGCTGCATCGCATATTTAAGAATTGACAACACAATGAATCAACAGTCGCTAGATCAGAAAGTGTACTTTCCATGTTTCATTATCTGCCCCTTTCCTTCGATCGAAACGTCGCACTGCTCTAAAAGCATGTCAACGTGGGTCTTGCACTTCCACGGAGCGCCGGTCTCCGCCTGGTAGGGGTCTCCGAAAGCTATGTGGACTCGAGCCTTCTCGTCCTGCAAGAGGTTCCCTACTGTCGGCAGAGACATCAGGAGTGGATTCGTTGGAAGCGCAAACTCGGAGGCTCTGGTGCTGTTTTCTTCGGTTGCGAGGTACGATTTGATATCGCTCTTGAGCTGCGAATTCTTGCACTCGATCGAGTCCATGATCATCCTTGAATTTTCGATGCGAAGGCTCAGCGGGTCCTTAAAGTTGCCATACTTTTCCGAAAACCAGTCGCCGAGGAGGTTCGTGACCAGTTTACCCTCCACGTGCTTTGGAGCCGTGAACGTCTCTCCCTCAGGCAGGTTTCCCCACTTGCCCTTCGAGTGATATCTCCCGTCGCTCGGCACCCAGCGCCAGTTAGGATCGAACTCGACCCTCAGGCTCGTGCCGAACCTGTTGGAGACGCTGATTGCCCCGCAGCCCTTCACCGTGTCGTAAACCTTGTGCGTGAGTTCGTAGACCTGGTCGTAGTCGGAGCACATCCCCTGCTCCATGAGCTGGATCGTGACGTTGGGCATGTGACCGTGGCGCGCGTGAACCTTCGCCACGTCCAGAAAGTCCCTTCTCGCCACTAGTTCGCCGGGAAGGCTCCTTGCGGCCCAGAAGGTTACATCGGCCCAGGACGAGGCGAGGTCTGTGATTTGTATGGGCATCACGCTCATCGGTCTCTTTACATGATCTTCGAGAAGCACGAGCTTTACTCTTTCAGGACCTGTTACAATTTCGCTTTGGCGCGCGAGCTCCCTGCCTATCGCTTCGGTCCCCTGGTCTGAAACAATTAGGACGTTCTCGCCTTGGTTCAGACCCATGCAAACGCGGACCGCGTTCCTTGATCCCTGTTCGAGTGTTCCCATGAAACTTCGGTTCTCCGTGACTCTGTATTTGACCGTTGTTTCCTCACTCTAGCGGTGCAGGGGATTTGCCCATGCTCTCTTAATTCTTCTTGGTTCAGCTCGCTCCGTTTCCCGCTTTAAATACCATGATAGCACCGTTACGTACCCCCCTCTAGGGGGGTACCCCATTGATTTCTCGACAATTGTCGAGAACAGGTGATCAGGTTAGCCTACAGAGCCTGAAACGCAATGTTTTCGACCTGAAGATTTTATTTCATTACTGATCTGCCGCAACACAGCTAGAAAATTAATGTTCTCTTTCCTATTGGAACGATGGGGATTTGGTACCCTATAACTCTACATGGTTCATTACTTCTGATCCGTGGTAGCTTGGCAAGATACGGATCTCAGATCAACATTTGATCAAATTTTACTTTGTGGCTCTCTTCGAGAGTCGTCCCCATTCTGTTCACGGGCTCACAAATTCTATGCAACTTTTAGGGAAACGAGACGTGCTATGACCTCGCAGAACTATGGAATCGGCAGCAAAAAATGAGCGGAAAAAAATCTAAGAATTGAAAAAAAGGGAAACGGAAGAGTCAGAGAACTTTTACAGAGTTTTTTCTCTGAGCTCTATTTTTTCCTTTCCAAAAAAGGTGGGGAGAAGAATGATAACCCAATTCTTCTTTTTCTGTTTCTTAGGACGAGCCAATTCCGCCGATTATGTCAAGCAGTGGAGGCTTTACCCCAACGTGAACTGCGACGACGACGCTCGACACGACGGAAAGAGCTATCATACCTAACCGGATCTTTTCATCGATTGACATGGGCACGCTAGTGCAACGGCGTTTAGAAAAATTTTTCGGTTTTAGCTGTATAATACTGTCATTTTGGCGAATTATAATAAAAGTCTTGTCGATTTGCCGTCCAGTTTCCCGATACTAGGTCGGCTGAATTCTTCAATCCGCTTTCTTGGCGGCCTTCTTCTCATCTCTTTACCCGAGAGGAATCGGAAGAGAATCACTCCGCTCGACGCAACGGTAGCACACGCCCGCCCTACGGGCATTTCCCCCTTGCCGAAAAGAAAAAATTTGACACATTCTTGTTCCAGATTGTGCTATTTGTTTAAAATATAGTGAGAATCAATGAGAGGGCTGGAAAATCGAATTCTCAAATCTGCTTTTTCGAAAGCTAGAATTCGATTGCCATTATGATCAAGACTGAAGAGTATCGGTAAAACGAATATGAGAATTGCCAATGACGACGTTAGCCAGTTTCTGACGAAGATGGTGCCCTATGTTAACGCTGATGGGGCGAGGAACCTGAACAAGATTTCCCGAGAGCTGGCCATACCATACCAAACCTTGCGCTTCAGGATGATGCGCCTAAAAGCGCAGGGAATAAGCATCTTGCCACTAATCAGCGCTGAGAGCGTCGGTCTGGAAAGAATCAGGGCCTCCTTCAAGCTTTCAAGCGATGTCTCTGATCTCACTACCTTCTTTGGCGGTCTTCACCAATCTGCCGGCCTGCACTACTATTCCAGGTCGTTGATCTCCCAGGAATTTGATGCAGAGTTCATGATCCCCGCGGGCACAAAGCCCGAGCTCGCCCGGCTCTTGAACGCGCTTTCTGAGATGAACATCCTCGACAACATCGTACTGCGTCGGCTTGACTGGAAGGAGATACTCGTCATGAAGACTAGACTCTACGATTACGAACATGGCCAGTGGGACGTTGACTTTTCTCGGCTTTCATCTGATCCCTCCCTGAAAATTCCGACGCCCAACCTTTCCGAAGAGTACGACCAAACTGATCTCTTGATCATAAAATCGTTACAGATAGACCCCTGGATCAAAGTGGTGGATCTCTCCAAAAAGTTCCAGATTACTGAGGGAGATATTTCCTACCACCTGAACAGACATGTTTTCGGACGTGGACAGGTTCCCGGATTTCGATTCAGGTGGATAGGTACGCCGGAGGCTTGGTCAAAACACAGCGTTCTCGGAGTCACCCTAGTCTTCAAGGAAATCACGGAAGAATCGTTCAGACGCGCGATGGCGATAGTCACCTCAAATCCGTTTGCCTGGAACCACATGAGGGGGGAAGATGGCACTTACATCACCGAGTTTCTGATACCGACCTCTCACCTGCCAGAGACGATGCAGCATCTCTCCGAGAATTTCAGGAAGATGGAACTCAAACCCGAGATGCTCTTTCCCGACTGGGCGGGCTCGGCTAGCTATACAATCCCGTACCTCATGCACGACAAGCAGGCAGGGTGGAGGTTCAGCACCGAACAGAGCCTTGCCTACATACTTCAGATGATGAAGGCATACGAATCAAAGTAGCGAGAAGGCGCAACTCTTTCTTTCTAATCTTGACTAGCGCATATGTCGCGACGGGCGGACATATAGATCATTTCTACGTATAAACTGCCTCCTTTGAGCGCAACCAGCGTAGCGCAATCCTGACGTATCCGACCTTAAAGGATGTTATTTTCTCCAAAACAAGTGGCTCATAAATTGCGTCGGTCGCAGAAACTCTTGTCACGATTTTGGAAAAAAGATTCCCGTTGATTTCTTCCCAATGGTAAAGATAGTGGCAGAATATTCAACTATCGGGAACGGCAAAGAACTGTCTACTCGTGCGGCTGCTTTTTTGAGATGAGGATAGGTGTTACTGTAATCGGGGCAATTCTTCTAGCGGTCGCGGCGATCGTTTTGATAGACGGAAACAACAAGCTTGCTCTGTACAGCGCCTGTTCCACTTTCCAGACCCTCTGCCCGCAGGGGGTAAGCCCGACTTCTTCGGAGCTCGCTTCTTTCATAGATGGCTCGAAGGTGGAGATAGTCTACGGATATGTTTTCGGAGCAATCGGGGCAGTCGTTTTCTTCTTCGGGTTGATCGGCAGGGATCGATCAGGAAATCCGAAGCAGGAAGAAGAGGAGAAGCAACATCGAGAGTCGAGTAGGGAAGAGAGATAGCCACAGGCCACTTGAAGGCGGTGGAGCGATTTTTCTTGTTGTGGGAGCTATTTCTTTTTCCTCCTACTTTCATTTGCGCACTCGTCGAAGAACGTTTGTCCCTTTGCTACATTTCTGTTGCTGATTTCAGGAAGGTTCCTTCTGGCTCGCGTTCCCTGTTGCTCGGTTTCTTCACGCAAAGCGTAATAGACAACGTGAATCTGAAAATCATTCATTCCCGCGCGCATAAAGACTCGCGTTGAAGAGGAGAAAATTCAATTTCCTCCTTCTTCGTTGGATCTGCTGCCTGTTGCTTTCTACGCCATTCGCAAGGGAGTTTTTACGAGCAAGGAGGAATCAAAGGATGCCTGACACTTGGACGAAGTACCGTAAGCTTGCATCGTACGCGAGGCCATACTGGATCACATTCGGCCTCATGCTCGTGAGCGTTATCCTGCTTACCGCTCTCAGGGTGTACGTGCCTCTCCTCCTCGGAGAGGCCGTTCAGGACATCGTGGACCTAAGGCAGGTCGGTGCGATACTCCCGATCTCCCTTGAAATTATAGGGATTAGCGCCGTCTCCGCCGTCTTCCAGTATGGACTTGGGTACGGAGGCCAGTCCCTCGGACAGAAAATTATCTACGACATGCGGAACAAGATCTTTTCTTCTATCCAAAACCAGTCGTTCAGTTTTCACGACCGCAATGAGACCGGGCAGTTGATGTCTCGTGCGACGGGCGATGTTGAGGCGGTTCGCCGACTCCTTGCGTTCGGCTCGGCTCAAATTCTCGGAAACCTGGTGCTTCTCGCAGGCGTCGTCGTGGAAATATTCTACCTAAATCTGCAGCTTGCCCTAATCGTCGTGTTACCACTCCCGATCATCGTCTACATCAGCTGGAGATACAGCCAGAGCCAGGCGCCACACTGGAAGAGAGCGAGGGATCACTACGGAGCGATGAACTCGATCCTCCAGCAAAACATCCTGGGGATGCGGGTCGTGAGATCTTTCTCTGCCGAAGAGCAGGAAATAAAAAAGTTCCATGTCGGCAACGCCGCGTACCGAGACGACATCATCGGAGCTGCTGCCGTGAGATCCTTCTTTTCCCCGATGTTGGTTCTGATACTCAACATTGCGGGCGCCCTTGTTTATCTGGTGGGGGGCTTCCAGGTGATACCGGGATCGATGGGCATCGGCACCGTCATTGCCGCTGCAAACCTCGTCGCTCTCTTGGTCGGCCCCGTGAGATTCTTAGGGCAGCTCATCCTAATCGCGCAGAACGGGATGGCGGGCTTTGACAGAGTCCTTGAGATTACCGACGCTGACATCGAGGTCAGCGAAAGGCAGGATGCGATAGAACTGGAAAGGGGCTCGCTCAGGGGAAACATAGAGTTCAGAGGAGTGACATTCGAATACGCGAAAAATGGGGCGCCGTCTCTGCGTGATGTAAATCTGGAGATTCATGCCGGCGAGGCGGTCGCCTTCGTCGGAGCTACGGGATCTGGAAAGACCACGGCCGCGAACCTGATACCCAGATTCTACGATCCGACCAGCGGCAGCGTCCAGATCGACGGCATCGACGTGAGGGACTTTAAGCTAAAGTCGCTGAGGACAGGCGTCGGGATAGTCAGTCAGGACATATTCCTCTTCTCGGCAACTGTGAGAGAGAACATCGCGTACGGGATGCCCGAAGTTCCGCTCGACAGGGTGATCGAAGCGGCGAGGATTGCGCACGCGGATGAGTTCGTGGAGCGCTTCCCCGAAAAGTACGACACCTTGGTCGGAGAAAGAGGAGTGACGCTCTCCGGCGGGCAGAAGCAGAGAATCGCCATAGCAAGGACTCTGGTCACCGACCCGAAGATCTTGATTCTGGACGATTCGCTTTCCAGCGTTGACGTGGAAACCGAACGGGCTATCCAAGAGTCACTGAAGGCCGTTATCCGCGGTCGGACGAGCATCATAATTACTCAGAGAATGTCCTCGCTAAGGCTCGTCGACAGGATCGTCGTATTTGCCGACGGTCGTGTGGTTGAACTGGGAACGCATGCTGAACTTCTAAAGCTGGGAGGAGCATACGCCGAACTTTACAATTCTCAGCTTGCTCCGTACCAGGGGCAGAGAGAATCGGAGCAAGAAAGCACAGAGCCCCCAGCAATTGAGGTCTCGCCAGAAGCTCAGACTTACTCGAAGTCAAGGTCGCAGCAATCGGGCGCAAAGAAGCAGCAAGGAGGAGGCGAGTGAGAAAGAAATGTCTTACGGCCACGGTACCTTCGGTTCCGATGATCCGAACGAGCGAAAGCTCAGGAAGTACAGCGACTCGCAGATCGTAAGGGAGCTTGCGGCATACATTCTCAGGTACAGGAAAGACTTTGGCATAGTGCTTGCGACCCTCCTGCTTGCCGCATTATTTGGAGTGGTCGGGCCGTCGCTGATTGGGCTAGCTGTCAACGACATTGTCTCGCGCGACATTCGCGGCGTCGCGATCATGATCTCGCTCTTCACGGTCGTGAACGTGGTAGGTTACTTTGCAGAGAGCAGGAGGCTATACCACATGCAGCTCCTCGGGCAGAACGTGATCTACGACCTCAGGGCAGATTCGTTTGAGAAGCTGCAAAAGCTCTCTCCCTCGTATTACTCAAAGAGGGAGACAGGCCGTATTATGTCATATATCACGAACGACGTGGACGCGCTCTCGGACTTTGTAACGTTCCAGCTGCCGGCTGTCCTGTCCGGAGTGCTCGTGATAGTCTCGATCATCGTGATCATGTTTGTGTACAATGTGAGCCTGACTCTCGTCTCGCTCACGGTCATTCCACCCCTCGTCATCCTCACGGTTGCGATGCAGGGGAGGATACAGAGGAGCTACGTCGAGACGCGGAAGAAGATAGCAATCGTCACCTCGAAGCTCCAAGAGGGGATATCCGGAGTCAGGGTGACCCAGTCCCTTGCGAAGCAGGAAAAGATCAACGAGAGGTTTGACCAGGCGAATGCGGAAAACCTGGAAGCAAACCTCCAGGCGAACAGGCTGACCTCTCTCTTCAACTCGCTGGTGCAGGTCATAGAATCATTTGGCATGGCAATCGTTCTGTGGTATGGAGCCACTGAGATTCTCGGAGGGCATATGCTGGTAGGCACCCTCGTGACTTTCTTGATCTACGTGAACTCCTTCTTCAACCCGATAATCCAGCTGACGACGTTCTACAATTCCTACCAAGCTGCGGTCACCGGTCTCGACAGAGTGATGCAGGTCTTGCACACGGAGGTAGAAGTGAAGGAGCCTCAAAGCGCAATCGTTCCGGAATTCAGAAAGGGGATGGGAGGCAACGTGCCCCTCGAGATCAGATTCGAGGACATCACCTTTGGATACGAACCCGATCAGCCGGTGTTGAAGAATGTGAATCTTGTAATTGAGAAAAACAGCGTGCTGGCAATCGTCGGCCCGACCGGCGCGGGCAAGTCGAGCATAGTGAACCTGATACTCCGCTTCTACGACCCGCAGAAAGGAAGAGTGACCTTCAACGGAGTTGACTTGAAGCGATTGAGTTTCAAAGACCTGCGCGGTCTGATCAGCGTCATCCCACAGGACCCGTTCCTCTTCTCAGGAACAATCATGGACAACATCAGATATGGCTCGCCGGATGCAAGCGACGAACAAGTGATTGCCCTGGCAAGACGCATCGGGCTGGACGAGTTTGTGAGATCCCTCCCTCTCGGATACGCAACAATGATTTCAGAGGGAGCGACGAACCTATCTATGGGTCAGAAGCAGCTCATCTGTTTTGCTAGGGCATTTCTCCCAGATCCAAGGATTTTGATTATGGACGAAGCAACCTCCGGAGTTGACCCGCATACGGAGCTGCAACTCCAGAAGGCTCTTGCCGCCGTCCTCGAGGGCAGGACATCGATAATCATCGCGCACAGGCTCTCTACGATCCGCCTGGCTGACAAGATCGTTGTACTCAGAGATGGCATGATACAGGAGAGCGGATCATTCCAAGAGCTTTTGTCGAAGGAGAACGGCGAAGGCCTATTTGCAAAGATGTACGCGATGCAGACAGAAGTGATCGAGTGAGCATATTTAATTCGAAGCATCGATCTACCTTTATCTCTAGGATTTGTCTCCATGACACTTTTATCTGTGATCTGCTTAGCGGCAGTAAGCGTGCTATTGTAAATACTACAACGAACTGAAAAGCATAACTACGATTCGTCCGAGCGAGAGCAGAAGCAAACGTACACAGATAGGGGAGTGTAGGAGAAGAACTGGAATCTCGCCAAAGGGTTAGAAAACAATTAGGACAAAAATCTCATCTTAACAGCAATAGCGCAGGCGATCACCGATTACTGGATTCAGAGGAAAAATCATCTTCATCAATCTCTTACAAAGAATCCGATCGCAGCGCTGGGGGAGCAGAATCCCAGCTACTGCTTATGAACCACTCTGAAACGCAAAACGAATCTGAGCGTCCGCCATCAAGTTTGCCTCAGAGCGACCGCCTGTCGTTTGACCACATACTGAAGACTTCGATCGAGCTGGACGACGTGGCAAAGAGGAACATCGAGCAGCTCCTCGCTCTGGGCTCCAATAGGCTCGCTCAGGATTTCAAGGACATACTTGACGCAGCGTACCGGGCCGTAGAGCAGAACGCGAACTTGCTCAGCGTTCTAAGGCACCACCTAGGGACCAGCCAAGACGAGTAGAATGTGAAAAAAAGAGGAAGAAGGCCCCCGCCTCTCCCACCCTTCCAAAGGTCTGAACATTCGCTGGGTATTTCGATTATCTCTCTAAATAAGGAAAGGAAGTTAGGGGCAGCGCAAGTTCTCTCCTATTCTTCTCGTGAGCAGATCGTTTTCTCTAGTGTCGACCGGCACCGCGATGGTAGAGACCCCCTTCGAGTTTAGAGAATTTTCGAGACTTGACCTCAGCTCCCTCGCACTGCGAATCCTTCGAGCCTTACAGCCAAGGGCCTTTGCAACCCCAACAAGATCGGGGTTTTCAAAGTCTACATAGTACGAGCCTCCGAACTGAGCTTTCTGTTTCCACTCGATCTGAGCGTACTTTGAGTCCTCCATGATCAGCAAAGTGAGGTCAAGATCAAGGTCCTTCGCCGTCTGAAGATCGTACATGCTCATCATGAACCCACCATCGCCGCATACTGCGACCACGCGCCTCTCTGGTCTTGCAAGCTTTGCTGCCATCGCGCCCGGAAAGGCAACCCCCATAGATGCAAATCCGTTCGAAATGATTACGGTGTTCGGCTCGTATGCTGGGTAGAGTCGGGCAATCCAAAGTTTATGGATTCCAACATCTGACACGAGAATATCCTCGGCCCCGAGTGCCCTCCTTAGCTCATAGATTATCCTCTGTGGCTTTAATGGAAAGGAGTCGTCGTTTGCAAACTTGTCGAGCTCCCTGATTATTTGGCCACGTACTTTCTGAAACTTGCCCTCTATGCCTCTGGCACTTCCACCGTAGGTTACGTTTCCGCCTTCTCGCCCTTGCTCTTCATGCAGCTCCTCAACCAGAAGGTGAAGCGTAGCTTTGATGCTCCCAACCAATTCGAGAGAGGGAATGTAATACTGGTCCGTCTCGGCACCAACGGTATCAATGTGCAGTATAGTTTTCTCTTCTAGCCGACCATTTCGACCTCCTTGTTCTGAGTTCCAGCGCTTGGGGCCGTACTCTACGAAATCGTATCCCACAGTGATGACGAAGTCTGAGGAGTCGATTGCGCAGTTTGCATAGTCCCGAACTGGCATACCAATAGTCCCAACATATAGGGCGTCCTTCGCGGAAATTGCACCCTTTCCCATGAAGGTGTTCACCACGGGCATTCGGAAGGCGTCTGCAAACCTTCGAAGTTCTTCGGATGCTCCGGAACGAATTACGCCATTGCCTGCCAGAATCACTGGATTTGACGAACCCCTGATCAAGGCTACCGCCCTAGCTACAGCGTCCTTAGTCACCGCAGAGGTAGGTCTGGAACGCGGCTTCTTCAAGGGGACGAGATTGCTCGATTGCGAAATCTTTTCAGACGCTACGTCTTCTGGAAGCTCGATGTGCGTCGCTCCCATCTTCTCCGACTCGGCTACCGAGAAGGCTTTGCGCACAACCTGAGGAATGAACTTTGCCCGCGTGACCGTCCTGTTCCACTTTGTCAGAAACTTGTAGGCGCTCACAATGTCCACGTACTGGTGAGACTCTTCGTACATTCTGTCGAGACCTCCCTGGCCGGTAATTGCGACGAGTGGAGCACGGTCAAGATATGCATCGGCAACGCCGGTCAGAAGGTTCGTAGCTCCCGGACCGAGTGTAGAAACACAGACGCCCGCCTTACCCGTCAGGCGTCCGTAGACATCCGCCATGAATGATGCGGCCTGCTCGTGCCTGACGAGTACAAACCGGATCTTTTTTGATTTGGAGAATGACCTGAGAAGTTCACCGATTTCCTCTCCCGGCAATCCGAATACATACTCGACGCCTTCGTTCTCAAGACACCGAACGAAGAGATCTGCTGCGTTCATCTGCTACATTTTCACGAAGAGAGCGACGAGTTTCAGTGTATTAACAGTATTCGAATCTATTCTTTCCTCGTCGAATACCTTGGGAAGAGCTAGAGTGTCGTCTCCAAAGAAAAGCATGGGCCTCCAGAGCTAGTTTTTTGCTAACGGATCAGAGATGGAGTTTTGTTTTACGGTTAGAATCCTTATCTGATATGAGAACCAAATTTGGCCATGCGATTCAGGATCCGAGAAGTCAGGCTTCATAAGCGCTTTTAATAGCTAGAAGCAGCTCGACTCTCGCTGACGCATTTGAAAACTCGGAGAGACACAGGTGCGTTTCTAATTCAATGATTTTGGTTCCACTCGTCGCCGTTCTTTATCTCCTTGCACTCGGATCATTCGCGATCGCCGGTTACTACGGCTTCCGGCTAACTACGATGGCGAGAAAGATGAAGGTTATGATAATGATTACTCAGGATGGGCCTGAGACTGTTGTCTGCGGGATCTTTCTCCTCGCCGTTTCACAGGTCACAAGCTTCCTCGAGGCATCTTCGGGGATCTCTGCGAATGATTTCTTTGTGGTAACCTCGGTTGTCTTGCTCGTCGGAGCTGCGATGATGTTTGCCTTCGGTTTTCACAAGATGTACTCCATTTACCTGAACGAGCGGGCCAGGATGAAGGTCAACTCCATTCTAGAAGACCTGCTGGACAAGGAGTCGGCAAACGAAGAGAACGCAAAGTGGCAGGGCGAGTTCCGCTAAAAAATAGCGCGAATAGAGGCCTAGGAATCGAGAGTTAGACATCGTCTGTGCTAGAGTAACAGCATCGCGAATGAGTATTATTTTGTAATTGGGTTTGTAAATGCTATCTGTCTTCCCCTGAACCTCAACTTTCCAATGCCGAGCAATTCGTTGTCATGAGTTAGGATTGACTCAACCCCGTTGCGCATATAGCATGCTACTATCAGAGAATCTCTTCCACCGAGGCCGAACTCGGATGCCAAGTCGAGGGAGTAGAGCGAGATGGGTTTCGTAATGCTGAAGAAATGCGTCCTTTCGTCTGTAACCAGAACTCGCAGTTTTTCCCGTGCATCCTTGGGAAGCATTCCTCTCTTGAAGACGAGGGTGTGATAGACTTCGTGTACCACAGTGGGGTTCAATGCCCAGCCGGGCAATGAAATCACAGCTTCTTTCGCCCTATTGTGCTCAATCGTGGTGGGGTCCATGGCGAACACAAGCACGCTTGAGTCTATGGCATTCAACCCCAAATCTCCTTGATTTCCTTTTCTTTCACTGGGCTAGGCTTACCTCTACGTTTGGGGTTCCAGGACATCGCCTTGAGCAGTCGGTCTTCCTTTTTCCCTGCTTTTTTCATTACAACGACGCCCTTTCGCTTTTCGAACAAGACCTCGCTTCCTTCACTTAATCCAAGTTCCTCGATCACATCGCTCGGAAGGACTACTCTTCTCTTCTGATCAAGTACCGAGGTCATTGTCCCACACAACATAGTGGGACATCCAATATAAGCGTACCTGACCCACTACTTCGCTAGTCAGAGATGGAGTAACTCGACCGGCCGCTCAAGGAGTTGGTTGGCGAACCACGATTCCCGGAAGACAACACAAAAAAAAGCATCTGAATATCCATAGATGCCAGGAAAATGAGCCTCACCACAAACTTTCAAGCTGCGCAATTCTAAGCTGTTCGCGCAGGCGAAGGGAGATGATGAATGTCGTCTCTAGTTTCAGGGGGAGCTACATTTTTGAACAGATTACTGGCCCATGGACGTTAGAATCTAATGATCCTTGATGAACCCTCGTTCAAATGAACGACGGCAGAGATACAGTTATTTTGCCAGCAGTAGAACTCAAAAAGACGCGCCTCCGATGCAACCACAGATAACTTTTGAAGATTTTCTGAAGGTCGACATTCGCGTTGGGAAGATTCTGGAAGTTTCAGAATTCCCAGAAGCGAGAAAGCCTGCCTACAAGCTCAAGATAGATTTTGGGGCTGAAATTGGAGTAAAGCGAACGAGCGCTCAGCTTACCGTAAGATACACAGATGCGAACGCTCTTGTCGGGAGAAAGGTGATCGCCGTCGTAAATTTTCCCCCGAAGCAGGTTGCTAACGTGATGTCCGAGGTTCTGGTGCTTGGAGTCTCCGATCAGTCAGGGGGAATAATACTGCTGGAGCCAGAGAATCAGGATGAAGCTCCACTCGGGTCAAGGGTTCACTGAGTGCAGGACAAACTTTGATCTCCTTACACTTGGCTCCTGCCGAAGAACCTTGATTTGCTCACAACGTTCTCGTGATACCAGAGAATGTAAGAGGACCAGAACCATAAAAGAAGAAGCATTGCATAGACGACGCTGAACTCTATCGGTGAATACACAAGATATCCTACTAATCCGTGACTGTAGTAGATTGCAGGGATCGCATTGAACTCCGTAAAGACGTTGATCACCCTTTGACCATAGTAGGACTGGACTGTGTCAACGAGCGTGATGAAGACAGAGATCAAACCGATCTTTGTCAAATTCGCCTTGCTCAGAGAGCCCATCATTCTAGCGTACCCAACCACGCGAGATAACTTTGAGTTCATTTTTCTGACGAATGCTCAATATATGGGTTGAATATAAGCAGATCACAAACCAGAGTCGTGAAGTTTATGGCGTCTTATTGGACGTTCCATTCCTCGAACTCTACCTTGCCCCTGAATAGATATCTTGGCTTTCCGAACTTTCTCTTACATTTCGAGCAGATTGTTATCGGGATGTTGTGCTTGATGACTTGAAGATCTCCTTCAACTCTTTCCTGCACATCAATCAGGTAGCTCTCTGCTGCCGGATCCGAATCGGAGTCCACATTCCTTCCGCAATTCTGGCACTCAAGTACTCTCTTTCCGCTTACTTCTAGTGTTTCGTTTTCAAGAACAGCCCCGCTCAATCCATAGTTTCTCAGAATGTCCAGACATATTGGTTCAGCATTGATTTCTTGTGAGAGAACAAACACAGCAACGCACTTGCCCAGACGCATCGATGCAATCTTGTAAGTGTCAGTAAAGGCAATCTTGAAGCGCATCTTGCCCAGCTCCTGTGGAAGCCCCTCGAACATCAGGTGGCTTACCAACGCACGCTCACCGAGATTGTTGGCGGGAAGCATACGGAACTTCCACTTTGGAGATTCAGCTGAACTCGTAATGTTTCCCTTCAGGTCGAGCATCGCGCACATCAAGATGTTAGAATCGAATGAAAGAATTTCATCAGCTTCGATCTTTCTGTCGAGATACCCAGATTCGGTTTTCATCAAAGTAGATCTATCCACCGTACGGATCCCAGGTACTGATGCGGCATCCGTTGATACTTAAGTCTGGCATGTTGTATTCCGATACATTTCGAAACGTGGAATTAAATGGTCATCAAGAACTCGTGTTTCGCATCCAAATCCGGAATACACAAGGCGTTATTATCGGCAGAGAGGGATATTTTTCGCAACTGTATTCTGTCAGCCGAGAAGCTCGACGAAATGTCGCCTATATCGTCGCATGCTAGAGAACCACGCAGAAATGAAGCAAGAAAAAACTCATGGTAATCATGGGTTCAAATTGAAGCGAGCGACAGTAAGTAATCAGTAGAGATAGAATGAAATGAATAGAAAGAAACTGTTGACAAGAAGTTCAAGACGGGCAGTGTCCCCGGTCGTTGCGACGATCCTTCTGGTTTCGGCTACACTCGCAGTAGGACTCGCAGTCGGTATATGGGCACGCGGCGACAACACTAGTATTCTCAACAGCCTTCAAAATGGATTCTCGAGTAACAGCAACGGGTACAAAGAGATGTTCGTACTTGCCAACGCCAATTTTACCTCGAGCAAACCTCAGAATGTCACCCTCTGGTTCTACAATAACGGAAACTCAACCGTGTACATCAAATCGCTGACGATTTCCAATATCACGGTGCCCTCGGAATCGTGGAGCAACTACACCACTAACCTCTCTCGGACCAATATTGCTGGCTGCGGCTACTGCCTGCAACTTTCTCCGCACACTCCGACGCCGGTCATGTTCAAGGTAAACACTTCATTCAAATCGGGCGTAACCTATCAGTTCAAGGCTGTTGGGGAGTACGGCACCTCTGAGGTATACACTCAGACCAGGTAATGCCGCTTCACTAATCATTCCCGACTCAATCCACTCTCATTCTGCTCTCGAGGTTTCTTTCCTTCCGAAAGAGTTCCCTCTTTTCCTAGAGATCTTTTCTGCACACTTCAACGCCTAAATCCGCGAAGCTCCTTGAATTAGAATCCGCATTCTAGAAAGAGCTGATTTTCAACTCTTTAGTAGACAGTTGTCAATGGGAAAGAATATACACACGTCTGGTTTTTTGTACAGACTCGTGAAATGAGAGACAATCCGCGGAACCAAGATAAATTCGGTGGCAGAATTACCGGCGCAGGGTCGGAGGAACTATCGGATTCTGATATCATTTTGAGCATGCTTTACTACTGCAAGGATACTCCAAAACTGCAATCCCAGATAATGTCCTACTGCGGCTTGAGCTCGGGCGAATTCAGACGCTTCGTCTGGCACTGCGTCGGTCGCAAGTTATTGCGAGTCTCTATCAACAGGGGTGCGGGGATAGAACAATACGAGTTGACCGACAAAGGGGCCAAGTTATTGAATACTGTGAACGAGCTAAGGGAGGGCCTTGGGATCGGATCAATTGATTCGATTATTCAGAAAAATGACGATTTCTCAGAGTGAAGGTTCGCAGCAGGTTGCTCATAACCAATCAAAGCGAATTTGAAGCTTGATGGAGCCAGAATATCTGATTAGCAGAGTGCCTGCAACTTCTCAACTTAACTGAAAAGTTCAGAAAGGCTCGAAGTACAAGTTCGAATTTCAAGCATGTGCTTTACTAAAAAAAGAGAGCGAGGAAAAAATTAGGATCCTACTCTCTAATCAAGGGAACCTCGGAGACAACGGCCACTTTTCTCAGCGCCACTTCGAGTGCTTCGGCAAGGGTATAGGAACTGCTCGGGTGCTTCAAGCCAAAGACGTTCTTTATTTCCTTCACGATCGACCGTTCGACGACCTCTGAAACTTCTTCGCCCAGAATTTTTTCGAGAGCTTCAGCGAATTGTTCAGGATAGGTAAGAAGCCGATCAAAGGGCAGTCCGCTCTCGGTCATGAGTTTCCAATAGAATCTCTGCCTTCCGCCTGAACCGAACCTTTCCAATGCGTTGTCGATACAGCGAACGATTTCGATTAGTTCCATGTTTCCTTTCTGAAGATAGAGATGTTAGCTGGAACTATTAGCCCTATAGGTATGTTTCCAAGGATACGCCTCAATTATTATTGTTGAAAACGGCAAATTTCGAGATGGATTTCACGTTCTAAGACAGCAGAGATACAGAAAGACGCGATGAATAGGATGAAAGGGATGAAGAAAAAACAGAGTGAAACCGAGAGGGGGTGCAGATCTCCCCTCCCGGCTAAAAGAAAGTACGACTCCTCAGTTCTCGGCGTGCGACTGGGAGTTCGATGAAGCTAGCGCGCTTACAGTGCTTGTGAAGCCGATTGCAGGTGCAGTCCATGTCGTTGAGTATTTTCCGTTGAGCCAGACTCCACTTCCCTGTAGTTCTAGGTGTCCCGATGATTGCAGCCCTGTAATTGTGCACGTGCTTGGTGGTAGTTGCATCATCGCTGAACAGTCACTTGTGCCAGTCGTTGGTATCGTGGATGTCCCGGACATCCAACCTTTCAGATTGACTGGGTCCTGACCAGTTGCCAATTGTAGTGCGATTGAGCCGTGGTCCTTTTCTGTGCCGCTAACAAGGTTCTCGTATGAGTTGACGGTCATAGAGAAGACACCACTCACAGTGTTTTTTCCGGTGGTTCCTGTAACCACTCCGCCTAACTGGACATCGCTCCATTGTATGTGTGCAGACGTGTATGTTGCGACTATGCTTATCTGCCCTGAAGTACCGAATGTGATTACAATCGGGCTACCGAACGGATTGTCATATGCCGATTCGATCATAACAGGCATCACCGACATAGCTTGTGCTCGAGTTCCCTCCGTCGAGATTGTAACGAGTGATTCTCCGACGAAAGCTGCCGGGATTTCACTTGTGCACTCGGGCCCTGTTGCAGAACAGCCCATCGGGAACATGACTGCACTTACCGAATCCATGATAACGGTCTTGGCTCGAATCGAAACGTGTGTACCATTTGCTAGCGTGCCGCTGAAAAATAGGGATGAGCTTCCAGAAGTTGAGAGGCCGTGAACATTTGCGTTCATCGAGTATTGAAGTTCTGCTGTACTCGGATCGACCAATTGGCCCGAAACGTTAGCGCCCATGACCATTCCACCTTCTTGAGTATAGTGTTGGTTCCCCGCGTTTACCACGCCGCCCATCAAGTTCAGGGATGCGGATATCTGATGGTAGCCGCTATCTGCGAAGCTCGCATTCAACGGAACTGCCGTTAGAAAAATGAAAGTGAGCGACAGCACGGCTAATAGTTTCAAGTTCATGTTCTATCGGTGTAAAATGCGCAAAGGACAATATTTACCGAGTTTGTCGATTTTCCATATGGATCCCAATTTCACTCTTGGGAAACTACCATGGATCCCTGTCCTTGCCGCTGGCCTGGGCTCAGAGGTGCGCTCTCCTGAAGGACCTTCTTCTCTCCGCCGTCAGATCCCTCCTCCCTTTCTGTTCCGTGCTTTCTCAGGAAGGGCATCAACCTCCACCCTCTTTCGAGGTCAAACATTTCGTATGGAATGTTTAGAGACTGCGTCTTGAATGAATCCAGAATAAGAAAATCTAACTTCTTCTGCAATGGTTCCGTCTTGCCCTCTATGTATTGAACCGTGTCCTGAAAGTGCTGTACCGGGATCTCAAGCAATGCAAGGTAGCCGCCGTTCGCAACTTTGAGCTCGAGCCAAGTGAACGGAATTTTGTTGCAAATCTTTTGCATCGCGTTTGCCTCTTCCTGTTGAAGTTCCTTGAATGAAAGGGCTACCTTCATCACGTTCCCTTGTTGTTGCTGGTCGCCAGACGTAGGGTCGACCCGCCTGACGTTGTTGCCAAGGATCAGTTTAGCCTTCACTACGTGCTCGAGGTAATGGTATCTTATGGTCCTTGGGTTGGCACCGAGCTGCTTTGCGATCTTTGCGGGGTTGATCGTAGGATCTTCTTGAAGCGAGAGAATTATCTTGACATCGATTGAATCTATCTTTGGATCTTCCTTGCAAGGAAAGAGGGTGGTCAATCCCATCTCCTTCTCAGCTGTGTCTACCCTTTCCCAATCGATATTCCATCGACTGTGATCAAAATCATAGAACTCGGATCTAAACGGGGGATTTCTCGCCCACATAACATCCGTCGACTCAAATTGCTCAATCAAGCCCGAGGTTTGTAGTGATGTCAGCTCATCAGTGTACTTCTTCTTGAATCTGTGTGGAAGGGCATAGATGCACAGATAGCGGTCACTCCCCATTACTTTTCCGACAAAGGTAAGATAGCTGCAATAATCCGCCCAAGTTCGATTTGGGTGATATCTCGCCCTAACGTCCAGGACGCTCATGCTAAAGCCAAGATTTGAATAATCAAGGCTGACTTTGACTCCCAGACCCATTCTTGAGAGTTGCCTGTTTACCTTGTACCTTACGGTCTCTGAGTTCAGACCGGTCAGGCGTGCAATCAGAGAGTAGTTAGAAACGCCAACTCTTCGGATCGTTTCGACGAGAAGGTACTCTGTGCTTCGAGGGATATTTTCCGCCGGCTCGACGGATGGACTGTTCGTACTCCCATCGTCGACTTCGCCGTCGTTGGAATAAAATTCGGACAAACAGAGTACTCTGGCAAAACGTTGTGAGTCACTGCACTAAAGCAATATGAATTGACCGTACTGATTTGGATCCGGTACTGCCCATTACCGAATTCCAAAAGACTCTACGCAAAACTCGAAAAAAAACCTAATAACGATAAAAGAGCGCAAACGCATTTTCTCCCTTGATCATCTAGAGATAAGGAGGTCGAGTATTGCAAATTTGCAGGCCACCGACGGAGTAATGGAAAGAATAGTCGGGAGATCGGTTACTGGAAAGCGTGTTCCAACTGGCATTCCCGGTTTGGACAACCTGATCGAGGGCGGACTACAAGTTGGAGATTTTGTTCTTCTCGCTGGCGGTGTAGGTGCTGGAAAGACCACCTTTGCTTGCCAGTTCATCTACAACGCAGTCACTCTCTATGACGAGCCTGCAGTATTCGCGACATTTGAAGAGGATGTCGAAAGCCTCAGCCGCAACATGAAGAGATACGGAATGGATCTCGACGCGCTCCGAAGAAAAGACAAGTTGAGGCTCATCGACCTGGACGTCCTCGAGGGAAGCGGCATGGGTTCGAACATTGAAACCATAGTTGGTGCTCTGGACGAGGTTCACGCAAAGAGGCTGGTCCTCGATTCTCTGACAGCTTTCTTGAGCGGAGCCAAGGGAAAATTCGATTACGCCTTTCTCATGCATCTAATCTACAAGACGCTGAAGAGGGACGGGATCACCACTGTGATGACCCTGAGCAAGCCTCAGAGTTCCTTTGATTCTGGCTCTGGCATCGAAGAGTTCCTCTCCGACGGTATTTTCCAGCTCGAGAGTTTCGTCACTCCTCACATGGAAATGAAGACGAGATTCATGGTTAGGAAACTCAGGGGAACGGATCACAGCAGAAAGTATCACGCAGTGGCGTTCACGTCCAAAGGCGTCGAGATAATTCCTTGGACATCTTGAATTAGGGCGTCTTCGGTCTACTTGCCCCAATTCGCACAGCAAGAAGTGCCCCGGCTGAGAATTCCGGAAAGTACTAGACGAAAGGTTTCCGCGCTAGTTGTTAATATTGGGAGTGAGTTCATCTACGGTGGTCATCTTCTGGCGCTGGGGACGTCAAGCATTGCTGCATTCTGCGCGATGCTTCTTGGGCGCATTCCCTCAATTCAACTTCTTGCAATGGCATATCTTTTCTCGTATGGCGCTTACTCCATGAACAGGGCTCTGGAGCTGGATCAGGACGCGCTATCGAACCCCCAGAGAACGCGCTACCTGAGCAGAAGAAAGAGGTACATCCCCGCAATTACTGCTTCTTGCTTTGGACTGGGATACATTCTAGCTTTTTTGAGCAACGTCCCTTTCTTCCTTGCTCTCCTGATACCATTGGTCCTTAGCGTTGCGTACAGTGTGGGGTCAAAGAAGCTTCTCCTTCCACTCTTGGGAGCAAAGCGCCTAAAAGAAAAATTGCTTGTGAAGAATATCACAATCTCGCTCGGCTGGTCGCTGATTCCTGTTCTGGTCGGTCTGTATTATCAACAGGTGGGGATAATCTTGTTTGCACTAGGAGTATTCGTCTTTCTCAGACTGTTCGTCAACACAGTCTTCTTTGACGAGCGCGACGTAAAGGGGGACATTGCAAGCGGAGTAAGAACAATGCCCATCGCCCTCGGGATACGAAAAACAAATTTTGTTTTGAATCTTGTCGATTTCTCTTCGGCCGCGTATGGCGTCTTCTTGATCACGATCGACCTTCTTCCAATATACTCGATTGTGATCCTCGCGCTGCCTGCTTACTCGATGGCGTACAGGTGGCTCTCAACGAGGAAGCAAGGGAGTATGAACTTGCTTTGTGACATAGTCGGGGACGGCGAATATTTGCTATGGGGGGTATTGTTGCTTCTTGGCAGAGTCATCATTTGAGTTAGCCTACCAGCCCAAGAAGATTGCTTCTTTCGAGTATGCAATCTCGCATTACAAGTCGGTGGTTGACACCGCTTTACGAAAACTGTTCGTTGGAGATTCATACCTTTCCCGAGCGTCGTACAAGGCTATCTCGTCTGGGGGCAAGAGAATCAGGGCGACACTTGCCCTCCTTTCTTGTGAGGCTACCTGCGGAAGCTATGAGAAGGCTCTGCCTGTCGCTCTCTCCTTTGAACTCGCGCATTCGGCCTCTTTGATTCAGGACGATATCCTTGACGATTCGTCGATGCGCCACAACAAGCCCGCGATACACTCTGAGTATGGTTCAGTCAGAGCAATACTAATCTCCGATTACCTTCTCTTCAACATATTTCACGAGCTCTCGACACTGGAGGACTCTGGAATCTCTGCCGACCGAATGGCTCTGATTCTTCGCTACGTGGCTGATTCTGCAAAGTGGGCTGCGAAAGGCGAGTTCTCCGACATGCTTGCGACCACGAAGGGAAACATAACCGAGGATGAGTACATCGAAACTGCGAGCATGAAAACAGGTTCGCTCTTCGCAGGAGCTACAGCGGCGGGGGCAGTAGCAGGGGGCGCAGACGCACGAGCCACAAAGGCGTTTTACAGCTACGGTCATTCATACGGAGTAGCCTTCCAGATTCTCGATGATTTGCTGGACTTTCTCGGAGATCCAGCTGTAACTGGCAAGCCCGCCTTCAAGGATTACGAAAACCACACCAGCAACATCCTTCTCGTCGACGTACCCTCCTCCAAGGAGAACTCTCTTTCAAGAAGGGAAGCTGTCCCTCTTGAGTCCTCGCAGATTATTTCGATGCTCGAGAGAAACGGCTCTATAGAAAAGGCAGCAATTCTGGGACAAAAGTTCTGCCGAAGGGCGAAATCCCATTTGAAGGTTATTCCTGATTCTCCTTCAAAGAAAGTTCTCGAATACATGACCTATGCCCTATTTTCACAATTCAAAGATCTGCGCGCAAGGGAGAAGCAGCAGAGAAAGTACAGGTGAGAGGTGCTACAGCGGTTCCTTTGTTGATTGAAGTGGGATACTCGACTCTGGTCTCTCCTGCCGTGGACGCTTTCGCCCTCTTTATCACGGCCATCTCAGGGTACTACATGTACCGTCAGAGGATCACTTCATACGAGAGCGTCCGAGTTACGCTGCTCGCGGTCTACGTTCTTGCGACTTGTCTCGTCGGATTCGAATTCATCAGGCTGAACCTGGTCAACGTCGAGGACATGAACATTTACACAGTCGGGAGCACGACGCTCGTGCTTCTATGCGCACTGCTACTTGGTCTCGCATCGATCTCAACATACTTGAGGCCCTCTGGCTCGGGCTTTCGGGAACAATTCGTTGATATGGTCAAGCGCCACCCAAAGCACTTTGTTGCATTCGCTGCATTCATGGCGCTCATCATCTTTGCTGACATTTATCTCATTGTCCTTACTCCATTCCACATCGTTCGCCTTGATAACCTGTGGGGAGTCACGCTATTCTCCACCAGGTTCGATTTCCCATACCTCCTGACCTTGCTCATGATTTTGGTTTTCTTCCTGGTCTACCCCACGCCCCTGCTCTTGCTTGCCGCGCGCCAGGCGTCAAACCGAGCTGTCAAGAGGAGCCTGATAATTCTCGCTATCTGCTGGGCCGGAATAGGTCTCGACTTTCTCGTCTTTGACGGGTATCTCTGGACCGCAGGCATCGACGCCAACGACATGATGTATCTCGTCTTTTCGCTAGTCTTTTCGGTCACGGCAGTCATCTTTCGCAACGCATCCACGCTCTCTGGCTTCTTTGATACTCGCCCAGTGTCAAAGTCTTCTGCAGTGACGATCAGAAACGCTCAGGGCACCTTTTCAAAGCAACTTGGAGTTGAGAGTAGAGCGCTACAAGGAAGGAATTTTCTGCTTGAGGTAGATCCTTCGATGCCCTACGAGAAAATAATCAAGGATCTTGCGGAGGAGTTCATGTCCTTGAGCAACATTATCTTCGTTTTCACCAACAAGGGCAGTCCGATACACAAGTCTCTTTCCCAAGTCCCGGATGCCAAGTTCTACATCATGATGGCGGACGTGTCCTATCCAAAGCCAACGGACAAACCAAATGAGATTCTCGTTCCCGAACACGATCAAGCGGTGCTCCTTGATCTTCTGAACAAGACAGTAAAGTCAACCGAGGCTTCAGGGATCACGGTAATCTTCGACAATATCTCTGACATGATTCTCTCTTCGGGCTTTGAGAACTGTTACAAGTTCATAAAGCACGCCAACGAAATAATGAGCGAGCCGCGGGTCACCTCAGTCTTTCTGCTCACGCAGGCAGCCCATGACGAAAAAATTGTCAGGATAATCAAGAGTCTTTACTCCGATCACCTCGTACATGGGTCCTCCGGGCTGAAGATTACTAGAAAAATCGAGGCATAACTTACGCTTCCAGCCTCCCTCTTATTGGCCTGAGTTAATGCTCTAAGAGAGGAGGGTCGACATACGATAAAGAACTGTCTTTTTCCAAAAAAGTTCCAGCGGCAGATTAGGAGTCGGTGATACGAAGGATAAATATGGACGCCGCCTACATTTCTCTCATGTCATCAAATCTGAATCAGCAATTCATGTCTTCGGAATCTGTGGGTCAATCTCGCCTGTTGAGGCGCTCGAGAATGGATACGAGCATGGACATTATTCGGGCCATCGGTGCCGGCGCTCAGAGGCCTACGCACATCATGTACAAAGCAAACCTTTCTTGGGGTTCATTGCAGGACTATATTGCGAACCTAGAGAAGCGCGGATTAGTGGCTTCTTCAGTTACTACCAGCAACAATAAGGAATACGGACTAACCCAGAAGGGTTTTGAGCTCTTAGAGCGCATCAACTCGATCAGAGACGACCTGATAGTGATCTCGGACGTCTAGATCGAGTTGCCTCCCTTAGGCATTCACTGACAATGCATTCTGGAAATGCGATTTGCTCTAAGATCTTTTAGTACCTTGGCAGCGAAGGGTCTACTTCAACTGCCCATCCCTCAACGCCGCCTTCAAGATTCCTTACCTTCTTGTATCCCAGCGAGCGCAGAAAGTCGGTAGCTCTCGCACTCCTGCCCCCCGTGTGGCAGTATGCAACTATCTCGTCCGCAGTATCTAGTTCATTCACTCTCTCAGGAAGCTCTCCCAGCGGAATCAGTTTTGCCCCTTTGATATTCACTATCTCATACTCGTGCGGCTCTCTGACATCGAGAAGCAGAATCTTCTTGCCTGCGTTGAGCTCCGAAGCGAGTTCCTTGGGCGTGACAGAGGCAACTTCCGGAGTTTTTTCGATTCCGCAGAAAGCCTCGTAGTCGATCAGCTTCGTTATCTGAGGATTGGGCGAGCAGACCGGGCACTTTGGATTCTTTCTGATTTTGAGTTCGTCAAAGCGCATTGATAGCGCGTCGTAAACAAGCAATCTTCCTACCAGTGGCTCTCCCTTGCCGAGAATGAGTTTCACCGCCTCCGTTGCCTGAATCAGGCCAATCAATCCAGGAAGGACTCCAAGCACGCCTCCTTCTGCGCATGATGGTACTAGTCCTGGAGGCGGGGGTTTCGGATACAGACACCTGTAGCAGGGGCCTTCTTTTGCATTGAAGACTGTAGCCTGACCCTCAAATCTGAAAATGCTCGCGTACACATTTGGTTTGCCTAGCATGACGCATGCGTCGTTTGTGAGGTAACGAGTCGGAAAGTTGTCTGTGCCGTCAACAATCACATCATAATCCTTGAAGATTTCAAGAGCATTCAGTGAAGTCAAAGGCTCCTCGTAGGTCTTTATTGTGATGTTCGGATTTGCTTCGAGCAGCTTCTGCTTTGCAGTAAGTACTTTGGATCTACCTACGTCCTTTTCGTTGTAGAGGATCTGCCTGTGCAGGTTTGTCTCATCTACAACGTCAAAGTCGACCAAGCCGATCGTCCCAACACCCGCAGCTGCGAGGTATAGAGAACTCGGGGCCCCAAGCCCACCTGTTCCAATAACTAGGACCTTCGCCGCCTTTAGCCTGCGCTGACCGCTCAATCCAACGTCAGGTATGATCAGGTGTCGTCCGTACCGTCTGTACTCCCTCGGAGAAATCCTGACGTTACGGTCATCAATGCCAGGGATGGTAAAGTTTGAAGAGTCCTGCCCTCCTTGTTCTTCTCCTTCTTTTGTGGGTTCGAGAAGACCACCAGCTATTGCAGGAACGATCCTTATCGTGTCCCCGTCGGTGACCTTTGCCTGTTTTCCACCCAGGTACCTGATATCCTCGTTGTTCAGAAAGACATTGACAAAATTTCTGAGGTTGCCCTGCTCGTCGAGAATGTGCCGTGCAAGTTTCTGATTGCTTGAAAGCACGCTAGAGAGCGCTTCTGAAACCGTGTTTGCTGAAACGTCTATCTGCGTCCTAGAGCCTTCCGTATACTGTCTAAGCGCAGTCGGAATGAGTATCCTAACCAATTTTTCCTACTTTTCTCCTATCAATTACTTCGAATTTCATTCATTACAATTGGAATAAGCAATTTGAGCCAAGACCTTTTCCCAGGCTTGATCTATGTTCAATTATTGAACCGAGTCTTTCCTATTAGAAATTTGTTCCTGTTCCGTCCTTCACGAAGCGCAAATTGGCATGCTGGCCGGAGTCAGGCCCGAAAAGATTCCTCTCCCTGCCATGATAATTAATTCTTTGAACAAAAAATACGGATAGATTGAAAACTAGTTCATCGTGCGCAAGTTTCACTTCGCTTGTTCGAAATCAGCGAGAAGAGTCCTTCTGACGATTGCTACTTCCTCCGACAATTTTCAGGTCTTCAGGTAGAAATTCGCTTCTGTCCTCCTTCAGTATCCAGCTTGTTACGTTAATCGGTTTCCTGTCCCTTACCTCTATCACGATGTATGAGAGCGTAGGCCATGCATAGCCCTGATCGAATTTCGAAGGCTTCGCAGGCGCGTTTGGGTGCGAGTGGTATATTCCGACAATCTCCTCGCCTCTGTTCTGAACTTCGATCTCAGTTTCCATGTACTCCTTTGGATCTATTGTGTAGCGATGATACCTTTCGCTCTGCTCGTAGGTATTCTTGATTTGCTTGATTGAACTGACCTTCTTGTTGCTAGCATCTTCTCCGAACCCACCAATCATGAGCCCACAGCATTCCTCGGGGAAAGTGGAAACCGCATGCGAAAACATAGAGTCGAGCAAAATTTGGTCAATAAATATCATTGCTCATGCGTCCACCGTGTATTTGCCAGGTCGTTGATCTTTACGTCCACTTCACTGTTTTGGATCAAGGTACTTCTCGGACAGATATCTGCTGCCCTGATCGGCCAGAATTGCGACGACGACTGCATCTTTGTCTCGCGAAGCAATTTGCGACGCAACTGCGACAGTGGCTCCGGATGAAGTTCCCACAAAAATACCCTGCTCGCTAGCAAGTTTCAACACCATCCTCTGTGCGACCTCGGTCTGAAGGTAGATGGTCTCGTCGGGGAAGTTTTCGTCAAATATCTTAGGCCTGATGGCGCTCTCAATGTGCTTCAGCCCCTCTATGCCGTGAAACGGGCTGTCCGGCTCGACGGCGACAATCTTCACTTCATGATTCATTTCCTTGAGCCTCCTACCCGTGCCCATAACAGTGCCACCTGTACCGACACCTGAGACAAAGTGGGTTATTTTTCCACGAGTCTGCTCCCAGATCTCTAGCCCGGTGCCGTAGTAGTGAGCCTTCCAGTTCGCGTCGTTGCTGTACTGATCAAGATAGAGGTATCTTTCCTCGTCCTTTGCAAACATTTCCCTTGCTAGAATAATCGCTCCATCCGACCCATCGAGTGGATCTGAGTAAACTACATTCGCGCCGTATAGGCGTAGCAGTCTCTGTCTTTCGATGCTAGCATTCTTTGGAAGGACAATCGTAACTTTCAGGCCGAGGGAGGCTCCAAAAGCGGCAAGAGAGATTCCCGTATTTCCCGAGCTGGAATCGAGTATCTCAACACCTTGCTTTATCCTCCCCTCCTTGATGGCGGCTTGAAGCATGCCCGCTGCAGCACGGTCCTTCACCGAGCCAGTCGGGTTTAGATTTTCACATTTTCCGAATACGCCTGGAGCAATTCTGTCCAACTTTACCAGCGGCGTGTTGCCAACTGAAATTGGAAGGAGGCTCAACGCTTTTTCCGCTTCCCTTTTGAGCATTCCATAACTACTTAACGAATGAAAGTCTGATGATGATGACTCGTCAAGACGTCGCACGATATGCTAGTCGCTCCGTTGCTTTAGCCCAATTGTAGGAGCGAGGGGCTTTCTTCAGTGTAATTAACGGGGTGAAAAAATAGTACAGGCAAAATAAGACAATCCTAGTTAAAGGAACGTGGATAATTCTACGAAACTAAATCCTCGCGGGTATCCCATCAACAACGCGGATGCCCCGAATGGCCCTGAATGCCCGGTCGTGTGTGGCTATGGATGTCACATCTGCGAGGTGCATAGCTGCTAGGATTATACAATCGCGGCCACCCAATCCTCTGCTTGCATAATCTGGCAACAAGCGCAACGCCAGTGTGACAGTTTGGCTATCGAGTTCAGTAAGAACAACAGTCGAAAGATTCTGAATTGATTCCATGAAATTTGAAAAACTTGCTTTCGGAAGTCCTCTGATATGGTGTGCGACCTCCAAAAGGGTCACATAATTCGTGGTTATTCCGTTCTCGATTGCTTCATTCATAATAGCTGCCACATGCGGGTGCTCTGGGAGCGTGGAGTCGAGCCAGTATATCCAATAGTTCGAATCCACATAAATCAACGCTTTCCCCATATCTCCTTGAGTTTCAACGGATCTTCTCCCTTTCTTGCAGGCGAACCCTCCTTAATCATGCCCTGAAATTCTAATGTGAATTCTTCAGGTTCTTTGGTTTTGTTTATTGTTACCGTGTCATTCTCCCCAAGGCCGACTCTCGCCCTGCTTCCAGCGATCATACCCGCCCTCTTCCTTACTTTGTCAGGTATCAGAACCCTTCACTAAGAGTCCAAAATCGCTTCGCTCATTTCCCACCAATATTCCCACCTTTTGGATTAAGGGTTTCGTTGTACTTGTAGTGCCGTAGACGGTACTCGGATAGACATCAAAGGGCTCCACGAGCCGAAAAGAGGAGGCTGTGAAGAGTTACTGAGCGACTGTACTTCCAGTGGCAATTTGTCCGTCGGCAAGTTCAATATTGTAAGTGTAAACCGTACCCTGACCAATTGGCTGTGTCAAGTAGAATGTGATCGTAGTATATCCACCACCTGAAAGTGAGCCACCGTAGTTGCAACTTTATCCAGCTGTGACAATGCCTTGAATCGAAGAAACTCCTCCATTCGTCAGCGTCACTGAGGAGATCTAAACTGCTGATCCCGGATTATTGAATGTCACCAGAAGTACCGCTGTGCCAGTGCATACGGAACCACCACCCCTTGTTGAGGCTGTCCCCGAGTACAGATTGAGACTAGTTATGGTGAAATGCTTGATTTGCATCTGACTGATTCCGAGAACATAACCGAGTGAGACGGAAGCAATTAGGAAGGTGCCTGCGATAAGAATAATAGTTCCTACGACCGTGTTGACTCCCTTTTGGCGTTCTGCTCTTCTCGAAACAATTTTTCGCAATTTTCATTGTCGCTCGTAGGTGCTTATGCTCCACTTGAAAGGCGCCGTTCGGAAATGCAAAGGGCGGGATGCTAAGTAGCTACGTAGCAACCCATTGCAGTCTGCTGAACTGTAATTGTCCCGCTGTCAAAGTATATGGTGAAAGGGGCAATGCTCTCGGTGGCTAGAGGCGAATTTGAAATGCCGCTCCAGGTGAACGATGCTGATCCTCCGGGGTTAATCTCTTTAGCCGAATTCTTTGGAGTCCAAGTTATCATGCCAGAGTTTACTGCAACATTCCAACCAGAAGAAGGGGACGCAGTGACAGAGCTGAAGCCAGTTGCATTGAGTACAATTTGGTTAATGTCTCCTGAGGAAAACTGAGAATTCGTGATAGTAAGTGAAATGCCCGTAGACTCTGACCTCGAACAGGTCGTGGTGCTGAGGCTAAACCAAGCAATATTATCAGTCACGTAGGATGCCGCGAAGGGAAGATTTTGTGCGTATAATGTGCCGTTTGTTGGCCAAGTCTTCGCTCCAGAAACGATTAGGAAGATATCATACTCGCCCTTCCCGACTCTTCCTGCATTTCCAACTATCTGCTGTGCACTAAATGAGGAAAGAGACAAGTCGTACGCTGAGGCAAAGTATACGGTTGCATTCTTGCCGTATGGAATCTGGATGGGGACGAATGAACCTTTGGTCGTGCTAGTTATGGTGCCATTTGAGGCGACATTCGCCGCAAAGAACGTTAGAAGAGGCATCGATCCGCAACCTGAATGACACGTCTGGTATGTCCACAGGTCCGTGTGAGAATCGATCGTGATCGTTCCTAGCGATGGATCATTGTTTACAATTTGGAGCGAGAGAGCTATGTACGGCCCATAGGGCAAAAGCGCGCCGCTGTAAGGGTGATCTATGTCCAGCGTCCAAGGTCCACCAGTATGACTGTAGGAATAGAACTCATACGAAGTGAATACCATTGCGAGTGAACCGAGGCCAGCCGCCACGAGTGATCCAATTGATTTGATTGAGGGCTGCTTTGGAGGGTACGTACCTATGAACGTGTTGCCTCTACTCGTCAGGACTTTGATCAGGTAAACGTGACCAGCTAAAAACAATACACCGGTATTGAACAACTGCGATTGCCCTTGATTGACAACGTAGGGCAGAGCTGGACTCGACGAGGCGCCTGAATTCTCCTGCACGACCTGCCCAGTTCCGAGATCTATGAGGAAATACGAAACGATTATTGCAGGAATTCCAGTATTGTTCGCTGTAAAGGCAATAGCTGCGCCCACGAGAGTTCCAGTGATCGCAATGCTTTCACTCCCCTGCGCGGCCTTGAGCAGATTGTCTTGGAGGGCGGCCTTCAGAAACATTCCCTGATCCTGCTGGACTGAATAGAAGAACCCGTAAACGACAGTGAAAGCGATTCCGAATACGATGATCGCGCCTATCACTGTCGAAACAGCACGGCGGCTGCTAGCCCGAGTTTTCCTCATGGTGAACTTGATCCCTCTTACCCCTTGCGATCCAGATTTCTATGTATGGACGTAACAGCCTATTCCAAGCGGCTGCGCGGAGATAGTCCCGCCAACGAAATATGCACTGGACACAAAGGCGACCTGAGTTCCGTTTGAGACAGGAGCCGTGCCTGTCCAGGTGAATGTGTTGATACCTTTTGCGTGTATGTAATAGGATGAGGTCGAGGCGGTCCAGATTATCGAGCCGTTAGGATACACGTTTCCTGACCAGCCTGATGGTGGAGCTCCGACGGAAGGCGAGGTGAACTGTCCTGCCTGGACCACGACCTTCGAAATACCGTTGCTGCTTCCGGTGGTGGACCAGACGGAGTTCCCGACCTTCAGAGTAAAGGTTGTTTGCGTTCCGCTAGAGCAAGACTGCGGCGTTTCAGTAAAGTTTGCAATATTGTCAGCGGTAAAGGTGGAGGAAAATGGAACGTTTTGCGAATAGAGTGAAGTATTTGTTGGATTGACCTTTGCACCGGAGAAAATCATGAAAACGTCATGCTCCCCTATTGCATCACTGATTTGCTGGGGAGCAAAACTTCCAAGCGACAGATCATTCGCGGATCCGAAATAAATCGTGGCTGATTGTCCATACGGGATTGTGATTGGCGTGAAAGATCCTTGCGTCGTGCTTGTTATCGTCCCATTTGAGGCTACGTTCATCACGTAGAAGAATAGAAGGGACTGTCCTCCGCAACCCGAACTGCATGATACGAAAGTCCATAGGTCGGTATGTGCATCTACGACTATCGTACCAAATGCTGGGTCATTGTTCACAATCTCTGCCGAAAACGCAATATTTTTGCTGAACGGAGTCACTGATCCGCTGTACGGGCGCGTTAGGTCTATTGCGTATTTAGGGCCTGTGCTGGTGTAATTGTAGAAACTGAACGAAGTAAATACCATCTCCAAAGAGCCCAGCCCTGACGCGACTAGGGAGTTCACGGAATAGGAAGTGAGCTGAGGTGAAGGGTAGGTCCCAACAACGGTTGTCCCGCGGCTGGTTAGGGCTTTCATAGTATAAGTTTGGCCGGGCGAGTATCCAAGTTTCGTGAGGAAGGTTGCACTCTTTCCCTGATTTAGCATACAGGGCAGAGAGGCAGATACGGACGGTGAGGAAACGCATGCGGAGGGAGAGGCGCCAGCAGTCGAGTTTACGTAGTTGTCGACCTTTCCAGTTTGATCTGTGATGAAATACGCAACAAGGGTAGCTGGGATGCCGGTATTGTTGACTGAAAAGGTGACGTTGCCGTTTTGCAAGCTACCGACGATGTATAGATTCTCTTGATTGCGCTGTATTGCAACGGAGTTTACTTGTCTTTCAATTGACTGGTAGACCTGCTGATCTTGGCTGACAGTGTAAAAGTATCCATAAACTACGCTGAATAATATGCCCAGTACGATTACTGCGCCGATGACGGAGGACACCGCGCTTTTGTTGCGTTTGCGACCGTAGCGATTCCGCATTTTACGAAATCACTTCGATTGCTGATAGCTGTACGTATTCCCGTACTGGCCCAGAGCTTTGAACTGGTAGACGACTCCAGACTTCAATGCCGTATTGGCATTGAGCTTAACGTAAGTGATAGCTCCTATCGTCAACTTTAGGCAGGTCGTGCAACCTGAAGGGCCTCCTGTCGAAAGCGAGGAGTTTGTATAAGTCCAAGGCTCTGTACTTGTGACGTTGCTAATCCAAACTTGCTTGATATAGACCGTAGTGTTCCCGCTGTTGTAAAACCAGAGTGTGACGTATTGGTTTGAAGTCGAAGAATAATTTGCATTTATTATCACAAAGTTCTCTTTCAGATAATTGATATTCTGACCGATGGCGTTTCCAAGATTACTCTCACTATTTGACGCAGAGCTCCGCGCCCAGGCCCAGGTTGCGAAACCGACAGCGATAGTAACAGCGATCATTAGGATGGCACCGATAACCGGCGTGATCGCTCCAATAGAGCGACGCTTCTTTTTCCCAAACTGCCTAGGATTCATAATGATGCAACTCTCCCTCTAATGCGTGCAAAGTAGCCCTTTGACAGGCGTCGTAAAATATGGCTCATCCAATTTGGAGGCCGAAGATTCAAAGACTGCGAATATCACAAAACCCCAATTTGAAGAGATGCACCGGAATTTACTCCAAGTGGTAGAAGCATTATCCACTCTGGTGCATCCCTCGGTTCGTAGAAGGCACATGATCACCTTTCCACGGAGTTGGCGTATGATAGCCCTTGCGAATTGACAATACTTATCCCGGATACGTGGTGCAAATTCTGCTGCGCAGTGAGCAAAATGAATTGCCCAAGATGCCTAATCTTAAGCTCTTATGAGGGCTGCGAGACTTTTCAGGATTAGTTCAAGATAATCGTTTAGCATTTTGATTGAAAGATCCTCTGTCTCAGATGCCTTTCAAGTTTGAGTTCGAATGATTCGTTGGCAATTCTTTTTTGCACACTTTCAGAAAACCATACCTTACGCTGTAAGTGAGTAAGCACTGCGATCAAACGAGGTTTCGGGATCAAGATCAGCTCTTGCCCACTCATCTCGAAATGAAAGGTAACTCGAAATTAAAGTGATTTCAACTTCGACCTCCAAATGAAGTCTTTTGAGACTCATCTCATAATCTTGCAATCATTTTCATGTCGATCTATATTTCAGCTCCATATTCCAGATCAAAAACGCTAATTCGCATTATTCATATTCGGATTGCAAAACGATTAGATTTAACAGGGCACTGTATCATTGATTCTAGATATTTCTCTTCGATCTGTGTTTTCGGCAAGCAAGTTTCGGAGGTCGGCCAAGAGTGAAGTGGACTAGGCGCAGAGTAATTGTAACTGGAGGCGCTGGTTTTATTGGTGGCACACTTGCCGACGAGCTACTCGGTCTTGGCGCGGACGTGACTGTGGTAGACAAGCTTGCCTTTCCCAACGAATCGTGGATCTGGCAGGCAAAGCTGAATCGATTGTCCGAGATCTACCAGAAACACGGACTGAAGAATGTCCAGATGGAAATCATGGATCTAACTAACGAAAGAGAGCGTTTCCAATTGTTAGCAGGAAGTCATGATGTCGTATTCCATCTTGGTGCAGTCTTTGGCGGAAGGGAATTTGTAGACATTCACCAGGCTGAGTGCTCCCGAATGCTTGCGATAGATCATAACGTCATCAGGGCCTCACATGAGGCAGGAATAGAGCACCTGCACTACTCGTCAAGTGCGTGTGTCTATGCCCCTTCTCTTAACAAACCCGGCTACTTGCTGAAGGAAGACGACATTCTCTCAACAGGAGAGGGCTGGAAGAGCAGTGACAATCTCTATGGTTTCGCAAAACTCATGGGAGAGATGCAACTCCTTGCCTTTGGCAGAGAGCACAATTTCAAGTCCTCTGTAACTCGCTATCTGACGGTGTATGGTCCAGGCGAGCTTGATGCCACTCATGCCATAGCCTCACTTGTTGAAAAGGCACTCAACCGACAGGATCCGTATGTTGTGTGGGGTTCTGGTAACCAGGAAAGAGGGTTCACATATGTCGACGATATTGTTCGAGGAACCATACTCGCAGCTGAGAATATTGCGGATGGCACTCCAGTCAATCTAGGATGGGACAAGCGGTACAATATTCGGGACGTTGCAAACCTTATTCTCCGAGTTTCTCACCACAGACCCAATCTGGTTCGATTTGACAGAAGCAAACCTGAAGGCCCTTTCAGCCGCGCGTTGGACATCACTCGTGCGAAGGAGTTGCTTGGATGGAGGCCTCAGATTGATCTGGAAGAAGGGCTTGAAAGGACAGTTGCCTGGCATGCGCAAGCCAAGAAAGAAACGGAAAGGGCGGTAGAACTCAAAACACCCGTCTAAGGTCGTGATGGGAGCTGTCTACAGCAAAGGACGTATCAGTTGTCGGACTGGGAAAGCTGGGCTTTTGTGTAGCGGTTGTCATAGCCAGCAAGGGTTTCAATGTAATCGGAGTTGACGTAGATAAATCCAGAGTCGAAGCTCTGAACAACGGCATCTCCCCGCTGCATGAGGCGAGAGTAGATGAACTGTTAATGTCAAACAGGGATCGACTTTCTGCAGTTTCCGATTTTGGAACTGCGGTTTCACGAACAAATGCTACCTTCGTCATAGTTCCTACCCCTAGTTTACCTTCGGGAGAATTCTCCTTGGAATATGTCGAATCCGCTATGGAAAGCATAGGACGTGCTCTCCGAAACAAGGATGATTACCACTTGGTCACGTTGATGAGCACTGTAATGCCAGGTTCCATGGACGAAACGGTACGCCCGATTCTTGAACGCGCTTCCGGTAAAGTCTGCGGTAAAGAGTTTGGACTTTGCTACAATCCGGAGTTTATCGCCCTAGGTGAAGTTATCAAGGGATTACTGGAGCCCGATTTTGTGCTGATTGGGGAATCAGATGATCATGCAGGATCAGTCCTCGCTCAAATTCAGCGCGAAGTTTGTAACAACTCTCCGCCGATGGAACGAATGAGTTTCATTAATGCCGAACTTGCCAAGATATCGGTAAACTCCTTTGTTACAATGAAAATGAGCTTCGCGAACACTCTGGCTGAGATTTGCGAAAGGACCCGAGGAGCCGATGTTGACAAGATAACCACGGCTATCGGAAAGGACCGAAGGATTGGTTCTGCATACCTGAAAGGGGCTCTCGGTTATGGGGGGCCGTGCTTTCCGCGAGACAACGTGGCGTTTGCGGGTCACGCGAAAAAGGTCGGCGCTCAGGCGATCTTATCTCTTAGTACTCATGAAGTGAATCAATGTCAAGTTCGAAGAATTGTCAAGCTAACTGAGAATGAAGGCATACATCCCCCTTCGAAGGTTGGGATCCTTGGATTAACGTACAAACCCGAGACCAACATCACTGAAGCATCTCAAGCTTTGATGCTTGCACAAGAACTGATGCAGAGAGGATTCGAAGTCTATGCATATGATCCTGCCCTATCAGGTAAGGATTTTCCTCGGCATCAAATGCTGAAAATGCAGAATAGCGCCGAAGATTGCTTGGCAAAGTCGGATGTTTGCATATTAGCCACACCCTGGAAGGAATTCTCCAAGATTGAAAAAGCATGGTTTGCAGGCAAGACGATCATTGATTGCTGGCGGATACTCGACGCCTCCGCGATCCAAAACGCAAGTAGGTATATAGCGATCGGAAAGAACTTGAGCGAGAGACTGACTGTAGTAGCTTGAATAATGTCAGGATAGCTCTCGCCCAAATCCCCTCAAAGATAGGCGATGTCCGCAAGAACACTCAACACCACATCGAGATACTCCGACAAGTCGCAAAGGAAAGCGTTGATTTCGTATGCTTCCCTGAGCTTTCACTCACTGGCTACCTGATGAAAGATGTTGCATACGAAGTGGCGACTGAATGCTCTAAATCCCTCACAAAAATCGCCAGAGAGACGAAGATTAACCAACGAGCAGTGGTCGGATTCGTGCGAGAAAATGACTTGGGCTTCGTTCAAAATGCTGCGGCCACACTTGGTAATGGTAAGCTGCTAGGTAGCACGGCAAAGTTCTACCTGCCCACTTACGGCCTCTTTGAAGAAACGAGGTACTTCGCTGGCGGAAATCCAAAGACAGATCTCAAGGTATTTGAGAGTCCCGCATGTAGGTTCGGGATTGTCGTCTGTGAGGACGCGTGGCACCCAGAACCAATAGAAGCTCTTGCTAGGCTTGGGGCTGATCTTGTTTTCTGCATCGCCTCATCTCCTGCGAAGGGTATCGTGGAGTCTAACTCTGAAAGAGGACTGCCAATTGAAGAGCAGTGGATGTCCTTGTTAAAGGCGCATGCTCTGATGAATACGATTTTTGTGGTATTTGTTAATCGTTCGGGTCCTGAAGATGAAGAATACTTCTGGGGCGGGTCGGCTGTAATCTCCCCTTCAGGCAAGACAATCACGAAGGCAAAACGGTTCGAATCAGATTTGCTGATTTCGGAAATCGACTTGGATGAGATTAAACGCGCTAGGAGATTTACTTCCTTCAGAGATCACAATGTAAGATTGCACGAGGTATTGATTGAGCTTTGACTCTGAGTTTCGAGGCCAGAGTACCTCAAGAGCTGAGAATAAACACGACAGTGGGTGTAGACTATCTCACGAAGCGCTTACGATCATACATCTTTGAATATGCGGGATGCGAATCGGCGACAATTGGCCTAAGTGGCGGAGTCGACTCTGCCGTCGTCGCTTTTTTGGCAGTCAAGGCGCTCGGCGTCAACCGAACGCATTTGTATTTCTTGCCCAGCAAGACGACCTCAAAAGAGGATCTGGAGGATTCCCAAATTTTAGCTGAAACTCTGGGAGTCCCTAAAGGTAATTTTAGAATCATTCCGATCGACGGAATCGTGGATGACATAGTGCAAGCAGCTCACATAGCACAATCGGATAGATTGGGAATCGGGAACGTTAAAGCGCGAACCCGGATGATATTGCTTCACAGCTTTGCTCGCTTCAACAAAGGGCTCGTTGTAGGAACCGGTGACAAGTCAGAGATCACCATAGGATACTTCACAAAATTTGGCGACGGTGGTGTTGATGTCTTGCCAATTGGCGACCTATACAAGACTCAGGTGAGACAAATGGCACTCGAAATGAGATTGCCGGCAAGAGTCTATGAAAAATCTCCTTCACCAGGACTATGGCCAGGTCAGACTGCAGAGAAGGAACTTGGAATGGACTATTTCTTGCTTGACCAGGTATTGTTCCGACGTTTTGACTTGTGGAGAGACGAAGAATGCATAGCTTCTGAACTACGGATTCCGATAAAGAAGGTGAGAAAAATTGTTCAACAAGTCAAATCGACTCAGCATAAGCGCTACCCTGCCGAAATTTTCAAGCTTGGTTTTCGCTGCCACGGATCGGACTGGAGATACCCCAGAGAGTGGGCTTGATTGGCCATAGAAAATAGAGAACTTCTCAAAAAAAAGAATTTCAAAACAGTTGCAGTAATCATATCTCACATCAATTCGGCCCGAACAATTGGCAAATGTTTAGCTCATCTTTTAGAACAAGACTATCCTAGGCAGCTATACCAAATCATCGTAGTTGATGCAGGCTCTGCCGATGGTTCCGTTGAGATTGTCAAGAAAATGGAATCCGAAATGGTTCGTCAGATCATTGCCAAAGGAGCGAGTGAACCTGAAGGTCAATCTTTAGGCATTCAATTATCGGAAAGCAACATAATTATGTTTACGAACTCCGACATATATGTTCCGAAAAATTGGATTCGAAAACATGTTGAGTGGCTAGATAAAGGGTATGACCTAGTCGGAGGTAAAGTCTTCTGGGGAGGTGACAAATACTCCTTTACCTGGAACATGCCGACTCCAAAATCCCCTCAATTTGTTCAGCAACAGGGTCTCGGGCTAGGGTTTTCAAACTGCTCGTTCAAACGCGATCTCTTGTCCACGTGTGGCGGCCTTTCAAAACTTCGATCCCAGCACGATACCGAATTCGCATTTAGAGTGCTCAAATGCGGTAAGAAAATGGTGCTGGATCCGGAAATAGAAGTCTTCCACGACCATCCTCTTACACGATCAAAGATGTCTTTCACACGTTCATTTCGATACGCGATCAACCATGTTCTTGTGATGAGAGAGGCATATGGAAGAATTGTGTCAGGGTCAGGTTGTCCCGCTATGATTCCAGTTGGAGGCTTGATACGAGAATGGACGCTTGTTGGGGGATTGAAGACTTACCGTGAGCTTTACCCAAAAGCCTATCAAATGAACATCCGAGTAGGGTTAATCGAGTTCCTATTGATTAGATTACTTTCGACAAAACTCGGCCAAGCAGTAGGGGTTTTTGCAGGTGCCATCAAACCGAATTCTGCCTTGTTTGCGATCGCGAACACTCATGTCAAGGTTCAAAACTTTGACAAGCCGGAATGAACCAGACGCCCCGAAATTATGAGTGAAATGTCACTTGGGTATCAAGGAACTCGCATATGAATACAAATGCGAACTAGGAAATCCTAGAAATTTGATTTGCTTCCAGAAATCGAGCGTCGATGTATTTCGGAAGCTGATGTCTGCAATATTTTATTGCATCCCTGCATACTTCTCCATGGCGTCTTCTCGATGCTTGCCAGTTACAACTAGGACTTTTTGGGGAGACACAATGCGAGTCGTCATGCCAGAGCTGAGCAGTATATCAATTTCGATTTCAGGGTTTTTCGAGCCAGACCTCACAAGATGGATGATGGATCACGTGAACCGTGGAGCCACGGTTATCGATGTCGGAGCTCACTTCGGCTACTATACATTATTGAATTCGTTTCTTGTAGGAATAGATGGCCAAGTTCACGCTTTTGAACCCACACCTTTCACGTTTTCGGTTTTGGAGTCGAATATCAAAGGACGACCGAATGTGTTTGCAAATAGGATTGCTTGCTACTCGAGTAACAAGAAATTATCGCTTTTTGATTACGGACCAAGATTTTCCGGATTCAATACATTGGGTAAGCCAAGAATGGGTGGGCTTTTGGCCCAGGAGAAGATTCAAGTGAAAGCCCTTACTTTGGACGATTATGTAGAGTCGAAGAGAATCAAACCGAATTTTGTCAAAATAGACGCGGAAAGCAGTGAGCTTGAGGTACTAGTAGGAATGCAAGAAACAATAGGTCAATATCATCCTGTGATTGCCCTCGAAGTAGGGGACCTTGCTATCGAAGCTCCCCCGAGCAGGAGAATCGTCCAATACTTAATTAACAGAGGTTATTGTGCTTTTGAAATCACGAATGGCGGCATGAGAGAACACCGCATACATGAAGCATATAGCTATTCGAATATTCTATTTGTGCCAAATTAAGTATGTGGCTAAGATTTTCTGAGGTAAAGCATAGATTGCTTGTCGGGTGGCAGATCTTCAAACGAAGACAGTCGGCTCAATAAATAGGGCGAGGTATTGATCTTAAAGATTTGAAACCTCTCGAATAATTTTGAAGCAGTCCCTCCACTCGCCTTCCATGCCTGAGGAGAGTATTCCATTATTATGTGAAGTGGTAGATCCTCATCTAAGAGTCTGGATGCGCCGGCAAGTATCATAGGCTCCGCACTTTCGGCGTCAATTTTGACGATATCTATACTACCAAATTTAGCCACGATCTGATCCACTGTTATTGCCTCTGACTCGACATACCTCCCAGTTTTGTACATTATGGAATGGCCACCCCTGTTGGAAGGTGATAAGAAGAGTTTGACCTTCCCAGCCGATTGCGCTACACAAGCATTGAGTAGATTTACATTTTCAATTCTGTTTAGCTCGACAGACTTTGAGAGCATTTCGAAATTTGTCGGTTCTGGTTCTACTGCGATCACTTTGCCATTAGTGCCAACCAAGCTTGAGCCAAGCATAGTATACCATCCAATGTTAGCCCCGATATCTAGTACTGTCATCCCCTTCTTTGTTATCCTGCGGAAAACTTCCGTAACGCATGGTTCCGCAGCACCAAAAAGGGAGATTGACGCAGACACCCCCTTATCCTTTGGGTCGATCAGAATCTTAAAGCCATGTGTTTCTTCGACTAATGGGCTGTCAGCCATAGACGCTAATTCATTTTTTGCCGTAGCCCCCTTTCTCAGGATTCGGATGAAAGAGAAGGGATGGAAGAAAAGGATCTTCATTCCAAGCACCAGAATTGAAAAACTAAACAATCTGCTTTTTCACCTATCTTTCTAAGTTAGAAATCACACAAGAATGATGACAAACAGAATAAGTCGCCTCTTTGGCAGTCATGATGTAGGGGGAAGAATCGCAGAATAATGTAGACGCTGTTTTCCGAACACTTGGAGTTTTCGTAACTGAATCTATATGCGTAAAACTAACTGAAATAAATCTTGTACCCCAGATCACTTTATCCGGAATCCGCGTTTCAAAACTGGATTCGTCATTCATAAGGATAAACAAATAGCAACAATAGATCTTAGGCAGACAGCGAAGGACGGAGCATTTGATTGTAGTCGTTTGGCAGCGCACATAAGGAGAAGTGTTTATGATCTCTCAAACAAAATTAGGTCAAGAACTGGAAAGATTCTGATAACAATTTTTGTTCTTGCACTAATTTTTAGGGTCATAGTCGCATCATTTAGAATAGCTTATGGGGCAAATCCCATACCTTGGCTTCCGTACGTTGAAACTTGGTCAGACTTTAGTTCAGTGTACGGTCAACAACTCGCCTATCTAAAGCACGGACTGCTGCCTTACTCAGGATTTGCCTACACATACACCCCTTTGTTTCTTTACATCCTCTTTCCATTCTATAATTTTGGAGGTATTTCTGCAGCGGCTGTACCTATTCTGCTAGCTGATTCAGCTAGCGCCGTTCTGGTGTATTTGCTTGTACTAAGAGTTTCCACCAGCAAAGTGGCGCTATTAGCGAGCGTTGCTTATGCCCTTTCACCCTTCGTCCTCGTGTATGAGGGTTATCTACTATTGAGCAGTCAACCAATGTTCTTCTTTGTGATGCTAGCTCTCTACCTGCTTCGTCAAAACAAACCACTTCAATCTTCAGTCTTCCTAGGCATAGCATTCCTCTTTAAGCAAGAAGCTATATTCATTCTTCCAGTCTATGCAACTTGGTACATTGGCAGATACAAGGCAGAAGCATGGAAAGGCATCTTGGCCTTTCTGAGCACCCTCCTTATGGTATCAGTCCCGTTCTTGCTCTTATCTCCTTTGCTCTATTTTGATTCTATCTCTTATGATGTACTATACAATTACTTCCCGGTCTCAGTCAATTACCCACATGTCAACGAGACAGCCCAAACAATCCAATCGCTTTCCGGATTCAAGCCAGGCACATGTTCGCTTATGAACACTAACGTCCATGCTACAATCTCTTCCTGTCCTTTCGGAATGATTACGTACTCTACTTCACCAACTGGCCCCTTTTTGTGGCCGAGCTATGCTCTAAACATTTTGATTTTATGGGGCCAATTTATCGAAATCCCCTTGTTTGTGTTGGTTGCTGGCTTGTTTTACAAATTCAGGAAGAAAGCGGATCTTCTTGAACTCGGTTGTGCATTTGCAACGGTTTTCTTGCTAGTTATCTTTTCTCTTCTAGTCCATGGCCTGTACAGGTACTATTATGTGCCTGTCTACGGCCTCTTGTTAGCCTCCTCAAAGAAACTCTCAACAGTTTCCGTAGTCACACTGATTTCGATAGTAAGTTTACTCCTACCAGGTGGCTCATACCAAACCTCTTTCGCATTGATCGCCATAGTGGCCAGTTTAGGATTATACCCGACATGAAAGCCTGCTGTCACGGATGCAACTCTTATTGAATTGTTCGCCGTCGAATTGCAAACTTAGAGCACTATTTTCAACGTTCAAGTCCCTAGGCGTGTCCCAACAATAGTCGGATCTTACAGTAAACAATAAGTTTACGGCTAGGTAAGTGTCGCTAGCCCTTGTACTCGATGAGCGATGGCGATCTAGTTGATAGCTGTCTGCGATCTCACTTATCCCAGTGACTCTAGGAATTGCATCATGAGATAATGTGAGTCACAGTAGGCAATTCTAGGTTACGTGCTCGTTTTAAAGGATGTGAGAGTCAACTCGCAGTCGCTAGTTTGCACGAGATCGTGAATTAAAGCAGTGACCTTTCTGCAGGAAAGTTATTGGATAAGAAGAAGGTTAAGACTTCCGGAGTTTATAGTTTAAAAGGAAAATAAAAAGGAGGGAGTGGGTTACAATATTACTTGTAACCGAGACTCCTACTGAGCAGTCAAAACTCCTTGAATTGACTGTCCGTTGACGAAGGTGATCACGTAGTTGTATGTTTGACCCGAGGTCAGAACGGCGCCAAAGTATAGAGTGATCGGTGTTGTAGCTCCTGCGGGCAGACTAGGACCGGTCGTACCAAGCGTTACCGCAACGCAGGTATTTCCCCCTACAGTGTTGAAGTAGTTCGGAATGCTTACCGGGTTTCCACCTGAGGAGAGTGTAAGCGCTGATATCTCTGTGGTTCCGCCCGGATTGTTCAATGTGAGCTGGAAGTTTGCCCCAGCGCACGCTGCGCCAGTGTTAGCCGCAGCTGCAGGTCCCGATGTTAGGATAGCCGAGTTTAGTTGGATTTGTTTGACGTTGGAACCGAACAGACCGAATGTGTATGCTCCGACGACGAGTGCCAAGACGAGAGTTCCTGCAATCAGAATGATTGTAGCAATGACAGGAGTGACTCCCTTCTTGCTGTTTTTGAACCGTAGATAGTGTGTGTTCATGGTTCAAGAGTTCTTGCAACTTATAATATCGTTTAGGAAGTCACACTTTCTACCCGCGATATGATTGCTGAATCCTGATTCTACATCCATGTTGTACGGTGAGCTCATTAAGAATTTTCGAGCCCCTTGAGCATGTCCAAAGGATCGATTATCTCCACACATTCGGTGTAGCGAGCGTTTGCTGCCATAGTCATTCTTATTCCTGCTCGGACTTTATCAGGAATCAAGAGGCAAGATATGCGACGAGCTACTTTGCTCAATTCGGCAAAGTCTGCGAATAGATAAGATGTGAGTTTTGAGGGGGAAATCAATCAAAGACCAACATACAGGACCCTGATCTTCCAAACGGTTGCTGAATTATTCCTATGCCTTGCTTCAAACCTATGTTAAAAGAGCGATAAATGCTATCGGCCTCGATGTCTCAATCCCTTTTCTCCATGATCTGCGAAGAAACACCAGCCTTGTTTATGATGTGATGGAACTATAGCGTGCGAATTGTGACTATTCGATATTGGAGACTCTTCGCATATTGAAGAGACAGAAGAGAACTCACTACCTGACTGATGGATATGAGGTAATGCTAGATCAGAAGATAGTAAAGACTCTCTTTGAGAGAGTCAAGCTCAATCTGCGACTCGAAGAGATTATCTTCAACGCTTGAATGTTGGCAAACTATATGCTAGGAAAGAAGAGTCTCGGATTTAGTCTAAATCCGATCGAAGTTAGGGCATTATTCGAGACTGAGGAAATGAAAAGCGAGGTCTTGACAAAATCTTGCAGAGAATTGGGAATGGATAAATCTACTCTTTGATATCAGAAAAGGAGACTCTCTGAATCAGGTTCATTGAGAATTTGCAACAAGACGAAACAATATTTTGTGAACTAGTGAACCAAGGCTATCTGTGTTTCGATTCCACGAATTTTCGAGCTACAGTCCAAACCTTTGAATCCTCGCCAGAAAGCGATTCTTTGTGATACGTAGCAAATTTCAGAAGATATTTTCTGAATCCCTTGTAAGTGTAAGCGTTGGTTTCTTCTGAATGGAAAATTCGGAACATTATTTCTGACACAGAAATTATCGACATGCCAACCTGGCATTTTCTTTTTTCGTATTCGAGGATCACCTCCAAATAGTATTGTTGCACGGACTTTCCGCCTAAATCAAGCGTTGACTTGACGATATTTCAAAGTTCATTGTAATAGAACGATCTACAGAATGAGTAAAAGGCGAGAAGCAAAATCGCAAACACCAGAATTATTTGAAGTGAAGAGTCAACTCGACTATGTACGGAAAATGAAAACGAATTCGCGATCGGGCTCAAGAGAGCAAAGAATCCAAAACCAAGCGTAATCGTATAGCCTGCGTGTGCAAGGACTTGCGAAGTGTATTCTGGTAAGAGCAATTTCGATTGCTCTTCGATAATCTCCTTGGTTTCCAAAGCTTCCAGACTATTGCTTTTTTGGGAACTATTTGTATTCTCTCAAATATTACCGAGTCATTTCTTTCGTCTTCCCTGTATGTTTGTATGCACGCTGGCACTCTGTGAGTCAGTAAGTAAGTAACTCACTTACTGACTATCAGTCAATCATTGAGTCAGTGAGAATACAACACACGCAAGAGAGAACACGTGGGGCCCTAACTATCAGACTAGCACATGAGATTCCAAACTTCTTGTTCCATTGATGTTGTCTTGCTCAATATTGACAGAACGCTGAACCGAGCTCGCTTATCCAGGTTTGAAAGCAAGCGAAGCTCCCGTGGACTGACTCTATGAAACTTGGCCGCCGCGTTAAGCTGGCAGGAAGCTTTCGCGAATCTAAACCAAGGAAGCTTCGGAAACGAAGTATTAGGGCGCTATTGCAAATCTTCTTTGACTCCCAGTCACATATGCCGAATGTATCTCTTCCTTGACACCTTCTAGAATTATTGCCAAGAAATGCACCTAGCTGGACTCAGAAATCAAGATTGGAAATTTTCACTTCGAGTGTACTACTGGTCTTGTAAATCAAAAAGAGTGGTTTACCTTTGGTTCGGCGTAAGGTTGAAAGCTCTTTACCGGACCAATATTGGATCCTAGAGATCCTTTGTCTCCAATAATTACACAAGTATTCAAAAGTATCTAATCTTTTACCTACGCGCGAGATGGGTCTAGGAAGCAGGCTGCTCTACTATTCACGAGATCATGATTTGGAATTACAGGATACCCACCAGGCGGTTGTAGTATTGAGCGAAAGAATGCTGAACTATGGATTGTGAATTCTGACCGACAATATGTTATTACGAGTGAGCATCTACAGGCTTTGGGACAATAGTTCTTCATAAAGGCCCGATTCGTATTCCTAGTCCACAAGCACTATATCGAGTTTGGACTGGATTGTCCCGTGGATCTCTAGGACTTTGAATTTCTATCATAGATTTACTTCGAGCGAAACTAAGCACCGTATTCATTTCCGCACTAAAGTAGCAGTCGGACTTGGTATACTTTTTCTCCTATTGGTTCCTTCAGGCTTCGCGCTATTTCACACCGATTCCCTTCACGCAAGCGCGGCGCAGGCAGGATCCACAGCAATCGAGCTGACAATCAGCTCAAGACTTGGTGTACTACCTGCCGATGGAGGTAGCTACGGCGCACTCGTCTTAGAATTCAAGAATCAGAGTTCTGGTGTTCCGTACATTCCCCAGAGCGACGTTCAAATCTTTCTGACTTCGTCTAACCAGCAGACTGGAACTGTTCCAGACAGCATAACGTTCCCCGCAGGTAGTCTCTATTACATTGCAGATTTTCAGACAACTTCGTCCCCCGGAAGCACTGTTATCACCGCGGTCACTGCTGACTACAAGCCAACCTCGCTTGTTGTGACAACTCTCCTAACCGGCGGAATGCCCGCAAGTCTTGTAGTATACCCCAGCCCCAGCCAGATACTCCCCGATAAGAAGGTCAATGCTAGCGCAGTTGTTCAAGTCGTCGACATTCTTGGGAATCCGGTCAAATTAGGGCAAGACATGACAATAGCCCTTTCATCTTCAGATTCAGAGATCGGAACGGTCCCAAGTACGGTCACTATTCCCGCCGGTTCGAGCTTCGCCACGGTGAGCTTCTTTCCAACCTATGTCGCCGGGCAAACGATAGTTACCGCCACGGCTGGAAACCTTTCCTCGGGCTCGGCTACCTTCTCTACTATCGGACCAATTCCCAGAAGATTGGTGCTGTCGGTAGCTCCCGGCCTTCTCTGGGCAAATTCCGGTGAAAATGCAACTCTGTCCGTTGAGATTCAGGACAACAACACTCAAACTCCCGCAATTGCGCCCTCGGCAGTCAGTGTCGTCCTAACTTCAGACAACACTAACGTCGCAATAGTCCCCAACCCCATCATCACTATACCCGCAGGATCATTTAGCGCGACTGTAGAGCTCAGGTCTGGAGGAACTGCAGGTGTTGCAACAATCACTGCGTCCGCGCAAGGATACATAAAGGGGTCAACCGTAGTTACTTCTGAAGCAGCTTCGAACGCCCCAAACCAAGTCACCGTCTCCTTTGCTCCAAGTACACTTTTGCCAAACAATCAGACATATGTAGGTGGAATCATTGTAGGACTTCAAACCGTCAACTCAAGTGGTACATTCCCTGCGTATTCGACTTCTCCAATCACAGTGTACGCTAGATCCTCGGACAACTCCACCATGCAGGTCAGCTATGGCACCCCCGACATCTCTGCAGTTATTCCCGCTGGCTTTACTCATACTGCTCTCAACGTTCGAACCACTTTCCTTCCAGGTTCAGTGATGATTACTGCACAGAGCCCCAACTTGGCTTCCGACACTGAGCCCTTGGTTTCGGTAGGTTCAGCGCCCAATGCTCTCAGAGTAGAGTTTACCCCGAACGTATTACCAGCGGACGGGACAACCTACAATATTGTAGTAGTCAACCTCATAGATTCTGCTTCCGGTGCCCCGAGCAAGGCACCGTCTGATACGCCGATCAATCTGGTCAGTTCTAACGCGGCAGTAGGTACTGTCGAGAACAGCATCACAATATCGCAGGGTCAGACTTTCGGGATTGCATACTTCAAGACTTCAGGGCTGCAGGGGACTACCCAGATAACTGCATCGGCGTCGAACTACACTTCGGCTAACTCTACGCTCACACTCGTCGGACAGGACGCGACGAATTTACACCTCTTCGCAGTGCCAAATACCATAGTTGCCAACGGGCAGCAGTATGACAACCTCGTGGTTCAACTACAAGATACTGCAGGAAACCCGGCGAAGACAGACACTCCGGTCAACGTCCAACTTCTTGCCCAGAACGTAACCGCTGGATCTGTTCCTCAAGTTGTGACCATCCAGCCAGGAGCGACCTTCGCCAATGTCGAAGTAAATTCCACCACATCGCCTGGCTCAATCAACGTAACTGCGTTCGCGCCAGGATTTGTGTCGGCCCAAGCCGGAATCAAGTCAACACTCCTGCCTATGAACCTGCGAACTACCCTTTCACCGACGAGCGTGAGAATCAACACTGCGGCAAACATCAGCGTCTCTGTAAGCTCTGAAGGCTCGCCTCTAAGTGGAGTAAACGTCACTTGGTCGCTTGCTACCGGTAGATTGTCAAACCTAGAAAACATGACCGACCAGACTGGAACGGTCAATGCAACTTATCTGGCGGGTTCCATCCCTGGCACATTTGTTCTCCATATAGGTGCAGCAAAAGCTGGGTACGCTCCGGAATTTAGCTCAATGTCAATCACGGTCTACTCTCCAACGCCAACTACCCAGAAGCAAAACACCGGTTTCATGTCGCTTGAAGTCTTCTCAATACCAGTCTGGATTCTCATAGTTGTCGCAGCAGCAGGAGGCGGCGGTGGAGGTTTCTTCTTCCTGCGTCGCAAAGGCTACTTTGGCGGCGGATCTTCGCAAGAGATTGAGGAAGACGAAGAGTAGGACTATTGGACCGAGACAACAAGCATCTCCCTTGAATTGAGGAACGGGTCAAAGTAAACCATGAAGTTCAAGTTCTCTGTAATGAGCATGGTCCGACTCATAAATCGGAAGAATCCCGACAAATCCAAGAACCTGCGTTCTTCGAAGGGCAAGTCCCAGAAGAGCAAGGTCGTAGCACCAGTCGAGGGCCCGATGGTAGGAGCCCCGATGCCCAGGACTTTCCAGGTGTTAGAGCGCTATCAGCTTACACCGCCATTTGCTTATGCGGTGATCGCACAGGACCCAGAGCAAAGAGTGCCTCAGTATTACGTGGACGAACTGGAACTCACTTACCAAGAAAAAGTACTCTACAACAACATCATAGAGACCCTGCAGACGGAGCTCAAAGCCCCCAGGGAAGACGTTGATCCAAAAAGATACTTTGCCGAGCAGGCAAGGAAGATTGCAGACAGGTACTCTCTCACGCAGAAGAAGAGCGCTCAGGTCTCCTGGGCAAAGATCCTCTACTACGCAGAGAGGGACATGGTCGGCTTTGGGGCAATTGACCCGCTGATGCGCGACCCGAACATCGAGGATATCTCCGTGGACGGGTCAAAGCGTCCGGTCTTCGTCTACCACAGACGTTACGAAAGCTTGGAATCAAACCTGTTCTTCTCCGAGGAGCAGAAACTGGACGACATGATTGTCAGGCTAGTACACATGTCCGGAAGGCACGTCTCCACTGCTTTCCCAATCGTGGATGCCACAATGCCAGGTAGACACAGGCTCGCTGCAACTTTCAGGAAGGAAGTCTCTCCTCAGGGCTCGACGATGACAATAAGAAAGTTCAGGGCAGACCCGATCACTGTCATCGACCTGATCAACTTTGGCGTCCTCGATTACGCGATGGCAGCTTACTCCTGGCTTCTGATAGAGAGCAGATTGACTGCCGTTGTAGTCGGAGCAACCGCGTCTGGAAAGACTACATTCCTCAACGCTTTGCTCTCAATGATTAACCCGACTTCAAAGATTGTCACAATCGAAGAAGTCCAGGAAATCAACATCCACCACATCAACTGGGCGCCTCTCGTATCGCGTCTCAGTTATGGTCTGACGGAGGAAGCAATCGGCGAAGTCTCCCTCTTCCACCTGGTAAAGGCAGCCATGAGGATGAGGCCGGATATACTTGTGGTGGGAGAGGTTAGAGGAGAAGAAGCCTACGCGCTCTTCCAAGCAATCTCCACGGGTCACGGAGGCCTTGCTACGCTCCACGCAGAAGACGCCGGCTCTGCAATCCAGAGGCTCACCTCAAAGCCAATGGACGTCGCGCCATCATACCTGAACTTCCTTGATCTACTCTACTCAGTTAGGCGTGTCGCAATCCCCAACCCCGGAAACCTCGGAAGGCCGAAGATAGTCCGCAGGGTAATAGCCCTATCTGAAATAATCGATTCGACAAAGTGGGTTGACACTTTTGTCTGGGATCCCACGAAGGACAAGTTTGTTGAGAGCTTGGAAAAAAGCGTCAAATTAAGAAAATTAGCAAAAGACCAAGGCAAGACCCTGAAGGACATGGTGCAGGAGATTCAAAACAGAGTCATAGTCTTGCAGTGGCTCAGGTCGAAGAACATTCGAAACTTTGTGGAAATCAGCACAATATTTTCGCAGTACCACGCCAACCCCGAAGCCCTCCTGACTAGGATCAAGATCGAGAACATGGACCTCCTTGGCAAGAGAGCCGCTACTCAGCAGCAACAGCAAGTCGCCCAGCCGGTCCAGGTTCAGAGCACTCCGAATCAGACAGAGTGACCTAACTACAACTTAGAACCAAGTGTAGAGAAATTCCCAGAGGAAAGCAAAGATAATGCAAGAACAGTCCGAAGCTGAGCCTCAACAACAAGAGCTTCAGAGGCCAAAGAACATCGCCGGTCAAAAGATCAAGAAGAAGAAGGTCAAGAGCAAGGAGGAAGAAGAAAGAACTTTCTCTGACCGCTTCATCAGACTCTCGATGAGGCTCACTCGAGCTCCGACCATGTTCCTGGTCAAGAGGATCCCTGGAATACGGGATGACATCTTACGGTCAAACGTCAACATCTCACCAGAGGGAATCATCTCCGTCGCGATGTTCCTAGCCTACCTGATGATTCCGGTCGCGGCAGTGGGCGCTTTCGTCATGTACAGCATGCACTTTGACCTCGGGATTATAGCGATGCCGTTGATTCCAGTAATACCTCTGATAGGTGGCATCAGTATCTACAAAGTCAGCGCCTCATCCCGAGGCTCTGCACTTGAGAATGAGATCCCCTACCTGATTGGATACATCACCGTGCTTGCCGGCGGAGGCATCTCCCCCCTTGTTACGATCAAGAGAATCGCAAAGGCGGGAAAGATATTCCCCGCCGCGGCCAGAGAAGCGAGAAGGATACTCCTCGACATTGAAATCTTCGGGCTTGACCCAATGTCCGCACTAGAAAAGGCTGCAAAGTACACGCCAAACAGAATGTTCTCTGATTTTATCGGGGGATACGTCGCAGTTCTAAAGTCAGGAGGAGATGCGGTCAGCTACTTAGAATCGAAGTTGAAGGAGGTCTTTAACTACAGAGAAGTAAGAGTTAGGGCGAGCTCTGAATTCATAGGTACGATGGCTGAAGCGTACATCATCTCCACGGTCATCATGGGAGTCTCGTTTGTGATTCTCTATGCTACCCAGTACCTCTTTGCTCCTGGAGCCCAGTCGCCCGACCCAACCATGATGCTCCTCTTCTCCGGAGTCTTCGTCCCGGTAATTTCAATGATCTTCATTACGGTCATTGGAAGCTCTCAGATAAAGGAGCCGATCGGATATGACCTGCCGATGTACATTTTCCTTGCCTGCACCCCAATTGCAGCAGTCTTCTTCTTCGTCCCGATGGGTCTTCCCATTTACGACCAGTTGGGAATCGGACTTGCCCTAACTTCGTCTCCCGCAGCCATAGTCAACTACATTCACGTCAAGAGAAACAGAGCTGTTGAATCAAGGCTCGCAAACTTTCTCAGAGATATCTCTGAAATCAGAAAGACCGGTCTCTCTCCGGAGAAGACAATCGAAACGCTCGCGGGTAGAAACTACGGCGGACTCACAGAGCACGTCAAGAAGATTTCTGCGCAGCTTAGCTGGGGAACGCCAATCAGGACGGTGCTCGAGAACTTTTCCGCATCCGTAAAGAGCTGGATCACGCAGGCGATGGCTTTCCTACTTCTCGAAGTTGTCGACGTTGGCGGAGGCTCGTCGAGGATGTTCATTGCTCTCGCGGACTTTACCGAGAAGAACGCGCAGCTCAACAAGGAAAAGAAGTCAATGGTCCGACCTTACCTCATCATCCCCTACATTGGCGCGATAATGGTCGTCGTCACCACGGCAATGATGATCTACTTCGTATCCGCTCCTGACTTGAATGCGGCTGGAGGTGCCGGGCAATACCTTTCCTCGCCCGCGGTCATGCAGGAAACAACGACGATACTTCTAACCGCTTCCTTCTTCCAGGCCTGGGTCATGGGCATCGTGGCGGGCAAGATGGGAGAGAATACTGTTGCTGACGGATTCAAACACGCCACCTTCCTCATTATAATCAGCCTCGCGACCGTTCTCATCGCGCAGCCGCTCATCAACATGGCTGGATAGGAAAAGGCGTCAAAAGGCAAGGAGACTATATATGATCTCCTTCCTCTTCACGAAATCTGCCGATACAAAGAGGTATGGAGCACGTAGTCGCTCGTATTCACCACTTTGCACACTAACTTCAAACGCACAAGAGGGAAAAAGAGAGTGTAGAGCCGCACGCTTACTTTTGAAGCGGCTGGACCACGTCAGCCCTCTTCAGCAAAGCCGGAGAGGGCGTCGGAATATCTATCGTGTTCGCAAGTAAGAAAAGCACAGAGTACACCTGCTGGTAGATTCTCGTAAAGATGTAGGGAACACCGGTCTGGGGTTCTGGCGAAAGCATCTTGTCAATCTCAGAAAGATCTCCCGAAAGGGTTGTGCTGCCCTCCACGTTGAACTTTGCGATCGAGGGATCCGTATCCATCGTCATCTGGAAGTTCAAAACTATGGACTCGCTCTTCCTCTCCGCCTCTTCCATGTTCACGTTGAAGCTGAACACGACTTCGGAGTTTCTGTTAGCAGTTCCTTCTTTCTTCTGAGCGCTCACGCTCCGAATGTCAGTTTTAATCTCGACTTCGTGCGCTTTTTCCGACATTTAGTTCGAGTCTATTCTCCAACAAAGTCTTGCAGCATTTTACTTGCTTACTACTATGTCCGCGGAAAGCAAAGTATATCCGGCTGCATCCCTATACTCGTCTCCATTCACGATATATTATCCTGTCGTTTCGAAGGAACAGGTTTGTCAATTTATTATGAAATAATTTGTGAATTCCAGATTCTGATCCGTGTTCCACAAAGACCTATAGGCAAATCTCAACACTTGAGAGAGATGTCCGCGGGCCTAGAGATCACTATAATCTGAAAACTCAGGAGGCGCGTTTTGTGGCTACAACTCGGCAAGAACAAGAGCACGAAGAACAAAAGTCTCCGGCAAAAGCCAACGGCTCCACGATGGCGATGGCCTACACAACTACTAGACAGGTGCAGCTCGAGAAGCAGTATGAGAAGAGTGTGCACACCGCCCAGGGTTCCGGCGTGAGGCTCAACATTGCGATCTCAAGAATCAGGACCCGCCCCCGACCCGACCTCGACTCAAAGTACGAGGTTACAAAGTACGAGCTCACCCAGGGCTTTACCTTTGGTGACAAGTACAAAGCCCTCATACCCAAGGGAACTCCGCCGTTTATCGACAGGGGAGAAAAATACGTCGAGCGAATCATGCGCTCTCTCTACCACTTCAAGCAGTGCGCTCTCATTGGTCCGAGCGGAACTGGAAAAACCCACATAGTCTATCTCGTAGCAGAAATTGCAGGACTCCCACTATGGGAAATCAACTGCGGTCTCCAGACCTCATCTTACGACCTCTTCGGCAGGTACATTGGTCTCGGCGCGGAGAACTGGATCGATGGACAGATCGTCTCGTGGTGTCGCTACGGCGGCATACTATATCTCGACGAGGCGAACATGATGAAGCAGGACGTCGCAACCAGATTAAATCCGGTCCTCGATACAAGAGGTCACCTCGTCCTCAACGAAAAGGACAACGAGATCATTCCAAGACACCCCGCAGGCTACGTCGTAATCAGCATGAACCCGTTCTCTTCAGAGTTCGCTGGAACAAAACCACTCAACGCCGCGTTTCGCAGGAGAATGTCCGTTTGGATTGACTTTGATTATCTGAGCATCGGAGACACCATCTCTGCCGATGAAGTCACTCTTGTCACAAACAGCGGAGCTGTGCCCGAGGACATTGCGAGAAACATTGTTCGGGTCGGCGCGGAGCTGAGGCGCGAGTACAAGGCGAGTGAGATTCCTTACGGTCCTTCAGTCGGCGACCTAGTAAACTGGGCGAAGCTCGTCTCCGACGGCGTATCTCCAGAGTCCGCAGCCGAAGAAACAATAATCGCGATGACCTCTGACAACCCGGAGGTCCAGGACATTGTAAGGCGCATAGTCAGGATGGTATTTACAGGATCTTCAGAGAAACCGCGCGCTTCTCAAAGTGAGCGTACAGTCGAAAGAGAATCCTCAAGGCAGCAAGAGGAAACTCACGTGGAGGAGAAAAGGCAAGCTCAGGAAGAGGAGCCTGAAGTCGTAGCTCGTCCCATGTTCAACCTTCCGAGAACAATCTCGCACTCTAGCGATTCTGATTTTGACCTGAACTCTATCTAGAGATCTGCCATGCAATTCTCTCTTTGCTCCTTTTTCTCAGTGTCCTAACTACAAGAATGCAACAGAACAAAAAAACTCCAGAGTGCAGTTTGAAAATGAACCTGAATGAATACGCCTGGGGCACCACTCTCTCCATCTCTCAGAAGAAAGCCGATGAAATCAAACTACTATTCCAGGACGACGGCTACCCCAAACTCGAGAGGGACTCCGTAGGTTACGTCCTGCGCATACCCACGCCGAAGCAGGCTCGAGAAAACGTTTTGAGCTTGCACGGGATGTACTTTGACAACGACGACAGCGGCAAGTCTGCCCTCTGGCAGGTCTTCAACGCCTCCCTCCACCACCTTGCTCTTCACAGCGTGGTAACAGACTATTCCATCTACAGGGACATTAGCCCTGGGAGAGGGGGACTCAACAACTTGATGTTCGCAATCTCGCTGACGGAGGACTTTGCAGCAAGGGGACTGATGCGAGCCAAGTTCCCCGGATTATTATCGACAATGGCGTACGCAAACCACTACGCCTATTTGAGATTCAAAGACCTCAGCGAAAGAGGCGACATTGCAGACCTCTTCGCCGCAGATCTCTTCTCTCTTTCTCTGGTGGGCAGACTCCGCGTTCCGCTTGGAGAGCAAATCGACAAGGAACTCACCGCGCTTCACAAGGAGCTATGCTCGCTTGAGGAGCTCTCACATGATATTTTCTCTCACCCCATTGAAAAAAGTCAAGAGAAGGGAAAGGATCCCCTGCAAGAGTTCTGGGGAAACAGCCTCACCCTTTCAAAACTCAAAGTGCAAATAGCGGAGCTCATCTGCTCGACCTTCAACCGCAACTCCGTCAGGTTATCGATGGTCCACTCTCTCCCGCACACAGAGTCCCACTCTGGGACAAACTATCTCTTCGAAAAATCGGCAATCACCGAATCGCCCGAGGAGCGGGAAAGAGTCCTTGAACTGTGCTGCAAGCAACTCGGTATTAATCCCGAGGGCAAGTCAGACGTAGCAACAGGAAGGGAGATACTCGACTCTTGGCTCGAATTGCTCGCGGCAAACCAGAGAATGATTGCACTGTACAGGAAACTGGATCCGACCTCGCACATTGAGAACTATACCATGCCCGCCGAAGATTATGCAGAATTTGTCCGGGTCAGGGCAAAACTCGTCGGTCCAATCAGGAGCATCCTCGAGCAACTTAGGCAGATGAAGACCGACGTTGACGAGAGACAAAACGAGGAGGCGGGGTACATCGACATGCAGAAGGCTATACAATACGTCGCCTCGAAGAACACGAGCAACGACTACTTTGCGCGCGAGGAGATCGAGAAGAAGAGCGAGGCCTGGGCCATTATCATCGACGCGAGCAAGAGTCTCGAGCAGCTCCAGGGCAAGGTCAAGGACATTGCAGTGTGCATCATGGAGGTGGCGAAGGACCTCTTCACAACGCCTGAGGCCTGGTGCTGCCTAGCTTTCAACGAGAACCTCTTCATAATCAAGGACTTTAAGGAAAACTACAGCAACACAGTGAAGAGCAGGGCCGGCGGCCTCTCATCTGGGATAAAGACATACCTTCCCGACGCGCTTAGGATCGCGGCGAGCCGGCTGTCTTCGATGACAGCCGAGGTGAAGGCTATTCTAGTTATCTCAGACGGCTATCCTCTGGGCTACGAGGGGATAGAAAAGGAACTAATCACAACAATAGAGAAGGTCAACAAGAAGGGGATACTTCTCCTAGGTCTCGGAGTCGGAAGCTCTGCGATTCAGAGGTACTTCAGGCTGAACTGTGTGATAAACCAGCCTAGTGATTTGATGAAGCAGTTCGTAAAGACCTACCTGGACGTCCCGGGCCTACTTTAGCGCGGCAATCTGGAACTCTTCGGAGTACCTGAACTTTACCAGCTGCCTTCCCTGCTCCGAGGTGGGTATGATCTGTTTCGGAACTCCCTCCCTGAAAACGACGAGGATCCTCGCGTCCGTCCTAAATCCCCTGTTCGGAAGTTCGCCGAGCACCTTCCTCACATACTCTAGCGCAACGAGTTTGGTTTTTAGGGCTTCTACTGCCTTAAACAGCGCAGAGACCTCGGCGTTGCGAATCGAATCCAGTCTGGGACTGGCAATTCGAATCGAGAACTCTTCATTTCCCAGGGTCACCCAGTCGGGATCGTCAGATTCTCCGCTCCTCCTCCGGTCGTCCTTTGGGTTCTTCTTGTTCTTTCTCGAATCAGAGTCGGAGTCCATCTGCTGCAGCATGCTATCCCCCTGCTCACCGCTGCCCCTCAACAGCACTCCCAGCCTGTTTTCAAATTTGGTGGCCATCTTTGAGTGGAGCTCGATGTACTCGTCGAGAGTCACGCCGAGGTCAGCTAGGTTTTCAAAAGGAATAATCACGTTGGGCAGCGAGAGTTCTGGCTTCAAATTATGAGCTTCAGCCGTCCGAGTGTTACTCGCAATTTAAAAACGTGCCCTCTCTGGAGTCGATCCACTTGAGACGAGAAGATTAGATTCGAAAGAGCCGCGGATAACCAGAGGAAAGGAATGCTCGCATGAGAGAATGAGGAATGAAATTTCCTCTCTCGTCTCGAATTATGAAAGTCTCTCAAAAGGGCTAGTTCTTCGTAAGAGCCGCCTTCAGTGCGTCCTCTGGCTCTCCTTGAGATGCAGAAGAGTCCTTTTCCTTGCCCGAGTAGCCACCTTGAGGCGAGTGCGTCTTCTTTATCGTGGATGCAGAAGAGCCTCCTGGCGGAACCCTCCTGAACTCTCGAGTCGCCTTCTCAAGCAGCCCGACTCGTCCAGAGATCTTCTGTCTCCTCTCGGAGAGGACAGACTTCATCTCCGGAATTAATTCGTTGAGAATGCGAAGCAGCGTCTCCGACTGCAGCGAGTCGAGAGATTTCGAGTTGACCATTCCGTTGCTGTGCATCAGGATCAGAGTGCCCTGCGGCGTAAGAATAACGTCAGAGAGAGAACTGTCAGATCTCAACAGCGACGAAGGTTTGATGTGAAATGGCATACCCATCGGCTCGAGAAACTGCTTGAGATAAGCAGCGAGTTCTCCCGCATACCCCCTCTCCATTTCCGATAGTTCCGAAATCTGTAATAGTTCTTCGCTGAGAAATCTAATCGAGATGTTAACCTCAGAGTCCTTCTGCGACTGCTGAGAACCGATCGTAAGTTGAGTAGTAGTTTTTGGAGAACTGCTTTGATTTTGTTGCTCTTCTTGGGCCAAGAGGGCTTTCCAGAGGATATTTCTCTATAAATCAATATTAGAGATTGTGGAGTGCGGATCCCGACTGAGCGTGCGGCATTAATTAACTGAGTTTCACTTATGGAGTACATTTCTAGTGACAGCATCTTGATATAACAAAGATCGATACTCTGCTTTTCATAAGGAAGTCAGACAACCAAAACATGGCAATGGAAAACATCACAATGCGGCCTCAACAGATGAGTCCGCCCCAACTCAACAGACGTTCAAAGATGGAAACGTACTGCGACATCCTGAGAGCGATAGGCGCAGGTGCCGAAAAGCCAACACACATACTCTACAAGGCAAACCTCTCATGGACAGTGATGCAGGGATACATCCGGGCACTTGAGGCTCAGGGGCTCGTGATCTCGAGCGACGATGACGGAAAGAAGCTCTACCACCTTTCGGACAAGGGGTATCAGCTCCTGAACCAGTTCCTCTCGATAAAAGAGGATTTGAACCTCGTTCCAAACGAGTAAGTCGCCTGCCGGGAGAGAATCCCCTCTCTCTCGCACACCCCCTTTTTTCCTTCTAGAATACTCGTATTTTGTTCGGCTTTACACCTCGCAACAATAATCTCCAACTAGTCTGAAGAAGGGAACTTAGATCCCTCCTGCGTTTGACTAGCGCTCCTAACTGTTTTCGCTGTGTAATTCCCAGGTTCTTTCCAGACTAATCGTGAGGAAAGATTCGACTGGGAATTTGGGTTTCCTGTACTGATTTTGGAATCAATATGCAGAGCTCATATCGATTAAATATTGTGCGCGCGAATTTGAATCTCAATTCTTCTTGCGACACAGAGGTAGAAGTGATCAACCATGCCGCTAGCGCCTAACTTCCATTTGTCAACGCCTCTGTAGAATTCGTATCAAAATTAGGAAAGATTAAAAAAACAAAATGATGATTGTAGGTAACTCGCAACAATCTTCAGGGACTGGCGGCGCAACCAACCTGGAGCTGATCCCCGCTCACTCAGCCAGCAGCGCTATCGCGAGGCAGCTCGTCGACGTAGAAATACTCTACATGCTCAACTTTGGAGCAAAAAGTGGATACGAGCTGAGGAAGCAGCTCTCGCGGGCCTTTGGCATTAGGATCAGTTACGGCACCCTTTATCCGCACCTTCACGCCCTTGAAAGATTGGAACTGATCTCCGGGACCTGGTCTCAGAGGGAAGAGTCCGCCCCAGTGAAGAAGCGCGTCTACGCCCTAACTCAACAGGGCACTGCCCTCCTGAGGCAATCCGTGCAAAACCTCTCGATCATCGCCAACACCATGCAACTGATGATGAACAAGGTATCGCTCCTCCTACCAAAGACCTCTGAAAAGACGGAGGAGTGGGACTCTGTCTTGAGCTCAATCCAGTCAGTCTTCTCAAAGAGGGGCTACATGGTCTCAAGGGACGTACAGTCCAAAGGAATATCCGGCACCGTGCATGAATTGGAGTTCCTAGCCTCGAGGACGGGCAGCTCTCATCCTACCTCGTCTTCCACGAGCGATTCCGAGCGTGTCGTTGTAAGGCTCTCGGGCAGCTCGCAACCACTCTCCTCTCTAGACCAAGTGATGAAGGCCATCGTCGTCGCAAAGGACATTGGAGCCAAAGTCGTGATACTCGCCGTTCCGCCCCTCAGCGACGAAGTTGCAAAGTTGTCCAAGTTCCACGGCATTACCGTATTCGAGGGAGCCGAGTGGAAATCTGTCCTCGCAGAGTTTGCGAGTGGAATCGATTCGTGCCTCTGTTAGAGAGGGGCAGAGGAACCGCAGAATTCGCTCAGGAAGCTACTCTACATTCCACTAGCTTCTCTTCAATTTGGAGGAGGCTTGCTCGACGACCTGATCGGGGTCAAAGTTCCACCTGTGATTTTTGAACAATTGCACGGGTAGAGCGTACTGCTGCCTGTTCCTCGCATCGAGGACCAGCACCTTTAGCTTAGAAGCGGCGTCGCCGAGAGAACCGGAGAGGAAGCTCAGCATGTCGAGGTACGAGTCCTGCGGCACCATAGCCTCTCCCGCATAGAAGCCGGTATCAAGGCTCAGGGCGTCGCTCCAGAGGAAAGGAAGCTTGCGAATGACTCCTCTCGCGATCTTCTCCTCGGCAAAACTCAGATCGGAAAAGTAAAGCTGCACGTACATCGTAGACTGCTTTGATGCGATCCCGTTCCACCGGATCACGTACTCGTCGAGGAGTCTACCCTCAGTAATGTGCTTGTGGAAATGGTAAAAGACGTTGTTCAGCGTCGTCTTTAGCGAGGAGGCAATCTCAGATAACCTCGTCAGCGCGTCTGACTCTAGCTGTCGGCAGATCATCAGGTCAAGCTCGTCAAACTCTGGCTCGGGTTCCTCCTTCCTCCGTGAAATGGAAGCCTTCGAAGAAGATGCAGAGGCAAGGTAGGAAGAAGAAGTGGTTGAAGCGGCGCCCGAGAGCGGCTCTTTCTTTATCTTGCTCCAATCTATCTTCCAAGAGCCGTGTTTCAGGTCGAAAAACTCCGGCTGGATCATGTGAGACCTCTCCCAGGAGACAGAGTGCACTTCAGGTACCCCGCCGATAAGTTTCTCCTCCGAGAGCCCCCTGAGCATGCGCTTCAGCGAACCTCCGCCTCCGCCGCCGGCCTCTGAAGATATCGGGATCGTAAATTTGCAAGCATACTCGTTACTCGGCAGTCGTTTCGCGCAGGAGGAAAGGCACCCCTGTTCGCCCAGCAGTGCAAAGAGTTTCTTCTCCCAAGCCTTGCCCTTCTCGGAGAGCTTCAAGTACGCATAATAATGCCTCAGGCCGAACTTGCTGTAATCGACACTCGCATGTATCTCAAGGCCCTGCTTCAGCATCCCTTTTACTTTGTATCTTGTGGTCTCGACGGGCATCTTCAGAGCCTTTGCAAGTTCGACGATGTTTCTCGCTCCACCGGCCCGGACGTGTGGCACTACCTTGTCGAGGAAATCCTTTGCAGAAGAGCTGGACATGTGATATTCTCTAATTGCACGTCCGTGGCATGCCCTACGATATTAAGCCTTGTTGCACATAGTTATGAAAAGTGCTTGCTCTAACTGAAATCAGATCTTTTATGATGAAAAGTTGCGAAAATCAATGATGAATGAGAGAAATCATTACCACAACGAAAAAATGGAGACGCTGCCCCAGCGCGAGTTGGCGGCAATTCAAGAGAAAAGATTTCGCGAAATTTTGCAGTACTCCTACGACAATTCCGTATTTTACAAAAAATCCCTGGATCGTTTAGGGCTGAAGCCGGAAGACGTCCGCTCGATAAGAGATCTTCAGGATGCAAAGTTCTTCACCACAAAGGACGACCTGCGACTCTCCTACCCGTTTGGAATGCTCGCGGTCCCGAGGGAGAAGGTAGTCGAGATGCACGCTACCTCGGGTACGACGGGTACTCCGGCGCTCGGCCTCCACACCGAGAAGGACTTGAGGGATTGGGGCGAGGTCGCCGCGCGAAGCCTCGTGATGTCCGGCCTCACGAGCAAGGATGTCTTCCAGATTACGCCGAGCCTCGGTATGTTCTCCGGAGGTTTTGGTTTCTACCACGGTGCGAGAGCCGTGGGGTGCACAATCGTCCCGGCGAGCGCCGGTTTCTCAAAGCGCCAGATACAGTTCATGCTTGACTTTGGGACGACGATGTTCTCTGCAATAGTGTCCTACGCCTTCCGCCTCGCTGAAGTGGCGGCCGAGATGGGGATCGACCCAGCGAAGGACACCAAGGTGAGGAAGGGGATCTTTGGCAGCGAGATCTGGACCAAGGGGATGAAGCAAAAGGTCAGCGAGCTTTGGGACATGGAGCCCTTTGACGTCTACGGGTTTACGGAGCTCTGCGGACCGGGCGTCGGGAACGATTGTTCGATGCACGATGGCCTCCACATGTGGCAGGATTATTATCTAATCGAGGTCGTTGATCCAAAGACCGGTGAGCCGCTCGGCGCGGAGGAGGAAGGCGAGCTAGTCTTCACGACACTCACAAAGGAGGCCATGCCCCTGATCAGATATCGCAGCAGAGACGTTTCCAAGCTGCTGGATTCCCCGCCTGCGTGCGAGTGCGGAAGGACGCACAGGAAGTACAGGGAGATTAGGGCAAGGGTCGACGACATGCTCAAAATCTCGGGTGTCAACTTTTGGCCGTCCGAAGTAGAGACCGTATTACTCAAGGAGAAGGACCTCGGTCCCGAGTACAGAATCCACGTCTACACAGAAAACTCCGTGGACAGGGTGCGGATTTCCGTCGAGTCAAGGCAGAAGGTTCTCGGAGAATCGGAAAGAAGTAAACTTGCAGGGAAACTGGCGAACGACCTCCACGACGTTCTGCTCTTCAAGCCCGAGGTGGAGATTGTAGCTCCGAACAGTCTCCCAAGGGTCGAGGTTGGGAAGGCCGTGCGCGTCGTGGATGAGCGAAAGAAAACTTCGCTGCAGCCATAGTGCGAATATCTCGCTGATCTCTCAGGGCGTCGCTATATCAGTTCGCTTTTTCTTCTCGCGCTTCGTCCAGCGCCGCTAGAACCTTGTCCGGTGTGAGTGGGAGCTCAAAGAGTCTTGCTCCGACCGCGTCATATATCGCGTTCGCAATCGCCGCAGGAGTGGGTATGCATCCATGCTCCCCCACTCCCTTCGCTCCAAAGGGGCCGGCTGGGTCTGGTTCGCCGACGAACTCAACTTGTATCTCGGGAATCTCTAAGCTGGTCGGAAGTTTATAGTCCGCAAAACTGGGGTTCATCACCATCCCCTCGTCCAGTATCAGCTGCTCGTAGAGCGTGTAGGCAAGAGACATCACGATTCCTCCCTGGACCTGCCCCTCGGCACCGATTGGGTTCAAGATGCGACCGGCGTCGTGCACAGCCACTATCTTTAAGACAAGTACCTTTCCGGTCTCCTCGTCCACCTCCACTAGCGCGGCTTGCGTTCCAAACCCGTACGTCATTGAAATGTTCCCGATGAACGTCCCAGGATCTGACATCTCGGTCGGTGGATCATAAAAGTAGGAGCTCATCACCACTGTGCCTCCCTGCCTATAGTGCGCATGGCGCAGCACCCTCCCCAGAGACATTCTCTTTGAGGGATCGCCGAGCAAGATCACTTCCCCGTCCCTGATTCCGAGTTTCGACGGATCCTTCTCTCCAAACTGCGCCGAGGCAAGTTTCAGAATCTGCCACTTTGCATCTCTTGCCGCAAGCAGTGCCGCGTTCCCACCGATAAACGTCGCCCTGCTCGCATGATCTCCCACATCCCAGGGCCTAATGGAGGCGTCCTTGTTCAGTATCTCGACAGAGGACAGAGGCACCCCGAGCTCCTCAGCAACAATCTGAGAAATCGAGGTGTCCGATCCGGTGCCAATCTCCGTCGCTCCGGTGAACACCGTGACTCTTCCAAAATCGTCAATCTTGATCATGGCGCCGCAGCCGTCAGAACGGTAGACCCTCGCTCCTCCCGCGACATGGAAAAGTGTCGCAAAGCCAATGCCCCTTCGTTTCCCCTCCCTGTTTCTTCCCTTCCACCCGATCATCCTCGCAGCGAGCGAAAGCGTTTCCTCCATTGCGCACGTGGTAATTTTCATGCCCTGCAGCGTCACGTCGCCAGGCTGGTTTGCGTTACGCAGACGGAGCTCAAGAGGGTCAATCCCGAGTTTCTCGGCCAGGATGTCCATCTGCGACTCGATTGCAAAGTTGATCTGCGGGTTGCCCGCACCCCGCATCGTTCCTGTATAAGGGTTGTTTGTATAGACCGGCCACGCGTTGAAGCTCACGTTCTCCACCCTGTATTGCCCGGTCGCGGTTGCCATCATCACCCTGGCGTCAAATGCTCCCCACGATACGTAGGCGCCCGTGTCGAGGTATGCATCGACCTTACGCGCGAGAAGCTTGCCGTCTTTCTGTGCCGCAGTCTTCAGCTTGATTAGGGCAGGCTGCCTAGTCGGGGAGAAGCTCAAGTCCTCCTCTCTTGAGAGGAGTATCTTTACCGGCCGACCGGTTTTCATAGAAAGAAGAGCCGTTATCACGTCGAGCGGATAGAGATCCATCCCCCTCCCGAATGACCCGCCGATGTACGGCTGTATCACCCTGACTCGCTCTCCCGGAATCCCCAGCGCCTCGGCGATCTCCCTCTGGTACATGAAAGGGGCCTGGGTGTTTGCCCACACCGTCAGGATTCCCTTGGCGTCGTAAGATGCCAGCGCCCCCATCGTTCCGAGTGCTGTGTGAGTGTGAAACTGGAGTTTGAACGTGTTCTCGACGACGACCGCGTCGGTCCTTGCAAATACTCGCTCAGCATCCCCCGCCCTGAAGCTGAACGGTATCTTTGCCACGTTGCCCGGCGACTCTTCGTGAAGCTGCGGAGCCCCATCCTTCATAGCTTCCAGCGGATCAAATACAGCTGGCAGCCTCTCGTACTCGACGTCTATCAGTTCGATGGCTTTTCTTGCGGTCTCCTCGTCGACTGCCGCAACCGCGGCTATCTCGTCTCTATATGAGAGCACCCTCCCCTCCTTGAGCGGGAGGTTATCCTTCATGAAACCAAATCTGATCTTCGGCGTGTCCTTCGCAGTGATTACGGCGACGACGCCTTCGAGTTCCTCCGCACTGCTCGTATCAATCTTGAGGATGCGAGCGTGCGCGTACCTGCTCCTGAGGATCTTCCCATAGAGCATTCCGGGAAGTTTCAGGTCTATCATGTACTGGGCCCTTCCGGTTACCTTCTCAAGCGAATCATACTTTGGCACCCGCTTCCCTATGGTCGAAAAGGCTGTAGTTTGTTCTTCTTCTTCACGAAGCTCAGGCTGTTCCATAAGAGTCTGCTCTACGGCGCTCTCAGTTTCCGACAATTTGTAAAGAAAGGGCTACCTCCTCGTGTCTTTGATACTTGAACGTACTCTGTCTTTGGCAAATTAGCATTTTGCCGCGAGACGCGCACGGAAGAGCTACAAGACGGCTGGAAATGTTCATGACTACCGAAAGGTGTAGATAGCAAAATCTCCAGGCGTTCTATAATCATCAGGTACCGCTAAACTGCAAGGGTTCCACCCTTATTGCCGATGAGGCCAGTTTAATGCCATCAGGCATCTCAAACTGCGAGGTAATCACGTATCCTCGTGGAAGGTATCCCACAATCGACGCCAGCGTCTTCATCGCAACATCGGAGTGAAATCCCTGCAGCTCTTCTGTCACTGCCTTTTCTCCAGACATCCTGTGCAGAATCTCGATGCACCTGTCTCCGACGAACTCCCTCGCCTGCGTTCTGGATGAGACGATGAAACTGTTCCCTGCTTCGTGGAGTTTTTGGATAATCTCCACGGCTCTTTTCTTCAGCCGCTGGCTTTTGAACCTGTCAAGCACATCCTCAAGCACTATGACTGTGGAGCGTACCTTGCTCGAGAGCATCTCGTGAAGGAGAAGGACTGAGAGCAGCTGCCTCTCTTCCTTCGTTGTAGGGTCTCTGAGCCCCCTCCCAGAGATGTCAAAGAGCCTGCCTTTTCCCTGAAAGAGTTCTGGAGTGGCTTTGGCAGATTCCTTGTCTAGTTCAGACAAGTAGAAAATTTTCGAAGCCGTAGCTCTCGACAAAAAGCTCTTCGAAAGCTTCTGCCCAAACCGTGATAGCTCCTGGTCCTCGCTCATAGCACGGACCACTCTTTCAAGTGAAATTTCGGCCGGGGATGAAGCTGCGGCTTGAGATCTTTTCTCCACCTCTTGCGCATTGTGCTGCATCATTGACGCCTTTACGAGCGAGGCAATCCTTGCGACCTGCTGATCCGTGCAGTTTAAGCCGCTCTGGAGGAACCACTCTTGTATAAGTTCGGCCGTGAACTCGGCAGCCTCCTCATTTTGAACTCCGCGTGGTACGAAAGGAATACGAAATTCCCTTGCTTGTGAATCCCTTGAGAAAGCAAGTACCTCCCACTGGTACTTCCATGCAAGCCCTCTATGCTCTCCCTTCTGGTCGATTACTATCACATACTGCGAGGCGAGCGACCCGAGTCCATCTACAATCCGCCTTAGCGTTGTGCTCCGTCCTGTTCCCGAGGAGCCAACTATGGCCACGCCTAACGACCTTACAGCGTCCGCGCCAAGATAGAAATCACCAATGACCTTCACGGTCGATGGAATCTGGCTCTCGGGTGTTCGTCTTGCGAGTACACTCACGAGTCCAGAAAGGTCGAGTTGCTTACCAATGTAGATCGAACCCTGACCTCCACGGGAGACAAGAATCTGCGGCGCGACATCGGATACTTGTTGTTGCTGCTCTCCTGCAACCACCTTGGCTGGTACAGCCTCCGGCCGCGGCCTTCTTCGCATCCGCAACTCCTCTTCTCTCCTCGCAGCTTCTTCGGCCTCCTTCAGCTTTTTGCGTTCTTCTTCTGCCCTAATCGAAGCTTGCCGCTTCTCTTCTTCCTCACTTAGAAAAGCCGCAACGTCGTCGAGTTCGATCGGGCTCATTACAAAGTAGTTGCCCTGATCTTGAATAAAGTCCGCGATTACTTCTGGCACTTCTGCAGGCTTTGAGAGGACTCCCTGGTTGTCGACGAGTCTCTCTAGGAAATGCGTCGCATCCTCCGCGGGAGTAGTTGCGAAAAATTCTCGCAGTCTCGAGAGAATTACGTGCTCGCTTGGCAGTGCAACCTTCTCTACAAGCATGTCCACGTTGTCTTTTGCGAAGAGCGAGGGAATCCAGATTGAGTAATTCTCTCGCTCGCTTGACTTCAAGAGCAGCTTGTTGAATATCCCCTTCTCTACGATGAGCTTCTCGTAACGCAATTCCCTCATCTGTGGCGCCTCCGCTTTCACCGCTGCAAAGAATCTCTCGTACTCCCGTCCAGCGGTTGCGAGTGGCTTTCCAGCCTCTGCCCTGAATAGAATATCAGCAGTGGCATTTCTGATCAGGCGCAATGTTGCGTCGATGGCTCTGCGCTCGTCGGGATTCATTCTAGCAAACCTCTCCGCTATGGATAGCCCCATCGGCTGACTCACCGACTTTCTCAGATCTGCCTGCAGTATTTGCTTCACTCGATCTGGATTGTTGCCGGAGATTGAAAGGAAGGACAAAACATCATTCCTCGCCGCACTTGCGGCTCTTCTGGAAGCCACTTCTGGAAACCTCTGGAGAAGGTTTTCCTCTATCCTTGCGAAAACCTCGTCCAGGTGCTGTACCTCAAGCGGGCCAATTGGAGAGTCAGCGAATTCTCCATATGCATCGAGCATAGCCGGGATTCCCCTGTTCCTCTGCACAGCCGCACTAATTGTGTCAGCAAGGTCTGCTATCGGCATCTTTCTACTTTCTCTCCTCCTCATTCTCTTAACTTGGTATGTACAAACACTCTCTGTCAAGACTGGTTTCCGTTGCTCTTGTTTATGGGCTCTACTCTTTCCTGACCAGCTCTCATAACTTTGGGCCTTACTCAAGGCCGGAATGAGAGCAAAGTTGTATTTCGAAGAACCATTATTTACGTGCTTGGAAACAAATTCACGCTTTCTCATCTTCTTCCTCCCCCTTCCCCTCGGGGAGAGGGGAAACATTGCGGAGAAAGACGAAGGACTTGAAGCCAGCTTCCACCTCATCTTTGAAAAGCAGGAAGGAACGAGGGCATGTATCATTTAGGGAGTCGCAGAAAAAACACCCGTTCCGGAGCGAAAGGAAAAACTTTCCTTCCCTGACAGAAGAAAAATTGCAAAAGAGAGGCTGTCTTCTTCACTCTTAACCGAGGAATCTCTCGGCGTAGACCGATATCCCTTTCTCGGTGATGCTGTATGGGTGGAGCTGCCGGTCGTGCTTGCACTCTCTCATCTTTTCAATTTCAAGAGCAGAGACGATACCCCTGCCCGCAACATGAGTGTTGTGAAGGACAATGACGCCGTGCGCCAGGTACTCTTCCGGCGGGATGACCCTCTGCGAGAGACTCGCTCCGAGTTGCGTGCCTAGCTCACTGGTGACGATCGTTGTCGTCCCCATGCTAATCAGCGAGTCAAGCAGGTCTATGATAGCCATCCGCCTCTGATTCTTATCCGGAAATTGCAGAGAAAGCGATGTTATCGGGTCGACTACGATCCTTGAAGCCCGAGTGACCCTGACATAGCTTCGAATCACCGTGCTTAGTGCCTGGACGGAGAATTCGGGACCACGAATGTGGAGATCCTGCTGCCCTTCTTCGCTTGGGAACTTGCCTTCCCCTTCCTTTGACAACTGGCGCAGGGGCGAGGCATCGACGACCGCGAGAGCGCTCTTCTTTTCGTATTTTTCAAGATCCCAGCCGTAATTCGCCATTTCATTGACAAGGTGGTATTTGCTTTCCTCCAGAGAGACAAAGACCCCGTGCTCATCAAACCTCTCAATACCATCCACCAGGAACTGCATGCTCATCAGAGTCTTTCCTGAGCCTGGACCTCCGGTCACCAGTATCACTCGCCCTCTTGGGTAGCCGCCGCCGAGAATCTCATCCAATCCAGAAATTCCACTTGGGACGTGCTCTGTTTTCAAAAGGAAGATTCGCTTTCTCTCCTTTCTCCAATCTTTTTCAAATAAGAACTTGCCTCTTCTTCTTCCTTTTTTCATGTCTCTGACTAGGAACGATCTATCCTCCACCACAACAGGCGATGGACACTATCTACTGCGTACCAATGCATGTGCGCCACCTCTGATTGGAAGCATGAGACATGTGAAGAGTGAACTACTGCAGGTAGCGGCAGTAAGCAGGGCGGATATGGATTGCTATGCAGTTCTGCCGTTCCAGATCCCCTAGCGTATGCCTAACTCCAACCTTCGCATATCCCGCTTGCCCTTTTTTCACTTCTTTCGACTTCTTTTCACTGGTATGTCATATCCTTGGTCACAGTGAGTTGATTAGGAATTGAAGCAATCTTACAAACCCAGCATTTTCATATATCACGCCGAGGTTGAATCAACTCGAGTTTCCAGCAAGGACGCCAAGTCTGTCACCAGTGCTCCCATTGTTAGGGAACGAATGGTAACGTGAATTGGGAAAGGGTAACACGCCTATGTGCAAAGGGATGTCAAAGTAAAGAGATTGAGAAGAGGAGAGGCACAGTGGAAGGAAAGAGTGGGTTTGGACATTCTTGTGGTTCTTCTTTAGATTTGTTCACGGCCCTTCACATGTAAAGAAACAAGAAGAATACTCCCAAAGCGGTAGAAAGTTCAATTGAACAAACGCCAGGCCGAGACGGCGCTGAGTTCTCGCTCGGACGCAGCGAGGGAGGAAGGTCGTGAGGGTGATTTCTTTTCTATCTACGCCTCTCTTCCAGCGCTATCAAGACAAGCATCCAGGAGCGGCGAGGCAATTGAACTATTTCATACCTCTAGCAGGAAACTTGAATCAATCGTCCGATCCGCAAGCAGAAGAGTTAGGAACCCTCCGTCCTCCGCAGCCTCTCTTCCCGAGTATTGCGCACTGCTGTCCCTGATTTACTGGCTTTATCCGAACTACATCGGATACAACAGAATAAAGAACGCGCTTTCCATGCTAAAGTACGCTAGAGCGGCGTCGGCGGGAAGGTCGCTAACCCCGCAGTCCGAGGCGTACGTGGTCGGCCTGTTCGTGCAGATTCGCATCCTGCCCTTCTTAATAAGATCTAGAAAAGCCTCCATGGAGGAAATCACCCTTTCGAGGGACGAGGCCCTAAAATTTGTTTCAGAGGCTCAGAAGACGAAGGGCGTGGACACGCACGGGTTTAGTGGTCTCATTTTCGATGCTCTCGGCTTCTCCTACTATCAACTTGAACGTGACAAAAAGACAGCTCTCTCATATCTGTCAAAAGCGACTGAAGATCTCACACTCGCAGAAAAGCACGCCACGTCAGAGGAGAAGGGCTCGACGAAACAAGGTCAGAGAATTCGCGCAAAGATCTCCTTCTACAATGCGTTGTTAGCCGTAGCGTATTGCGACCTAGGAATATGCTACGAGAGCGAGGCCGAAAACAAGGAAGGGCAGGAAATGCTCTCCTATGTCAGAGTCACACGTTCGCACTATCAGAAGGCGTATGAATTTGCCAAGCTAACTCCCTGGCACTTTTACAAGGGTTTGAGCGCGTACAATCTCTCCGGTACCTACATGAAGGAGGGGGAGGTCCAGATTGAAAAGAGCAAGGCAGCTGAGCTTCTTCGCAAGGCCGTTTCTTTGGGCGAGGAATCGCTTCGCTGGTTTTCTCTCTGGTCGAAGTATGAGAGCGACTTTGTTGGTGGCTCATGGATCGCGACTTTCTATCAGAAGCTCGCGAGGGACTCTGATCCATCCGAGGAACGCGCCCTAATGTCACGCTCCGTGAAGCTTGCGGAGAGGGCAGAGGATGTCATCAGCAGGGTAAAGTCGCTCCGCTGGAACCTTGTCAACATTGGTGATATTTACTTCAGGAACGCAGAATACTACACCGCGATTGCTTCAAGACACCGACGCTCGTCACGGCCGTCGCCTTCACAAGAGGGAAACGGGGAAACACAGCCCTCCTCGAGCAACAGGAGCCCCGGCACGCTCGATGTTCTAAGAAAGGGTCTTTCGAACTGCCTCAAGAGCAAGACCTTCTATAAGGAAGAAAGGCACAGCAACAGAGCGGTAGAGGCTTCGCTTCTGGGTGGCGACATTTGTTATCAACTTCTGAGTGAGGGTAGAGAATCGAATTCTCTACCCGACGAAGATACTCGACGCTATGTGAGCCTGGCAAGACGGCTATGCAACTCTGCAATGCGGACTTCCCAGCGTTTTGGGTGGAACGAGCGCGTTGCTGAAGCGAATTGGCATCTGGCACAAGTCTGCGACCTACAGGGAATGTTCCGACAGGCCGCTGAGTACTATGAAAAAAGTAACCAGTCTTATCTACTTGCAATGTCCACAGCGCCGGCAGCGCGATTGTACCAGGAACTTGCTTTTTACATGCTGGCCTGGAACCGTATAGAGCGCGCGAAGCTCGCGCACAGAGTATCGGAGTTCTTGCTGGCGTCGGACTTGTACAGAGAAGCTGCAACACTCGTTCAGAAATCAAGACGGTGGCAGCATACCTCCCAGCTCTACCTGGCCGAATCCTTGATTGAGAAGGCAGAAGGCGAAGCGTTCATCGAGAAAGCGCACGACTCAGTTGCATCATTTGGCGAGGCATCAAAAGCGCTTACAAAGTTCAGGGAGGAGCTTGGAGGTGAATCTCCAGAGGAAGACCAAAGGCTCGAAAAGCTCGCAGGCGAGCTGCTAACCTTCTGCCAAGCGCGCACATTGCTCGAAAACTCCAAAGAGTCCTTCAGGGTTGGCGATATTGAAAAGTCAATAGATGGTCTCGCTCAAGCCGAGCGGATCTTTACGCGATTATCTGCGGGAGCTATTTCTGATGTCTCCCGAGCGGATGAGCTCAGCTCTCTCGCATCTCTTTGTGCGGCTCTCCAGAATTTCCAGAAAGCGCAGTTGAACGGGGATTCTATCCTTTTCGTCAAGGCGAAGGAAATATTCGCACGGGCAGCCTCGCGCTCTAGATCGAAGAGCCTGAAGCCCTTGTTGCTTGGCCTCTCTAGTTTTGCTGATTTCCTTTACTCTTCGAAGAAACTGGAGGAGGCTCTGCAAAGCAGCTTCGACGTGCAACTCATAGTACAGTGCAACGAAGCATTGGACAACGCAGAGGTCATGTTCAGAAAGCTTGGCAACAAGTCATTTCTCAATATGTTGATGGCAAGCAAGCACGTGCTTGATGCAACCATAAAGATAAGCGCAGCCGAGAGGGAGATAGAGAACGCCGAAGTTAGGGCAAAGCTTTACTCTCAGGCAAAGAAGTCGCTGTCGCTAGCTTCAAAATACTACCAGCTGTTGGGCTCATCGAAGCGAGTCAAGGAGTCACTTCGGCTGATCAGCGACGTGAGCAATCACGAGAGGTTGATACCACTTGCGCACAACATCATTACCGAGGTAGCCTCAAGTCAACTGATCTACGCGGCGATTTCGACTTCCTCAGTATTCGAGCAAACTCCCGAGAGCTCCTCAAGCGTGCTGAGCAGCGCATTCGTATCGCTAGATCTTGAAATTCCGCAGCCCTACGTCACGATCGATCAGGATTTCACCTTTTCAATTACTTTGTCCAATCTAGGGAGAGATGTCGCCATAACTGTAAGGATAGACGAAGCCATCCCTGAAGGGTTCGAAATCACTTCGTGCCAGTATCCTGTCTCAGGCGATCGCTCGCTCGCGATAAACACGCGGATTGAGCCCGGTGGATCGAAACAGGCAATAATTACAGCCCGTGCACGCTCGGCGGGAGAATACGTGTGGCATCCCTCGCTCGTGTATCTTGATTCATCCAGACAGTACAAAGTCACCAAGGCACAGACGGGCAAAATCGTCGTCGAAGATTCCGTGGACGGGTCAGACTTTGCAAAGATTGTCGCCGAGAAGGTGTCTCTTGAGGCACAGCTCCGCTGGCTCCAAGAGTCTTCCAATAAAGGGGATGCAGATGAAACTCTCGCCTTTTCTCTAAAGGAGAAAATCTCAAACATCGAAGAAAAAATCATGAGAACTAGGAACGAATTCGAGTCTCTGACTCAGGAGCTCGAAATGGTGAAATCCGACATCGCCGCGATAGACAGGAGTGAAGAAGCTGCGCTGTCCAAGTCTTCGAACAGATCACAACTCGAGACGGAGGCAAAAGTACTACAAGAACGAATAGAAAGGAGGAGGCGCATATTAGAACAAGCCCATCTGCTACCGCAATGAACAGTCTGTCCCAGGCAGTAGACGCCCTAACATTCAGCGAGTCGCTTCCGGATGGTTTGACGATCCTATCTGGAGAAAGCGGTTGCGGAAAGACCATCTTCTGCCAGCAGTTTGCTCATGAAGCTCTTGAGAAGGGCTCAAGGGTCCTATGGATCACAACTGAGGAGCTTCCCTCGAACCTGAGGGCGGGAATGGAAAGGTTTGGTTGGGGTACGTCGAAGTACGATAGCTTGGGTAAACTTACGATCTTGGACGCCGTGAGCCCTGCAAGACTTGGTCTGTCAGAAAACATTGGGCGCGGCACTCTGGGCCTTGATCCGACGGGCATGCTCATTGTCCTGTCGGAACAGCTTCGGTCAGCCGATTCTGCTCCTAATGGAGGCCCTGGCAGTAGTAGCGGCAGCGGTGGTATTGGCAAGCTTTTGTTGATTTTTGATTCGATCTCAAGACTACTCTTGTCGTGTGATTCAAAATCTGTAATCGACTTTGTTTCGTGTCTGAGCTCGCGGATGGAGAACTATAGAATAAAGGGGTTTGCCACAATTTCGGAGGGAGCTCATGACGAGAGGACGCTCAACGCTTTGCGCTTCTCCTGTGCCGGAACCATAAGGTTCAGGGTAAAGGAGCAGGGAGACGAAAGAGTAAGGCAACTGCGCCTGGAAACAATGAGGGGGAGGAAGCACATGGATTCGTGGAAAAGCTATGCAATTACTGACCACGGCCTGGAAGTCAGGGTGTGATAAGCTTGCCCAATTCATCGTATAGAGCATCGCGATAAGAAAGAAGCAGAATGGAAGTAACAGGGAAAGAAATTGCTAACGAGTAAAGTAAGAACTGGTATAGAGGGGTTTGACGAGCTCGTCCTCGGCGGACTTCCGAGAGGGCAATCGATTCTCGTCACGGGTGGCACGGGCACAGGGAAGAGTACGTTCGCGCTACAGTTCCTCTACAAGGGTGCAAAGGTCTACGACGAGCCTGGAATATACGTTACGCTCGAAGAGACCATCCCAGGTGTCATTAAGAATGCTTCCACCTACGGATGGGATATCGAGGGACTACAGAAGAAGAGCAAGGTAGAGCTCCTTGATTACTCGCCGGTCGTCAGCGGTCAGATAAGAAGGATTGAGCCCACAGACATCTTTGCTAGCATCTCGGCTGCTTGGAAAAGGATTGGGGCAAAGCGCATAGTTGTAGACCCAATAACAGTGTTTGGTATGCAGACAGATAGCTTGATGCAGCTCAGGCAAGACCTGCTGAGATTTTCGAACCTCTTGAAGCAGCTTGATTCGACGGTCTTGTTTGTTACAGAGATTCCTGAAGACAGCCAGTCTCTCAGCAGGTACGGCGTCGAGGAGTTCATCGCAGACGGAGTCATAGTTCTTTACTTCCTCAAGTTCGGGGGATTGAGGGCAAGAGGCATCGAGGTCAGGAAAATGAGAGGTACCTCACACAAGGAGGGTACTTTCCCCGTCAAGATCAGTGAGGCCGGTATCGTAGTCTACCCATCAAAGGCACTGCCAAAGCTTGGTTAGCGCCAATAGTGGATAACGGAGCTTCGGGTTGATACTGTAAGCTTCGACCTCAGAGCTATGGAAGAGTCAGTGCTAGCCGCTAAAGCGAAAGCAGAAAGCATAATCCTGATTTCAAAATCGAGTAAGAAGAAAGCAGTGCGGGCAAGGCAGGAGGAAAGCGAGCATGCCATTGATGCGAACGTTGTGAGTATCTTCAGAACAGTTGGAAGCGTTCAAAAGTCAGATGGAAATTGACTCAAAGACATCGTTCCTTGCTGTGCTTCACGAGAACATTGAGGCAGTGCTGAATGCTAGACTCATCTGTTGAGAAGCGCATATAGGATCTCAACCGTTTGACCATCGTAACCTATTTTCAGATCGCTGCACTTTCAAAATCTCAGAGAAGATAGGAGGAGCTTCATGGTATCTGCGCTTTGACTATAGCTGGGATTTTCTTTCGGTAGTAGAGTTCCCGTTGTTATCATAGTTGAAGATCGTATCCTCGCTTTGTTACGACCCTCTCATGTTTTCTTAGTTTACTACTGCCGGGGAGGTGAATCGTAGGCCATGACTCAGGCTACCACCAAAGAAATTGAGAAGGGGACTCTGCTCGGAGAGTCGAAGGAAAAGTACCAAACATATGGAATCAAGGAAGTCACACCATTCGGGTTCAAGTACGAGTCCTATGCGGCAGACACTTTGCGGGAATATTCAACGCCGGCTTCAGCCACACGAACAGCGGATTCGCAAAGAACGACGGCACGATTGAGTGGGAGTCAAAGGGGTTACTGTCAACGACAGAAGGCGACATGATACTGGAAGTCTCCCATGGCACAGCTAAAGGAACAGGTCGAACTGTCACGGGCGAAGGAGAAGGCGTTTTCGTGACTCAATCCCCGAAGTTCTCGTGGCTGAACAACAAGAGGTTCAGACGCGAAATCATGGGGAGCAACTTAACTGACGAAGAACACGTAAAGTTGTTCGCTCTGTGAGAGTGGTTTCACAACCCCCACTCTCAACTTTTTTCCTTGCATCATTGAATCGTTTGATAAGCCACGTCTCCCTTTTTTGTGGAGATCATTTTCTTAAAGACTCGATCTCGTACCTTTAGAATCAATCTTGCGTCAATTCGTACGAAGCGCCTTAAGTTCTAAAACCATTTGCAATTTTCTTCTTCTCAGAAGATAGTCTTCTCATTTCTCTTTCGGTTCCATGATGGGTTGGTGCCGTGCCTCGACCTCCTGATCCCTCTAGTTGCCACAGTTTTTTGATACGAGAGCGATGCAATCAAGGCAGAGTAGGGAGGACCGCTTTGCGCACTACCTCTGCAGTAGCAAATCTAAACCAGTTCTGCTTGCGCTCGCTTGTCGGCCCTTTTGGTACTCTCTTCTATCTCTGAGAAAATCGACACCCTTGCCAGTCCACAGTTTACGCAGTGAATCTTCGTCAGAATGCCATCATACCCATAGGGCTCAGCTCGATCAACCTTCCAATTGTGACTGCTCAGCACTGAATGGAACGTTTCATCTTTGCTAAGTAGATCGACACTAGGACTGGTACAAGAGGGGCGACCTCTCTCTTCTTCTTCTTGGGGTTGCGTAAATGCCTCTCACACTTTAAAGTAGCACGAAAGCAGCTAATAAGAGAGGGATACGATTATCATAAATGAGAATCCATGCATACTGCAAAAGTTTCTGATATGCGAGAGTTTACTCATTTCTCGTCACGAGAGCGCTCGTGTCGGGTCCAATTCTTTCCATCGCATTAGAAATATTGACATGGATTGTGAGTACTAAAGATGATTTGTGTTGTACCGCTATGTCTGCAACATCAGTGACAATACGATAATACTGCACCTCCGGCGCAACAATGTACCCCGAAACCTGTTCTTATTCAGGGAGGTCGAGTCGGGTTGGCGAATTCAGAGTTTACCAGTAGAAAGATAATCGAGGTCTTTTCGAATGCGGCGCTGAAGACGCTTCTTGAATTTGGTCCCAGCGTTCGCACCGCTGTACTCTATCATATGGAAAAGATGCAGCGTCTGCTGGTCGAGGAGATTTTGCACGATCCTGTTAGGTTTTCGAAGTTGCTTGAGATGATTTTTTCGGCTGGCGCAACTATTATTGAAAACAAGATTATCGAATCGATGTGTGTCGAGCTCAGCCTAGATTCTGATCTAGTTGGACGAGGGAGTTTTGAGGAGAGACTGGCGAAAATCCGCAATCTAAGAGCAAGAGACTCTGCGCCGCAGATGTTTTACTTGAGGGCGCTTGAACAGACCATGCGTTAACTCATGCCGCTTCCAACTTCTATATTCTAACCCTCTTTTTTCTCCTTCAAGCCTTACGTGATTCCATCCTCATTATTTTTGTGACGCTCATACCACGTTGATCGGATGGACTGAATCTCGCCCGCGTGTATGTTGGCTTCGACACTTTTCGCTTTGTCATCATTCGCCATCCTAAGTCATATGTAATGAGTTTAAGTAGTAAAATCCGAGTATCCTTTTCACACAGGCGCTCTTTTTTCATCGCATCTTCAACTACGTTGAAGTGGCACAATTCTTGCACCTTTCATCAATGAGAACATCAAAATTCTTGATAGTGTGTTACAAAATGCGAGTATCGAGAATACATAAAACAAGGGAGTCCTCGGCTAACCGGATATATCGGCCTGTACATCGAAGAGCTTCAAAAGAATGAGAGTCCCCTTCAGATCCTCAGTTCGATTCGAAAAGTTCGCCTCATAAAGGAACGAATGGGGTTCGGTCTGAGAAAATGTAGATCCTCAATTTGCTACAAATCAGATATGCAGAGGATCGCTACATGAAGTATACCGAGCCGTTTGGCAGTACCGAGCGGCGAAACTCGAAGAATCTCCGGGTCGGTAAAGAGTCTTTGATTGAAACTATGAATAGAAAACATTCTGACCGTAACTCAAACCACAAAGATCAGAGGAAGGGAAAGTACAGCAATCCAATACCAACGGTTGACATTATTCTTAGGCGTGGAAACTACAGCGAAATCCTCATGGAGCGAAGAGCAAGGTCGCCCTTCAAATCTTTCTACGCTCTACCCGGTGGGCATGTCGAATACGGAGAAACCGTTGAGCAAGCCGCTCAGAGGGAACTGGAAGAGGAAGTCTCCCTGAAATGTAAATTGAAGCAAATCCTCGGCGTATACAGCGATCCCAAGAGAGACCCCCGAGGTCAGAGGATAACTGCGGTCTTTGTTGCAGATTGCGTTGGTGATTCCACTCCTTCAGCAGGAGACGACGCAAAGAGCGCAGAGTGGATTGATGTTAAAGAGCTACTGAAGCCTCGCGTGCGGATCGCCTTTGATCACAGGTTAATTATCCAAGATTACAGGAGATGGATTAGAGCAGAAAAGGAAAAGGCCACATTTTGGTCTTCGAAAAATCGCAGTGAGTAGAGTGAGAAACCATCACCTGAGATTCCATTTTCTCATTCAAAATTCTTGATTTGAATCGGGCCTCGGAAACTCTCAGGCACTTTGGACTCATCGCCGTAGTGACTCTACCACCCTTTCAGCTACTAGACTTTCTCTGCCGATTTCCAGATCTCCTCCATCGAGTTCCTCGTAGACCGAGCGAATGAAGAGTTTTTCACCCAAATTGCGATCGCGTGATTTATTTCCTCGGAGAGCGGGTCAGGGACGCCAATTATTACATCGTCAGAGTCGGTTATCATCATGTCGAAGAGTATGTGGTCTGATCTTCGTATCTCTGCGTTTGCTGCTTTCGACTGCCTGACTTCCTCCTTTGTAATCGCAGCGCTTCGAGGAACGAGGATTCGAATCCTCATCCTCTTGCCAGGCACGATCCCCGAGGTCTCGGGTCTGCCGCTTCTCATTCCCTGCGCTCGCTTTTGTTCCACTGGATTGGTCGCTCCCGTCCCGGTCACACTTCGGTGCTGCATGCCTAAATCCAGCAATATTGGGATGAAGACTTCCTTCGCTTCAATCGCCCTTTTTGCAACGAGGATGATCTCCGAACTGTCCTCAAGCAACTCGGTGAATTTGTTTGCTATAGAGTTGAAGCCCTTCAGTATCGAAATTTCTCCGGGTGAGGAGGAGCCGCCCGTTCTTTCTTTTTCCAGCGAAATCTCTGCGAGCGACTTGGAAAGTACCTCTACGGCTTTCTCCCTCTGTTCCTGCTCCTGTGAAAACTGTTGTTCGAATTGTTTTGATCTTCCTCTAAGTGCCTGCCTTGCAGGTAAGGCTTCGTAGCTGCCGTCCTCGGCCAGAACGACAAATCCCTTGGCCATCAAGCTCTCAAGCGTATCGTATATCCTCGGTAGGGGTACCTGAGACATCGAGGAGAGCTGCTTTGGGTTCTGCTTGCCTTGTTTTAAAAGTGCAACGTACACCCTAGCTTCGTAACTTGCTAGCTTGAAGATGTCCCTTAGTGAATTTTCGACGCTTTCGTCAGTGCCGCCACTTGAATGATCATTCATAGGGTAGAAGCAACCACAACCTCCTTCACTTCATTTTGGTAAAACTGCGCCAGCAGCATATCAGGGGCAGATTTCAACGGACCCCAGACACGCAAGTCAGGAAAGAAAGATGCCAAGGAAATCTCGTTGCCCTCCTAGTTTTCAGTAATTTCCTTAGGAAGCGTCATCTTGCTTGATCCCACAGGTCCTACGGCGACGAGTGAAATGTTATTCGGACTGCAGCACTTGTTAAACAAACGAAGTACATCTTCCGAGTTCACATTCTCAAGTATGCTAGCGTATCTATCGAGATAGTCGAGCCCGAGGCCAAAGTATTCGATGTCGTGAATCAGATTCGCTCTCTCCACGGAGGATTCGAGCGCTATTGACAGCGTACCCTTCAGGTTTTTCCTCGCCGTCGACATCTCTTCATCGGTAAGTGGCTCATTACACATTCTCTTGACCTCGTGCGTGATACCCTCTATTGCCCGAGCTACGTTGACGGGATTGACACCTGCATAAATCGCGAAGCTTCCATCGTGAAGTTTTGACTGAACCATGCTGTAGCAGTAGTAGGCGAGGCCCTTCTCATCCCTGACATTCTTGCCCAGCCTGCCGTACAAGCCAATGTGACCGAGCATTAGGTTTCCAAGGTTGAGCGCGTAGAATTCGTCGCTCGTCCTAGGGACGGCCCTTGAGCCGAGCGCCAAGTCTACCTGAGATTTGTGCTCCATCGAAATTTTGAGGAGCTTTGGCACTTCATTTCCTGAATGGTTAGCGGCACGTGCTGGTGAAACACTTCTTTCAGAATCAGCAGCCGATCGAAGATCTTTGCCCGTGACGTCGCTCTCATTCATCCGACGGTAATCCTTCTTTCTAATCTTCGCGCCGCCGTTCCACTTTCCGAGCGTCTCTTCGATCTCCGTGAGCAGCTGCTCCTGATCAAAGCCGCCGGTCGCAACAAGGATCGCTACTTCAGGCGAGTAGTGCGCCTCGTGAAATCCTTTCACCTCTTCCCGTGTTATCTTGACTATATCTTCCAGTGTCCCAAGGGTATTGCGGCCGTAAGGCTTGTCCTTTCCAAAGATAAGGGCCATGAGCTCCCTGTATGCTGTAGTCCGAGTCTCGCCCTTTTCCTCCTCGAGGTTGGCTATTACCTCCGCTCTAGTCTTCTCGACTTCTTCTGTCGGAAATGAAGGATTCGCAAGGCAATCATTGATGACCTGTAAAAGGCGCCCTGCGTTTTCGACGTGACATCTGGCTGTGTAAACCACGGATTCATCGTAATTTGAGAACTGCAAAGTTGCGCACATCTCCTCTATTTTCTCCGCCACTTCGAATGACGTCGACCCATTCTGAGTTCCGCGATTCAAGAGTCGCGCGACCATCTCTGCAGTGCCAAGCCTTCCTTCTTCATCGAACATTGCGCCGGCCCGCACGCTACCTGCGAATGCTATGGATGGCGTAGCTTCATTCCGTCCATTTCTCTGGTCAAAGACAACGACGAGCCCGTTCTCGAGCCGATGTCTCTTTAGGTCAACGCCTAAAACCAAAGATTGGAATCTCCTCCAAAAACTCTTTCAAATTATGTCACAGCGATTATCGTCTTTTCTTCCACGATTTACTTCAGTTTCCATTCATACTGTGATGCCCTAATTTCTCTTTTTCGATATCGGGAACGTAATTATCAATTCATGGTCGGCTGTGAGTCTTTCGATTCATAAATACAGAGAGTTCTGTTTTCCTCTCCAAGGTATTTCTTGGCCGCTCTTTGCACCTGCTCCGGCGAAGTCGTCATGCATTCCTGAACCAACTCGTCAGCGAGAGACCTGCGGCCCAACAGTTCCATTATTCCCAAGGACTGAGCCTGAAGTGATATACCATCGTTTTCGTAAGCGTGCCAAGACTTGATCTGGTTACGCGCAATCAGCATCTCCTTCTCCGAGGGAGGCGCATCCTTGATTTCGTCGAGTGTTGAGAGCAATGTAACGCGTGGAGCCTCCACCCCTATGCCGGGCAATATTGTCACTTCAAAGTAAAGTAGGCCCGGATCAATGTTTACCGGAAAGTAGGTATTCACCTCGCTCGCGAGCTTTCCTTCTACGAGTTTTCGATAGAGCCTGTTGCTCCTTGGCTCGAAACGATTTCCGGACAAACCGATGAGCCCAGTCCATCCACCGAGTATGGTCGACAATACAATCAGAGAGGGTGTATCCTCGTGCACTGTGCGCGGAAGATGATAACCTGCCGCGAGGTAGTCAAGCTTTCCCGGAAGTGTAAGTTTGCTCATCCGCTCTCCGCGTTGCTCGGGTTCAGAAATAGATAGGTTCCTGCCTCTCTGATCGGCTTTCGGTTTGCTAGTGATGTCGTGACCTGCTTCTAACCTGGAGAAGTACTGCTTCACAAGCTTGATCGTCTCAGAATTTTGGAAGTTTCCGCACAACACGAGTATGGCATTATTTGGATGGTAATGCGCCCTATAGTAACTATATAGATCATCCCGCGACATGCTCATGAGGTCTGACTTCCAACCGACAACGGGCCATCTATAGTGGTGAATTCTGTACGCAGTTGAGTAGACCTCTTCCCTCAGCAAGTATGTCGGGTAGTTTTCAGAACCCTCCCTCTCGGAAATTATAACATGCCTCTCGCTCTCAACCTCACTTGGGTCAAAAGCGGCGCCTTGCATTCTTTCTGACTCTATGTGGAGGGCGAGCTCCAGCTTATTCTTCGGCAGAGTCTCGTAGTACGCTGTAAGGTCCTGGTCAGTAAATGCATTGTTCCTGCCGCCTTCGTTACTTACAAGAGTATGAACTTCGCCCTTCCCGAGCTTTCCGGCGCCCTTAAACATCATGTGCTCACACCAGTGGGAAGCTCCTGTGATTCCCGGGGATTCATTCCTCGATCCAACGCGGTAGAATATCCAGCTTGAGACCGCATTCGAGGTCGGAACAGGCTTCAAGAGGAGCTGCAAGCCGTTGTCGAGGACTACCTCCTCAACCCCCGACGAAAGGTGGAGCTCGGCCGAGGAATGCAAAGGCAAACCGAAACTTCTCACACTCTCTCCATCTTACCAGTTGATACCAACTTCAAACGGCGTGGCAATAAGAGACGCAAACCAAAGTAATTGGAAGCGAGGTTGTTGTTTCTACCTTTTTTCTCTTCTTCTCTCACTGTGTTGCTTTTGCTCCCCCTTTCACGCTAGCTTCCCTTCGTTCCTACCTGCTTCCAACCTGAAAAGCAGATCGGAAGCTGATAATATGAATTGTTGCCACTGTTTCATTGCTTTCTTTCCCTTCCGTACAGATAGAAGAGTCGAGAGACGAGTGGAAGACAGGTCTGAGCACCTCCTTTCAGGAGCTCCTTTTCTTCTTGCTGATCTTGTAGAGGTTTGAAATGGCAGAAATCGTCTTTCTTGATTTACGATGTTGTAGCTGGCACAATCCTAAAAAATGAGAAATAAACTGAGCTCATACAGTACTAACCAGCAATGCCGACACTCGTCCCCAAGAAAATTTTCCTCACTAAGGGCGTTGGTAAGCACAAAGAGAGACTCGCAAGTTTCGAGCTCGCCTTAAGAGACGCAGGAATCGAAGCCTACAACCTCGTGACGGTTTCGAGTATCTTCCCTCCGAAGTGCAAAGTAGTCACAAAAAGAGAAGGCATTGCTGAGCTTTCCCCTGGCCAGATCTTGTTTCTCGTTCTAAGCAGAATTGCAACCAACGAACCGAACAGACTCATCGCGGCCTCCGTTGGCCTGGCGATTCCACAGGACAGGAATACCTATGGATACCTTTCTGAGCACGAGAGCTATGGCGAGACCGATGAAAAGGCCGGAGACTACGCAGAGGACCTCGCCGCTTCAATGCTTGCCTCAACGCTGGGAATACCATTCAACCCTGACCAGAGCTACGATGAAAAGAAGCAGATATGGAAAATCTCCGGCAAGATTGTAAAGACAACTCACATAACTCAGTCTGCCGAAGGGGACAAAAACGGGCTGTGGACCACGGTAATTTCTGCGGCAGTTCTCCTTACCTGAGTTCTGCCTAGGTCCCGTCGGCAAGAACGGGTAGCAAACCAACGACAGCTATATCTTTACAAGATTTGCTGGGAAACAGTTGCCTGATCCGAACTGACCAAAGTCTCAGGTAAGTCAAAGTTATTCACAGAGTCTGTCATCAGGGAGATGACCAGACTATCCGCGATTCACGGTGCAATCAATCTCGCCCAGGGCTTCCCAGATTTCCCATGTCCGTCTGAATTGAAGGAAGCTGCCTCGAAGGCAGTCTTTGATGACTATAATCAGTATTCCGTAACTTGGGGCGCCCCTGAACTCCGCAGAGCAATTGCGAATAAGGCGCTGCAATACAACAGGATTCAGGCAGATCCTGAGCGAAATATCGTGGTCACCTGCGGTACAACCGAGGCAATGGTCGCATCACAGATTGCGCTCCTAGATCCAGGAGATGAACTGATTGTATTCAGTCCACATTATGAGAATTATGCGCCAGATGCAATCATCTCAGGAGCTTCTCCAAGATACGTTGATCTGACGCAGCCTGTGGATGACAAACAAGGCTTCACAATCGATGAGGAGAGGCTCAAGTCTGTGTTCACGTCAATGACACGAGGCATCGTCATAAATACCCCGATGAATCCCAGCGGCAAGGTCTTCACACGTGATGAGCTCCGGTTGATCTCAGATTTGTGCAATGATTATGATGCAGTATGCTTCACCGATGAGATTTACGAATACATCACTTACGACGGCGCCGAGCACATCAGCATAGGGAGTCTCGAATCCATGAGAGATCGAACAGTAACTATCTCAGGGTTTTCGAAAACTTTCAGTGTAACCGGATGGAGGGTTGGCTACACGATAGCCAGTGATGAAATGACCAATGCGATAAAGAAGGTACATGACTTCCTCACCGTGGGAGCTCCACATCCCCTACAAATCGCGTGCGCCAGGGCACTGTCGTTACCAGACAAGTATTATGAAGAACTCAGGCAGGACTATTCAGCAAAAAGGAACATGCTCCTTTCTTCTCTGAAGAGCCTCGGATTTAAATGCGCGAAACCTCAGGGCGCCTACTACATCTGGTCCGATTTCTCCGAGATCGACGACCGTACCGATGATACAACCTTTGCAAATTATCTCGTCACAAAAGTAGGAGTGGCTGGCGTACCGGGATCCTCCTTCTTTTCCAGCGAAAGCGACCTGGGAAGGAAGAAGATAAGATTCACCTTCTCAAAGAGGGCAGCGACTCTCGAAGCTGCCTGCAGGAAGCTTCTGGAAAACTTGAGGAGGAACTCAGCTACCTGACTGGCTGACAGGGTAGAGATGGAATGATATTCCGAGTAGATGGGCCTCAGCCCTTGATAGACTGGGCTTCGACAATCGAGTGACGAGTTCGTGTCAAAGCAAGAAACGTTGCCAACAGTGCTACAAAAAAACCTGCAAGCTCAAAGTTCAACCAACCTCCATAGGCAATCTCAAACTCCTTGAAATTGAACGGAATAAGAAACTGGAAAACCGAACCATTGCCGGCAAATACATCGTATGCAAAGTGCGCGAGCATGGACACTGCCACCACAAAGGCTAGTTTCAGTCTCCGTCCCTCATCAAGCCGAGCCTTTCTTGAAGTGTATATCAGCAGCAGCGTGGCGACAATAGCGAAAAGTATTGAGTGATCAGGCCTTCCGGCCACATCAAGCTTGAGAGCGCTCAGGATGTGGTCTGCATCTATCACGATGCTGAAAGCCGCTGTGAGTAATATGATCTCGACATCAAGAAATGGAATCGCCGCTAAGAAGCCAAACAGCAGGTGTCCCCCTATCTCGACTAAGAGCCTGGTTGGCGAATATTCGTAGTATTGGTTTCCCGGCGTCCTCGCCAGAAATCCGATGAAACTGTATGCGAAGGAGAGTACAAAGTAAAAGAGAGAGATTGCGACCACAAACTTAAGATTGGTCTTCTTTGTGAGGGGATGCGCGAACATACGTCCGACAAGGCGACCTTCTACCAAGAATTGAATTCTGCTCCGGAGCATTTCTGTGGTCAAACCAGACTCTCCTATCGCGTCCTCGGCCTTCGTCTCATTACCTTCTTTGTCTGTTTTTAGTGGGTCCCTTCACTCGTGCAACACATTTGACGCTATTGCATGGAACCTCGGGAGCGTGCGAGCTGGGTAGGAATCCTGTATCTTCCGGCGACGGGCTCGGTTGCGATAACTCACTATTTTTCCCTTCAGTTACAGACAAACAAGTTCCTGAGATTATATTGTGGGTGATAAATGGAATCTGATTCAAGATGTCAACTAAAGCTTACTCTAGGGAGTATATCAACCTCGGTGCTTTTGATTAGCATATTACTACTACTTCAAGACACAAGTGAGCTGAAAAAGTAATTTGGTATCAGATTTTAGTGAGAGATGGAGAACTAACTCAGACAGACAGACCACTTCACAGAAGATAAAAAGCGCAGTGAGCCCCGAGAGCAATCTCAGAAAGAAACTTGTTGAGACTGACCGGTCTTTGACTTCTCAGATCTCAAAGTTGGATAAGACTATCGTCAAAATGAATGAGAAAGAATCAGTCCTCTTCAACAAATCAAGCGCGGCGATGCAGAGGCATGACACGGAACTAGCCAGAGCCTACGCAAATGAGCTTTCCGAGCATCGCAAGGCGATCAAGCTCGTCCAGAGCGCGAAACTCTCCCTTGAGAGTGTGCAACTTCGATTAAAGACGATAACGGATTTCGGCGATCTCGCAAACGTCATTGCTCCAGTTGGCCAGGTGATGAAGTCGGTCAGAAAGTCACTCTCAACAGTGATGCCGAGTGCTAACGATTCTCTCTCTGAGATGGCTTCGACCCTTGACGGACTGATGCAAGAAGTCGGTGGTGTTCCGGGCATGTCCATGAACTTTGACACAAACGGTGAAGAGGCCGAGAAGATCCTTGCCGAGGCCTCCGCAATCGCGGAGACAAAAATGGCTTCGACTTTTCCCAATCTTCCTGATGTTCAAGACACACCCACCTCAAACACGAGCATTTGAGCTCGAGATACGGCCTTATTAGAGAATACTTTGGACGATGCGGAGCACGTCTCCGCATCGCTCCATCTCTCTCGCTATCTGTTCCTTCTCACTTTCTCAGCTGATTCCTTAGTTACTGTCTGTACTCTTCTGATCTAACAAGATCTTACAGTGTGTTGTCCATTCATTCCAGAATTAGGAAAACGTGTACCCTCAGGCCAAGCAGTAGTCGGAGGTCCTCATCTCTTATTCCGTATTCTCTTGCTGAAGCAGCAAATTGAGGTTGTCTGTCTTTATCTGTAAAAGAATTCTATTATCAAATCCCATTGAGATTATCTTAATGCGATCAACGACATCTTTCAATTATACCATAACGATTCTGGTAACCTCGGAAGCACTGGAGATTAGAACGGAGAAGGAGACAAGAACACGGTGTCGTCATTGCTTCCGGCCCTGACAAATCAGTACTACCACCAGCCAACGACAAAAGAAGATGACGCACTGATGTCTAAGGGAAAAATTTCGGCTCCCACATTGTGGCGGTGAGAAAAACGTGAAATGATTTCTCAAAGCGAGGTCCTCAAAGACCTAGAGGGTCTTGATCTTGAAGGTTCTGATCTCTTTCCCGCGGTAGTGAAGCGAAGTTATGAAAGGGCGCGAATTACCCAGCGAAAATTTTCGTTAGCCATTTCACGTTCTGGCGCACTCTTGCCCGAGTCGTCCTGCGTATGCATCAACGGATCGGTCAGCCGCCTTGAATCAGTACAGGATTCTGACATAGACTTCGTCCTGATATGGAATGATGCTTTAGCTGGCAACAACGATAAGAGTAGATCAATTGAAGCGATAGAAAAGATAAACCGGTCAATGATTGGAGTGGATCTGCGTCCGTGTAACAGTTTTTCATGCCAACAGCCAATTTCGGATATTCTTTGCACTGAGAACCTCTTCAGCCGTTACTCCATATTGACACTTGTCGACTCGTCTTTCGTAGCAGGAGATCCCGTAGCGTATACTGATACTCTTGATGAGATCCGCCGAAAACTTGACGAATATGCCATCGGGTTGAGTGCTGACATGCAGGTCATTCGTGCTCTTATGTGGTACATACAAAGAGAGGGATGGATCGACCAACTGCATTTTGGAACTAGTGTCAATAGATTTTCGCGCCTCATACAACTGTTCACAACAATCCTGTCAGTGCATCAGTTTGGAATTGACGAGACCCGGAGCACAAAGCCCACATGGATGCGCATAGGAAGACTTGAGCCGCACTTGAATAATGATGTGACCGAATGCTTGAAGAGACTTTGGATAAAAGCCCTCGAGTTTAAGGAAACGCGAGCAGAGAGGCCCATGTTAAGGGACAACAATTTCATCGGTGTTTCAAAGCTAGTTGAGATTTGGCAGGATATTCTGAAGATTTCGCAGGTCCCGGTCGGCTAGAATAAGTCAGAAAAGAGAAAGATACATTCATAGGCGACCTGCGCAAAGAGTAGCAGAGGCAGGAAGACAAAGAGAGACCGCTACGGATAAGAAGGCCCTTCTCTACTCGCGGTTATTCACTGGCTCTCTGTTCCTTGAATGTGCCGAAAGATCTCACCGTAGCACTGGGAGCGAACGTTTGCTCGAAGGACGGCTCCTTCAACCAGCGCGCTGTAATTTCAATCTCAAGTCAGTTTCTGAAACTCTCGCGCAACGGTTGCAGAGTAATAGGAGTTGTTGGAGCTGGAGGGATTGCCCGCGAGTACCTGGACGTCGCTATGCGATATGAAAAGAGACACAAGGCACTTGATGACATTGCAATAAGAGTGTCAAGAGCCAATGCTTTGCTGCTAATCTCAAGACTCAGGGCGATTGGCGCAAAGGTTCTCCCGAAACCATTAACGGCACTGAAACAACTCGACGAACCATGGTTCAACCGATTTGATTCTAGCGGGACCATCGTCGTATTCGGTGGTTTGAAGCCTGGGCTCACTTCCGATAGTACTGCCGCGCTCATTTCAAAGCGACTCGGTTCTCCGTTGATTATTGTTTCAACTGTAGGGGGAATCTTTGAGACAGATCCAAACAAAATTAAGAGAGGAAAACCACCTAGAATGCGCAGCTCAGTCGACCTACAGTATGTGAGAGAAATCATTGCGGCCTTTTCAACTTCCGGAGAAAGACAGACTCACGGGGCCCAAGCTCATGTGCTTGACAGGCAGACCTGCAGAATTCTGCAGGAGGAATCAAGTAAAGGAAAGGTTGCTCAGGTCTACGCGACAGGATACAAGCATATCATTGATTGTGCAAGAGATAGCGTTCCGGGAAGGAGGCGAAAAGGAGAAGGAAGACTTGCGGGAAGAGTAAAAGACGAGCTCGCTAGTGATGAAGACCGGAGCACCCCTATATTTACACGAATCGTCCTTAGATAGTGCGGGAAAGTGCGAATACGGTTCATCGCTCGATTAAAAGTAGATCAACAGGCTTGCGAATGACTTCTTTCCCAAAGGCCTCGCCAAACTTGGCTGTCACTTCGCAGGTTGATGTCTCACAGGATTCATCATAGATTCTGTAGATTCTGTCCGCCTTATGTGCTATTCTCTCACTTCGAGGTTTGTACGAGTGGTCAAAACAGTACTTCCTTTCGCATCCCAGGCGGCACTCTTCTAATGGTTCAAGCTCATACTCAAGACCGCGCGCCATTGCAATCTCTGCGGCCATAAGATCCACGCCTTCTTCGCCGCCGTTAATCAGAATAAACGGGCCGTACTTTTCAACTTCAGAAGAGACCACCTCATCAATAATTTCGTAAATTGCTCTGTAGTCAGCAAGAGATTTGCTACCAACGATAGCCACTCTTCGCTCGTTTTCCTGGGTCGAGAACCCGCCAGACTCGCACCTCAAGTGATCCAGTTCTACAGAATCAGGAGTTAGGGAGTGCCCAGTATTCATGGTATCATTTGCACTAGCCTTGCCTTTGCCACTCTCAGCAATCTTTTCGGCTCCTTGCAGATAGCGTATTGAGGATCGGAGAGAAATTGAAGCGCTTATCATAAAAAATTCTGCTGTATCATTCTTCTGGATTTATTGCGAGAGTGCCCATGCGAGATATCGTTCTCTGAACGGCCAGCCGTGAATCTTTTTCTCTTCGATGTGTCCTTCTGCTAGTGGCGACAACGTAAAGATCCTAGTCTTCTTGAAAGACCTCTATGCCCCGAGTTTCGCTGATGAGCGGAGTGAATCGACCCTGGAAAGTGGTCGCTTGTACGTGAGACCGATCAATGTAATGATAGTTACCTCCCCTAGGCTTTCCAAATATGACCTTGTGAAATTTGAACCCATGCTCCCTGAGCCAGTCCTCAGTTATCTTCCTGTGAGATTCAAGTCGGGCGGTGAAGAAGCAGATATAATTCCCTTCGGCGAAACGCGAGTTGATCCATTCCCTGGCTCCAACAATTTCCTCCGCCGTCTTCATTTTTTCAGGAAACTCGTTGTCGACGTGCTCGCAGACAACACCGTCGATGTCAATCATGTAGGCTTTTTCGTATTTCTTCGCGGTTGCCGATCTCGAAACAATCTGCTCTGAGTGTCTGAGTGCTCTTGTCATCTTTCTCATTCTCCTTTTTCCCTTCTCTCGCCATAGTTCCCTACCATTCCCCCTTCCCCTTCCACCTTCTCCGATACGAGAGTTGATTCCTGACAGACCAAAGTACAAGGAACAAATCTCTGTAGCTGCGAAGTCAGGCTTTTGATGTGTGGCCATCACGCAGTAAGTACAGCATCATTACGTCTATCTCCATTCCCAACTGTTTCTGTCCAGCTCCTGCGTTTGTCACTCGTGAGGTTGTCTCTTATGGGGAGCAGTGTAGCAAGGATACGGCGTCCTTCTGGAGTGACCCTGAATATACTGCTCTTGCCTCGCTTTCTGAGACTGTTCCTGTCCTCAACCGTGTAGTCTGCTATCGTTACAAGATCCTTTACCTGGAGAAATGCCAAATGAGATTGAAGTGTTCGCTGACTGAGGCTGGCACTGGCGGCAATACGCGACGAGATTGCTTCTTCGCCGAGATTGTTGATTGCATTTAGGACATCAAGTCTGCTTTCAAAGACAGATCTCTTTTGTCTTATCGCCATTACTCTTTTTTCCTCTTTTACCTTGATAGCGTTTCTTCCTCTTGCTCGAACGTGATTTCGGCTGAAGCCTGATCCTCAGTTTAAGATTTCTTCTAAGTAGATTTATCCAATAACTTGCCTTCCCGGTAATAGTTAAACAATTCTGAATTCAAATGAAGTGGCTTTGAACCCCTTTGCACCGAATTGTCGCCATATGGGTAGCATGTATGACACAGATTGCGCTAAGAGCCGGGAGATTGCTAGAGAGGCGTTTTGTTAACCACATTCCATATCCTCCCTTGAGGCTCTGGCGAGCCCCCCCAAAGCTTTGGAATATGTTGATATTTCTCAATTTTCCCATGGTCAATTACACAGCCGTATTTGGCGGCGAAGGAGCTCAACAGACTACCTTTGGCAATTAGAGCAGTAACTTTCGATCTGTGGCTCACGCTGATCTGGGACAGCAAGGAGCTCGAAGAATACAGAAGACTCAGGAGACTAGTTAATTTTCATAGGTTCGCCATGAAATTTGCGAAGGACAATGGAAATGGCACCAAGGACTTTAATTTCAACCGCGTAAGGCTCGCACTAGAGGAGCTTGAGGTTCGTATAAAGGGCCTCTATGATAGAGGGCTTGACGTTCACCCAGACGATAGGGGAAGGATGCTTTTTGACATTCTAAGAATTCGTCTTCCTCGAAAGAATGCTCAACACATCTACGAAAGGGCTGGGGAGATTCTCTCCAATTCCGGTTACCGGACGAGGTTTCCAAACGTTAACCCAGAAGCCAAACCAACCCTCAGGGCTCTAAAGGAAGAGAATCCGGAGGTAAAAATTGGACTTGTCTCGAACGCTGCAAGGTCTGCGGCGACTTATCGCAGGATACTGCGTTCCTACGGAATTTCCGAGTATTTTGACAGTTTGACGATTTCCTGCGAAGTTGGCTTTCTTAAACCCAGGAAGGAGATTTTCGATGCTGCGCTCCATTCCCTCAGAGTAAAGCCGCAAGATGCACTGCACGTCGGCGACCTCTTCCGCGCCGACATTGTAGGCGCAGCTTCGCTCGGGATGAATGCGGCACTATACACTGGACTCTGGCACAAATATGCCCACTACATGATCCCTGGAGAGCACATACCAAATGATTTCAAACCGCCATCGAGCTCCACCATAATCACGGAGATATCAAGTCTGAAAGATACCGTAGAACTTGCTCGGAAACTTCGATAATAGAACCATTTGAGTTTAGACAATCATCCGTACTCATCGGGAAGAACTAGAAACAGTCCTTCCTGCATTGCCTAAACGAGGTCGGATGTATTGGGCAGGAGAAAAAAGAAACTAAAGGCCCTAGTGCGGGCAGAGGGACTGACACAACAGACAGACACGTTCAAGAAACTCTGGTCTCTATGTAGGCTCTGATTTTCCCTCTGAAGGCCTCCTTTGGGAGGGCTCCGATCACAACGTCGATGACTCTGCCTCATTCGGTCACGAGAAATGTTGGGATGCTCATAATTCCAAATTGCTGCGCTGTAAGTAGGTTTTCATCGACATTCAACTTGGCAAACTTTATTTCGCCTTTGAATTCCCTGGTCAACTCTTCGATTACAGGCGCCATCATCATGCATGGACCGCACCAGGACGCCCAAAAATCGGTCACCATCAGCCCTTCTGACTTTATTGTCGAGAAGAATTTCTCGTCGGTAACGAGGATCGGCTTGCTCGATTTGTCGTCACTTGCCTCGATGCCCTTCTTTTGTACTTCTGAGCTCAAATGGAAAAACTCATCCCGGTGTAACTAGCTATCTCATGTTTGACGTGTTTAGCTCTTTGATGCAATCTATCGCAAAAAGAAGAAGGAGGCAACAACAGAGAATTCCGAAAGAGAAGATGGTAAGTGCTCTACCTTAGCGTTCAGTCTACGACCGGCATGCTAAGTGTAGAGCGGATCGATGGGATCGACCTAATCCTACTCGTAATAATCGCCTTCAGCCTCTCATTGGTGTCTGCGTTTACGATTGCGATAATATCGTATGTTCCGTAACTTGTGTGTACCTCGATAACTTCAGGAATCTGCTTGATCGACGAGTATACCTCTGTCTCCTTACCAACATCTGCATTTACAAGAACTATTGCTTTGGGCATTTGTTCGATGCATCTACTTTGAATCAAAGAACGCTATAACGATCTTCGCAAGAAAAAGTTGGCGTGAAATTGCCAACTGATTGGCGGAATCTTTTCAGGTCATTCAAGTTATTTAATCTTATGAGTATGGCCAGTAACGGAGGGTTCAATCCCCTCACTTGCTATGCTCGTGTTCCTGCCCCGATTTGCAGGAAGCTGATGAAGAAGGAGAAGATGTATCGCCTCAGAATAGGACTCCAGGTCGTTGTTTCGAATCCCTGTGGTAATCGAAGCAGGGAAGAAACTTCCATCTACCGCACCGATTCTCACGAACATCATCTTGAGCTTGTCAAGTTGCCTCATCGTCAGCTTACGCAGCACTGCGTCGGCTCGAGTCGAGCCAGAATAGAAACCCAGATCTCTGAGGAGTCTTGCATCACTGGCGCTAAAGTTGACGCTGAGCCCTGATTTATCCCTCTTTTTACTTGGCTCGTTCTTGCTCATGTTGGCTTTCCTAGGCCTTCCCAAACTTTCCCTTGCCACGCTTCTCCTCTCTCCCCAAATTTTGTCTTGTAAAAATATGATGTTCTCTCTCTCTCGCTCTTTTCTCTCTGAGATTGGTTGGAATGATAAGCATCCGTTAGTTTGCCTTATAATTATCACGCTTTGTCCAGCGACACGAGTGATGCCGCACCGACTCTACATAAGTAATTAAGGGCTAGACAGGTTTCAGAAATTTGCAGAGGACGCAGGAGGGTATCTCGGCCTCCAGTAAGCCACCGCAGCCATGAAGGCGCTGATGCTTATTCTGTCTGCAAAGAGGCACCGAGAGGTCTTTTTCTCCTTTGGCTCATTCCAAATGCTTAGCATTAACTCGTTGTCGTCATTTTTCACCGAATAGACATGAAGCCCGTTCAGGCAAAGATACTCTGATGTCGTCAGCGACTGAAGATTCTTCTCCCCAATCAACGTGACTATGGCGCGTACCTTTCGCAATTCGCTTCTCGTTACTCCCTGTGCCACTATTCTACACCTCTACCTCCTTCATCATGTTTTTCATCCTGCCAATCGACAACCTCGACAACAAAGCTACAGAAAAGAAAGCGGAAGGAGTTACAAGTTTCATTTTTTACAGCCCGCTTATAGAAAATCAATTGTTATTATGATTTACATCCACTTCAAAAGATCTTCTAGTAATAGTCTCTAGCTCTAAGTTGACGCTGGGCGGGCAATTTAGTTCTCGCATAGGAAGCACTCTGCAGCGCCTACCGTCAAGTGAAATAATAATGTGACTATTTTCGGCTGATACAATTCTACTATCTTCCGTTTTTCCTTTATCCCGCACCTTCCGCTTCATAACGTGTCGCACGAAGGGAGATCCATACTGTTATTGCGACGGATTGGCGTCTTTCACAGACGGTGTCTGGACGCCACTGGTGGTCGTTTCGCTGCTCGCGCTCGGTTCGTGCAAGAAATCGTTGATATTTTGGTAAAGTGAAATGAATTTGCCACCCTTCTCGGTTAAGGAATATGTTTTGGCTGCCCCAAAACCGCGCTTCACCTCAAGAAGCTGCTTCTCCAGCATGAAATTCAAATAGAGTTCGAGCTGCTGGTAAGATAGGTTCCCCCTGTACATCAGATGAGTCTTCCTTGCGGAGGGCCTTGCGGCAGACAAGATGTCGTAGACTATTTCGAAGCGGCTTCTGTTCCGAGCAACCATTGCGCTGACCATCACCAAGTAACAATGACGCTTATTGGAGGCCTCCACTATGAAAGGTTGCTACATTATCTTGTACGACATAAATTTCCTCCTCGTACCGGAATAAGAAGTAAAAAGGAACAATGAGCGGTGGTGAAAGATCCGAATCAACGAACGGACTGGCAGGAATTGGATTCGACACTGCTTTGCTCGGAAACTGCAGGAAAAACAAATCTGGAAATGTTATTCCCATTCTTTCATTCGTTTTCTCACTACTATAGTCTTACTCTCACGAACTATAAAATAAAGCATACAGCAAGTATTGCAGAGTCGCCCGAGCTGTCCGTCTTGAATCAGTGCGACGACAAGAGAAAGTTAGTTTAAGCGTTCCGCACACCGCTCGTTCATTGTCTCCCCTTAAGCCCTTTTTTCCTCTTCATTTCATTTTCAGTAAAGCATATCACCGCTCTGGCGATGTTTCTTAATTCGCCTTCGTGGTTACTTTTGGAAATCACAGCATACGACCTCTCATTTGATGTATCCTTTCGAGATTTGAGCTTCGCGTGTAACGAAAAAATATACGTGAGGAACCTAGGTGGTGACAAAATTTCGCTCGATTGCCTTGGTCTAGAAATCTCCATGGTGAAGGTCGACGGAAGAACCTGCTCTTTCTACCACAATCAAAAATCAGCGAAACTAGAGATCGAAGGAATTCCTCAGAACCGAGATCGACAAGTCGGTGCAGGACCCGATGGGAGCGAAAACATGATTGAGATTGACTTCAAGGGCAGAGTCTCTGAGGATTCGCTGAATGGATTTTACAAATCGAGGTATCCCAATGGCTATTTTCTGAGCACAGACCTTGAACCCACCGGTGCCAGAAAGGTATTCCCATGTGTAGACAATCCCGGATTTAAGGCAGTGTTCAATGTAGATGTCACCGTTGAGGACGGACTCGAAGTCATTGCGAACACGAATCTCGTCAGGTCCGAAGAAGCTAGAAAGAACGATGGAGGGGCAATCAGAGAAAAGAGAAGACGCTTTGTGTTTGAAAGGACTCCAAAGATGTCGACCTACTTGTTTTACCTCGGGATCGGCAAGTTTGACGAAATCTCGTCAAAAGAGGATAATGTCCAGTTCATTGTCGCGACGAGCCCTGGCCAGGGCAAGAGAGCAGAATTCGCGTTGAACAATTCCAAGCGTTTCCTCAGGGCCTATGAGAGGTATTATTCCATTCCCTATCCGCTGAATAAACTCCATCTTATTGCGCTGCCCGAGTACGCATCCGGAGCGATGGAGAACTGGGGCGCGATTACCTTCCGCGAAGTGGCATTGTTTGTCGACGAAAATTCGAGTGTTTCAAACAAGAGGCGGGCCGCTGCGGTCCTCGGGCACGAGATTGCTCATCAGTGGTTTGGAAATCTCGTAACGATGAAGTGGTGGAACGACCTGTGGCTCAACGAAAGTTTTGCGACATTCCTTGAGCCAAAGATGGTTTCAGAACTCTTTCCGAGTTGGAATGTCTTGGCAGATTTCCTTCAGCAGCTCACGGCTGACGCGCTGCTCGCGGACTCTCTGTCCAGTACACACCCAATAGACGTGAGGGTCGACTCGCCTGACCAGATCAGTCAGATTTTCGACGAGGTCTCTTACGGAAAGGGAGCAAGCGTCCTGCGAATGATGGAGGCCTACTTGGGAGAGGAGGCCTTCCGCAAGGGCGTCTCCAGTTACTTGAAGCGGTACAGCTACGGCAACGCTGAGGGCAAGGACCTGTGGCGCCACCTGGGAGAGGCCTCCGACAAGCCGGTGGAAGCCATGATGGAGGCATGGATTAGGAAACCAGGTTATCCGGTGATTGATGTCAGCTACGATAAACAGAGAGACAGCCTCCTCCTGCGGCAGCGACGATTCCTTCTCGATGGGAGGCAGCTGGATGAAGGCGACGAAGGTAACTCTCTCTGGCCAATCCCTCTGACAATGAAAGTGAATGGGCAGCTACGAAAACATTCGATGGGAGAAAGATCTCAGGAGGTCAACGTGGGTGGGGATTTAAGGCAGCTCAAACTGAACGAGGACCAGACCGGCTTTTATCGAGTGCAGTACGATGATTCGCTTTATGACTTGATCGCTCGCAATTTCAATGAATTGAGCTCCTTTGATCGGTGGGGGATACTCACTGATCTTTTTGCATTCCTCATGGCAGGAACCGCTCAGCTCGAGACCTACTTTGGTTTTATCCGTAAATGCTTCGGAGAGACTGATTACCCCCTGGCGAGTTCGATCTCTGATCAACTGAGGGCGTTGCATTTCATTGCACCCTCCAGCCCCAGCGTCAGGCAGGTCTATTCTCAATTCTTTGAGACCCAAATACAGAGGCTCGGGCTGGAAGCAGATGGCAGGAAGATTGAGTCGAGCAACTCTGGCGCGAGACAGCCTACGGAAACCGAGGAGACGGACAGCATACTTCGGGGCAAAATCCTGCAAGCACTCGCGCTGATTGATCACTCGATATCCAAAGATCTCGCGAAGAAATTCCCCAATTATGAAAGAACAGATCCAAACATCAGGGCAGCTGTTGCGATCGCTTTCGCCCGCCACAATGAAGGAGACCGGGCCTTCGGCGAGATGGTATCTGTGATGAAGAAGATTGGGAGCGAATCCGACATTATCAATATCAACGCAGGCCTTACCTCGTTTAGGAACCCCGAACTTGTGCAGAGGGCTCTCGATTTTTCACTCGGCGGAGAGATAAGCCGCGCCGACTCAGTATATACAATCGGCAGTGCTTGTGCAAATCCAGAAGCCGGCGAGATTACCTGGCGGTGGACATGTCAGAACCTGGACAAGATACGCGAGACCTTCGCCGGTACATACATCGTTTCGTCGATCCTTCAGGATGTGATCTCCTCGGCGGGTCTCGGCAGAGAGGAAGAGGTCAGGGACTACCTTTCGAGGGTCCAGATTCGGGAGGCGACGGCGGGCATTAGCAAGGGATTGGAGTTGCTCGGGATCTACACACGCTTGAGAAGCAGAATAGGCAGGTTATGAAAGTCGAACTCACGCTCTCTTTATCACTGTTTTTTGAACAACTCATCTACACCCCTCCTGTTTCACACTTCCTTTCCTTCAAAGAAAGAGCCAACCTCAGCCTCAGGGTAGCTTAACATAAATTTTGGCGGTTTGCGCTCAGATTACACAGTCAAAGAGAGGGAAGTGAGGAAACACAGACATTGCTTTCATCGGGGCTCTCAGGCCAGCGGATACTTGTTACAGCTTCGAGCAGCGGGATAGGATTTGGGGCGGCGAGGGCGTTCCTCGAAGAGGGGGCGAGTGTCGTTATCAACTCCTCCAACCCGGCGAAACTGGACGAAGCTTTGAACAAGCTAAAGCCTCTCGGCAAAGTTCACAAGGTGGTCGCGGACCTCACAAGAAGAGGAGACATCGATAGGCTCGTTAACGAAGCCGCGACCCTTTTGGGCGGCGGCATTGATACTCTTGTTTATGTAACAGGTTCACCTCCTCCAGGAACTTTCTTGGACCAAGACTATGAGGACTGGGAGTCCGGTTCAAAGCTCCTCTTGGTGAGCGCAGCTTACGTTGCGAAGAAGGTCTCAGAACTCATGATCACCACGAATACAAAGGGAAGGTTGGTTTTCCTGACTTCGACTGTGATAAGGGAGCCCAGTCCGACGCTGGCGCTCTCTAACGTCTGCAGAATCTCTGTTGCGGGTCTGGTCAGGACGCTTGCGAGGGAGCTTGGGCCAAAGGGGATCCGGGTAAACGGTATACTTCCCGGTTGGGTGCGAACACCCAGGGTAGACCAGATTGCGAGAGACACGGCGAAGAGGCGAGGGATTACCGAAGAACAGGCAATCTCGGAGATTGAAGGGCAGATTCCACTCGGACACATTGCGAGTCCCGCGGAGCTAGCGCGAACGATCGTCTTCCTCGGAAGCGAAATGTCTTCCTACGTTACCGGAGCCATGATACCAGTCGACGGCGGAGTGTTGCGGTCGGTAGGCTGAGTAACCGTTCAAAGCCGCTGACAAATCGTGTTGAGGAAAGAAAGCAAAGGGAGGCAGGGAAAATATTTCTGATTCTGGCCGTATTCGCAATCCTGGCATCAGTGTTTGATCTTCCGACCTGGCAGCCGGGGGATCCGACTTACATCCTCACACTCGTCTTCGCCCTTTCAATCTCTGGAGCAATTCTCGTGGCTTCACTTGCCGCTTCGATGAGGAAGGGGAACGAAATGGTAAGGAAGACTCGGGGGACGGACGAGAAAAAAATTCAAGCAGGTCGGGAGGCGGGAAACTAGTATTCGGATCTGCCGAAGGCCTTGTCTATGGCTTCGTCAAGCTCAGAGAAACTTTGCGGGAGGCCTTTGAAAACTCTCACACCATTTACAAAAAATTCTGGGGAGGCGGCGGAATCGGTCGAGCGTTTTCTCGATCTGAAAAAGCGCTCCACAAAACGGTTGGTCGATTTCTCAAAGACTCGCACCTCGCTTCGTCCATAGGCCCTACGGAAATCTATTGCGATTGAAGCAATCTTCTTGTGGGCAACGAGTACCTCGGAAGAAATGCCCTCAAATTCTTGAGGAATGGTCTCGCTGGCTCTGGAGACTTCGTGGGCCCCCTTGGTCCTAGACTCGACTAGCGCCTGGTTGCTGCGTACACATGCGTCAAAGAGTCTGGGACTCAGTCCAACAATATCCAGCCTTATCGGTGCCCTGACTCTTCGCGCCATATCTACGCTTCAGCACTATCCAACGCGAATTTGAAAAGGTTTGCTCATAATTTTCAGCATTGACGCCATTCTGGTCTCCTTTTCACTTCATTCTTCGTCACGCCGATCTTAATTATTTGAGAGATCGGGAAATGTAAATTACCGGGCCGATCATTGCCTTGACTTTTTGACTTCACCGCGGCTCAGCTTCATAACGGTCCCCTTTTTCACTAGCCTCACAATGATCTTTCCGTAAGGAACGAACTGTTCGATTATTCCGTGATCCTTCTCTTCACTGACATACACAGTATCGCCCAAACTGAGACGCACTCTCATTATTCCCATTTGGTGAAATATTGACGCCTCCTTTACTTTCGCTTGCGCCGCGCTACCGAGTCTATGGTCGTCCTTTGCTCCTCCCCATATGTGACTGCATTCCATGGCCTTGTGCAATCACAATCGTGATTTCACATATACGAACGATGCGCGATTGACCAAAAGGAGAGGTCTCCAGAAGCGATTGCTGCCCACTCCCGTACGCGCGACGAAACTAATCTGATCAAGAAGCGCCAGGTCTCTTATAGGATTTGCTACCATTCAATTTAGAATGATTGCAGATTCCGCTACAGCCTTCCTATTCTACTCGGCTACAGACATCCTGTTGATTTCTTCTTCATTACTGAACATCTTCATGGTTTCGGTTTTGCGTTGTCTGGACAAAAAAGACGAGAAGAAGAAAGGAAAAATCTTGGCTTTTTCCTTCCTTTACTCTTGTCTGTTGTGCGCCGTTTACTTAACGACCAATCGGCCTAAGGCCGAGTGCTCGCCCTCCTTCTTTTGTGATATGGATGGAAAGAGAACGAACACCGTTCGAAATCATGTATTAT
>JAJPHP010000073.1 GCA_021325255.1 Nitrososphaerota archaeon | reverse complement strand
TTCAGGGCTGGAGTTGCGGCAGCTTCCGTCAGCTCAGGCGGTCTTGGATTCACGGCAACTCAGATCCACGAGCAGATACTCGGTCCGCTCACCCAGCCGATTGGCGCGCTGGTTCTCGTCGCGGCGCTTGGCGCACTCTGCGGTGGACTCGGATACATACTAAGTAACAGGACAAGGTAGGAAGAAGAAGAGTGCTCAGAGCACTCTTTTTCTCCTTCTCTTTTTTCTTTAGGAACTTTACACCTTCTCCAGTTCTCTGTAATACTCAGAAAAGAGTAGGAAAGAGTCATGCGGATAGTGAACCAAAAGATTTTGAGGTCGACATACGTAACAGTAAAGATCCCTTCTGAATTGGCATCCAGGCTCGACGACTATGTTCTCTCGGAGCTTGGATATAGGAGCAGGGCGGAAATAGTCAACGACGCGATTAGGCATTTCATCGACGAGCGATGGGCGCTTGATAGGGCCGAGTGGTCCTCGCAGGGAAAAAGGAGGAAAAAGTAGCAGAAAAAGAGGGACTGGAGGCATTCTCAATTCTGATGATCATCTTTCCTATTTAATTAGCCAATTATCCTTCCTTCAGTCTGTGCAGAGGACGAGAAGTCTCTCCAATGCTGACCGAGTTGCAACTGTTCCCTTACTATCCTCAACCTGGTGCTGCTCATTCACCTCTCTTTTTCTTTGGCTCTTGGCGCACGATCTCTGTAACGAGAGCGCCAATCATAGAGATGCAAATTTGAAATGACCGCTACCTCCGCCCTCGAAGAATCTCGTAACCTGAAGAGGAACCGCCTAATCTGGGCCCTGCCACTTTCAATCGGTTATCCTCTCGCCATCCTACTGCCCTATTACCTCGCTTTCTTTGTGAACAGAGTGTCGCTCGAAACAACCGTTCCGTTCGAATTCATCAATGGACTCCTCACCACCTCCGGAATACTGTTCGGTTTCAGTTCCTTGATCATAATCAGCAAGGAGTGGGTGGACCGGAGGGTCTGGACCGTCATCCTTCCTCCGCTCGGGCTCCTAATCGCCTCAGGAGTGGCAATAGGTAATCTGGCGCTGGGCTATGCAAACCCAGTAGAAGTTTTGGTCCTCAGCTCCTCCACCTTCAACGCAAACGTGGTGAGCACGGGTTTCATAGTCGGCTACGTGGTTCACCGAATTCCCTACCGCAGCTCGACTAAACGAGAATAGGATGATCGGCGCACAATGTATTTTGGACACCCTGAAACTCCCTTGCTGTAAGAGGTTGGGGACTGAGGGTGGGGTCTATGGGTCACATTAGCTACCAGATCCCAGTTACGATCGACTTCGCTGGAGGAGTAGCTAAGAATCTATTAGAGTCACGGAATGACGTAATTCTCAATTGTGAGAATTGAATCCTTGTTTAAATTTGGCTCCTGAGAATTATTTTCTCAACAAGAGTGGCATATAGATTGCGCAGACCATTATCAGTTAAGGCACTCGCCGGCTTGCTCCTGACGCTGGCGGCAATTTCCATACCGAGTGCAGTTGTACTGCTCACGGATCCTAGCGGACAGGCGATGCAGGCGCAGAGCATCCTTCCACGGCTAAAGGAGGTGCTCCCGTTCATTCGTGACTTTACCCCCGTCGGGATTTTCCTCCTCGTAGTCTACGGCCTCCTCTCCATCGTCTTAGCGTATGGCGTCTTGTTCCAAAAGAGGTGGGCATGGTTTCTCTCGCTGTTGCTTGGCGTCACGGAGGTGGTATGGATTTTAGCGGAAATCACAATCTTCTACAGTTTCGGATTCTTCATCTTCTACCCCATAATCGGAGGCCTCGGCGCCGCCACCGTCGTGCTATGTGTTATTCCCACAACTAGGGCATTTTACTACAAAAGGTATCGTCGAACTTGGAGAGCCGAACCAGAGCAGCTGAAATCACTCCCTTCAAAATAGAACGAGAGACGCCTCCAAGGGACTGGAGAGAGATTTTCCTCCTTCTTTTCCGCTCTGCTCGGGCTCATTACAGACGATAACTATACACCAAAAAGAAACAGCTTCTAGGGATCTAGAAATCCTATAGGCGCTTAAAGTCTGTAAAGACCGCTCTCAAGCTAAATAGAGCGTGAGAGTGGTGAACAATTTCCATTCCATTCAGCTCTACGACCTTCCCTTTGCTACTTACACATTGAATTCTTTTTCAGAAAGGGACGAACCAGATCTACGTGCCAGGACGTTTGGAACATGGTGCTCGGAGGATACAACGGCAAGATCGCAATTGTTGACCTGAGTCTAGGAAAAGTTAGCTACGAAGCCCTTGACGAAGAAATGCTACGAAGCTTCGTTGGGGGAAGGGGACTCGGCGCCAAGTTTCTCTGGGACTCGCCCATGAAGAACGGAACAACTTCCGAGGATCTCTTGGGAATATTCACGGGCCCCCTCACTGGAACCGGCGTTCCCTTTGCGAACAGGCTGACCATGGTTTTCCTTTCTCCGTTGACCAAGACGATAGCCTACACTCACACCGGAGGATACTCTGCCACTGCCCTGAAGCTCGCTGGTTTCGACGGACTGCTGCTTGTAGGCGAATCCTCTACGCCAAAGTATCTCCTCGTGAGAAAGGACGAGATTGTCTTGTCTGGCGCTGATTCGATTTGGGGCATGAGGGCGACGGACTGCATTAGCGCTCTAAGAACAAGGCACGGTGACGCAAGAATTCTTTCCATAGGGCCCGCCGGGGAGAAGCTCGTGAGATACGCGAACGTAGTAAACGACGCGGGGAGAGCAAGCGGCGTGCGCCACGGTGCCGGCTGTTTGATGGGCATCAAGAGGATCAAAGCTATTGTCATACAATCCGATTACTCGCAAAGACTGCCGATGCAAACAAGCAAGCGTTCAAGGAGATACTTCTCCGCTTGTCATCGAAGATCAAAGCTTCCCCTCTTCTCAATCGGGAAACTGGTTCGTTTTCTACAAATGGCACTCCTCTCGCGGTGGGACCAATAAATTCTGCTGAGGCATTGCCAGTGAAGAATTACCGTTTCACGCATTTCCAGGGCGCGGAGAATCTCACGGGCGAGAGAATGGGCGAGACGATTCTCATTTCGAGGCTTACCTGCAACAGCTGCGCCGTCCAATGCAGAAGGGAGACGGCTTCGCTCGAGAAGTACGGTTTTCGGGTGGAGGGCCCGGACTATGCCCAGATAAGTTCGCTCGGCTCCAACTGCCTAGTGAACGATTTGGAATCGGTCGCGTACATGAACTACCTCTGTTACGAGCTCGGCATCGATCCAATCGAGGCGGGAAACCTGATGGCTATGTACGCTGAAGCGACGGAAAAGGGTCTGTTGAATGCAAATCAGAGAGGGCTGGAGTGGGGAGACGCCGGACGGATGATCGAGTTAATCAACTTAATTGCCAATCGACGCGAAGAGGGAGAGTTACTGGCCGATGGAGCCGACATGCTGCAGAATGAAATTGGCGATAAGGACCTCAGCACGGCGGTCAAGGGGATCACAATCCAAAACACTGATCCGCGAGCTGAACCGGCTTGGGGGCTCCTAAATGCCACTGAGAACTCTGGATCGTCGCTTCACATTTGGGTCTATCCGGACATGATTTACTCTTTCGGCGCAATCGACGGAATCACATTGAGCGTTCCAGGGAATAGGGACGACCTCGATGCTATCGCAGAAGCGGTCAAGACCAAGCAGGACTTTGTCGCCGCCCTGGATTCACTTCAGGTCTGCGCCTTTTCGAGCATGGCCTTTGAGCCAGACGACTACGTCGATGCCCTAAACGCAGCAACCGGCTGGGACTGGGATGCTCAAGTGCTTCGATCGATCGGTGAGAGAGTATTTGAAATCGAGCGCGCCTTCAACAATCGTCTCGGAATAGGCGGAGAACAGGACAGACTCCCTGCCAAATTTACTTCGAGAGAAATCGAGGACGGCATAAACAAGGGCAGGATTTGCAGGCTCGAGCCCATGTTGGCTCGCTATTACGAGCTCAGGGGCTGGCACGACGGGATTGTTGTAGATTCGGCAAGACTGCAAGCCAGAATCAGCCAAGGTCGGGCGGCCTGAACAGCCCCAACAGCCCGATGGCGGTGTCGAGAATGTTTCTGATGGAGATGATTCCGACCGGTTTCCCTTCTTTATTCACTATTGGGATATGTCGAATGTTGTGAGATCGCATTTTCTCAACCACTGATTCCACGTTCTCCTCAGGGGCGGCCGTGATTGCATTCCTTGACATTATAGATTCCACGTTGGCTTTTCCTTCTTCTTCTCTTTGGGAAAGGTTCTTTGCATACGCGAAGATGATATCTCGCTCTGTGATTATTCCGGCAATTTTGCCCTCTCTGTCCACCACCACTAGGCTGCCGATCTTATTTGTCCACATTTCATCTGCAGCGTCGCGTATGCTTGAAGTAACCCCAACCGTCAAAACGGGCGAACTCATGATCTCGTTGGCAAAAATTTCGGCAGCATGGCCATATCGTTTGAAGACAGGCAAAATTCTGGAAACCTCGTCAGATTGTGAGTTGACGTGTAAAATAGTTCTTACGTCTCAATAACTATAGCGGTTTGCCACGCTCATGACAAACAAGACCAAGTTATCACGGCCTCCTCCCTGTCCTCAGTACTGACTGCTGATTAGCTCTTCAGCACAAGTAAATCCTGATCGTGGATAGAAGATCCTTTTGTATCTTCTCGATGGTAGCGCTCTGCGAGAGAGATCTGTCTCTGAACATAGACCGATATTCCCATGAGTAGGACGCGAAACTCATGAATAGTAAATTGGCGTAACCAAAGGACGAGGCCAAAGAACAGTTGAAGGCTGAAAAAAGGCTGGCGTCTTTAGTTCTCCTCGCTGACCTTGGTGCCACGATGGGAGCGGCCTGGATTGCGGTAATTTTCTTTCATCTCAGCCTTTGGATTTTCGCACTCTTTACACTTGTTACTGCCTTACTTTCGGTCATTATATTTGGCTTGGTTGTTACTTTTCAATGGGTTGACCCAAAACCTACCGCTCGGGGAAGAGATTCCGCAGGCACGTTAGCCTCTTTACCACGATTACATCCATCATGACGATCGGCTTTAGGGCTCCGAGTTGTTATTCTTCCCTTCCTCCTTGAAGCACGTTGTATCCCTCGTTAACGCGGCTTTCCCTTGCCGTGGGAAAAAGTCAGCTTACCAGCAAGTCGAAATCATCTGTTTGTATACACTCTCCGAACTCATTTCCAATTTACTCATTTGAAGCTGACAATTTCCTAGCTAGCTTTGACGGAATCGGATGGGAGACTTACTTGACGACGCCGAGGAGCAGGTGATAACCGAGTTGTTGACATACTTATAACCCCTGATGCTCGAAACAACCTAGCAAGTAAAGTGGGAGGATTCTGAACGTGCCTATTTTTCTTCTCGATGGCAGCTTCTTCGGATTGAACCGTGGAACGAGGTCCATATCCAGGATCTCGCTTATTGCAATAGTTATAGTCATAATCATCATCGCCGCGGTTGCTGGAATCTACTACTCAACGACACAGCTACGGATCAGTCCATCTTCGACGGTCTCCTCAACTTCAGCCTCGTCCACTATATCCTCGTCTTCATCTTCTTACAGCTCTTCGTCTTTGACTACGTCAAGCTCGATGGCATCATCGACCAATATTTCAACTGCCAGCTCGACATCGACTCAAACCGTCATAGCTTCCACTCTGACTTGGGAGACTCCCAACACGGTCGATTATCTTGATCCGCACGTCTCCTACACGGCCTTCTCGTACTCAATCCTTCAGAATGTGTATGAGCCGTTGCTCTGGTACAATCAGAGCTGCGACTCCTGCGTTATCCCCTGGCTCGCCCAGAATTACACCGCCTCTCCCGACCTCAAGACCTACAATTTCACACTGAGATCTGGAATTCACTTTGCCGACGGAGAGCCCTTGACCTCGGAAGCAGTCTACTTCTCATTCAACAGACTGTTGATCGAGGACGGCAGCACCCCTCTTTCGCACGGGACACAGGCCTCATTCATTCTTCAACAGCTGCTAAACACGAGCTTGAGTACTACGCTATGCGGTTGCAGGCAGACCTACAACGCTTCATACGTGAACGACGTACTTGGTGAGAATTTTGTTGAAGTAACCGGGCCTCTCACCTTCACGGTTCACGTCCAAAATCCAAACTCCGCATTCAAATTCATGATGGGCGACATCGGCTCGGATATCATCGCGCCCCAGTATGTCATGCAGAAGGACCTGCAGCTCTGGAATGATTCGAGCACAGGTTACGTCTTGCCCTACAGCACTCTTTCAGGGAACTTGAGCTCGATGATCCGCCAGTACTTTTACGATGAGGTTGCGACGTGCGATGCAGGCCCGACGCAGGGTGGTTGCGGGACGACCTTCCTTGACGGTTCGTACAACGGGTCGCTCGCTGGGACGGGGCCATACACGTTCAAGAGTTTCGATCCGTCCTCGAACGACATCGTGCTGAGAGCAAACTCGAACTACTGGGGAGGGCCGTACGTCGGAACGGGCAACAAAATAATCCCGAGAATAGGAACCGTTAACATCAACTTCGTCCCACAGCAGAATACAAGACTCCTGGATCTCAAGAGCGCCGCAAAATCGGGGCAGGCGATGACCGTCGACGTAGAACCGGATCACCTTTATGACGTTGCGAACAGAAACCTGTGGCTTTCTAACAACCACACGCTCGAATCAATCATACCGGGGGTCACGCTCTACGGTCCCTTCAGGTCCTTCTACACTTATTTCGATGCATTCTCAATGAATGTCACAAACTCCCAGACGGGCCAGTTCTACCAGTTCCAGCCATTTGCTGACAAGAGGTTCAGGCTCGCGTTCGCGGACTCGGTCAACATGAGCGAAATCAATTCCGCGGTCAATAACGAGTTAGGGCAGGTGGCGAACATGGTCGTGCCTCCCGGTCTGCCTCCCGAGGGTGCATACAACTCTTCGATACTCCCAATCTACGGATACAACACCACCGCAGCGCAGAATCTGCTTTTGGATGCCATGCTTCACCCGCTGAAGAATTTCACCTTCGTGAACGGTACCCGTGCGGAAAGCGGTGTCTTCAACAACACTTTCGGGTGTTCCACTTTGAACAGCAGGGGTCAGTGCGACGCTCCCGTGAGGCAGTCCATCACGCTCACCTATATGACGGGAGATTCGGTCGACGAGGCGATATTCAGCCAGATCGCTTCCGTGATGAACAACATAAGCACCACATACAACATGGGACTTACGGTCAGCGTCGTTCCGGAGCCCTTTGGGTACATGTCCACCCAGGGCTTTTCGGACGAACTCTACATGTACATGATTGGCGGCTGGGGAGCCGACTATCCCTGGGTGATGGATTTCCTCGGACCGATGTATGCGCCTGGTCAGATTTACCCTCTTTCGGACGGATGGAACATAAGTGCCATGGGCGTGCTATATGCGAAGGCACAAAATGCGAGCGCGACAGGTGACATTACAGCTCTAATCAAGATGAGCAACGCAATGAATGAGCTCGCAAACGAGAATGTCATGTATCTATGGACATTCTACCCTCAGGCCTTCATTGTAATGACCTCAAATGTTCATGGCTTTTACTTCAACCCCTCTCTCGCACAGATGCCGACGGGGTTTTACTTTGCTTCTCTTTATTAGGGGACAGCTTTGTAACAGAAAAAAAGCAAGGATAACTATTTCGCCCTTCCTGTTTAGGTCAGATAGTCAAAGTGTGAAAAGATTCCTGACGCTTTACAAAGTAACGTCATGGAAATAAAGCCGGTTGAATTGGCAGAATGTCAAGCGAAGAGCAGAAGAAGGAGAAAGAAGAGGATGATGTTGTAGAGCAGCAGCAACAACATCATCATCATGAGCGGCTACCGGCCTCTCCCGGTAAGGTTTCGAGCGAGTTCCTCGAGAAGGTCATCTATCCCAATTTAGGCGCCGTTCGGCCAGAAGTCGTTGTCGGACCATCCCAGGGTGTTGACACTTGCGTGATTCGGATTGACCAGAGTCGGGTGCTCGTTGCGACCACCGATCCCCTTTCGCTCATACCTGAGCTCGGGCCTTCGAAATCCGCTTGGATGTCCGTCAACCTTCTCGCAAATGACCTTTCCACGAGCGGATTCAGTCCCCAGTATCTCATGGTCGATCTCAACCTGCCGCTTGGGGTTCCAGACGCCCAACTCGAGGAATATTGGAATGCCCTAAGTCAAGAATGCTCACACCTTGGCATCGCAATCGTCGGCGGTCATACGGGGAAATTCGAAGGGCTAAACTCCACAATATTAGGCGCCGGCACAATGTTTTGCACGGGCTCGGCTCAGCACTGTTTAACCACGAAGGGAGCAAAGCATGGAGATTCAGTCATACTCACCAAGGGAGCGGCGATCTCGGCCACAGGTATCCTCTCCCAGCTGTTTCCTGACAAGATTGCCGAGAGAATTGGGACTAGAGCACTCGCAGAGGCTACAAAGTACTTTTCAGAAATCGCCGCGATTCACGACGCACTCGCAGTCGCGGGCGCCGGAGTAACCGCGATGCACGATGTCACGGAAGGAGGTGTCCTTTCAGCCCTCTACGAGCTCGCTTCGGCCTCTTCCCTAGGATTGACTATAGAAAAGGAAGAGATCCCAGTCTCCGAGGAATCAAGTGAAATCTGTAGGATCTTCGGCCTCGACCCATACGTGACGCTGGGAGAGGGGGCGCTTGTGATAAGTTGCGCCCCAACAAAGACCGAAGAAGTTCTCCGAATCCTCAGACAGAGAGGAACGCGCGCCTCGGTGGTCGGCGTCCTGGACGAACATGCGAAGGCAATCAGGATACGAGAGAAGAGCGGCGTCGAGAGCTCCGTTCAGTATCCCGTCGTGGATCCGTATTGGAGCGCCTACTACGACGCTGTTTCCTCCAGGTCCCGTTCTAACAAATGATTTGTACTTGTTGCTAAGAAACGTTGCAAAAATAAGCGGCTCCACTCTCTCGAGATATTCTAAGGAAGCTTTGTAAATTACAGTCAAACCGTCTGGAGATTGGCCCACTGCCCGTCGATTTGAAGTATCCCTTGTAAATCTCGCTTCTACCATATCAGAAATTTTTACAACTCTCAGTTATGATAATCGTATTCCTCGTTTATTACCTCGCTTCGTGCAAGATCAAAATGAGAAATGGCGAGCAATTCAGCTAAAAGTCAGAGGCGAATCTTGTGAATCATTGAATTCGTCATCCAAACGAATTCTGCTTGGTACAGCGGGTATCGCTGGCATCGGAGTCGGCACTTTTCTCTTTGTTCTTGCTGCTGTGGACTGGATATACGGGCCTGCTGGATTCGTATTTTTTCTCTCATCTGGCGCAGCTCTGACCACCGGTAGCTTGGAAGATTTCCTCTTAATTGTTCTTGGGATCTCATTGTGTGGATTGGGGGCATTTTCGTTGCGCATGTCGCTCTCCAAGAAAAAACAAGAAGAGGAGAGAGTGGAGAAACCCAGCGCACCTCCGCAAATGATGCCGGTGACGGTGGGCTACAGCGCCGTGGCGGTTTTGGTGGCCAGTGTTAGATTCTTGGGATATTATGATCTAGCCCTCTTCATCCTGGCCGTCACTGCGTTTTCTACATTCATCTATTTGTACGCTATGTCGAGACCCAAGGAAGAGAAGAAGCGGCAAGAAGGCAAAACGGAATAAATACCGCAGGAGCATTAGCAGCTAGAGTACATATATTCCAAAGTGCTTGTGCTACTCAATCGAAATAGACGAAAGCAGAGGAATACTTTCCAGGAGGAAAGTGTTACGTTTCTATATGGTTGGGAAAATCTCCTTGTTATCAGTTTTGATGATCGAGCTTCGTATATTTATCTACGCAAGACCTCATTTTAGTTTGTCTCAATCATAGGGGGGAGAGAGACTAATCGAAGAAACATGGTATTCATCTTAGATGAAGGAGGAGTGTTCGATGCTCCTCTCAAGAGAATCTGGGAACTGAACCGCTTTAAGACATATCACAAGCATCCGAGAAGTATGAAGAACATGAAATCCGAGCGAACAGCAGATCCATTGACCATCGTCCTTACATGGGAATCACAGAATCGGGACGTGGCGTTCAATCACAAAGCTATGTTGACATTTCTACCTCCCGTTGGATTTACCATGGATTTCGTGGAGGGTCCGCTAACCGGCTCGAGGGACATTGAGTATTACATCCCCCAAGGGGGATAAGACGGGAATCACTTGCATCGGAGACTGAAGCGGACGGCAGCGGGGATTGAGCTCTCGGACGACGAATTGAGAGCCTTGATGACAGAGTTCTACGATGAAGGCTTTCGAGAAGACAAAGAAAATCTTGTCAGGATGGAACGTGAGAGTATCCCGTCTCAGATCCCAAGCTGAAGACAAATTTGGTCCGAGTAGGCTGACAACAAAGATCGACCTCCCAGTCCTGGGGTCGTCCGCTACCAAGATCATCATTGAACGCTTGGCTGCTCAATCGAACTGTAATTAGGACGTGAAAGGGCGGAGTCAGAGATAGTCATTCAAATGCTCAGCCAAGTGTTAACGATACCATGCTGCACTAGAAGCAAAGTAAAGGTTGTGAATGGTATATGGGAAGCGAAATCGCCTTTCCACTGTCTTTTGGACTCGCTCGTCAGTATAGCGAATCGGAAAGTCTAAGAGGCCAATCATGATTGCGAAGCGAGCCCTCTTGACCGCCATCGCATTCACAGCGCGGCGTGCTGCTGCTGCTTCTTCTTAGAGCAACATCCCCAAAGAGGTTGTTCTCAAAAGTGAGAATCGCCTTCCTTGCTTTTATTCTCACCAACTATCAACATGTATTGGGATTTCATCGCCGATGTGCCGATTCTGTGAAATGCGGCCTCTTTGCTCGTGCGCTTGCGACGTCGCGGCGAAGAGGCTGATTAAAGTGGCAAAGGAGGAGGACCCTGATTCTTCATACTCGGAGAAGTACGCGACGATGTGTCCAGATTGCCACCACGAGGTCATGTGGACGACAATCAGGACAACCGGCGATAGAAAAACTTCTGGGTGACCATAGGGGGACTAGCAACAACGACGTTGCAGGGCGCGAAGAAGATGATGAGGAAAGACGAAGTACGAACAGGTACGGGGTTTCCTAAGCTGAATTTTTGCAGTGCGGCAAACGGATTTTTATAGCCACTCTCTATTATCTCAATCCAATTTTGACAACGACCATAGACATCGATGTTGGCGGAACTTTCACAGATGCTTACGTCAACAGAAATGGCGAAGTCGCCTGGGGAAAGGTGCTCACTACCTATGGCGACCTCTCCAACGGAATAATTGGATCTATTGAGGACGCCGTGACAAAGTACGGGACGTCGGTCGAGAATCTGCTCAAGGAAACTGAAATTGTGAGATACTCGACGACCCACCTGATTAACAGCCTCATCCAGAGAAAGGGGAGAAAACTCGGGCTGATTACGACCCAGCAGCTCCAGCACCTCGTGTTCATCGGGAGATCTAGACAGTGGGCCGACGGACTCCCAAGGACCGAGAAGAGAAAGACAGGGAAGGCCCAGAGCCCCAGGCCTCTGATAGACCCCGAGATGGTAGTACCAATACGGGAGAGAGCTGATTCGCTGGGAAACCTGCTGCTCGTCCCACGGAGAGAGGAGATCATTCAGGCCGCGAACTATCTCAGACAGAGAGGTGTGCAGGCGATTGTCGTCTCATTCCTCTGGTCTTTCATGAACCCAGAGAATGAGCAGCTCGTCAAGCAGACTCTAGGGGAGTCAATACAAGAGGTCAGGGAAGGAGTGATTCCGCTATACCTTTCAAGCGAAGTGCAGCCAAAGTGGATGGAGTATCCGAGAACAATGGCTGCGTTGATCGAGGCGTACCTCCACAGAGAGTTTGAGGAGCAAACAACGAAGCTCGAAAACAGGCTCAGGAGCCTTGGGTACAGAAACCCGCTGCTCCTTGTGCACGGAACAGGCGGCATGGCAGCTCCCGACAAGACAAGGTCGATCGAGACATACAACGCGGGGCCGGTCGCGGGGACGCTGGGGTGTCTGTACCTCGCGAAGAACTACTACGGCCTCTCCAATGTTATCACGACCGAAATGGGGGGCACGAGCTTTAACATGAGCATTATCTCTGGCGGAGAGGTTGCAAGCTACGAGTCAGAGCCTGTAATAGACAGATGGCCTGTCAATGTTACTTTCATCGAAAACAGGTCGATCGGCGCTGGAGGCGGGTCGATTGCCTGGTTCAACGAGGCACTCGGAGGGAGGTTGGAAGTCGGGCCGTACAGCGCTGGCTCGACGCCCGGACCGGTCTGCTACGACAGGGGAGGGACCGAGCCAACCGTAACTGACGCGGACCTGATTCTAGGATACCTAGATGAAAAGTACTTCCTGGGCGGCAAGATGAAACTGAACAGGGAAAAAGCGGAGGCAGCGATAAAGAACAGAGTTGCCGACCGCCTGGGCGTGAGCGTGGAAGAAGCCGCGCTCGCAATAAGGAAGATCATCGACGACAACATGAGCGGCGAAATCTACACGGACATTTCACTGAAGGGGTTGGACCCGAGGGAGTTCTCGGGTTTCACTTGGGGCGGGGCCGGCCCGGCGCACTGCATCGGAATCAACAACAGACTGAACGTAAAACAGATCTTTACCCCCTACTTCAGCGGCGTTTTCAACGCCTTCTCCGCTTCGACCATGGACGTAAAGCACACCTACGAAAGGAGCGTGGCGATAACAGCTTACAATCCGGACAGTCCGCTGGACGAATTCTACTCAACATACGCGGGAAAGTTCAACGGCGCAGTACAGGAGATGACTCAACTCGCGATCAAAGATCTAGCGTATGGAGAGACAAAGCCCTCTGACATCCTGATCTCATGCGACCTCGACATGCGCTACGAAACTCAGATGATGGTAACCAGAGTGGTCTCGCCCGTCAAAGAGATACGATCCGCGAGCGATGCAAAACAAATTCTGTCCAATTTCAAGCAGGAGTATCGGAGGCTGTACGACGTAGAATTCCCGGATTCGATCGTTCGACTGGAGAGCATAAGACTGTCTGCAATGGTGCCCTCGCACTTGAAACCCAGGCTCAAGGTGTTCGACTTGGAGGCCGAGGATCCGAGAAGTGCGTTGAAGGGAAAGCGCCCCGCGCTGTGGGACGAAAGGTCGTCGTTCGTGGAAACAAGAGTATACGACCAGACCAAGCTCCGGGCGGGAAACGTCGTGGAGGGACCGGCCATCGTCGAGGCCGATACGACAACGTTCGTGGTCTGCCCTGGATGGAGATTCTCGATTGACAAATACTTCAACGGAGTGCTCAGGAGTAGTTAGGACAGCACCATGCCTTTGGATTTGGAGCTTGTCAAGAGAGGATTCCGGCCGGAGAAGCCAAGCGAATTCGAAGTAAAGTGCATGGAAAGAGTCGATCCCGTCGATTTTTCCATCTACACGAGAAGGCTTGAACTCGCCTGCTACGAATCTAGAGAGATACTGAAAAAACTTGGAATCTCGACCCTAATCCAGGCGGGCGACACAGCGCACTCGATCTACACTTCGAACGGAGACCTGTCTCTGGCCGAGGTGGGAACCTACATGCACGTCGTCACCGGTTCCATTCCCATCAAGTTCGTGCTGAAACACTACGTCGACGAACCAACCGTAGGCGTGCGTGACGGCGACATATTCTTCTGCAACGAGGCAATCTACGGCGGGATACACAACCCCGACATGATAGTCTTCATGCCCGTTTTCCACAAGGAACAACTGATAGCCTGGGTTGCTGCGGCGGCCCACGAGACCGAAACCGGGGCGACACAGCCCGGCGGGATGCCCACGTTTGCAAAGAGCAGGTACGATGAGGGCCTCAAGGTCCCGCCCCTCAAGATAGGAGAGAACTTTAAGCTCAGGAAAGACATTGTGGAGCTCTTCGAAAACAGCGTTAGGTACCCGCTGATGATGACCAACGACACCGCTGCAAAGGTCGTCGCGTGCACAAGGCTCCGCGATAGGCTCCTCGAGATTGTGGAGAAGAAGGGCTGGGAATTCGTCATCGGTCTCCTGAGGAAGATCATCGAATCCACCTCATCGACGGTGAAGGAGAGAATAAGGAAGATACCCGATGGCACGTTCAGGTGCGTGACATTTGTCGACACGGCTGGTTCTGAGGAAGGGCTCGTCCGACTCCCTTTGACGCTGGTCAAGAAGGGGTCGTCCATGGTATTCGACATGACGCACGCGTCCCCGCAGGTCCCAGGTTCGTACAACTCATTCCAGCACCAAGTTGAGGCCGTATTCGCGAGCCTGGCCTTCCAGTACTTTCTAAACGACGTCCCGGCGAGTGCGGGTTGCCTTGAGGCCTTCGAGTTTCGCACGACGCATGGTTCACTGCTTGATGCAAATCTCGAAGCCGCGATCTCAAACAGCGTGTACCTCCTCCCGCAGGTGATCAATTCAATCCAGCTCCTCCTGATTAAGGCGCTCTACTCTTCGGAGGACTTCAGAAAGGACGAGTTTCTCGCCCTACCACTAGGCAGCGCGGGCAGGGGAGTCACACTCTCTGGAAGGAACCAATGGGGAAAGAACGTGACAAACACGCTCGTCGTAATCGGCAACTCCAAGGGAGGCGGTGCCCGCCCCAACTCTGACGGGCTGGATTCGGCGGGATTTTACTACAGCGGGTACGCGACTGCGGCTGATTGCGAACTCGATGAATCTTCGCTTCCAATAGTCACACTGTGGCGAAAATTCAGCATAGACGGGGGCGGCCCGGGCAAGTTCAGAGGAGGAAGCGGTGTTTCTTTCGGCTGGCTTGTTGCCAACGTGGATAAGGTCTCGCTGACCACTAGAGGAAGTGGTACGAGGTTTCCCCACACGCTGGGGGTATTCGGCGGATATCCATCTCCCACCCGCCCACTCCTCGTCTTCAAGAACGGCGACAGTAACAACAAGGAATGGATTTCAAAGCTTGATCAGGTTCCGGATAGCGAGCTGCGCATCATCGAGCTCGTGCGAAAGGGCGAACTTCGCGGCGAGCTCATGGTCGGCGCGAATACAAATCCAACGATGAATCTCAGCGAGGGTGACCTGTTTGCAATCTGCTCCGCCAACTCGGCGGGGTATGGCGATGTCCTCGACCGGGATCCGAGGTCGGTCATCGAAGACCTCAAATTGGGAGTCGTCTCAAGTTGGGCAGCTCTAAACGTCTACAAGGTCGTCTACGATGACAAGACTTTCGAGATCGACTATTCCAAGACCGAAGAGCTGAGGGCACATGAAAGAGAGAAGCGAAAGAGGCAGGGGAAACCCTACGGCGAATTCGTCAAGGAGTGGGAAGCAAAGCGGCCACCGGCGGATGCGCTGAAGCACTACGGGGAGTGGCCCATTCCATTTTCAAAAATTGATTGAGAGATTGTGAGTTGCAGGACATGGCGATTAAAGTAACGGAGTACCTGGCAGTAGACTTGGACAAGGAGAATTGGCTCTGCTCTAAATGCAATACTATAATTGGTCCGGCTAGAAAGAACTACAAAGAAGGTTGTTTGGTTTACGAAAGGGATCCGAGAGAGATATTCGCTCCCTTCATAGAAGGGAAGCATACGTTCTCGCCAGATCCGGACTGGTGCAGGATCCTGGAATTCTACTGTCCGGGCTGCGGCACCCTGATGGAAACGGAACCACTTCCTCCAGGGCATCCTATAAGTCATGATATAGAACTAGACCTTGACAAGCTGAAGGCAACGTAGCAACATCATTCCTAGTCCTTCCAGCCTGCTCGCCCCCGCTTTTTTTTCACGGCGGCAGAGGTTTCGTGTGCGTTGTTATCAGGACTCGCTAGCTTCTCACGCGTACTATACAGCACATTATATTCTCTGCCTTACTTTTTGAAGTAAAAAGAGAGAGAAATCTGGAAGCGAAAATTCTAGTTTCTCCCCATCGACTGAAGGAATCTAGCCAAGAAGCGGCCGATTCCGTTTCTGTCATTGGATAAATCAACTTGCGGCTCGAATGAATAAATAATCCTTTGAGATCTTTGCTTGTTGGGTCGGTTGTATGTCTCTCGCTGGCGGTCACAGGTACATCGACATAGTTGAAAGACTCACGTACAGGATGGGGATGCAGGACAAGTACATTGATTTCAGAACTATACCAAAGTGGCCAGTCGATGACAAGGTCATCATCGGAATCGCTGGCTATGGCGTGTTTGTTGACAAGGAGCAGAATCCGAATCAACCAGTCACCTCCGAAGAGTGTTTGCGAGCAATCCAACCCTGCGTGGACCTCGGAGCAATAGCCGTCCACGTCCACGCGCGTGGCCTCAAGGGCGGGTTGTACGATCCTGATACAGCCCGGACTTTTTTGCACAACGTCCTAGATCCATTGAGACAAAGGTACGGTAGAAACATAATCACCGACGGAGGGATTGGCTACTTCGGGAAGACGATGAAGGAAAATCTCTTCCCCGTCGATGAAGGATTATACGAAACCGTTCTGCTCAACCCAAGCGTCGGCCAGATGGGCGACTACATCAGGGTATACTCACCCAAAGTCGTTCAGGACGAAGTCAGGTACGTTCAGGACAGGGGGATGAAGGTTCTCGTCGACATTCATGACACCTCGCACATCAATAACGCAAAGAAGTGGCTTATCGACACGGGCATCCTGAACAAGCCGTACTACTGGCATATCCTCGGTCCCGTAGATGGCGGTTTCTTCCACATGTCGAGTCTTGAGGCCATGGTGGACGGGCTGCGATACCTTGTTGACAGAATCAGGGAGATCGACAGGGAATCGATAATCTACGTGAGCCAATCCGGCCGCGCGTCGCGGTATATCGTGGCGCTCGCCCTCCTGATGGGCTTGCACGTAAGGATAGGGATGGAGGATTCAATCTGGAAGTGGCCTCACAGGGACGACAAGATCACAAGCGACGCCGAGGAGGTCAAGTTCGCCGTGGATCTTGCGAGATCGCTCGGAAGGGAACCGGTCACGGCTGCGGAATACAGAAAGATGATGGGTCTAAAGCCGTAGGAACGGGCGACGCAAATCAATTTAATCAACGCACCATGAACACCGCCTTCACCCGCCTTTCGATTTCTCGGGTAGCGTTTTGGCTCTCTCCCGGCTTCAAACTCGGCGACTTTCTGCGGCATAGAACTTAGCCTGAAGATATGGGACGTTGATAATACATCTGGCCGAATCCTGACTTTATGCTTTGAACTGAAATGCAAGGTAGTAAGGAAATCCATTCTTCATACATTATGGGTTCCTCGTGGAAAATTGCTTCCTCGAAGCTCAGTTTGCGACAAACCTGCTTCGGGCGAGCTTAAGCATTACTTTTTATCTGAGGCTCTTCCGAGCAGAACGAGGCCGCATCAAAGAGACAGGGAGAAGGAAGTCAGAAAGTGGCTTACCTCCAAGTGTCAGGCGGCCCACTCGATTAGAACAGAAAAGTAAGGAGAGAGATTTCGCTCTTTGTGTGAATACTGTGTTGGCGAAGGGTGCATATGCGGAAGGGAGGCCGAAGGAAAGTATTCCGCTCCGTGCGGATGCGAGACGCAGGGAGTGGTAAAGTGCCCTAATTGTGGGTGCGAAGGGCAGCCGTGGTGGTCTGACATCCAGCTCCCTGAATCCGTCACGCAGCTCCTCTGGGACCTCAACGGCGACGCCGGCTTTTTTCCAGCAAGCAAGGACAAGATAGTAAACTCGCTCTCCGAAGAGGACAGGAGCTGGTTCTCGGAGAACCTCCCGAGTCGAACCTACCAGGACACTGGTGACATCGCCTACGCGCTCTCAGAAAAGGCGATGCCCTCCATCGAGTGGCGCCAAACTACGGTCGATATCATCTGGAAGCACCCAGCTTCGACGCTGTTCCAGGGGCAGCATTTGATTGTGAGTCAAGACCAGGACGTGGTCTTGGTGAGCAGGACGGGAAAGGCCTGCGACGAGTTCGCGGCAGGAAAGTATTCTATTTCTTCTTCGACTTGCCCGCAGCTGCTCGCCAGCTCCAGGAAGGTCCTCCCTGGATTCCAACATGCAGTATTGGAAGGCTCCCCCGTCTTCTTCTTGCCCGCGAAAGAGTTCGAGGTTTCGCTTTCAGTTATGGGCCAGACCAAGTCTCTCAGGAGGGTCATGGCCAACGGAGTCGCGAGGGTCAGAGTGTCCTCGCCTAAAAGGTTCGTCGAACAAATCGGGAAAAAGGCGAACTACAATTCACAGGGCGTCCTTTCTGCTCTCGAAAGGTATAGTGCAGATATCGCGAAAAAGGAAATGGAAAACCACGAACTTGACGAGCTAAGTAGCAGTGGTGCTTCGATCCTTGGAAGCGTGCTTGGCAGCGGACTGAGGAGCCTGGGGCTAGAACCACTGAATGTTAATTTTTCCTCGGTCGGCGAGTTCGGGCCTGGAGTGTTTCCTCGAATGCCCCCGCAGGTGCGAGCCGGGGACCCCCAGTCCGCTGAGCAGATGAGGCAGTGGGCCGAGTCGATGAGGGCGACCCAGATGGCGAAACTGCAGGAGATCCAGCAGATGCAAAAACAGGTTATGGAACAGCGGCAGCGCGCAATGCAGCAGGCCGGGGTCGCGCCATCTGCTACAACTAACGCAGCAGCGACTGCGGCACAGCGGGTATGCGGGGCCTGCAACACACCAAACCCGCAGACGAGCAAGTTCTGTGGAAACTGCGGCAAGCCTCTCGTAGCCCCGACGAAGAAGAACTGCCCCAACTGTGGCCAGCAATCGAATCCCGAGATCAAGTTCTGCGGCAATTGTGGAACCAAGCTGTAAAAAGAAAGACAATCGAGGTCAATGTATCTCTTTTTGCTCAAACTCTACGCCGTGTCGAAGAGCTCTGAATTGGTTTGCAACACTGATTGTCAGTCCGCCATTCTTGCGACGACGTCTGGCTAGCCTTTGCATTAATTATAGCTCTGCCAAATTGAAGATAATACATTTCGAACACCCGAACTTAATAGTGACTTACCCGATGCGCGAGTGCACGCACTTCGAGGTAAAAAATGAGAAGACAAACACGAAGATAGCCACATTACTTGTTTCGATCACTGTATTGACTATGCTTTCGATATCCTCCATTGCAATATTTGGTTACGGAGGACAGAGTCAGCAGTATCAGATAACTGCATCCGAAAATTGCAACAACCCATCACTCTGCGGCGGCGTAAGATCAGGTGAGTGGGGCTGGTGCGAGTTAGGCGGCTCTGGAACTCAAGGAGATTGCCAGATAACCCTATACGCAAACAGCGGCGTAGGTTCAGGTTCAAATCAAGTTCATATTTCGGCTGACCTTACTGGATGGACTATAGCACCGTGTACGACGTTCTGCACTGCAGCAAGCGGCAACGATTTCTACTTCACAAGCGGCACAGCAACATTGAGCGGCGGATCGATCAGAGGACCTCCAGTTACCGTTGATTTATGTTCCATTGGTTTCTGTGGCGACAGCGGCCTACCAGCTACTCCCGGATTATGATACAGCCGAATTGTTCGGCTTCTCGGCCTCCGGAGTCCACTTCAACGTGCAAGTTACACAACTGAGATAGAATCAGCGAGGGAGTGTGGTCTCACAAACGACTCTATGAGGAACGAAAAAGCATCAGCTACAGTTGCAGCTGCTATTAGTTCTAAGGACTTTTCAACCTTTGATGATTCACTTGAAGGGTTTGGAATCGGCAGCGGCTTCGCTGATAATCATGTTCATCCATATCCCTCCTCCTTTCCTCTCCTTCTCCTCCTCGAAACTCGAAACGACGCAACGGCTATCACCGATAGTGCAGCAATCATTGCGAGAAATAGGTTGATTTCGCTTTGGGAGGGCGGCACAGATCCGCTTGTAGTTGTCGTTGTTGGTCCCGTGGTTTCAGATGAATAGGAAGTGGGAGATGACGAAGCGGAAGAAAAACCTTTGCCGGACAAGTAGGTGGATGTGGTCGATAGGGTCGTGCCGGTTACGGAGCTTGTGGCCGTTGATGTACATTCATCCACAAATGTGCAGGGGGAGCTCGAAGCAAAGGATGAGGCTGAGCCCGAAGAAAGTGTCACTGTCGTCATTGCCGATGTCATATATTCGGACTGGTAGATAGGATCAGTCCATATCCAGTTCCTGAGCGTCGGGTCGTCCCAGAGAAACTGGGGGTAACTGGTTCCGCCGTTGCAGTACAGAAAAGTAAATTCCGACGCCGAGGCGGACGTGTCGACTATCGAGGTCACGACCGAACTAGTCCACAATCCGTAGATCGGATCAACGCTCATACCTGCCGCGCACCTCTGAACGCTGCCGCATGCCCCGGTTTCTCCGTACCCGACCCCTACGCTCTTCGAAGAAGAGAGAGTCGTTTCGATCTGGTATCCGTAGTAAGGATAAGGCGAATAATCAAGAACGAGGCTGAAGTAGGATGCGTTGCCTGGGTACGGAGCAATCGCCTGCAGCCCGTACCTTGTGACCTCGCTCGAGAACGCCTGGAAGAGTGCTGGCGTCGCGCAAGTTATCCCGCAGACTGTTCCGCTGGCGTTCACCTCGTACTCGTCTTCTAATTGCACTCCCTCCACCGCGGACGGTGTCTGGCTTATCGCCTGCATGAGCGAGTCAAAGTATCCTAGATAGGCCTGGTCTATCACCGTCCCTTCGTTGTTCCATGGCCCGTTATTGTTTACAAAGTAGAGAAAGACTACCTTCCCGTTCACCTGCTGCTGGACGATTGTAGAGAGCACCTGCGAAATCCAAGCTATCTCCCCCTGTATACTCGGTGCGTTCTTACCGCTAGCAATGAAAGCCATCGAGAAAAGCAACGCGGCCGGAAACGGAGGAGTCAGAAAGTAGTTTGATACAAATTGTTGGGGAGTCCAGGGTGGAGTAGCGACGGCTCCACCGCTCCAAATGTCCCTCTCGTCAACCCAGAACCCAAGCCTGCGATTTGAAGAGGTAGAAGCTCCTGATGCTTGCATCCACGATGTTGCAAACAGCAAGCCTGAAAGGAGGAAGAGCGCGCAGATCACAATTGACGAGATTTTGCAAAACTTGGCTTTAGGCCATACATCTGCCTTATTGTTCGCTTTCGTTGGAACGATGTTCTTTGTTCATCTCCTCTAGCCTAGTAATAGGCCCTCGCAACTTTGACTTCATGATGAGCGCATTATGAGATCAAGGGTCGCACAATAGCCCAGATCAAATGTGCCCACTAATTGCTTTTGTTACCAGCGCAGATTCGGGTGGTAGGAAACTTTGCTCGAGATAATGTCGATTCGACTGGTGAGCTCTAACTAGGACGCTAAAGGTTTGACAGCAATTTCAATGCCCTTTCTCTCGACCGAGTACGAACATCGGAAAAAGTAAGGGAAAGGGAGCTATAGAGCAAATGGTAGTTCAATCTATTCACTCGCTTCTTTTTCATTCAGGGAGATGAAAAATTAGGACAAGGAATGAACTCTGCTACTTCTTCCGATGCGCGTCAATGAATGAAATCAGTCTAGTTGTCGCGCCCTGCATGCTATCCAAAACAGGACGCAAGCTCTCTCCTCCTTGTACCTTTTCGATTTCTGCGAGTAACAGGTCATTCCCAAGTGTCATGATCTGAAGGCAGTTTATTACTTCGTTCACAAACTTTAAGCTCGATGTTGACTCTTGCTCGTTTTTTCTCAACTCATTTATCTCTGAGAGCATTTCACTCTGCCGCCACAGCGCGTCGAACACCGAGACAAGACCAGATACCATCTGTCTGTTCGTAGTGTGTATGGCAGAAGAAATTACCTGCTCGACCTTCGCATCTTCGTCCGTTTCTTCTCGACCGTATTGAATAAGCAAAGCCTCTCTCCCGATCAAAAACGCCGAAGGAAATGGGGATAGATTCTATTTTTCTGTATTCAAATTCTCCAAGCATCTCCTTGATCATGGAACCACTGCTTGAATCCTCAGATGGTATGAGGATTCGCATCCTGAGTTTCTCCCTTTTGATATCCTCTCTGTCTTCTGAAGGAGTGATGTTTTCTCGTTCAGCCCTTCTTGAAAGCAAAGCAATGTCTTCTCTATTCCTCAACACAGAACGTTCTGAAACTGCAGCAATGAGAACTTCAGAGTTCGAGGACTCGGCAAGGCCAATGTACTTCTGACGAATTTCACTTGGATTTGTGAGAAGATTCACTTCACCTACTTCGCGGTTTTGTTCTAACTGCTTTATCCTATATTCAGCCGCAACGCCAGAATTCCACAAATACTGGAAGACATTTAGCATTTGAGCAATTGTCATGGGACTCGTGCTCCAAATCAGCTCTTGTGGATCACCAACTTCCAAACTCAACGGATAGCAAACAAAATCTTTTCTTGTAACATAGAAATTGGCCTTGATCCCTTCCAAGTGCCTTACTTCAAGCTGCGGCTCAGAAACAAGAAGAAGCTGCTTTACGAATTCCAGGTTTTCGTTCTGGATGTCGACTAACAACCGAACCTTGTAGTTTGGGTGCTTTAGCTGAATTTCCTTCCGAAACTTCTCTCGAAACTTCAGAGCCGATAATGCAAGCTTCAATCCGAACTTGTCGCAGACGAAATTAGAGCACGGGTCTTCAATATCTGCGGCAGCCCTCGAAGTTGTTTCCTCCACGAGCTTGAAAATGTTATCTGTGCTTCCACAAAAAACTCTGGTGCCCTCAATCTGATCGATGTCGGATAAACGAATTGGTTCAACAGAATTCATATGATTGAGAGATCAAATCTTCTCACTTGGCAATAGCTCTTCCTCGATTATGTATCGAGAGGCGCTTTTTTCCTACGCTGTTCCGGTGGCAAACATTCAGGATATTTAGGCAGAGGTGGCATTCGGACATTTACCAACTGACGTCACACTCTCCGTCGCGCAGATGAGTTGCTCCTGATTTACGGGTTTCCTCAGCACTCCATCAAATATCTCATCGTGGACTTTCACCGGTGGGTCTTCGAAGGCTGAAATCATTACCAACTTGACATTCGGGTTGATCTTCTTGATGATCCTGCCTGCGGTCAGGCCGTCCATCCCTGGCATCCTATAGTCAATCAGAACAATGTCTGCAAAGTTCGGGTCATTCTCAAACGCCTTGGCTGCCTCCAAACCATCAACAAATGATCGTACGGATTCATAGCCATGCTTCTTTAGGATATACGAGAAAATTTCGCAGATCCCTGGTTCATCGTCAACAATCAGAATTCTAAATTTCACAATACGCGTCCTTTCCCTCTCCTTCAATTTCTCCTTTGCAATTGAATTCAGCAGCTAGATTCTTCTTAGCTAACCAATGTGATTTCTAAAAGCACGAGAAGTCACGTACTAAACGGAACTCTTGTGATGCCATCATTTATTTATGCTTGATTGCTGAAATGCTTCGGATTGATTTGCGATTTGTTTGCAAACATTAAATTACATTGCAATCAGACTCGCAGCAGGTCTTGACTTACTCCACAGACGAGACGAGAGTTCATTGTTATGACTGAACACAACAGATTCCATAATGTTGCCCTTACTCCTCCAAATTCAAACAGGATTGCAAATGCAAACTTGGACGGGGTCGTCGAAGAAATTCGACTAGGTCGGCTGGTAGAGCCTAACAGTCACAATTTGCTCGTGTACGATGATATGCAAAGCTTCAGGGAATTCTATTCAGAGTACGCGAAAGAGTCCTTGACCAGTGGCGAGATTCTCCTTTTAGCTTCGCAGTACGAGGATGTGGAAAGGGTAAAGAGAAATCTTGCTTTCACTGGGATAAACGTTGAAAGCCATCTCTCCGATGGCACGCTTCATGTCTTAGATGCGCAAAAGGGGTACTTTGGGACTGACGATGTGGAGGGAATAATCAAGCTTGCGCTCTCGCTGGCCTCCAAGGCCGAGAAGGAGAGAAGAAGAGCACTTTCAGGGGTTGCTGACTTGGGTTCATTTTTTGCCTTCCATGAAGTTGAACGAATGATGCACTATGAACTCTCACTTCCTCAGAAGTTCGAGCAAAGAATGCAAACTATCTGCTGCTACCACGAAAAAGATTTTGAGAGCCTAACCCAAGAGGATGGAGAATCTCTGCTCGCCCACCATCACAAATCAATACTCTTGAAAGAATGACTTCTCACTAAAGGGACAATCTAGCGAGCAACTATATCACATGCTATCTCGCTCCGCTACTTAACCAGCTGATCTCTCAGAACTGATTCTCAGAAAACGAATATCCCCCTCTCTCGTTTCTCTGACCCTCTAGCCTCCCGTAACTCGCTTTAGGGCTTCAAGTCACTGCTCTTCCTCTGGTCCTTCGATTCATTATATCGCTCTTTGGATAAGTAACAATATATGCTAGTTAGAGCAATTCGCCGCTGACGCCATGACATCAAAGCAAAAGAGGATAAGGGAGGAAGGAAATAAACCCAGCT
>JAJPHP010000019.1 GCA_021325255.1 Nitrososphaerota archaeon | reverse complement strand
TGGCAGGACACACACTCCACGACAGCAGCTAGATCAGTCAGCTTAACTCAGACAACCTCGCTAGTCGCAATCTACACGAGCACAGGGACACTGCCAGCGGCATGCACCACATAAACTAGCGGGGAAGAGTGTGGCAACAATTGAAGCATACTCCGAGATCTTAGAGCCTCGGCAGAAGTAAATCGCACACAGGGTTTCTCAAAAAAAATCAGACATAACTAGCACACATAGCAAGAATGCGACAAAAAACAATGATTTGAGAAGTCGCGTCAGGCAGGCACAGCAGAGGTCGGGATCTTGACGCTCTCACTCGTTTCGGGCTTGCCGCTGATTGCCCAAATCATTATGACGAGAAGGCTCACCACAAACAGTAGTACTCCGAGTAGCTGGTGCTGTTGGTGCGTCATGCCAAAGCCTCCAGCTATCATATTATGGACTTCGTGAGGCGCCGCGATGTAAAAGGCAGCAAGATACCATAGAATCACCACGACTATCCCGAAGATGACGTTTGTTCCCCTCATCGAATTTCCTTATGCCTTCGCTTGCCTTGTCTATTCGCTGTGCTTTTTTTGTTTACGGTCGCTCTTCGCTTCGACGTTTCGCGAATCGTAGGCAGGCTCGAAAAGAATGCCCCGGTACTTCAATGAGAAAAATACGAGTCTGGAGCTCAAAGCTAGAGAAGAACCAGGTGCGAGACCCACATCGCAGTAGAAGTCGGTTTTTACCGGAGAACACTCTGTGACCTCATGGAGGAGGAAGTTGAATCCTTCACAGAACGACTTTGCCGTCTATTCTGCTCCACCTTTCTCAGGGTCCATTGTAGTGTGTTGTAGATCTCTCTTTCTTGTTTCTCGTCAATGTTGTGCCAGATGATTCCGGCGGCCTGACCTGAATCATTCTTCGTAATCTCGTACCTTGCACCAGGGGTCTTGGACGAGATCCCCTTGCAAACCTTGTTGATGAAAAAACGTGAGAATGGCTCTTCGCTCTCCTCGACGGGGAATACGCTTCCGTTCAGTTTGAAGTCAAACGCGTGAAGACTCTGTGCAGACGGTGGTCTTGATTGCCCGGATGTGATTCTGCCCGCACTCCTACGGACGTCACCCTCCGGTTCCCCCCGAGCTTCTTCGATATGTGATTGAGTCAGTCCCTTGCCCGTGTCTGCTCGGCCTTCCTCCTCCTGCTCCACCCGCTGCGAATAGTCGAGTTCGGCGTCGTAATCCATCTCTTCCGCACTTGTCTCGCCAGCCCCTATCAGATCGGATATTGCTCTTGACTTTGCTCTCGTGTGGGCAGTCGCTTCTACGTCGTGTTCCATATGAGAAAATTTTCTTTCCTTGGAGTCACACCCAGCTACCGCTTCAGTATACCTTCCGTTGGGCGCAATTGCCCTCACTCGAAAAGTCCAGACGAAAGAGCCGTCCTCTCTAGTCTGCTTGTCTTGGTATACAACCTCATCCGAGATGTTGAAGACGAGCGCAAGCTTCCTCCATCCACTCTTCTTGATAAAGTTCTTCCCCTGAATCGCCTGATAATCTGAATTCGAAAGTAGTTGAGCTTTCAGGTCCTGGAATGCCTTTAAGTCTGTAATCGCGTCCTTTGTTTGAACTAGTGGTTTCACAACCGCAGTCTCGGCTTCTTCAGCAAGTTGTTGCTGACGCCCTTTTTCGTTCTCTTTCATTTGTGTTCCCATCTACTCCTATCGTACCATTTCTCTTTGCGTTTTTCGTTTCTTCGGTGCAAAGATTACAGTAATATTACCGCACCTCTTTAAACCTTACTGACAAAATCTTTGACCGTGACAGTTGCCTCATAAATCCCACTGGGATACCTACCATCCCATGAATGAGATTAATGCTACATGGTAGGAAAAATCCTGAAAGTCTAACAATTATCGACAGTGAGCACACAAGGTCGACTTTTTTTCTTGTTGAACCATGTTAGAGCGGCCTTGACTTTGCCCCGGATTGACACGGAAGGACCAACCCCATGAGCAAGATCCGCAGGGTCGAAAACGAACGACGATGCCCTGAACATGACCCTGATAAGCGCGTCGATTGAGGGGGCCTTGTACAGGTTCCACTTTTCCATTTTCGCAATCGGCTTGATCATAGGCCCTGATTCACTCCTCTGGCAGTCTTCAAAGATGGAAAGTGCGACTGCGTCACCGCCATAGCCTGACTTGCATGAAATGGCTTTTCTTACGCTCAAGACGACATTTTCCACATCCTTGCGCTCGACCTTGACCTCTCTCAACTCCGTGCGAACTTTCAGTGAGATGTCATTTGCGAAAACGTAGATATTCCAATTCTCTGCGATGGCATTGAACCTAACATTCGAGCCATCAACTTTAGTTTTTCATCTTGACTGTGTTCCTGTATTCAAAGTGTTACTCTCCTAGCTAAGTACGACAGTGTGCGCGTGGAGAGAGAAGACTTAACATCTATTTTGACTTAAGTGGTACTGTAATCATACAGTAACTACTGGAAGTCGATTGGTATGCAAATAGTATTAGGCGCCACTGCAACCGAGTTCGAAACTAGAAGCAATTCGTGGCCTTCGCTTTGCACCAGACTATCCTCAACATTTAAGGAGAGGCGCCCTAAGCAGAGATCGAGTGAATGATAACTTTACGGTCCGGCATTTGTATCTATGAGCAACCTAAGATGACCTATCAAGAAATGAGACCAATTCATCACAAAATGAAACCATGCCAATGCCAGCTATGCAAATCAAAGGAAGCCCCATGCCTCTTACGAATCATATCGTCAACAAGCGGAGAGATTGCTGAAGAGGTTGTGAGAATTCCAGGACACATCACGAGAATTTCGATGTTTATCTAGGGAAAAGGTATTTTTTCACTCTACTATAGAGATAGCCGGCTAACAAGAAATGAAGGGGATAGTCACTCTGTGCGGCTCAACACGCTTTCGGAGAGAGTATGAAGAGGTCAATCGCGTTCTAGAACTTTCGGACTGGGTCGTACTTACGGTCGCAAGTTACTACCACTCTGAGAGGAGCTTAAGTCTGCGAAGATGGATCCTGAAGAACAAGCGGAATCTGGACAGACTTCACCTCGCTAAAGTAGAACTCTCTCAAGCAATAGTTGTCATAGACGTAGGAGGATACGTGGGCAAGTCAACAAGTGCTGAAATCAAGCATGCGAAGCAACGGGATAAACCAATCTACTATTGGTCAGATAACTCGTGGCGCAAGCTCACCAAATGAAAGAATTTGTCTCTATGACCAATTTCATATTTCTGCCTTTGATTGTCGGATAATCAGAAGTCCTCTTTATTCACACCCAATTCCTTTATCTCCGGCACGGCTTCCGGAATCAAGGCAATCTGAGGCTCCTCTTGCTTTTCCCTGCCACTCCGTCTCAACCAAAATCTGAAAGTGAAGAAGAAAGCCGAAGTAAACAGAGTATTGTAAAGAATCTCAAAAACGTTTGCAGCTGGATTCAAATTGGTCAGGCTGAAATGTCTCAAATCATAAACGTTCGTCGTAACTGGGAATCCTTGAGTGATCCAAACTACATTCAGAATCACAAACGCCAGCCAGAAGGCAGCCGCCAAGTATCGATACCTTCCGTGCCTGAACATCTTGTCTCGGTATTTCACAAAGATCGCAACTGCGGTGCAGCTTACGATTGCAGAGATCGCAATCTCGACGTACCAGAAGGGCTCCACATTGGGCGGGACTCTTAACTCATGATACGGGAGAAATAAGACATTGAAGATAGCTTCATGGATCGCATAATAAACTACTGCGATCAGAGGTAGGGAGAGTAGGCTCAGCCTGTCTTTTATCATATAGGATAGGAACATTATCAAGAAGAAAGCTATCGAGTACCAGTGAATGCCCGAGATGTATCTTAGGTGCTCCCGTGCAAGGAACATTCCATTTAGCGACATTTCAATCAAAGTGAAGATAATGAACGCAATGACTAGAGATATCTGAAGGCCTCGCAGAGACTTGTGAACTCTATTAGGCGCCAATTGTCAGTGGAAATACCGCTTGTAGTAGAGTTTGTCATGGTTTTAATGGCAAAGCTGATTATTACTCTAGAAAATGCGCTAGTCTTTAACTTACGTGAGATCCTAAACAAAAGTTGGTGATTACCGCAGTTTTCTCAAAGCAAAGGATGGATGCAGTCTAATCTTACCTGCACACTTTGATGACTAGTGGTAGGAGTCAGGAGGTTGTCCTAGACAAGCAATTTTTTGACTGAATATTCATTCCTGCTGAGTCTGCATTGGAAGCAAATTACGAGCGGAGGATTGAACTTGTACGATGTATCTTATTGTTTCTCTTCTTTTTCTACGAGCTCATGATCTGCCCTTCGGAATGAATTTCATCGAAATAGAGTTTACGCAGTGTCGTGTGTTCTTTTTGGTGAATCCCTCGCCTAAGAAAACGTGTCCCAGGTGCGCCCCACATTTAGCACATTCGACTTCTGTTCTTTCGCCATCCGGATCTGGCAATCGCTTGACCGCTCCCTTGATTTCATCATCAAAGCTTGGCCACCCGCAGCCGGCGTCGAATTTGTCTTCCGACCTATAAAGCGGGGTACCGCACCGCTTGCAAACGTAGGTTCCTGGCTCGAAGTTAGTTTCGTACTCGCCGCTGAAAGGTGGCTCCGTACCCTTGTATACGATTACCCGCTCTTCCTCGGGAGTGAGCATGTTGGATTCCATTTCTACCAAAACCCTCGGAGGCTTTTAGTGTCTCTAACTCAAAAGGATATGCTGTCCGCTTCTGGGTACCGTCAAGTTAAGCCCAGTAAGATAAAGGGTTATGGCCAGAAGGACTGATCTCTCATGTTTTTGGTGATGACAAACACGGAAGACGAGTTCCTCCTAGCCAC
>JAJPHP010000032.1 GCA_021325255.1 Nitrososphaerota archaeon | reverse complement strand
TGAGCGCATATCCAAATTCCTGCATCTATTCGCGTACTGGTACAATCACATAAGACCTCATGAGACATTCAAGGAGAGAGTGCCATCAGCCTTATCTTGACGGTACCATTCTAACTCGTGCAGATTTTACCCCTTACATTAAGAGAAAAAGCCCTCTCCACTCTACTTCTTTTCGGATGGCAAAGCCTGAAATGATCTCCATATCAAACGATATCGAATAAGGGAGCAAGTCGAGCGTACGGAAAGAGGGGCGTCAATCACAAGACTTTGAAATACGGCTGGTAAACGTTTGTTGAGTTGTCGAACAAGAAAGAGGACACGCGGATTCCGTTTGAAGCTTGGGCTTCTTCGCTCCGACTCGATCGCGAGAAGTGCGTCAAGGAGGCAGCCGAAGAGTTTGCGCGAGCGGCTGCCCTTTTTTTCGAATCGGGACAGAAACTGCCACGCGTCAGCCGCGCGTTATTCGAATATTCCACACTGATGGACGCCTTTGCGCGGATAGAGAAGGCCAGAGCACTGAGGGCGGAAGCAATGGACTATGACGCCTCGCTAGCCAAATTCGCGGAGGCGAATGAGATCTTGAGGGCGACAATCCACTTTGGCTTCCTCTCTTCTTACGTGTCGGCTTGCGTTACACTTGAGGTTGCCTCTGAGCTTGACGAACAAATCGATGACAAGTTCCAAGCGTACAAGAATGCAATAGCACTCTTGGAGCAATCAAAGTTAGCGCTGAGCCTCAGGGATGAGAGGCATGTACTGATGAAGAGAATCGACGCGATGTTGAAGTTCTCTATCGAAGGTGCTGTAAGGACAGAGTCAGTCATACTATCGCTTCAAGGGATGGACGGTGAATCGATGAAAAAGCAGGACCAAGCCGATGTCTTGCACGGCGAGTTCATTGAGCTCGAGGGAGACTCAGACCTAGCCCGCGGATACATAGATTATTTTCCTGTCGATGATCCCAAAAGAGCAACGAATGGAGCATTCGTGGTGTCGTATCCGGATGCCGAAAGTATTTGGCTCTTGAACGTGGGAACAAACAGCGCACTCCTGAACAACTTCGCAGGGCAAAGTCTGTCTACCCGAATCGAACCTGGCGAATCACTCTCTTTTCCAATGAAGGAGATACCTAAGGGGAAAATCAGGGTCGGCTACTCAGATCTTGTAACCAAACTTGATTTTGATGAAGGATGCATATTCATAATTTAGAAGGGCGAAAGTAGAGAGAGAGAATCGAATTCTATTTGCGTTACTTGCTTCTCTCTCTTTGTTCACGTGAGGCAAATTTATCGAACACGTAACTGCTGGCATATACGTCCTGGAGTGCGAATCCAACTGACTTGAACAAAGTCACAAGAGTCGGGTCACTGTCTTTGTTTCGTCCACCAACTCTGCCCAGTACCAGATCCGAAAGATCGCCTTTGATGTGACTTGCTGAAATTCTACCGGAGCTTATGGCGTACATAATGTCACCCGCCTCCTTCAGCACACCCTCTTTCGAATCAACGTAGAGCCCAGAATTGCACACGGTTTCTACATCGAGTTCTCTCCTTTCAGGCAGCGTTCCTATGCTGTTAACGTGAGCGCCAGGGGGTATTTCCGACCATGAGACGACCGGGACGGCGGAATTTGTGGCAACTATCACGACGCCGGCGTCACAAAGAGCTTCCTTTCTGTCTTGCTTCGGTTTTACTTCGATGCCGAGCTTCTTTGACATATCAAATGCAAATCTCTGAGCATTTGGAAAACTCCGGCTGTACACATTGACCGATCGAATGGGGCGTACTGCGCAGACTGCCTCGAGCTGAGTCTCTGCCTGCTGACCTGAGCCGACAACCCCTACTGTCTCAACACCCTCTCTGGCAAGGAGTTTCGTAGCGAGACCTGACACCGCGCCCGTGCGAATAGCAGTAACCGAGGGCGAATCCAAAGTTGCTAGAACTTGGGCATTCCTCGCGTCCATAAGCAAGATCAGGCCTCCCTGGACAGGGAGCGAGTTGTCTACAGGATTTCTCTTGAATTCCGTAACGATCTTTACTGCAAAACGTTCAAGCTTCTTCGAAAGTGCAGGCATCGAAAGGAAGATTGAATCATTATCAGCGCGAAGAACGGTTCGCATGGGCTGCGCGTAGATATTTTCACCTTCCTGCCTGTACAGTCTCTCCATCTCCTGGATGCACTCCCTCATGGATAGGAGAGTCTTGATCTCAGAGTCGGTGAACGAAGTTAGTTTGATTTGTGGATGAATGAGAAGAGGTTCGCCATCCGGTGAAACTCATGACCTGCCTGAGGGTTCTATAACCATTTGTTCCTAGATCAGCTTTGAAGTTGAATGTTCATGTACACGTGAGAAATTTTGAGGGCACACTGTGCAATCTCCGTCGCGCGACCCCCAAATAGGTATGTCATTGGTTCGACCCCTTCTGAACCAGGGTCTAATAGAGCAAAGACTTTGCCGCTTGAGCCAATGGTGCTAGGAATTATGGTCGCACGGAGTCTTGATATCACTCGGTCATCAATTCCTGACCCGAAGGGTTGCGACTCTACAATTTCTTGTCCAATATCGATGTCTTTCGCGCTTTTCACCACAAGCCTATTCTTTCTTCTCCCTCGTTCACTGGCATCAGAAACAATATGGCCAATGATATGGGGCTTTGTAATAATCGAAGGAATTCCTAGCTCGGCTATAACACGCTCTATGATTTCGTCGTGTTTGATGTTCATGACGGCAGAGACATTGGGAAATCTCGATCTGAAAATCAACAAAACATTTGACATGTGTCTAGAGCATCCAAACTCCGGAAACAACAGTGCCTTTGCTCTCCCGTGCACCCTGTTTATTCTGCCCGGGAATGCAGCGATGTCTCGACCGGATTTGGGATTAGTTTTTGCCATCGCAATATTCACCGAAACTTCGGGCATGATGCTCGGGAAAGAGGCCGAGTTCTCAATCTGGGAGGCCGCTTCCCTCAACTCCCAGAGTAATTTACTGTCTTCAAGTTCGGCATCGCTCTTCTCCTCTCCAACACTGTAGGATTTGTGAAGATCCATGCAGACAGAACATTCGGATGATATTCCAGATTTCCTCTGATGTATTGAGCACACGTTACCAGAAAACATGAGATTCTTCCATATGGAGTAGAGAGTGAAAATCCCATCTGTCTGACTTCGCGCAATGTCTTCGCTGAGGCTCCTCGCGTAATTCTGAACCTCCACCGGGTTTATTCCAAACTTGCCCGAAATCTCATTGACAAAGCGCAGTTTCTTTGCGCTGAGGTAGTAGCTCACCCTGGCCTGTGTGATGCCAAGCAATACGGCAATGCGCCTTTGACTCTCTCCACGCTCGTGTAACTCATGAGATACGAGCCCTCTAATGTTCGGCAAGAACTCTGAGACCATGATTTCGCAAGGTGGTTGCATTACTCTAGAAATATCACCGCGCTCATAACTCGCTTATCGGGGCGGATATAAGTTTGAGCTCTGGGAGAGTAGCGACGCAGATTCCTTGCACATGCCCGTCTGCATTGATGCGATTTGACCAGCAGACGAGGCTAGAATCTAATCATCAAGTATACAGCCAGGCAACAAAGGAAAAGAACACGCACACTTGTTCTTATTCCCTCGGTAGGAAATCTTGCATGCCTTCTCCTTCCTATCTAGTTCAGATTCCAAGGGTAGGAAAGAGATTGGGTCAGGGACTGCCAAGCTAGCCTCTAGATTCATTTCTTAATCACTATTAATATTAATCAATAAGCCTGACATTTTGAGTGCGGACAAGTTTCCTGCCCGTTCTAACGAAGATAATATTGTATAATTCAGGAAGTGCTCTAATATTAATTTGAGTTCATCACCGCAAGATGGAGTACAAAGCGTGGATGTGGTCGTGATTGGTTCGGGCCCCGGTGGTTACGTATGCGCAATAAGGCTCGGCCAGCTTGGTAAGAGCGTGGCTATAGTTGAGCGGGAGAAGGTGGGTGGCGTATGTCTCAACATAGGATGCATCCCGAGCAAAGCAATAATCACCGCAGGCAAAATCGCAAAAGATGCGCGTAGCGCTGGAAAGATGGGAATCGATGCACAGGTGATAGTTGACCTTCCTAGGCTGCAGAAGTGGAAACAAAGTGTGGCCGACAAGTTGACAACCGGTGTTTCACTTCTTCTAAAGTCATACAAGGTAAATGTTATTCATGGCGAAGCATCGATTGAAGCACCTGGCGTTGTGAGTGTGAGGAAAACGGCAGGTACTCAGGCGTCTTCTGAAGTTACTAAGATCAAGTGCAAGGATATTGTGGTGGCCACTGGCTCCTCCTCAATAGAGTTGCCTAACTTGAAGTTCGATGGGAAATACATAATCTCAAGCACCGAAGCACTCTCGATCGATGTTCCCCCAAAGAGAATGCTAATTGTGGGAGGTGGAGTCATCGGGCTTGAAATTGGAATGGCGTACGCAAATCTGATTGGCACGGAGCTCATCATAGTAGAGCTGTTAGACCAGCTGCTGCCTGGGGTGGATCTCGACTTGGTCAATGTGGTGATGAAGAATCTCCAGAGGATGGGATCTCAAATCCATCTCAAGAGCAGGGTGAAGTCTGCTTCAGTCTTGCCAGGTAAAGGGGACGGCCATCAAGGCGCGGTCAAGGTAGTCTTTGAGACTTCTGACGGCCAAGAACATACAGAAACTGTCGATTGCGTGCTGGTCAGCGTAGGAAGGAAGCCCAACTCGAAAGGGGTCGGATTGGGAGAGATAGGCGTTGAGCTTGACCCCAAGGGGTTCGTCAAGGTGAACAAGGAGATGAAGACCAATGTCTCCAACGTATATGCGATAGGAGACGTAGTCGGCGGTCCACTCTTAGCGCACAAGGCGACTAAGGAGGGAATCGTGGCCGCTGAAGTCATATACGGAATGAAAAGCTCATTTGACAACGTTGCGATACCTTCGGCCATCTTCACTGACCCGGAAATCGCGATTACAGGGCAGAGCCCTGCTGAAGTGAAATCACAGGGTATCGAAACCTCTGTTGGGAGGTTCCCTTTTTCGGTAAACGGAAAAGCGCTCGCCAACCCAGAGCCAGAGGGTTTTATCAAGGTTATCGCTGACAAGGAATCGGGCCTGCTCCTTGGAGTTGGGATCGTGGGAAGAGAGGCTTCCGATCTGATAAGCGAGGCGACGCTAGCTCTGGAGATGGGCGCGACGCTGGAGGATGTGGCCCTAACAATACATCCACACCCTACACTGCCTGAAGCCTTCACGGAGTCTGCAGAAAACGCACTTGGAAAAGCGATTCACATTCAAAACAGGCGATTGTTAGATCGTAGAGCGGATGCACAGACCCAATGAATTCGATTAAGATCCTGCTTTGCGAGTATGACGCCGACTGCATCAGGTTTTAGGCTCATTTGGCAAGCGCGATTTGAAAGTTGGACAAATCTGGGAGCGAGAATGGGGGCGATACAGTCATGAGCCCAAACTTTCGTTTGCTAGATCTCGGCTTTTCAAAAGACTACGGCAGCGTCTTGGATATACAACGAAAAATACTTGCAGACCGCATAGATCGTAATGAGCCGGATGTTCTCATTTTGGTGGAGCATGACCATGTGGTGACTCTTGGGAGATCCTCTCATCTTGAGAATATACTGTTGACCGGACTTCCGTCTTACTCGATAGAACGAGGGGGCGACGTGACTTATCACGGGCCTGGACAGCTCGTATGTTACCCTATAATCTCGCTTCAGGAGAAGGGACTCGGGGTCAGACAGTACGTCGAACATTTAGAAACTGCTATTGTGAGGACTCTTGACCAGATAGGGATCAAGAATGCAGAGGGAAAGCTCGGAAGGGAGACCGGTGTCTGGATAGATGGCCGCAGGAAGATAGCTAGCATCGGCGTTGCAGTGTCGCATTGGGTTACGTACCATGGACTTGCTCTAAACGTGAATACTGATCTTTCCTATTTTCAAAGGATACGACCTTGTGGGTTTGACGCAAACATAATGACCTCGGTATCGAAGGAACTAGGCGTGAACAGGTTCGAAATGGGCGTGGTGAAGCAGTCCATGATGAAGCACCTCGGCGAGGAGTTTGGGTGGGTGGAGACAACTTGATGATATGTGAATGCCTCGGTAAGTGGGCGAGTAGTTAGAGCAAGAGGAGGCATAAGTAAGAATTTGCAAGTACTGAAGTTAAGATCAATCGATATATCGCCGCTTTTACACCCATCTTCATGAGTTCACAAGCCTTGAATTCATTAGATTGACATGTATCAGTGTGGAACCCCCTACGTTTGCGAGCTCGAATAAGACTGTTAGGAATTCTGACCACGCCCGAGACCTCCTGCTGGATCATGCCTCATTTAGCTTTCACTTTCAAACACGCAGGACCTCGCGATGGCTTTTTTTACCACTGCGGCGTGGTAATCTGCCGTAAACTGTGAACGCGAGGAACGCAACCGTCCATTTGGTCAGATTGTCTCACAACCGGAAGACACCGGAATTAGCTGCCCCTGGGCCTGCCCAGAGTGGGCCAGGAACTAAGCTTACTACTTTTTCAAGGTTGACACGCATGCAGTTCATCCCGCTAGTAATTCTCCCAGCAATCGTCGGCGCGGCCTTTTCCTTTTCGATCTCGCACAAGATCAACCTCCTCTATCTAGTTCTGACTTGCTCCGGAGTCATACTCCTCCACCTGGGCGCCAACGCGATAGACGATGCCTACGACTATGAAAATGGCGTCGACGCGCTCGCAAATTCAATGTTTCCACCGGACTTTGGTGGCTGGAAGCCGCTTCCTCGCGGATTGATTTCGCTGCGCGGTGCAAAGGTGATTTCATATGCACTCCTTTTGAGCAGCCTTGCGCTTGCGGGGCTTTTCTGGTACCTTGTCGGTCTATGGGCGTTCGTCCTGGGACTTGTTGGCGTTGTCCTAGCTGTTGTTTACACCGCCCCTCCATTGAAACTTGACTATAGAGGTCTTGGCCTTGGTGAGGCTTCGATCTTTTTTGCGTTCGGCCCCATACCGGTGCTCGGATCATTCTTTATTCAGAGTGGAAGCCTGAGCGTCAATGCTTTTCTTGTTTCAGTTCCAATAGGACTGATGACTGTGACCATCCTCCTTGACCACGACTTAATCTTTCTTGAAGTTTACCGCGAGGCAAAGAAGCTGAGTCTCACTCCGGTGTTGGGGAGGAAGAAGGCACTAGCACTTTCGCTCGGGCTTACTTTGGTTGCGTACATTCTTGTCGCGTCGCTTGTCGCCGCAAATATTCTGCCAATCTGGAGTCTTGTGGCGCCAATAGCCTCGTTGCTCATACTCATGCGGAAAATCCAGGCCTTCGCGAGACCGAATGAGCCTCCCCCGTTCTACGTGCCCTTCGCTGTTAACGCGATGTTTTCGAACTGGACATTTGCCTTGCTCCTAGCCATGTCTTTACTAGTGTAAGCCATTACAAGGTCGCACACTCCGAAGACAAGCGGTCATAGTTGTCGTAAGGCGACTTTGCCCAACCACGACTAGTAGAATTTAACCGAATCCAGAATCATTAGACCAGGGCTCTCAAGTACGCTGATGATCTTGCTGGTGAATCGCGCCGCGTCGGCGCCATCGACGATCCTGTGGTCAAACGAAAGCGCTAGAAAAGCAACGTCCCGTATGACGATGTTTTCCTCCCTGACCACTGGCTTTTTCTGAATCTTGTGAACGCCTAGAATGGCTACCTCCGGGAAATTGATTATGGGAGTAGAAATCATTCCACCAAGGGTTCCGATGTTTGTGATCGTGAAGGTTCCGTGCTGAATGTCGTCTAGTGAAATCTTGCCTTCTCTTGCTCTTGCTGATAGTTCCTCGATTTCCTTGGCGATCTGGAGTATGCTCTTTTGGTCGACATCCTTCACTACGGGCACGATGAGCCCGCTTGGGGTATCCGTTGCAAAGCCCATGTTGTAGTAGTGCTTTACTACAATTTCCTCCTTTTCAATGTCGATCGAGGCGTTGAAGTTTGGATATTCCTTTAGGGCAGCAACCGCTGCCTTCATGAGGAAAGGAAGGAATGTAAGCTTCACTCCATGCTCCTCCGACTTGCGCTTCAATTTCTCCCTGAGGGCAATGAGCTCGGTAAAGTCGACCTCGTCGACGTGCGTCACATGCGCCGCGGTATGAACTGACTTTGCCATTTTTTCTGCAATGCGCTTTCTGATCCCATGGAGTGGGATGTGCTCTTCCCTTTCGGTGAATGCAGCTTCGGCCTCTGTTGTAGGGCGCCGAAACTCTGTCACTACCTCCCCTGTGCTGGGTTGTCGCTGTACTACTTGCTGCTGTTGCAGTTGAGGAACAGCTTGCGCAGCCTCTTTACCTCTTCCTTTGCTGGATTCTGCGGCCTTTCTTACATCCTCCTCGGTAGTCCTTCCTCCCGGCCCGGTGCCGCGCACCGACTCGATGTCAACACCTAGCTCGCGAGCTAGCTTGCGCGTGGCTGGCGTCGCGACCACTCTCGCAGCCTCAATGTGCGAAATTTTTTGTCCGGCCTCAGGCGCCATTTGCGCGCTAGGGGGTGCTGGCTGCGATGGGACCGCAGCGACTTCTCTTTGCTGCTGCGGTTGTGCTTGCACGCCAGTTTGCTGCTCGCCGCCCGCATCGAAGGAAACAATCGAAGTGCCCACTCTTACGGTCTGTCCCTCCTTAGCTAGTATCTTGCCCACCCGACCGCTGGTCGGAGATGGTATCTGGACGGTTGCCTTGTCCGTCATTACTTCGACCATCGGTTGGTCTTCTTTTATTTCGTCCCCCTCAGTAACGAGCCACTTTACAATCTCGCCTTCCGCCACTCCCTCGCCCAGGTCTGGAAGTTTGAATTCTCGCGGCATTTCTTTACTGCAGATCTCTCTCCTTCAATCCATGGTGTGCATGCGTGTAACATTTCGCGTTTTCATGCGCGAACTCTTCAATTCAGGTCTCCCACTGCGCATTAGGGATTCCCGAAGTGACCTTCTTGGAGGAGCTTCTTCCTGCCTTATGTATTTTTCAAGAGTCCTGCAAACCTCCGTCATATCCGCCGAAGGCCTGTCTTGTACCGAGAGGCGAGCTCAACGTACTTTTGCTTGTAAAATCCCCACGTTCTTTTGTCCTCATCATTGACATCTCGAAGTACTCTTGCTGGCACTCCGACGGCTACCTTTTCATCAGGAATAGTACTCCCAGAGGCGACAACTGATCCTTCTCCAATAATCGCCCACCTGCCGACGACGGCGTAGTCGCATATGCGGGAGCCAAGTCCCACTACCGCATAATCCTGAATCTTGCAGTTATGAAGTACTGCGCCATGGCCGACCTGCACCTCGCTTCCCATAGTGCATGTCTCATCGACTCTCGCATGAATTACCACATTCTCTTGAACCGATGTCCTGTTTCCTATCTCTATACGCCCGTAGTCTCCCCTGATCACCGCGCCAGCACCCACAAAGCAACTCTCACCTATCAAAACATCCCCAATTATCGTGGCGTTATCGTGGACGTAGGCCGAGTCTGCAATTTTGGGAGACTTTCCTTCGAAACTGTAAACAGTCAACGATAGAATCACTTTTCAAAGAATGACAATTGAACGCTTATATTTGAATAATCGGAGCCTGCAACCTCTTCTTCCTGCGGAATCGTCTTTTGGGCGATGAACAATTATAACAATAGAAATGCTCTAACGGTATGGTGGTGGGCCTGGACGATTCTCCTTTCCGCGTTCGGAACACCCATTCATGAGTTAGGCGAACATGGTAGATTTCTGCAAGACTTAGAAGGGAGAATAGAAGATTTTTCTCGATTGACATGTTTGCCATAACCTTGCAGTGCAATACTGTGCAAGGTATTTGCGAACTACTGTCGTGCATGAATCGAAAGTGGGTACCCAACAGATATTACGCTTTAGCATAAGCGCCTCACATCGATGGTTAAAACTTGGAAAAGAGAATTGGCAGAAACGCAACCACCTTGGTCCTGATCGGCGCTCTCTTTGCCTTCGGTGTGATGCCTTTAATTGGCGCATATGCTAGTCATACGACGACTCTAAGGGCATCCGCGTACTCCGACCCAATCGCTACAGGAAATTGGCAGTACGATCAATTCGACTCTTCAATTGTCCAACAGGCTCAAGTCTATGGGATAAATCCATTCGTAGTGAAGGGGCTGATTATGCTCGAGAGTGGATTCAACCAGTACGCGCAAAGCACGGTCATTAATTCGGCGTGCGGCTGGACGCATGATCTTGGGTTGATGCAAGTAAACGCGTACTGCGACGGCATTTCTCCTCCAAGTATACTCTTCAACCCCGCGACAAACATCTACTACGGAACTGCTGAGCTCGGGAGAGCCTACCAGCAGCTGGGAGATGTTAACCTCGCGCTTCAGGCGTACAACATAGGTCTTCCAGCTGTCCTCAGTGGGCAGAGGAACTGGGCTTATTCTACAGGCGTCATGAATTATGCGTCGCAGTTCCAAATCGAACACGCCGCGGTGTATGGCAGCAATGGCGGTACTGGTAGCGGTGGAGGCTCTTCTTCATCTGCATCACCACAATGGACATACACTGTTCAATCGGGAGATACTCTATCTTCGATTGGTTCAAGGTATGGGATTAGTTACCAGGCCATTGCTCAGGCAAACGGAATTTCCTACCCATATCTTATCTACGTCGGGGAACAGCTAACCTTACCATCTTCATCTTCGTCTTCATCTTCAACCTACACAGTAAAGTCAGGTGACACTCTCTGGCAGATAGGAGTCAACTCTGGTGTTAGCTGGCAATCAATAGCACAGGCGAATGGGATCTCATCGCCGTTTCTAATATACCCTGGAGAACAGCTAACAATACCGTAGAATAAGAAGAGTTACACAGCCAGAGAGGATATACAGGTATCCTATCATGTGAGAATAGGGCGAAGAAGAACCACCTTCAACGACTTGGTCGAGACCGGGTTGGAGGTGTACGAGCTTCATCTCTTTACAAAATTTGGGCAACCTCGAAATCGAAGGTCGAGTGCTGAGGATGTACGTGGGCTCTTTCTGAAGGCGACATCCTAGTAAGGTACTTCGACAGTACAGACACGTTCACAAAGAGAATGAGCCAGAAGAAACAGAAAACTAGAGACCGCCTTATGAAGCGCTTTCCCAGATTTCCTGCATTCCTCTTGGCAGGGAGCGCGAAATATCCATTGCGTCAAATGTTGGCATTATTCTTTTGAGTGAGGAGAACACCTCGCGCGCTGCAATGAAAGCCTCCTCCATCGATTGAAGACGACCCTGCTTTTTGATCGGTATCAAAAAGTCCGCCATGTTGAAGTACTGCTCGTTGCCGGATTGCTCGACCGCAGCCCAAAGGCTCCTTATTCCGGATGGGAGGTTCTTCTTCAGATGTTTCTTCTGCTCGGGAGAAAGTCTTTTGCTCATGAGGTAGAGCGTGATTCTCGCTATTCTCTCAGCGCGCTGCAGATTGTCCAGCTCGAGCCTGCTATCGATCTCCTTGATGAACCGCTTCTTCGATACGTTTTCTCTATCATGCATCCCATGCAGCATGGTAGCTTTGTCCAGTGTTTCTGTCTTGCTTGACCGGAGCGTGACCACCCTGTTCCCAATAGCTGCTATTGAAGAGTAAGGGAATACGAGCCTCCTTACTCGCTTTTTTCCTCGGACGACTACGAAACCATCCTCGTTCAGGGCTCTGATTCTTCCAGCCGTTATTCCATCAACAAAGCGGACTTCGCTTCCTAGCCTTGGGAGACGCTGTTGCTCCACATTTTCTTGAGCTCGCAATGCGCGTGCCGTTCCCTTCTGGGCGAATCAAAAGCGTTGTTGCTTATAACTATAGACGAACAATCGTCGAGGGATTGGCCTGAGTCGTTCAGAACGCGTAATGCCTTAAATGAACCTTAACCCCATCAGAACTTGGTGCTCTAGGTGTACTCTGTATCATTGACCCGAAGTCTACACACTGGCCAAGAGAAGGCCAAGAGAATTCAATTCAATTCATGAGGTAAACTAGAGAAGCATGGACATCGGGTACGAATGACAAGCCAAAGCCAAAGAATTCCCCAGCGGCCTCTTCCTGGCCCACAAGATGTATTTTATGCGATCTTACTCGTTTATGGGCGAACACTTAGATTCCAATGGCGAAGCCATCGCCTCGAGGATCCGCTCCTCCGCAAAGCGCCCCGCTCTCCCGATCAATAACAATGCCCTGTGCATGTCCCATTGCGGAGGAGAGCGCCTCTTCGATCTTAATCTGATAACCGTGTCTTGACAATTCTCCTATGGAACTTTCAGGGAACCTGGATTCCATTAGGATCGTATCTGATGACTGGTAAATTGTCCCAAGCTTCACCCAGCGTGGGTCTTCGATCGCCTGCTGGATGTCGTTGCCGAAGTCTAGGACAGATGAGATAACCTGTTGATGAACCTGCGGCTGCACGTCCCCTCCCATTGTGCCAAAGAGAAGGTGCGGATATCCTGCCTTCATCGTAATTGAAGCGCACAGTGTGTGAAATGTCCGCTTGCCCGGCTTTAGCGCGTTGTGATGCGTTTCTTCGAGCGAAAAATAACAACCTCTATTCTGAAGGTTTATCCCCGTCCCCTCTGGCACGTAACCAGATCCAAATCCCATGTATAGGCTCTGGATGCATGAAACGCAATTGTGATCTCCGTCAACTACGCAAAAGTATGTGGTGTCGCCGTCCTCCACCCCATTGCTTCCGAGCTTCATCCCGGAGGGATACACAGATGCCCTAATTCCTGAGTCATAAATTCCTCTTCTTTTCAGTTCAGCGATAACTTTTTCTGCGTCTCTCTCTCCGTTCTCGCGGAGAAGCAGTTCAGACAATTCACCCGACATCTCAAGCGGGTCGGTGATGTATCTGTCGCGGTGTTCGTAGGCTTTTTTTGAGGCTTCAATCATCAGGGCGATGTATTCCGCACTCTCTCTACGCATATCTCCGAGTTCAAAGTTTGAGAGGATGTTGAATGCGAGCAGCGCAGTCGCTGCTTGGCTGTTTGGGGCTGTTTCGTAAATTGTGAAATCATCCCTGTATTTCAAAGAGACAGGTTCTCCCCAAGTCGATTTGTGAGAAGCAAGATCTTCCGCATCCAGTAGCCCGTGCTCCCCCTTCATTGAATTGCAGATCCGCTTTGCAATCTCTCCGCTATAGAATGCGTCTCTCCCATCCTTTGCTATTTCTCTCAGTGTCCATCCCAGGTCGCGTTGTTTCAAAATCTCACCTGCGTGCGGCGCCTTACCACCCCGAGTGTAGATACTGAGCCACTCATTGCATTCTTGATAGATTAGTATGTGTCTTGAGATGGCTTCGCTCAGATTGTGCGAGATAGGGAACCCGTCTTCAGCAAGATGGATTGCATAGTCGAGGAGTTCCGACATGGGCAACGACCCACACCTTTCCGAGAGTTCGGACCATCCGTCAACACAGCCCGGAACTTCGAGCGCAGAAAGAACGCCCCTCTCGGGTATTGACTTGAAACCTTTGTCTTTGTAGAATGAAATTGTCGCATTCCGGCTGGCTCTCCCGGAAGCATTTAGGAATTCCACACGTCCCGCCTTGGAGTCTAAGAGTAGGTAGAAGGCATCTCCACCCACTCCACAAACGTGAGGTTGGGTCACGTTTAGGGCGGCATTCGTTGCAATCGCCGCGTCAAAGGCATTTCCTCCCTTCATAAGTATCCTTGCCCCTGCCATCGATGCGAGAGGATGGGAGGAAGCAACCATTCCATGTGTCGATGTTGCCGTTGATCGATACCTTACCATTTGACGGAAAACACTCGTGCAATATGCAACTTTGGTATATTTCTATTTGCATGCATGCTTTCTATGTTACTGAGTTGTGCGGATGTCGCCGATTACTTGGTTAGTCCAACCGCCGTGTTATTTCTTATCTACAAATCTCTTCAGCTGGACATATTTGCGGTAAGAAAGAATTGCGTCCGGGGTTATCAACGGAAGACTTTCTTGTGGTGATTCCTGAACAGGACCCGTTGCCGTGCTTGACTTCATGTTGACTTCAAAGAATGCCTTGAATTGTTCGATCGACAGGAACCTTCCTTCCGCGACCTCGGAGGGATTTGGTTTCAAATTTCGATCGCGGCAAAAAGCCTCGAACACATGCATCATCTCGTACTCTGTAAGGTCAGAGTAGTGTACTGGCGGGACGACAAACTTTAGGACAAATCGCGGCTCTTCGAGTGTCACCCCTAGCTCTTCTCGGATTTCTCTAATCGCAGCCTGAATAGAGTCCTCTCCACTTTTTACGTGCCCGGTGCACGAACTGGTCCAGTACCCTGGAAACCAATCATCCGAGAGACTTCTACGTTGTAGGAAGACATGATTCTTGGAATTCCAGACATACACAGCGACGGCCCTGTGCAGAATCCCCTTTGCAAGACACTCGGACAGCGCTCTGCGGCCGATTACTCTGTCTTCAACGTCTACCTCATCTACAATTTCTTCTACTTCTTCGCCCAAGCTTTTTTGCTAACACACGCTTCCATTCAAGAAAAGACAGGGAATCTAAGTGAAGCTCTCTCTATCCGATGCAACGGTCAACTCCTCTACCTAAGCTAAGTAAGAGTTGCCTTCAATTCGTTGCCGTATGATCATAGTCTTGCCAAGCGAACCCTGTATGTCTTGAAAGATTCGATCGAATAACGCTTCTCTCCCTCCAAGGTGCCCCGTTTACTTAACGACCGATCGGCCTAAGGCCGAGTGCCCGCTCTCCTTTCTTTGTGACCAACATTGGAAAGAGAACGAACACCGTTCGAAATCATGTACTA
>JAJPHP010000010.1 GCA_021325255.1 Nitrososphaerota archaeon | reverse complement strand
TAAGGAATTCATGGCAGAATTTTCCTCCAATATACATGGTTGTTGAGCACGAGAAACATGCTTTTGGGAGCCTCACAAACCATTGCTATCGTTAAGTGGCCGCTATCCTCTATAGAGGTAGGAAAAGAGATTAAAGGAAAATGCTCGACAGCGGCTCACGGTTGACAAAAGACTCGGGACAATCCACCGTAGCGGATCGGCCTCTTCCGCCGCTGGGCATCGAAGACGGGCAGGATAAAAACATCGAAACCGTCCGGAGCTCGGCGAACCGGCTCCTGACCAGGTTCAGGGATAGGCTCGAGCAGCTGCGGGGCAACCCCCAGGTCACCGAAAAAATCCTGCGTCAGGGTTTTAATTCTCAGTCATGCTTTGAGGAAGCAATCAGATTCTTCGGAAGGGAAGAGGTAAACTACCTAGCGATAGATGGCACAGAGTTTGAAGATGACAGGCTCGACATGTTGATCTTCTTCGCAGGGGCCTTCGGATACACAGGAGCCATACGATTTGCGCTCCCTCAGGGTGAGGGGGAAGAAACTGTGGTCACTTCAGATCCCCCGTTCGCAAGCCCTCAGTCAGTCAGCTTGAGCTGCGCAGTACCTCTGAGTGAAGAGTACACCTCGCACGTGTCCGGCGAGTCCACGGAAGGTGGAGTGGATGTCGACCCGGCCAGAGTGCCGCAGGCGCTGATGCATTTTGCAGAGTATTATCTCGCATATCATGAAATGAGGAACAATCCCTCAATCAGGGTGATCCTCATGGACAGGAGTGTCTCGGGCGACATTGCTCACATTAGCTGGAGGATGAGGGACTACATTAAATCGGGAGGCCATTGCCTTGAGGGCTTTGAGACAAGCGAGGGTAAAATTACATTTACAGACTTGGAGTTGGGAAGGATGCTCGTCCCGAACGAGGAGCTGCACATTCCTCCACCGAGGAGCCAGTTTCTGAAATTCGCTGCGATGCAGCGGCTTATGGAAATTAGGGCAGACGAACCTAAGACCGTCTCTTCAATCATACAGGAGATTCGGGCAAACAAAGACCGTGGTCAAAAACTGTTGAAGGATCTCTGTGAGACCTTTAGAGACTCGTTTGTATCCAAACCTGAATCCGAGGAGTCGGTCATCGCACTTAGACCAGAGGTTAAAGCGTACTGGAAGCGTCTCACCGAAGCTCTGGATAAAATTGCGGCGCACATCTTTAATCCGCCGGATGGCGAACACCCTCTTGCCCTAAGAAGTGGTGTTGGAGATATTCGCCTAAGAGATGGCGTAGCAGAAAGATGGTTGAACACAAACGACCTCGACTACCTGACGTTGATTACGATCTATTCGATCCTTCGCGAGGCATGGGAGAAAAACATTCTCCTTATTGGAATTGTGAAGGACAGCGCCGCGAATGAATTAGTGAAAGCCGTGATCCCGATCCTCGAGGATGCAAGGATAATCAACTTTGAGAACAAACCCCCAAGGTTCGAGAGTGACAAGATGCTCCTTCAGGCCAACAGCATAGTCAACGCTGGTCAACTTCATACCCCTTGGCGTACGTTCGAGTACGATGTTTGCTTTAGGACGATAGGACCTGATACCGCGGGTCAGAAAGCGGACGCGGCGGAACGGCAAACGCCAAAAAGCGGTGGAGCGGCGGAGTATGAGTCATCAGCTCCAACATCCAGAGTCATGGGTGCATTCAGAAATGTCATCACTTGCGAGCGAATGTTTGTGAAGGCCTACTTTCAGCTCTGGAGCAGTTCGAGTGACCCAAGCGTCAGGTCGCACGTCTTTCTCTACGACAGACCTTGCTATCCACAGTACGATTCTACGGGTGGGGCGTCGCTTTCACCCCCCGAGCTTGTCCTGAAACATCTCGACTCCGTTGATGAGCGGATAATTCCTGCACTCCACTACTCGAGTAATTCTCCTGTCTCAGACCTCGTCCTTGGGATTCTTCAGTCGATGGGCAGCGAGCCAATCCCAGAAGCTCTCGGGCACAACTATCCGCTGTTTCTTGCGGACAAAAAAGCAAAGTGGCTCGAGTCCGAAGCGGCAAAGGCATGCACCGCAGCCGTTGAACTCGAAGTCGCTAGATCAAAACTCGACCAGCAGATACTCTACGAATCAAGATTCAGGGACTACCGTAACAGTGTAGAGGCCGGCAGAAAGGGGAAGAGCGCTACGAAAAGGGCTAAGAATAACAAGGTATGGTAGCTTTTTCTGCCCACGCATATACATTAAATCTAGTAATTTCCCTCCGCATCCTCACAGTACGAGTTAGAGAGAGGCCGAGAATGGGCTCCTCCACGTTCATTAGTTTTTCATCTTGGCCGTGTAGTGAGTAAAGGAAAGTAAGACAGCAAAGAAATTGACTCCGACCAGCGAAGCCGCCGAAAGCAAGAAAGTATCCTTGGAAGACTTGACTTCCAGACATGATGAGACAACATCCGAGGAGGAAGAGGACGATGATACTGGCGAAACGGCCCAACATCTTGCTGAATCGGGTAGCGGCGATGCGAAAGCAAGCCTAGATCAAGCCTCATGGCTTGAGACGCTCGACGGGAAATTCAAAGCAAAGCTTCGTGAGGTCTACACCCAGAGCAGAATGTCTACGGATGGCAAGACAACGACAACATTCAAGCTCGCAAAGGTGGAAGCGACCTACGACCCGGATCTCGTAAGGAAACTCTCGCCAGGGCAGCTCCTCGCAATTCCAAACGTGAACACTCTCGAGTCCGATGTTACGTACTCCGTTTTTGAGATCGCGGACATCTCTCCTATGCACTACTCAATGCTGAGTTTGAGCACCAGCCAGCCGGGCGCGCTGAGAGGAGAGTTCATGGGGCTCATAGAGAAGGAGTGGAGACACAGCTCGAAGAGCACATGGGTCGAAATCCTCGCCTCCCCGACGGGCTATGTCGTTGATTTCTCTGATGGAATAAAATACGAGAGAAAATACGCCCCGCTCCTCGTTGGGTCACAGGTAAAGCTTCTCAATAAGGAAGCAGTTAGGCAGTTTGTATGCTACGTCCCTCCTGTCGCCAAGGCCCCTGAGAGTTACTGCATAGGAAACCTGCTCGGCATAATAGATGAGAAGGTTCCATTTACGATCGATTTTACGCAACTGATAAACTATCACGTGGGCGCTTTCTGCCACACGGGCGGTGGCAAGAGCTACCTGACATCGATGGTCCTGCGGAAAGCTCTAGCCACGGTAGAGGACCTCAAGGTGATCATCATGGATGTCTCCTCCGAGTACGGGATACACTTGCTCGATCAACTCGCGCTACTCCCAAGCAGGGTGATACTGCCCTACGAGATCGAAGACAAGAGCGTAGTCAACGCGCCCGAATCGAAGTCAAAGAGCGCTAATGGGTTTGCCGCTGATCTAGCACTCTCGAGGAGAGCGGAGGAGTACTACAAGAAGCACGTCGTCCCAGAGACGCTAGAGCCAAGGAAGGAGGAGCTCATTGCGCTGATTGAGAATCTGTTCAGGGAAGACAAATGCAAGTCACTCTATACAAAGCCGGAGTATCTCTCAAGCGTCGAAAGGTACAGGACATACGAGGGATTCCTCGAGTCAGTTTCCCAGACCGCTGCTGAAAAATTCAACGCTAACCAGCAAGCCTCTCTCTACGTCATCGACAAGATTCAGGCATTCATGAATAGGGCGGGAAAGAAGAAGGATTCTCAGACCGACGGCGAAGTCATGCCTGTACTCAATGAAATAATTCAGCACTTCAAGGAGTCCGGAGTGAAATCAACGAGCACGATTTACAGCCTGATTACCGCTCTTCAGGGCAGGCTCAACGAGGACACGGGTGAACCAGAGGAGATTGGCTACTCGATCGATTCACTGGTCGAAGAGATCCTAGATAATGGCAAAGAGTCCCCGAGACTCATAGTGATCAACGAAGAAACGGAGAGGGCTAGGGAGATAACGACGATGCTAATTGAGAAGATCTTCAAGAAGAGGAGGACGAGTTTCAACTTGCGTCCGCGAATCCTCTTTGTCTTCGATGAGGCTCAAGAGTTTGTCCCGAGCAGCACGACGCTAAGGAGTTCGCAGGGCGTTTCGGAATGCAATGACGCGGTCGAGAGGCTCCTGAGGCACGGACGAAAGTATCACCTTCACGGCTGGATTTCAACACAGAGGCTCGCCCACCTTAACACTAACGTACTCCACCAGATACACAGCTACTTCGTTGGGACTCTCCCGAGACCATATGACAGGCAACTCGTCGGCGACACATTCGCGATTGACGATGCGCTCCTTGAGCGCACGCTCAATTTTGCCTCAGGGGACTGGCTTCTCGCGAGCTTCAAAGCTACGCAGACTCAGAACGTGCCCGTCTTTTTCCACGCAATGAACAACGAGGACATGATCCTGCCGAAAGAAGAGTTGTTGGGTTCGTAACCAGATTTTTTCACTTTTCAGGCCTGAGCGATCAACGTTCCGTTGATTGATTGCCCGTTGTCAAAACTGATTAGGTATTTGTAACTCGCACCGAATGAGAGCGGCATGTTGACGTAACCGTCTAAGAGAAGACTCGACGAGGCTTGGATAACGGGATTGCTCTCCGCCAGGGTGAGGCAAGAGTTTGACACTGAGTCGAGAATGCTTGCGGACTGATTAAGGTTTGAACCGGATATTGCAATGCTGCTGATGTGAATTGAGCTGGGTGACTGGTTCAAGATCTCCATCTCGATGATAGCGTCCCCCTGGCAGCTCTGGTTAAGGGAGCGAGTTGAAGGTGACCCGCTAAGTAGGGTCAGATTCATTATTGAGACATCACTGTTGGTGGTGGAGGAAGCGGCTGGAAAGAAGTACGTATAGTACAGCCCCGCTAGGACCACTGCCACGAGGGCAACTACTACGACGGTTGCGATCATCGAGCTCTTTGATATCGCATGTGTACTTTTACCACGGAAAGTCAGATTGGATGCACGCACGCAGTGAGTATTGATTGAATATTTCCTTCTTTATTTTCAGAGTTTTATGGGTAGCTCCGAAAAGATGAAACCCGAGAACGAAATTTTGAAAGAAGGTTTTTCTTTTTAATGCTCGAACAGGAAGCTACCCTACTAGTAAGGTTTGAAAGACTGAGGAAAAGCGACAGCACTGAGCACTAGCAGTAGGAGATTCAGATTTGAAAAGCAGCAGGGGGAGGAGAGGGAAGCACAGCCGATCCAGGCGACCGCTGCTCATTCTTGCAATAGGTATGCTGGCGATAGTTGCTACGACAGCATATTTGCTGCTCTTTTACCTTCCGCAACAAGATGCGCTGGCTGGGAGCAGTGCAACCTCTTTGAGCTCAACAAGCTCGCCCCCGACACAGGAAGAGTGGAAGATATTGTACGTAAATCAGGGAAATGCTCTGGTTGACGAGTCCAACTTTTCGGCTCTAGTCACGACGGTCAAGTCGCATGGGTTCAACACAATCTTCTTTCAAGTGTATCGTTCAGGCGTGCTCCTTTTCACGTCCAATGAGCTTTCTTACTTTGTCGCTACGGCTCACACCGGTAACATCTCTTTTTTCTTCTCGCTGTACTTCACCGATTCATCTCAGAAGATTCCGAGCTCAATATTCAATCTTGGAGAGGATGGCATAAGCCTTGATATGTCTACTCTACCACTTTCGAGCCAGCTGTCGTTGCTCTCTACTCTGCGCGACAGCTACCACGGTGGCAAGACCGCGGTGACAACGACCGATTTCTCGACGACCCTGAAACCTGATCTCCTGATCCTAGAAACCTACAGCCCCGCAGATAGGCAGTATCTGCATCAAGGTGTCATAGGCGGCGTTGAGGTACTCGCCACAGCAAACCGGCAGGACTATGAGCAACAGATTCAGTACTCTCTCGCCAACAGCGACGGCGTAATGGTGTTTGATTACTATGGCCTTGCACTCAAAGGCTATTGAATCCTGTAGAATATTACGGAGGAAGAAAAACACAATTTATCTATAGGAGACTTAGCTTGACTTATCGGCAAACGCCTAGGAAGAAAGAGCAAATTCTCTCTAAGAACGGATTTCGTCAGACTCTGGAAAATCAGGGAAAGAGGACAGGTCAAACTAGCTTCTCTTGAGCGGTCCCGACCATCAGCAATCACAGGATAGTAAAGTGGAAGAGGCGACCATAGACGGGGCGAGGATGACTTTCTTTGAGCACCTGGGCGAGCTCTCGCAGAGACTCAAGAAGTGTCTTTTTGCTTTTATTATTGCGTTCGCCGTGGTATCGTCGGTTCCAGATCCATTCCATCCGTTCGGGGGCCCATACTCTCTGTTTGGCTACAATTTCCTATTGCTCACATTGCTGCACAACGCTGAGACAAAATATGCCCCTGGACTACAACTATTCGCAAAGGATCTCACAGACCCAATATCAGTTTTCATCAATCTTTCGCTAGTCGTCGCCTTAATTGTAAGCATGCCCTATATTTTCAATCAGATTTACGGTTTCGTGGCGCCAGGCCTGTACCAGAGAGAGAAGAAGGCGGTCAGAAAGTATCTTCTCCCATTCACGGTTCTATTTGCATCAGGCGGCTTATTCGGATTGTTAGTTGTCTTCCCAATAGTCATGAGAATACTGATCAGCTTCTTTCCTGCATTCAATCTTGCGAATCTGATTTCTCTCACGAGCTTTGTCAACATGCTTTTGCTGATCCCTGTGATCACCGGTCTCGCGTTCACATTTCCGGTATTCCTGATTCCGCTCGTCGAATTCAAAGTCCTCAATGTGAAACAGCTTTCGAGCGCTAGGAAGTGGGTCTATGTTATAGTTGCCCTTGTGGTAGGCATTGTGAACCCAGATCCGACTTTCATTTCGAGCATCCCGATAATCGTTCCGATCTACATTCTCTACGAGATAACTGTCTTCATTGCGAAGAGAATAGAAAACAACAGAAACAGAATGGCTGCGGCGAGCACTGTTGTCGGTACGCCTACGCGCTAGTTGAAGAATTCCTTAATCGCGGTTCAAGCCGAGCAACAAGAAAGAGCTCCAAAGAGTAGCAGTTTGATCGCGAAAACTGGAGCTTAGGATCTGTAGGATCAGAAGTGAGTTTCAAGTACAAGCTCTGGAATCGTTTGGATTCTGATTACTTTTTGTTCAGCTTCCAGGAAAGCTCTGAAGCAATTTGCTCCTTTGTCTTTCCCTGGGTATCGATGCCTTCTCTCTGAGCTGCAAGTATCAGCGGGTCATCACTGCTTACGGCCACAGCCTGCGTGCTACCGGGCTGAGAGGCAGGAGTGGGTGCAACCGCTGCAGGAGAATCACTGTCCCCCTTCCAGCCCTTGTCGAACTCCCTTCTAGCTTGACCAATTGACCTTGCCAAGCTCGGTATCTTGCTTGCACCGAAGAGGAAGACGACAACTGCTATGATGAGAATCCAAACAATTGGGTCATCGAGAGCCAATCTTCTAGTTACCCCCGTTTACTAATACCTAAGTAGGCAGCGATTCTAGTATATCAGTCTTCGGCGTATTTAAGCCCGGGAGCGGCGTAGGCGATAATGGAGCGTTTAGTGTGAGAGGAGTACTAGCCATGAGAAGGCGAAAAGGCCTCCTTTTTCTTTCCTCTAGACCCGCTCCCTCAAGTTTGCAAGAGAGTTACCATGCAGCAATCTCTTCATGTAGTTGGGTGTAATTGGCATTTCAAGAACCTTAGTGCCCAGCGGAGCAAGAGCATCTGCGACGGCGTTTGCGAGGGTCGGTGTTGAGGCAATTGTACCCGCCTCTCCAACTCCTTTGATACCCATCTGATTTGAATAAGTGGGTGTCTCGGTTCGGAAGCTCTGTATCTCTGGTACGTCCTCTGCAAGAGGAATTTGATAGTCTAGAAAACTAGCGGTCAACAACTGCCCATTGCTGTCGTAGACAACTCCCTCAAGCATCGCCTGCCCTAACCCTTGCACTATTCCTCCATGAATCTGCCCTTCGACTACCAGCGGGTTCAGAACCCTTCCACAGTCATCAACTGAAGTATACTGAAGGATCTTAACTTTGCCGGTATCTCTCTCGACCTCGACCACGGCAACATGCGTTCCAAAGGGGAACGTGTAGTTAGGCGGCACGAACGCGCTGAAGGCAAACAAAGTAGGCTCCATCCCCTTGGGCAATTTCTTAGGCCTGTATGCATACGATGCGACTTTCTTGAAAGTGAGTCTCTTCTTCGGATCTTCTCCCGCGGAGGCCGGGAAAATCTCCCCCTTTCTGAATACAATCTCTTCAGGAGCGGCTCCCAGGTTGTGCGCAGCTATCTTGGCCATCTTGTCCTTGATCTTCTCAGCACACATCAGCACTGCCGAACCCCCCAGTGCTCCAGACCTGCTGCCCGCTGTGAAAGTAGCCCACGGGAGTTGAGAGGTATCACCGTAGGTTACAGCAATATCTTCAACCCCATTAATGCCTAACTTGTCTGCGACGATCTGAGCAAGTGGCGTTTCATGGCCCTGACCGTGCGGGGAAGTTCCAGAAACTATGGTGACCGTTCCGGATTCGGACACGGAGATGGCAGCGGTCTGAGGAAACTCCGGTCCAAAGGCGCACACCTCCACGTAACTGCACAGGCCAACACCGACCAGCCTTCCTCCATCACGCAGAGTGCGTGCCCTCATCTGCTCCTCCCTCCAGCGGTCATAATGCGATAGCTCCAGCGCCCGCTTGAGGTTCATAGCATAGTCGCCGCTGTCGTAGGTGAGGTCGCCGACCGTCGTATAAGGAAAATCCTCCTTTGGGATAAAATTACGCAATCGCACCTCCGCTGGATCGATGTTGAGCTCACGCGCGAGTTCCTGCATCGCCCTCTCTATCAGATAGGTGGCCTCCGGTCTCGAAGCTCCTCGGTACGCATCGTGAGGAACCTTGTTCGTGAGTACAATCTTTGCTTCACCGTAGTAAGCGGGAATGACGTAGGGGCCCGGAGCCATCTTGATTGTGAATGTCGCGTCCGACGACCCTTCAGTGAGGTAGGCGCCTGCATCTCCGATGAGTTGAACCTTCATTCCCAATATTCTTCCCTTCTCTGTGGCCGCAAGCTCGACGTGCTGTAGTTGCCCTCGGCCGTGAGTCATGCTAGACATGTTCTCAGACCTTGATTCGACCCACTTTACTGGGCGAGAGAGCTTCATTGACGCGACGCACGCGAGTATCTCCTCGGAGTAAATCGTCATCTTGGCTCCAAAGCCTCCGCCCACCTCGGGAGCTACGACTCGCACCATATTCTCGGGCATTCCGAGGATTTCCGCAATCATCGTCCTAGCCTGAAAGGGGCCCTGAGTTGAAAGCCAGATGTTCAGCGTCTGCGTCCCTGAAGAGTATGACGCAAGGCAGGCTCTTGTTTCGATGGGGGCGGGCGAGAGCCTCTGGTTTACTAGGTCCAGCGACACTACCTTGGAAGCTCTCTTGAAGGCATCTTCTACCTGTCCACTGGACACACTGTCAACCATCACGACGTTGCTTTGTAGCGCGCTGTGAATTTTTGGGGCACCTTCCTTCATGGCCTCCAACGGGTCTACAACAATGGGAAGCTCTTCATAATCGACCAATATCAACTCGAGCGCATCTTCCGCTTGGTACCTCGAGTCTGCAACGACAAACGCGACCGGTTCCCCCGAATACTTTGCTTCGTCAGCGACGAGAACAGGTCGGGGAACGTTTACACCTCCATCGCTTTCAGCAGAATTCAAAGGGGAGACCGACTCGGGAATATCCTTAGCTGTGAGGATCAATCTCACTCCCGGAGCTTTCAACGCATTTGACGTGTCGATATTGCGGACCTTCGCATGGGCATAAGGGCTGCGGAGTACGGCGCCGTGAAGCATCCCTGGCAGTTTCATGTCGTCGACGTAAGTGCTCTTGCCAGTCAGTAGGCGCCGGTCCTCCTTTCTCTTCAGGGGTTTGCCGAGCAGGAGTTCGGAGGCCTGCATAGCCTGTGTTTTTGCGAGAACTTGTTGCGACACAATTGGGTGTTTTCAGCAAGTCGTCAATTTATGCTTTGTTTTGTAGTGAAAATCGCTGGACGGCTGCGAGCGACATTATCCCACACCGACGATCAGCTTACGCTTCTCTCTCTCCTGAGGTTCGGATCGGGAAAAACAGTTAGGCATTTGATATTGCATTTGAAGTTGCTTTGATTCAATTTATGTGTAAGAAAAACTCAAGCGGTAAATTGTGGATCCAGCCAAAATTTCTTCGGCTCATACCTTTCAATTGGGATTATCGGATGGCTAATCGTATCCATCAGCTGATCTATCTGCATTGCCAGAGCGAACTGTATTAACTCAGCCAAAATGGTTCAACTCACGATCTTAATAAACCGTGCGATCCTGAACCACCCCTTTTTCCTGTATTCACTGTTCAATTTCTCAATGTTTGGCTAGTCGACTCCTAACGACTTGCACGGAAACCAAACATGCTAAGGAAGAGATTCGCGGGGTCTTTCTGCTGGAAGCGGCAGAGGTAAAGGCAAATGTTATTTCCTTCTCATTTGTTGGGTTTTGAACAGCGAATGTCAACTGTCGACCAGATCGAGGTAACCCCTGAGACAATCAGGCAGCAGAGAATTGCTTACAACCTGTTTTACGTTCGAAATCCTGAGGAGGACATGCACATTCGGACTTTCTTTGCAGCGAACAGCGCTGAAGCGGAATCAAAGGCGAACGATTTTCTTCAAACTATGAGGGATCCTGAGGCCTTCGGCTACCTAGTTCCTTCGATAAATTGCACGGTCATCGGGCCGGTCATGCTGAAGGAGTTGAAGACGGCCAGCAAGCGCTCGAACAGGCAGGAAAAGATGTCCACCTAAAAACCATCTTCGGTATGTCAATCAAAGTCATTTGATAATTTTGACATAAGCGATCTGGGCGCAGTAGCTGAAAGTCGCTGTCGAGGCCCAGAACGCTCTTTGGTTTTTGTTCTGTTCTCTAGAACAGCTTGTTCAATAGTATACAATCAAATAGCGTGGCTTCCTTCAGGCTCTACCGCGTAAGGCGGCATAGTTGGCTTCAGCGAAAGTACTACCAGCTTGCTCTACCAGTGAGAAGCAGTTTACTGCTCCTAAATCAAAGATTGATCTTGGCACAACTGTTCCTCCGCATGATTTCCAGCGGCGTTGGACAGGAAATTATGAACGGAGATCTCTTCGATCAATCCTATATCGAAAAACACAGTTGTATCATCGTGGAGGCGTCTGATTTTCTCAATCGCTTGCAATTCCTGGATCTTCTGACCGTTACTGTCGGGCTTGGTTTCGTCTCGTTCGCAATGTTATACATCTTGAGAGGATTGCACTCGCAGTACAGGAGTATCGTGGAAAGAGAATCAGGGTTAGAAGAGAGTGCACGGTAGTATCTTCGTACTCTTTTCCAGAAGTCGATACGATCAACTCCAATTCCTAGTGGCAGTAAATCACTCTAGCGGCCTTAAGATGCCCTGCGCTCGTGCATTGGCCATTGCATGATCATCAACCATTTTCGTTATGATGAACTCGGATCGAATTGAGCTCCAGACTTCGACCGCTAAGTAATTCGATTAGGACAGCCGAAGAAAAAATTAGTACACCCCTTCCAAAAATGTATGATTAAACCAGAGTCTTCTAGAATAATGTTCCAGAAAATTGCATGCAGCCTGATGCAAACCACAGCCCAACGCAGCAATTTGTGGTCTTGGATATTCCACAAGGAGCCGGAGTACTGACAGGTACACCTTCAAAGCCATTTCACTCCGGTGACTCTCTGAAAGACGATAGCTTGGTTTTCCTGTTTACCCATAGACAAAACCGCCCAAGAAGATCCGTCAGATCTCAGAGTGCAATTGTCGTAGCGATTTTGGACGCATGCAGGACTCCGAATCCTCAGCACTGGATTATGGTAAAAGCAAGGCTGGGGTATGATACTTTTTGGCACCACATGAACAAACTCCTTTCCATGGGAGTGATGGATGAGACCAACGAAGGCAACAAGACCCTGTACCGCGTGAATGCCAAGGGGCTGGATCTGCTTAGCCAGCTAACCGGCGTATAAGAGAACGAAAGTGGAAACCGAAAAAGGAATCGCGTGCCTTTCGTTCGGGCTCCCATCACTTCCCATACACTCCTTTGTGAGAGCAAGAGGCATGGGCAGGCGCCGCGCCCCTATTTCAGGGTACCCTGATTTGGTTTCCGCTTTTCTTTCCGCGCACGCTAAGCAGAGCGCTTTGCAATGACTCAACGTGTATATTTCAGAACTTTGCCCAAGTTCAACCGAGTCTCGCATCTCTCTGGGGCGAACCGGGGAGCCAGCGGTGATAGAAGGCGCGCGAAGATAGATTGTCTGTTTCCATTGGTCGCAGAATTCCAAGGACGAGCGCAATCGCAATTGCACTTCTGATAGCATTATTCATTATTTTGTTGGCTATCCCATTCGTATCGTCTAGCTCTCTTTCAGCTTTTACCGCCCCTAGAAGGGGGGGAGGAGCTCAAAATCCCCGCCCTCAGGCCACTTTGTCTCTATTGTCTGGAGAGAATAGTACGACTCTGAACGCAGCGGTGAAGGAAGTTGCAATTCCGCAGAACAACTCATACCCTGTGGGGATAGCGGTCGGACCAGAAGGCAATATCTGGTTTGCAAACGCCAACACCGATTCAATCACTAAGTACATTCCAGCTAATGGTACTTTTCTCAACTTCCACATACCCACGACCCCACACCTTGCGATGATCTGGTTCCTGATCTTTGACAGTAACGGGAACCTCTGGTTCAACGACGCAGCACAGCCCCTACTCTGGAGATTCACCCCGACCACCGGAGAGTTTGCAAACTTCTCAACAGGGTCTCCGGAAGAAGATCCCTTCGGCCTGCTCTACGAGCCTCAAAGCAATGAGATCTGGTTTACATCCACTTACACCGATCAGATAGGAGCTTTTCAGATTACCCCGAGCAAAGGAAGCGCCACGCTTGTAACTTCGGTGTCACTTCCGGAGAACGGAACGCCCGGCATCATTCAAAACAATGGTCCATCAGGAATCGCGTTTGGTAGCGGGGGAGACATTCTTGTTTCTGAATCATTCTCTGGAAGAATTGTAGAGTACAGTCCCTCCACCAACCAGTTCATTCACTCTTGGCAACTCCCAGAAGGCGCGGAACCTGTCGGGCTGGCTTTTGACAGTTCAAGTAACGTAATATGGTTTGCAAATCACGCGTCCAGCCTTTTTGGATTCATAAATGAGACGACCGGCGGCATAACGGAGTACGCGACTTCCTTGTTCTCGTTTCGGACTGGATCAATTGATACAACTGTTTCCCTACCTTATTGGATGGAGATGTCGCCTTCCTCGGGCGATGTATGGTTCAACGAGCACTATGGAAATAGGATTGCCCGGTTTGATCCTGCGACCATGCAACTCCACGAGTACGACATCCCCACTCAAATTTCAGGTCCGCTTAGATTTGTTCTTGACAACTCAACTGGGTCTGTGTGGTTCACCGAATTCAGCGGGAACAAGATCGGGGAAATCAGCAACCAATCAGCTTCGTTCTCGAGAAACCTTCCGGTTTCGACGCACGACTTGGTCCTAGCGCAGAGCCCCGCCCTGCTGGTGATCAACTCCTCTGTCGGCTCGTTCAACCTATCCTCCTCGGTCAGCGGATCGATGAGTTTCAATGGGAACACCCAGTCAAATCTCACGCTCTCATTCAAGGCGTTGAGCCCCAACTCCACGCAGATCAGCATCTCAAGGGGCGAAGATATTGCGCCGGGCAACTATTCCTTGACCGTATGTACAACAGACCCTACCAGCCCGAGGGTTTGCGACATCGTATCCTTGCAGGTAAGTGAGAACCTGCCTGTTTTTGGGATGCCTCAGCAATTCGTGCTGTATGTCGTGGCTGCGGTAGCAATACTTGTTGCCGCCACGGTTGGAGGATTTACTTGGGAAGCAAGACGCAGGCATGATCGCGCTCCTTGAGCCAAGCTCCCTCTCTTCCTGTCGCTAACTCCGGCAGATGCGAGCTGATGAAAAGCGAATCCAGCTCCACTCGGAAATCTCGCTTTAAGGGGTGGTTTTCCAATCACTAGGCGAGAATCGGCTTTTGTCCCCTCAATACTCAGGTAAGAAAAAAATCACGCCTTTCTGTTCTTCGTGTGGTAGACAAGTGGATGAAAATACCGTATTTTGCCCAGCCTGCGGAAACAGACTGGTCCAAGCCAGTCCATCTACGATGCCGTCTCCCCCACCATTTGTTCCTCCAGTTGGCGCGGCTACACAACCAAGCTTTGGAGATGCAGATAGGCGTGCGGTCGCGAAGCTCAAGATATACGCGATCTTGCTGCTCGTAGCAGTGATTGCGAGCTTTCCCCTTACTTTCGGTTACTTTGTATTATTTCCGTTGCGAAGGACAACAACGAGCGCCACCATCTCGAATGTCTTTCTAACAGTTACCCTAATATCTATCGTGTTAGGCGCGATCCAACTTCTCGGGATTACTCAGCTTCGCTCTGCCTAAAAGCTCTCGCTTGCCCTGACAAGCCAAAATTAGGATTGCCCTCAACACTTACCTTACTAGCAATCATTGCACTGCCACATGTCTTACTGGGATTGGCAATCGAGCTTTCGGCTCTTACTTCGATGATCTCAACGATAAACCCCTCTCAGCCTCCCACAAGTCCTGCACAGCTCCCAGCAGGATTTGGTTATCTTTTGGTCGGTTCTGTACTATTGCTAGTCGGTGGTATCATGGCGTTGATTGGTTATATTGGAGGCGTGATCCTATGCGTGTGGCGGACGGGTCAAGGTATGGTGACGACCTTTTCAAGGTCGCTGCCATACTTCTAGTAATACCTCTCCTTAGTATCGTCTCGCCCATACTTGTTCTAATTGGAATAAGTCGTGTGAAGAACAAGTTTAGTTTTGAAAGTTCTCCAGTGCTTTGATGAAGCCAGGACTCCGGGAGACGGCGAGCAGATTTGAAATACTGTCTCTTCACCGTTCACTTGTCAATCAAAGAACTGCATTCACTCTAGCAATAGAAAATAGAAGCAAAATGAGAAAAAAGAGGAATGCTAGCTCATGAACATCGGAGCCATTTGCTCAAGCAGCTAAAGAAGAAAATGATGCGCTAGTCGCCGAGGTCGCAGAGTCAATGCGATTGTCCTCGCCTCCGCCTTTCTTTTCAGCGGCTTCCTTGATCCTCTGCAATGCGCCAAGAGTCCCCTTTTCCACGTGCGACTTTATAATCGGGGTTGCGACTTTCAAAACTCCAGAGAAGGTGACATCCCAGTAGGCACGGAGGTTCTGCTTGTTTTCTCCTACAGACTCGATTGATAGTAACTTGACGCCCTCTGTGATCCCCTTGACATATTGAATCTCAACTGAATCCTTGGGATGAAGAATGACTCTTTGCCGTATCTTCCTGTTACCAAAGTTTTGAGTAATGTCTCTGATGATCACTTCGCCGTCTTTCGAAATATTCTTGATCGCCTTTGTTCCCCACCAATACACACACTCGTTGTCTACGTCTGAGATTATCTCCCACAGCCTGTCCCTTGAGGCGTTGATTTCGATGGAGTGGTCAATCTTCGGCATGTTCTCTTCTTCCTTGCGTACTCCCTAATACTTCTTTCTTACCCACTCTCTTGCCTCTTCTATCCAAGAGAGGGAGGAACAAGCAGGTGCCTCGCCCCCTCTCGTACACCCTGAAGTCATCGATTCCTAATTGAAATCGGCATGCAGACCGCTTTTATAGCCGTATTCAAAGTGAAAATCTCCGGTCAACGCTATTCTTCGATTCTTCCACTTTTTTCTCTCCGGAAAGAAAAATGGGCGAAGGAGACAGAAAAATCATGGTTAAACTCTGGATAGACGCGCTTACGCCGAAGCAGGCGCTGTTCACTCAAGCAATGGTCAGGAGGGCGCCTTCGAAGGCAAAGTGTATCGTTACAGCAAGAGACTATTCCGAACTAAACAAGTTTCTCACGCAGATCAAGTTGGAACACATCTCCATCGGGCGGCACGGAGGCGGCCTGCTCGTCGAGAAACTCAAGTCTAGCATCGAAAGGCAGAGAGAGCTAGTAGAATTTGTTTCAGAAAATGATTTCGACCTCTCGCTCTCTTACCTCTCTCCAGAAGCGGCGCGCGTGAGTTTCGGTCTGGGAATCAAGCATTATGTCGCGAGTGACTCTCCTCACTCGAACGCGCCATCGAGGCTGGCCGTTCCTCTCTCCTCAGGCGTCTTCACACCATTTGTTATCGCGAAGGATAGATGGTCACAGTACGGTGTACCGGCAGACCGCGTTTTCAGGTATCGCGCCCTTGATCCATGGGCATGGCTGGTAGGTTCAAAAGAGATGTTAGGGCAAAGAAGGAATAGATCCGTCACGGGGAAGGTAATTATCAGATTGGATGAGTGGTTTGCCTCCTACTTCAAGCGCGGCATGGGAATTTCGGAGACCTTGTCAAAACTTGTAGATGTGATTAGGTCAAGCGGCGACTTTACAATACTCCTGCTCCCGAGGTACGACGAACAGAGGGCCTGGGCGAGAAGGGAGTTCGGTAAGACGTGCACTGTCCCGGCCTCTACTGTCGATGCGACGAGTGAATTGTCAGATGCAGATCTCTTAGTTGGGGGAGGGGCGACTATGACTCAGGAGGCGGCGTTGCTCGGTGTCCCCAACATGTCGTACTTCCCATCTGCAAAGCTCGATGTCTTTCACAATTACTACTTTCCGAGGAAACTATCAATTGAAGCGGATGGTCCTCAAGACCTCTTGTCAAAGACCCAAAAACTGTTACACGATATTGATAGACAAAAGATAACCTTCTTTGAGAGAGCTCGCAGAGAAACTAGGGGCTTCGAAGATCCGGTCAAGTACATATTTCGACGTATACTGCTGCGGGAGAAAGCTTGACCTGAAAGCCTCTACTCGGTGGGAGAAGCCCGGAGACGGCTAATATTCAGGTTAACATGGGAACAGGGATATCATCTAGTTGTTGGATTCCGACATTGTCATTTTACTTAGTGCTATCTCAGTACTCTCCTCGCTGGGTTCACTCCTATTTCTTGGCTATCTTCTGCATACGTTGAAGAAAGCACCCAGATTTTCTGACTCGATTAAGAAATCGATCAAGGGAAATGGTCAGGTCGGAAAACCTCCTGCAGTCTCTGTCATTATTACCGCAAAGAACGAGGAGGAGATGATCAAGAGAAGTCTAGAATCCGTGACTTCTCAGACCTATTCAAACCTCGAAATCATAGTTGTTGATGACTCTTCTGAGGACAGAACGAGGGATCTCGCACTTGACTTTTCAAGGAAGGATCCGCGCATTAGAGTAGTGGACGCGGGAGAAAAACCATCAGATTGGGTGGGGAAGAGCTGGGCATGCTGGCGCGGGAACGAATTTGCAAAGGGAGATCTCCTCTTGTACATGGATGCGGATTCTGTTTTTGAAAGGAACGAAGCAATCGAAGATGCCGTCGCGTATTTCAACTCAAAGGGTTACGACATGTTCTCCATATCGCCCAGAGTCAACTCGAAGAGCATTTGGTCGAGCTCCACGCTCCCGATAGTGTCAGGAGCAATCGACGTACTATATCCACTGGTCAAGGTCAATAACGAGAAAAGTGAACGAGCCTACGTCTTTGGAACCTTCATACTGGTCAGGAAAAGGGTTTACGAGGCAATAGGAGGCCACAAGGAAGTGAGGCATCTTATAGTCGAGGATCAGGCGATAGCTCAGAGGGCAAAGTCTTCCGGATACAGGCTCCGAGTGGAGAACGGTTCCGGATACCTTGCAACCGATTGGGAAGAAGAGTTCTCGAAAATTTACTCTGGGCTCGAGCGAGTCACATCAAGCTCGATTAGATCGTACGGCTTGGTCTCGATACTCAACGCATTTCTCCTGTTTTTCACTGGAATATATCCGATAATCTTCTTTGTAGGAGGGGGTATCGCATTCCTTTTCCTCAGGGTGAATGCACCCATCCTCGGCGAGGCGGCCCTAGAGATTGGCCTCATAGCCAGCCTGTTCGCCATTTCCTCTATTCTTGTAATCGCTGCATCCGAACTGAGGCGGGTCGTCGGCAGAGTCAGCGCCCTTCCGCTCCTCTATCCCATCGGAATTCTGATTTTCATCTCGGCAATTGTCACGACATCGATAAAAGTGTCAAGGGGCAGAGGGATAGAATGGAAAGGTGCCCATTATAGCCAGCCAACGGAGCAACGGGAGAGTAAAGTAGTAGAGGAAAGGTGCTAAGAAGTGATTTCTGCGGAGGCGCACGCAGGGAAAAGAAGCAAGAGGCGTTTTCAAGGAGTAACGACAAATCCGAGAGACTTCCAGATGAATTCTTACTCTTTAGACCTTTTTTTCATTCCAGGGCGCTTTCGCTTGCTCTAGTGCCTCGCCCTTCCTATGGGCGTCGCGCTGGGAGTCCTGTAGACCTTGCTTCTGCGGTCTTCAAAACTCGGGTGCTCCGTGATCAGCTGTTTTGACTTCAGATACTCGACGGCCTTCTGAACCGTCCTCCTAGGAAGTTGAGTCAGCGAGGCTATCTCCTTCTGGTCAATCGGTTGATAGTGCCTGACAACGAAGAGCACGAACTTTAGCGAGGGGCCGCCTACAAGCTCCTCGTCGGGTCTGTTTATCCCAAACGTGTCGAACCGAAGGCCCCGCCTTTCGGATTGCAATGCGGCAATCGATCCCAGCGCCACGTTTCCCAAGTTTACGTCCGAGCCGAATTCAGAAATTAGGGCAGTCTGCTGTGCTTCAGAAGGCGCTTCGAAGATGATGTTCTTATAATCAAAGCTCTTCGCAATTGAGCGTAGCATCGACCACTTTATGTCGCCGTTGTCATCGTAAATCCCGACGCCCCGCCCCCTCTCCCTTCCTTCTAGAACGACCTTGAATGGATCTAGCGAGAGCGCCGAATCGATCTGAGAAATCGTCTCTGGTAGGGAGAGCTGCGCCGAAGGATCTTTCTTTCCTACCGCGACGAGATACTCAAAGCCCTTGGACTTTACCAGCTTTGCGAGTTTTACCTTTTGCTCAACGGTGAGGTCAATTATCCCATCTGAGATCTCGATGATGCTAAAGCCCATGCGCTTGGCTTTGGAAAGTATCGATTCCGTATGGTTCTGGAAGACCGAGTACTCGAGCAGGGTTCCGGACATCGAGACCCTGATACCGTGTTTGGTGTAAAACTTGATTCGCGATGCGATAGCATCTTCCTTCCATACGAGGGGTAGTCCCCATCCTATCTCGACTATGTCTACGCTATCTGAAACCTGTTCGAACTCCTCTTTCACAAGTCCGCTGAGACGATCTAGCACCATAGTGATACCCCTTGAAACTACACCTTGGCTATCTGCGCGGCGAACCCTGGCGAACTTCTCTTCCGGCATGCGAAAAATTACGATGCCTCCTCAGCAATTACTAGCTGAAATGGGGACTATATGTTTGGCGCATTTTGTGCGCAATATACCCATGTCCCAGGCATATTTTGCTCGGAAACCACGATCTGTTGACGTTATCCTACCTTTGCTTACGAAGCTGATGAAGAGCATCGATTTCTCGAAAATCTATGACGAGAAGCTTTGTTGTCAATTATGCTCCTCAGCTCATTCTTGTTGATGCCGTGAAAGAAGTAGTAGGGAAACAGGATGGCGAACGAAGAAAGCAAAGTCCCTTCTTTTTGGCATTGTTGACTTTCCGCTAACATGCAGTTTCTCATCATCGGTGACTCTAATCCAATCTCTTAAGAAATGCAAGCGTGCAACGGATCGGAGGACTTGCACCTATCATTGCGATTAAGGTCTACTTTCTTCACAAAGAGTGAGATTCTATCCCAGATTTCCTTCTTCTCTGATCATCGGCCTTGGAGTGCCACGCCCTGAAATTTGAAATTGTGAATTTGGATAAAGCTTTGTCGAGTTACTGCTCTATTCCGAGGATTGGACTTTTTACCGCAATTTCAATTCCCGTGACAGCGAAAAGATAGAGGATGACTGGCTCATGCGCTCGCCTTTTGCACTAAGAAAATCTGATCACTGATAATTCTCGCTAAAGAATTATATCGCAATGTCTCAAGCTACATCATTCTGGCTAAAGGAGTAAGGAAGCAAGTTGAGCAGTGATAAACGCGTTCCTGTTGACGACACAGATCTGACCAATGAAGAAATCGAGGTTGTGCTAAAGGCGCTCGGATATTATCAGGTGCACTTGTTTGACGAAATTTCCAAAAATAAGAACAGTAATGACGACGTTGAGAACGGTATCCAGAGCAGCGCTTCTAAAGATATCTCTCTTGCACCTTTAATGTCAGAATCGAAAAGCGCGTCATTTGTCATAAAGAAAATACACAAGATTCTCGAGGAGAGGGAAAAAGAACACCCCTCCCGATGATCACGATATATCGAACGACGAACTGCGGCGGGGGGCTGAAACCTTTCAGGATTTCTTTTCTGCCGCAACATTCTCCGTTGTTGCTGACGGAGTGGCAGTTGTTGCTGGTTCTGGTTCGAGTGGCACTGGTGGAGGAGTGGTTGCCATGACGTATCCGATCCAGCCGAGGATTGCGAGGATGGCAAGAATGGCCACAAACGCGGTGATCTTCAAGACAAGAAAGGCGTATTGATCTACCCCGGGGAGAAACATGAGACTGCCGTAAATGAGTACACCAATAATCGCACCAACTACCAGTGCGGCTCCGATTGCTCTATCTCGTGCCATAAGGAAAACTTCTTCGCTAGTCCGCAGAGTAAATTTCTCTATTTATGTTTTGCAGACTGCGGTGACCAATAAACATACAATACTTACTGGCTCCTTTGAAAATTTCTTCGTGAAAATGTATCGGGGTGTCTCCAGGGTCTTCCTACCTCGCGTAATTTGGCTTTAGACAATACTCCGTCTCTTAGATGTGATGAAGATCTCGCAGGGCGAAGAATATGAGAAATAAAAGCAGACGGGAGTAGGAAATGACACCATTTAATAGACTTGAGATTCAGGCCACACCAATAGTAATTCGAAGACACGTGAACTTTGAAGGAAGACAAGAAGAAGTTAAGCGGTATCGGCAAATCTGAAGATACTACGGCCACTTCGGACGTACCGAGCGCCATTCCGACAGATGCATCAACAGGCGTTCAGCCGCAGGCAACGCAGATACCACAAAAATCTTCCAAGAAGGGGCAGACGGAGGCAATGCACGCCGTTTCAGCTCCTCCCACACCCGAACATACTGCCGGCTCCCTCTCATTCGACTCCGAGTTGAGGGGCAGGACTCTATTGGCGTACCTCTTCATTCTCAGGAGTCCAAAGCCGATCGGCGTTAGGGAGCTTCAGCGCTCACTCGGCCTCTCAAGTCCAAGCGTTGCGTATCATCACCTCGACAAGCTGACGAGGTTGGGATTAATCGAGAAGGATCAGTACGGAGAATACACACTAGTCAAGAATGTTAACGTGGGAGTGCTTCAGGCGTTCACTCAGGTCGGGCGATTGCTCGTCCCTAGGTTCACCTTCTACGCCGTCTTTTTTACAACACTGCTGCTGGGTTACATTGTTATCTTCCTCGGGAGTCTGAATCCATTCGCCTTGGCGTTCGGCTTGTTCGCGTCGGCATTTGCTTGGTACGAAACTTTGAGAACCTGGAAAAAAAGACCATTTTGAGAAATAGTAAAGGCGAGAATTTTTGAGTGTCAGAGCCTTTCATGACCCCAGAACACACTTTCCCATGGTGTTCTGATGGTTAGAACTAACTACTGCTTCATATCAGTCTGAGTCAATGCCAATCTGGCTTACGAGAGAGAAATACAATTTTGAAACTACCTGACAGGCCAATTGTCACAGCAGTTCTTGCCGTAGCATGTGCTTTGATCGTGCTAGTCGCTCTCTCCCTGCCGTATTCGCCTCTCAATGTCCCCCTTGCCAGCCAGAACGGCGCGGCTGCGAAATCCACTACCACTGGAGGTGCCGGGTCCTCAAACGCTGCGAACATTTACTCGGTCACAGCAAGCGGCACTGCCACTTATGCTTCCACCGCAATAGCAGTCCCTGCGACCACCTTCACCGCGTCCTCTTCGTCGACTGCTGCTGATTTGCTTCCTTCGGGTATGAATAGCACATCTCCCTTAGCAACGTCGGCATCGTCGACAGTAAACTCTGGCACGACCTCAATACAGGACTCATTGGCGTTTACGACAACGTCAGGCACATCAACGTCGCTTCAATCCGCCTCCCTCGGCCAAAGTAGTTCTGCCAGTGGTGCTGGGAGCACTTCCATTACAACCGTCAATGAAATGACGACGACCTTCGCACAAGCGACAACCGCTACGCAACAAAGCTCGACTCTACCGACTCAGAATTCGATGAGTTCCCCTCTGCTCTCCAACAGTGTCGCATTTTCGCGAGGTCAATTTGGCGCATCCACACAAGATGCACTAATTGCATTTACAAACAAGTTTGCATTAATTGGTGGAATCGCTTTGCTTTTAGCAGCATCGACAGCGGTTTTGATTCGTAGAAGAGTGAATTCTCAAGACTAGTTAAGCGCCGCTGTAGCGTACGACTTTCACAATCGACTGCCCTTGCCTTTTGTTTCCTTAGGAGTCAAGAACTTACTCTTTCTCATTTCGGAAAAGCATAGGGCTTACTGTAGAAATTATAATGGGAAGGACGGAGAAGAAATAATCCCCCTTTTCGCAAGTCGCTTTGAATAATCGAGAGAATTATCCAGTGCTCTTGCCTCATTCTACCTTTTCCGCAGAGCAATTACAAGGCTGACTGCGGAGAGGGCTACCGCTAGCACTACAGCTATAGATACTGCCTGGACCAGAGGGCTTGAGCTCTCAATGGTTTGAGTAGTCTTGGTAATCTCGCTGAGCGGAGGAATCTGGCTGGGTGCAGGAATTTGTTGCCCTGTGGGGCCGCTGAACTGGTTGCCCGGAATCGGCGTTGAATATTGCTGTGAAGCCGGCACTCCAGTACTCGAACTCGCCGCAGTGGCTGCGCCCGACGAGGATGGGACCCCCGCGCTTCTTACCCCGTAAGGCACGACCCAGTAGTTGGGTTGCTGGACATGCAGAGTTATCGATGCTGTTGTACTCGGAGGCATCACGAGTGACGAGCCAGCTAGCCCAACGTAAGTAGGCTGCCAGTACACTGTGACATTGACGATTTCTCCTCCAACGTTTCTCTGCACGGTTGTGAGATTCTTCGGGAGGTCGACAGGGATCCAAGTCCACGCATTCACTTCAATGGGCAGGTCGGGGACCATGAGCGTAGCGCTACCAGCGGAATCTGTTTGGTTCCACATGACAAGTTCGTTTATACCGCCACCATACCAGTACCACTCGCCAACGATCGAGGACTGGACTGAGACGCCGGCAGCTGCTGTACCATTTGCGTATGCAACATGCACGGAAAGACTAGTGGTCGAAATATTGGACAGCTCCGACGTCTTAATGTTCAGGACCTGGGCCCCCGTAATCTGTTGCATGCGGTAGCCATACTCAATCGCCGGCGACTTCTCAAGGATCGGAGGCGTCTTGAGATCAGGAGTTGGAGCCGCGCCGCCGGATGAGGCTGTGGCAACTACACTAGAGCCGCCAGCGTAGGCTATAGGGTAACTCTGCGTCGCAAGAACTGTAAACAGATAGTTTCCTGCAGGTAGTTCTACGCCAAAGGCCGGAAAAGAGCTGTCTGACGAAGCTACGGCATACCCGGAAGAGTTGTACACCGTCAACGAATACGAAGTGAGATTGGAACTGTCACTCTGGACGATTATCTGGACATTGTTCAGCGAACTCGTAGCGCCTGCGGCTTGGACTACTTTGTGTCCTGTTAGGCCAACTATCAAAATAGCGGATGCGATCAGGATTACCAAAACTGTCTTTGTGAGGATCTTCGGATTTTTCAAATTCAACTTCACTCTTTCTAACATGCTGCCCTTTGTTTTCTCGAGGCGGTCAAAATGAATCTGTCCTATGGGTTTAACCGTACGGAATTGAACGACTGTTCCGGGCACTAGAACAGATCGTTCTATGATAACACCCAAGCGTGGCCAATGAGAAAAGCTGGGAGATAGAACTGGAACGAAGTAGAATTCCGAATCCTAGCCACACGTTGCTCCTTCGTCTTGACACTCTGCCTTCAGCAGTGCTCATGGCAACACTTCGCCACAGAGAAGAGAGAGCTGGAATTAGAGGGGAATTAAATTCAAGGAAGAGAGCCGTTAAGTTTGGCTCTCTATAAATCCAATTTAGACTGTTTTAGTTCTAAGGGACTTCTACGCTTTTACGAGCAACTCCAGCAAGTTGTCCACCTGCTGTACGTTCGCAAACGTGGCATCGCCAATCAGTGCTGAAATCGCAAGAAGGTTCTGGGCGACCTGCCTCCCCTTTAGTGTAAGTCTAAATTCCATCTTTCTGACCACACCGCTTTCAGTGAGTTCCCTGGTTGTCTGGACATCAATGAGCCCAGTGTTCTGAAGCAGGATCTTCTCCTTGTTCCAAGTAGATCCGCTTATCCCCACGGTCCTCAAAATCTCGACTGAGGTGGCTCTTCCCCTCACAAGAAGAGCGAGCAAAATCTTTGATTGGATTTCTGAAAGAACCTGTTTTTGCATCTATACAGCCTTGAGAGAGGCTCAGCTTCGCGGGATATTAAATGGTTTGCTTGGGAGAAATCTGCCCCGTTTACTTAACGACCGATCGGCCTAAGGCCGAGTGCCCGCTCTCCTTTCTTTGTGACCAACATTGGAAAGAGAACGAACACCGTTCGAAATCATGTACT
>JAJPHP010000050.1 GCA_021325255.1 Nitrososphaerota archaeon | reverse complement strand
TGCTCCAATTCCTGTCGTCTGACATGCCGTGAGATTGGGCGCCTCAGTACAAGCACACTTGAGACAAAATTAGTAGACTACGTGCTTGAATCGTGCAACACAGCACACAAAAGCTCAAACCTAAATAGCACTTGCCGAGAAGCTTGAGAGCAAAGATAGAAAGAAAGAAAAAGAAAGAGAGCGAGCGTGGAATCATCGAAATTTGGTTCAGAGAGCGACACCCATCAAAGAAAGAGGTGTTTTTGACAAGTGCAGCAATTGCGGATCAAACGTGCTTTACTATAGCGACCATTCCGTTCGTTGCGAAGGATGCTCCAAGTTGTACGGTTCGTGGATTGCTGATAGGAACTATATCCCGAAGAAGAGCGTCGTCCCCGAAAAGGAGAGAAAGAAGGAGGGCGAGGACGAGTCCCGCCCTGGACGAATATGATGCCTTCAGCGTTACCCCTTGGCAATTATATGGCGGAACTACTTCCGCAATAGCGCTTTTTCCGAGATTATTTTTCAGTTCCTGGCCCGAAGCAGGGCTGAGTACTCCGTTTTGTAATTCTCAATGCCGTCCGCGGCTATGATCGCGATTGACGACCTCTCGCCCATGGCTTCTCGTAATGATCTGGCCGCCTCAATTGCCACGGCAGTACTCGGTCCAACATTCAATCCGCTTTCAACGAAATATCTCAGGGCGCGATCTACCGCTGCGTTGTCCACCTCGATGATTCCCCCGTACTCCTCCGGCTTGAAAAATTCCAATCCCTCAGCTCCACGGAGTGTCCTAATTCCCTCCACCGGCCTTACTGGGAACGCAGTATAGACCTTCACGCCGGTCTTTGCGAAGTAACTTGCGAGCCCAGTCGCAGTTCCGCCCGTTCCGAAGGTACACACGACTGCGCCGAGGTCCGGTATCTGCCGTTCAATCTCTGGGCCTGTAGTCAGGAGGTGTGCGTTAACATTCTCGACGTTTTCGTACTGCATGAACGTAAAGTACTCCTCTGGATTCTCAGACACCAACCTGTTAACAAAGTCGATGCTGCTGCTCGAAATCGAAGAGCCCGGCAGAGGACAAAACTCCGTCGTGCTCTCGCCACTCCCAAGAGTTCCTGCACTGCCATCTTTTCCGAGAGAATTTTTCAATTCGTCAACTCCGCCGTTGATACTGCACACATTTTCAAATCCGAGCTGGCTGAATAGAGTGTTGACAGCCATGGAAGTGTTACCCTGTGGGCAGAGGAAGCCGACAACGTAAGATGAGTCATTCAGTTCAGGTATTTCGTGAGCAGCTTCCCTCTTCAACTCGGAAAATTCTCCCTTCTGTATTCTAGCTACGAGTGGCGAGCGAAGCGCCTCGGCTGCAGGAGTTAGGACGTTCTGCACAAAGAAATCGGGATTGATATTCTTGACTGTTGGTTCCTGACTATGCTGGCCGTCCCTCGAACTAGTTCCTTCAATCTCTCGAACCCTCTCGAGGCTCTTTGCAAAGATTGACTCAGATTCCTTGCTTATTTCGCCCGGCATTGCCCAGTAGTAGCAGACGGTCTTGCCATTCTTCTTCGCGAGTCCTTCCAGATCTTGAAGTGAGTACTCGCTCCCGATCGTAATCATTTTCGCGCCGAATCTGACCAGTACTCGCTTTATATCCTCTGAGACGTCGAGTCGGGAGAACACCGCGATGAATTCCACATCCAACAGTTCTGCAATCTCTGCGAGCCCCTTTCCAGTGTTGCCCGAAGTCGGCTCGATCCACATCTTCTTTTCTCCCGTTGGTTTGTAGATTTCTCCCCTGCGGATGCCGTTGAGCACCATCGAAGCAACAGCGCGCCCCTTCACGGAGTTTGTCAGGGGGTTTCTGTATTCTTCCTTCAGAAAGAATCTTGTCTTGTGGGCGATCCCTCCCTTCTGAGAGTACTCGGAGACCTGATTTGTGATTTCGAGAACAGGAGTTCCGTTTACAGGCATTTGACGTTCGTAATCATAGAATGGTGCGCCGATGTTTTCAAGGAAAGTCTTCACTGTCATATAGTCCGCATTTGATGCCTGTTTCACTGGATCAGAATCGCTGGGTTCCGTTTTCTGCAATCTGTACGCTCGCGCACCTTCTACTACTCGATGAGTCTGCTTATCTGTCGTTCAGCAAGGTAGATACTTGACATGGGCTCTTTACTTCCATTATAAGCTACAACTTTGAGGGAAATGTATTGGTACCGCATTTGATACTATCATCCGCCTTGCCCCGTAATTGATTCAGGCGGACAATCTTTCTCTACTGACTACAGATATATATGAAAAACCCATGCGTGGGGGAAGCGAAAACTCTGAATTGGAATTACACCCTGTGCCTTTCCACGCGAGCGTGCGAACGCTCGGTTTGAAGGCGATTGTGGATGCGGAACGGCTAGCCGAGGCTTGACGGCGAAAGTGGAGCTCGTCTGGAATCTGCCACATTTTTAGATCGCGCTCTGACAAGGATCGGGGTAGTAACCTGGTACAAGTTTTCTCTTTCTTTTACTTCTTACATATTCGGAGAAGAAGTTGTTAGCCCTAAATCGGACTTTCGCCTGGGGTCCCAATACTCTGGTTGATCCCCGGCAGCGCCTTCCGTCTGCGTTCCAAAGCACCAATCCCTTTGTTCGCCCTAGCTAAGTATCTGTTGCTTATGATTATGGCAGACGCTGCCACTGCACCTCCGCCGATAAGATCGATCAAGTAGTGCTGTCCCAGGTAAAGCGTGGAGAATAGTATACCGATCGTTACGGGGATCGCAACAAGGCCGTAGACGTACCTCAATCTAGTTGCATAGTACCCAAAGAGTAGGGCGTAGGCTGCATGCAGGCTCGGAAAAGCCGCGAACTTGTCCGACTCGATCGACTTTGTAAGATTATCAATGGCGGAGAAGAACGGAACAAGGCTCGCGGTCGAGCTCGATGGTTTTGCAATGATGTCCGAAGCCACTCCGACGTACCACGGAGGAGCGGTGGGCATTGCCAAGAAAACTAGGAGGGAAAAGTAGGATGAGATTAAGAGAGCGTATACGTAACCACGAAAGTGCGACCTGTTTGAGTACCACAGTAGCGTAGCCAGGATTGCCACCAGCGGGAAATGAAGACTGTAGAGTGTGGTAGCTATATCGGTGAGCGCTTCGGAGTAAAATGCAAGCTGTATCTGTCCCGTTAGGTTCATCCCCCAGAGCATCTTGTCGTATGGATACACAGACAAGATCCCCCTCGAACTTGCCAGCGAACCAGCGATTCCCTGCAGTGCCTCATAGGATAAGAGGAGAGCCAGGAAGGGGGACCAGTCTCTGAGGAATTCCTTTGCGCGCCCTAATACGATCGTAACAGGCAGGAGTGCTAGAGAAATCACTCCAAGAGCAGACTGGAGTAATACGCCAAAGTAAACATAGGTCAGCAGGACGATGACACAGTAACCGCCGATGAGGGGTACGTAAAGGTTGGACCTCAACCAATTCAATTTTTCGAGTTGCATGGTCTAGACCACTTCGCCAACGTAGAGCTGCTGTTCCCGCTACTGCTTTCTTCTCTTGCTGCAATTTCGCGCAGATATCACGCACGTTATCACACCTTTGTTACGAAAATGGTGCCACTCCATCGGTACGTAACTACTGGCATTGATCCCGGGGCAGGTATCCCTTAGCAGGAACATGTGCTTGAATCACTTGGATATATTCATCCCGTATTTCAAAAATACGCCCTGCCCTTGAAAAATGGCGATTCCATAGGCGCGCAGAGCAGAAGGAAAGGCTCTGTGACGCCGAAAAGAGATTTACTACCAACCGTCTCTGTCTCACTATCACTCAATAAGGCGCCTCAAGAAAGCCGAAGCGAGTGCGATCATTATCACGGTAGAAATGGACAGGGCGATCAGATCGACCGGAAGATTGGAGTAGTTGCCAGTTAGCATGACTGAGCGCATCGCGTCAACGACGTAACTCAGCGGGTTGACGATTGCAATGACCTGGAGCCATTGCGGCATGAGGCTCAGCGGATAGATCGCGTTGCTCGCGAAGAAGAGGGGCATGGTTATCGCCTGACCGATTCCCATCATCCTGTCGCGAGTCTTGAGCAAGGCCGCTAAGAACATGGAGAGGCCGGCAAAACACATAGAGAACAGGACTATTATCGCGAACATGGCCAAAACATCTAGGACGTCAAATCTGAGGTTGACTCCAATGATTAGTGCAAGGGCAAAAACGACTATGCCCATGAACACTCCTCTCACCCCTGCGGCGAGGGTCTTTCCGACGACAATCGAAGAGCGCGGCGAGGGCGTCGAAAGAAGCTTCGTCAGAAGACCAAAGTCCCTTTCCCACACAATCAGAATTCCGTAAAAGATTGCAACGAAAAGGACCGATTGAGCCAGCACGCCAGGCGTTATGAATTCTATGTAGGGCATACCATTTGGAGCAAGCCCCCTGATGGTGTTAAAGACCTCTCCAAACACAAGGAGCCAGAGAGCGGGTTGGACTGATCTCATCCATAGTTCAGTAGAGTCATGCCTAATCTTTCTCGCCTCCATCTCCGCGATAGTCACAACGCTGGTCGCGAATTTCTTCAGGTATTCCGCAGGAGGTAATCCCAAGTTTGAAGCAGCCAGACTCTTTTACACTCTCCTCTGAACTCTATACCCTTCCTTTTGTCTTGACTCTCTTACCCGGATCGCCTCGCGATGTTCCGGCGCGCAGTACGTGCTTCACGAAACGTCCGCGAAGGTGCGCCGTCGTCAGCGAGCTTTACGTTTGCGTACTTCATGAATACGTCGTCGAGAGTGGGCTTGCTCAGGGATATCGATTCCACCACGAGACCTTCAGTCTCGAAGTACTCGAACAGGCGAGGTACGGCCTTCTCACCGTTCTCTACCATGATCTTCAGCGTCGCGCCGTCATTTGCAATCACTCTTGCTTTGTTCACAGGAAGAATGATATCCGGTGCCCAGACAGCTGAAGCATTGCTCGCGGAGTCTACGCCATTTGATGATTGTGAAAATTGAGTTTCCGGATTTTCGCGAGTGATGTTCTGCTGCTTTGAAAAGGTCACAGTAATTATATCGCCGCCGACGGAGCGCTTGAGGTCTTTTGGATTTCCAATCACCGCTATCTTGCCGTTATTCATTATCGCGACGCGTTCGCAGAGCTCGTCGGCCTCCACCATGTCGTGAGTCGTTATGAGGACGGTCGTGTGAAAATCTCTGTTGAGCTTCTTTATGTAGTCCCACATTGCGCGCTTTGACGCGGGGTCGAGTCCTATGCTCGGCTCGTCAAGGATCAAGATTCTGGGCCTGTTGACCAGCGCCTGCGCGATTTCCAGACGACGCATCATCCCGCCCGAAAAATGCTTTACCAAATCATCGGCCCTTTCAATCAGCCCCATATACTCGAGCGCAGACTTGATCCTCGCCTCACGATCTTTCTTGCTCACGTAGAACAGTTTGGAGAAGATGAGAAGGTTTTCCAGAGCAGTAAGATCTCCATCGACTGAAATGGCCTGTGGTACATACCCTATCATCTGCCTGACGGCTCTGGGGTTTTGCAGCACGTCTACACCCGCTATTTTTGCGGTGCCAGAGGATGGCCTTATCATTGTTGTGATAATCTTAATCGTTGTTGTCTTGCCCGCGCCGTTGGGGCCTAGCAATCCGAATATCTCTCCGTCTTTCACCGAAAAACTCACGGCATCCAGCGCTTTGGCACCGTCGCCATAGACCTTTGACAGGTCCAGCACGGAAATTGCGACGGAAGAATCTGCAGGAGGCGGAGAGGAGAAAGGAATAGAGTAAGAGGGAGAAGTCAAAGAAGTTGACGATGATTGCGGCCACAACCCACGCAAAGCGGCGACGCCTCCAGTGCCATTCGTCCGTCTAACTAGCCCCGTTCGGAAGTTCTCACCGGTTCTTTGCTTAGCATACAAAAAAAGCGTCGTGTTCGAATGATTGATAATATTTGCGATGGATTTATTCTTAACTAAGGATCTCCTTTCGATCTATTTCCGCAACTACGCAATCACTTCAAACTTAAATGATTAGAACCTGAAGTAGTTTGCGCCATCGAAATTCTGTCGCAATTCTCTGAAAGCGAAGGGATGAGAGGAGACAAGGCAAGCAACAACCGTTAAAAAGCGTCGGAGTATCAGAGATAGGGATGTAACTAGGCAGAGGGAGACTAGGATGCGAAACTACCTATTCTTCCCCCTCCCTAGAATGCGCCTTCCGTATTGCGGGAGTAGTAATACTTCGCGAATCACAAAACGTAGATCACCAGTACTTTCTCTCCTCAAGCGCTACAGAAGAATTGGAGCAGGGTCTCTCCCGAAGAAACCGTAGAAAGAAAACTTGGTCAAGAAGGAGGAGATGTAATTAAATGGAATACAAATGGGTGGCGCTTTCAAACACGACCGTTGGCGTGTTGATGGCATCTCTCGACGGCACCATCGTCCTGATTTCGCTCCCCGCCATATTCCGAGGAATACAGATCAATCCCTTAGACTCATTCCAGTACCTCCTCTGGATTCTTTTCGGCTACAGCGTAGTCACCTCAACACTCCTAGTCACCTTCGGACGAATCTCCGATATGTTCGGTAGGGTGAGGCTGTATAATCTGGGGTTCCTGATCTTCACCGTGGGCTCACTCCTCTGTTACATTACGCCGAGCACGGGCGACCTGGGGGCAATTGAACTGATCTCTTTCAGGCTGGTTCAGGGAGTCGGGGCGGCCTTCCTCTTCTCTAACAGTGCGGCAATCATCACTGACGCATTCCCGGAGAATGAACGAGGGCAGGCGCTTGGAATCAACATGGTGGCCGTCCTCGCAGGATCAGTAATCGGGCTAGTAGGTGGTGGAGTCCTTGCAACGTTTGATTGGAGGTATGTTTTCCTCGTGAGCGTGCCCGTGGGAGTATTCGGGACCGTGTGGTCTTACAGTCGGCTCAAAGAAGTAGGAACAATAAGAAAAAACCAGTCGATAGACCTCTGGGGGAACCTCACCTTTGGGGTGGGCCTCACTCTCGTACTCGTGGGTGTCACTTACGGCCTGATGCCCTACGGAAGCCTTCCGATGGGTTGGAGCGATCCTTGGGTGCTCGCATCACTCGGTTTAGGCGGTGCCCTGCTTGTCGCCTTCCCATTCGTGGAAGCGCGAGTCAAGGATCCGATGTTCCGACTTGAGCTTTTCAAGAACCGCGTGTTCAGCGCGGGCAACTTTGCGGGTTGGCTCGCCTCTATCGGGAGGGGAGGGGTGCAGCTTATGCTCATCATCCTCCTTCAAGGTATATGGCTCCCGCTTCACGGATACAGTTACGAATCAACTCCTTTCTGGTCCGGGATTTACATCGTGCCAATGCTCATCGGATTCGTGATCATGGGACCGCTCAGCGGCAGATTCTCCGATAGGCACGGCGCAAGGTTGCTTGCGACCCTCGGAATGGTGATCACAGTGGCGATGTTCATCGCGCTCTCCCTGCTCCCCTACAATTTCAGTTTCTTGCCCTTTGCTGCGATACTCTTCGTAATGGGGCTCGCCGGGGGTATGTTTGCCTCCCCGAATACCGCGTCGATCATGAACTCGGCCCCGCCGCAGCACAGAGGGGTGGCGTCTGGGATGAGGGCGACGCTGCAAAATATAGGTCAGACAATAAGTCTTGCGATATTCTTCACGATCGTACTCGTGGCGCTCTCAAGCAGCCTACCCGGCGCTCTTTCCTCAGCGGTAACTCAGGCGGGCGCACCACAGCTTGCCCCGGTTTTCAAGCAGATACCGCCAACCGGAGCTCTCTTTGCCGCCTTCCTCGGATACAATCCGGTGGGCTCGATTCTAGCTTCCCTTCCCGCGCCGCTGGTCAATACTATCCCCCAGTCAACGCAGGCCTACTTGACGAGCAACACTTTCTTCCCCAACGCGATAGCGCCGGCTTTCATGTCAGCACTTCAGGAAGCATTCGTCATAGGTGCGGTGCTGGCAGCAATAGCTGCGGTTGCCTCTGCGCTAAGAGGAAAGGAGGGGAATAGACCGATTAGGGAGAGCGAGACAGAGGAAATTCGCGAAGCGAAGCCAAGCCAGAAAGCTGCATAGGTTTCTTTGGACGCAGCAGAATCTAGACTACCGCAGGCATGCTCACACGAGTATGGCTGAGAATTCACATCACACTGATTCTGTATCTTCGGAACGCTATGCAATACCTTTAGAACTATTTGAATCGACTGCTTCGCCGCCGAGCAGACCATCGCTCAATCACGCGTGGAGAATAAAACACAGTTTGATCTCAACTTCTTCGAGAGGCGCGAAGGATCGTCTTCGACTTCACTTCTCGCTCCCGCGGAACGCTTGGATTCTAACCTCCACCTCTGCCGTGTGGTCGATCGGAGCAGCTGCCGCAAATCCATATCAGACTCTCTATTTTGCTGCGCTCGGCGCCTCTGCTCTTGAGATCGGGTTCTATGTAGCCTACGGCACCGCAGTCACAGTGCTTGCCCTGCTCGTCGGAGGATACGTCGCGGACACCTGGGGGAGAAGAAATGTAATCATAGTTTTCAGCTGGGTGTCGGTCGCCGCCGCGATGATCTATGCCGTGATAGACTCGTCTTTTCTAATCGCTATCCCACTGACTCTTGGATCAGTAGCGAGCGTGTATACTCCGGCTTTCAACTCTGTTATGATGGATTCGATCGAGCCACGGGACAGGATAAGAGGCTTCTCAGTATTCAACGCCATAAACACGATACCGTCCGTCTTTTCACCTACGATTGGCGGAGTCCTGATGGCTTCATTTGGGATTCTGAATGGAATAAGATTCGCGTACGTCGCGAGCACAGTATTCGGAGTCGTCGGCGTTTCACTGCGGATGCTGAAACTCGGAGAATCCTACGGGGGCAAGCCAGCAGACAGGAAATCTATTCTCTACTACATCAAGAGCTCGTTCACAGACGGAATGAGGGCAACAAGATCCTCCAGCGGCGCCGTGAAAAAACTCTTGCTCTACGTGAGCCTCGCGGGCGTGGGCACCGGGCTCACTGCGCCGTACGTTTCCATATACGTCGTCGATTATCTCAGAATAAACCCAATTCAGTACAGTATTGTGGTGGATCTTGCGGGACTGACCACGGTGATACTTCTTCTCGGAATCATCTTCCTGATACAGAGGTTGGGGGCTCGAAGGAGCGTCATGGTCGCGTCCGTCGCTTCTCCTCTCAGCAATGTGATGTTTACGCAGGCAAAGACAATGGACGAACTGTTGGAGTGGGGAGTAACTGGTGCTGTGGCAACCGCACTTCAAACTCCGTCGCTTGCAACGGTGCAGGCGGAGGCGATACCTCCCGAGGACAGGGGAAAGCTACTTGCGATGTTCAGCATATTGCCGGCAATAGTCTCTCTCCCCTCTCAGATGCTCGCAGGATTGCTCTATACTTCGATCTCGCCAGTCGCCCCATTCATTCTTTCGCTGTTTCCCTTCGGAGTGGGCGCCCTTACTCTATACTCTATGAGAGAATGAGATATTCTAAGCGTACTAGAAAGGGGACTCTCTGATTCAAAATATCGTGCAATATCCAGAGAAAAACCGCAGCATGAATGGCAAGGTCTAGATATAGTATTATCAGTGCTCCTGCAGCATCTGTTCAATTCTAGGATAAATTTCTCTGCACTGCATTCTCGATACGTTCTTTGGGCTTTCCCATTTTCTTACCAGGATGAAACAGTAATCCGACTGCAAGTGGCGAGAAGAGATAAGTAAGTAACACGAAGGGCCACAGGTAACCGGCAGAAACGTTCCATCCTATCAGAATCTCGGAAACGGGTCGGCCGAGTGCAAAGCTTCCTACACACTCGAAGAGTAGTTCCAGTCCCAGCCACATCACACCGACATGAATCAAATCCTTCGTTGAGTAGGTTTTGACGTAGCGAAGCAGAAGATAGGCGAAAACGCAAATGTAAGCAATTCTCGTGCTCATTCCGATTTGGGCGGCAACATGTGGCCCCCATCTGGGTTCATAGGTCAGGCCCATGAGGACAAAGAAATTGAATCCCGAGACCAGAGTTTCAACAAGCCATACGCGTATGGCAGTCTTGAGCAGAGGAGTATTCATTTTGTTTCAACTACGACAGGGTAGGCTTCAGCTTGCCTTTGCTTCAGTCATCTTAGCACTCGCGTTCAGAATTTGGGAAGCGGTGCAATTAAGATCAAATGACGATTATCAAATGTGATAATACCTAACTGCAAGCGCCTCGAACCAATCACTTTGGTCGGCCGTATCTCTCCCTGTCTTTTCGGATCCTCCGCAGAATCTCTGCGTCGTAACCTGTTTCATCGAGCGCTGAGCCCTGCTTCCTAGAACTTTTTCCCACCCGCGGGCTTGCAATCGCAGGAGCGGAGAAAATAGGAATCAGGGACAGCCCGACGCCAACCAAAGCGAGTGTGAGTAAGTATCTCAGGGGAAAAGCTGACAGCAGGGCATACGCGGCCCCGAGGTCGGCCCTGATCGAAGCTATGGTATTCGGTGGCCAGTGGGAAGTATCAAGGTAGACTGTGGAGTTAGAGAGCATGTGGCGAATCAGCACTTCATTATTTGCGTACTTCCAAACTCCATTCGTAAGAAAATACGAGTCGGAGATAACAACGACCGACCCGCTCCCAACCGACTCCTCGACAACGACGGGGAAGGGCCCCCTTGCCACCTGAGCGCCAGTGTGACCGTTGCTCCATTCAAGTGCCACGCTAACTGGACTGGTGAATGCCACCACACTCGCTCCTGAGCCAGGATTGACCAGGAGAGGACTAGGATTATCTAGGGCAATTCCACGCGTCCCACTGAATAGCGAAGGACTGATTGAGCCTGGGGAAGTTAGAGCGATTGGAAAAGAAGATGCCTTCCAGTTGTAGGTGTCATCCCTGATGGTAAGGTTTTGTTCGATACTGACCCCGAGCCCCAATCGATGCAAGAGCAAGTTGCTCACTCCAGAGCTGTCCGAGACTACGAGTATCCCTCCGTGTTCTGCAAAGCTCAAGATTGCTTCCGCATCATTGTTATCAAACGCCAAGATGGGTTGAAGGATGAGAAGGACAGTTCTATTTTGCGGGGAGACCTTTGCTAGAGCAGGAGAGTCCACAAACGTGATCGGGAAGCTTGAGGCAACTTGCTGGATCCCATTCCAACCATAATTGTTTGGGCTGAAAGGCACAGCGTCCGGAGCTGCGCCGATGAGAAGTAGGAAGATCAGGATGCCTGCTATTACAGAGGCCAGTAAAGATCCTGACATTGAACCTAGTCTCATTCGTTGTACACACTCAAATTCTCCGCGAAGGAGAGGCGCAATTGTTCGATCTCCATTTGTCTCTGCCCCAAAGTTTTCCTTCTTCTCGCCTGATGCCCTAATTTCCCCAGAGTGTCCTGAGGTCTGCTAGCATTCTCGCCGCTCTCTCCGCTCTCTTCTCCTCAAAACTCTTTGAGAATAGATAATCCTCCATTGTGAAGCAGAGATCTGAAAACATACGCACACTGTATTCTTCTCCATTTTTCATCTTTGAGAGCCTAGATGAAACTTGTGCAATGATTTCTCTTATTGTCATGCTCTCTCGGAATTCAATGTCAAACTTCCTCCTAGCCAAGAGCAACACCTCATTGAAGATGACGGTCATTGCCGACGTGGATTGAAGAGACATTGAAATTCCCTGCCGCTCGCCAGACATTTGGGAAGTCAAAGCGTTTGATTTTCTTGCATCAACTGCATCCTTAGATGCTCCCGCGTCTCGACGAGGACCTCTATTTTGACCTAGGTTTATTGATGGTAAAAGACCTAGTAGATTTAGCTCGTACGCAACCGCCCCAATTACCACAGAGGGAATCGCGGCCCAAAGTATGTTGAAGAGCGCGAGTTTCTCGGTAACCACGTCATTGGATAAGTAAGGCTCGGGCGGGAGGGCTGATATGCTCACGTCCCGGTTGAAAGCGAATTCGAGCAGCGGGATTTCAACGTTAATCTTGTATCGACCAGCGTTATCCGTCCGCGTGTGGTATTCCGCCCAGGGCGTCTGTAGTGTTATTGAAACATTTGACAGCAAAGTGCCGTTTGCTTCAGCGCTGCCGAAAACAGAGCTCGAAAAACCCGGAAGCGATATCCACGGACGATTCACCGTCACATTCATCGGCTCATGGGCCACTTGAATCGTGGTAAAGTTGAATGAGGGCCCGTAGACGCCGTGCGGCGCGAAAGCTGCGTAGACATAGTATGTTCCATCGCCTGCGTCCGCGGGTACCTGAAGGATACTGGTGAATATCCCCGCCTCATTCGTGCTTGTCAGAACGGTCTCGTTCATGAACGTAATTCGCACAGGGGCGCTTGGTAGAGGGACCCCAGAGCTTGTATTCAGACTCCCTTGGACAGTGAAGTTGAAAGTGGGGAGGTACGGAGGAGGATCCTTCACGATAATCTTCGTGGAGTTGAACAGGATTGAAAAGTACAGGTGATTTGAAATTGCGCCAGCAAAACTAATCGAAGAGTTGCTTTGTGCGGACGCCCAGATGTCACCCGTTGAGGAGTACACGAACGGAATTGTAAGCGTCACATTGAGGAACCCGGCGGCAGCGGTTTGGGATGAGCCGATATAGCTTCCATTAAAGTAGAACGAGACCGACTGATCCGAGACTCCAGACGTATCATTGGAGGATAATAACAACCTTCCAGTAATCTTGACCGTCCCTCCAGTCTCTATGGATTTTTGGGACGAGGAGATTGTCAGTATTCCTCCCGTGGTGTTGTTGTTGCTACTTTCGCTTGCGGGGTACAGTGTTTCAATCATCGGCTTCAATTTCTGGCACTCGGATGAGAGTGAGTGTATCTTTGCGTCCACCAGATCCATTCCAATTGAGTACATTCCAGTTGGTACACTGAGCTTGGATAGACGCGGGGTAGTCGAATTTGCAAATTGTGTATAGTTTGCCTCCGCATATTGTGCTTCCATGCACGCATAGTTAATTAGGGCGCTCGCATTCGAGTAGTTCTTTTCGGCAATTTCTTGCTGGGTGAGAGCAAAATAGTTCGTCGCCAGGGGGATAGAGACGTTGATTAATGCGAGCTCGGTATTTGCCTCATCGCTCTGGGGAAGGAGATTCTGCGCTACGTTCACGAAGGAAAAAGTCTCAATCAGGAACGATGCATTGGTAAAGTGGCCCGTCGCGATCTCGCTCAGAGTCAAATTATAGTAAAGCGCAAGCGGTCTAAGGTCTTGCGTCGAGGTTACACTAGCCGAATCCGACCCAAGGCTCCACTGCCAGGGAACGTTCCGGCTTAGCGAGGCTCCGCCTGAGACAATGAGGAGGAATACCAGGCCGATGATAGCTAACTCGATGATGAGTTGTCTGTCTCTCCATCTTCTTGCCAATTTTCTTTCGTCCCCCGCCTCAGAAATTTGTGTTCTTCCTTCTGCCTTCAAAAAAACTCGAGTGTTGTTTCTTCAAATTGCTCTAATATGGTAGAAATTCATGCGCGATTCCAAAAGAGCTTGGAAAAAAGAGTTCTGATTTCTTTTTGACTTCAATCCTCTCTCTTTCCCTTTCCGCCGCTTGCGGGGTGGGAGATTTTGTCAATCATGTCTTTCTTTGCGAGTGTTTCCTTTGCGAGCCTATAGTGCACTGCGTCGACCAACTCCATGTTGAGACTTAATGCTCCTAGCTTCTTTCCCTGGGCGTCTTCGTACGCCCTGATAACCTCGGCCGCCCTCCTGACCTCTTCTGCACTCGGAGAGTAAATCTCGTTCGCTATGGGTATCTGGCCTGGGTGTATGACCTGCTTCCCGACGAATCCCAAGTCCCTTGACATCGAGGCCTCGTTCCTGAACCCTTCCACGTCGCTGAACTTGAAGTAAACATTATCCAGTGGATCAACGCCAGCAGATTTCGCGGAAACCACAATCTTTGTCTTCACATACAGATTCCCCATATATGCTTCAACTCTGCCCCCAACAGAATTTGCAAAATCTGCCGCTCCGTACGCCACTGCAACAACTCCTTCGCAACTCACAACTTCGTCGATGCGCAATAGACCGCGCGCCGTCTCGATCAGAGGAAGTAGTTTTTTCTCCCCCAGTAGCTTGTGTAGCTCAGAGACCGCGCTCGCTTCCGCCTTCGGGACGACAACACAAGTAACCATCTCCAACGTTCTCAACAAATCCACGTCGTCCCTGAAGTATCGAGACTCGATGGAATTGATCCTGATGCACAACTCCCTGCGCCTGTCTTTCTCGAGCAGGTCAGTTTTGCTCAGTGTGCCTTTGATTGTGGCTCTAGCGCTCGCCTTCTCAGCAGGCGGGACGGCGTCTTCGAGATCAAAGACGATAGAGTCGCACTCGGGGAGGCTTTCCAGTGCCTTGCGAATCTTCCTTTCGTCGTTGCCCGGGACGAAAAGCTGACTTCTTCGTAGCTGCAATAGACCTTTGCAAAACATGCGGAGGAAAGTGTAGGCTAATAAAATTGTCATCAGTGTAAAACGGTATAGCGTTGTTGAGCGAGGAGAAGAAGAGGGAGGAAGCAAAGAAACGCAAAGGGAGCTATCGATCAGGGCTCATGGCTCCTTTACACTTTTTTTTGTGAGTCCAGTACTCAGTCAAGAAGTAGAAGATTCCGCCGCACTTTCTGCATTTGAATACGCTCATCTTGCTCGAGCCCCTGTTGTCCTCATCGCACCACCCATCCACCCGCTCCCGAGTCTTCTTGTCGGTCTGTGGCTACACGATAGTGCATCTGAGCGTCTCTACATTTTCAATGGTTTTTCATCTGCACAGTCGATTTCTCTTCCACAAATGGTTCAAATCGATCAACCGGAAAATCCGCGCTGTGTATCCTCCAACACCTCATCTTCCTGGGCATCCTCTCCATCTTGCGAACTTGGAAGTGGCTCTTGGCGGGACGAACCCTTAGAGTGTAGCTTACGGTAAAAAAGGGGTATAGCCGGCGGTGTAAATGAAAGGTCTAATGGGGTGCGAAAGAGGTATATTCTCGTTCGGGAGCGTCATACCCTTTTCATTACTGTTGCTCAGAGTTGGAGCACAGGAAGAGCTTTCCCCGTTCGTTGAAAATGAAGGCAATCTCCTTCGTCGTTCTTCCACCCGAGATGCAGTCGGCTCGATCCTTCTTTACCATCCTGAGTATGTCAATCATGTTGAGTTTGATGTGAGTGTGGAAACGGTCTGCTTCGCGCAGAACTAGCATGGGTGTTTCCTGAAGGCGGGAACCCTTCGGGACTACCACTTTGTGATGAGACCTGATTTGATTGAAGGCCGCGATCGTCGCCTGAGCCCTAACTACTTTCCTTCTTGCGCGTCCTTCGATCATCGACACGCTCGCTCTGGACAGCCCAAGTTCGGACGCCGTCTCTGCCTGCGAGTATCCTTTCGCTCGGATCCTCAATACCTCAAATTGCTTTCTTGTTAGAAAGCCGAGAGATTTTGGGTTACCTTTCTTCTCCTCTGCTTCCTGTTGATGATATAGAAGATGCTCGGCTCTTCTTAGGTAATCGTCGTCAGTAGCAGAAGCTCTGATTGTGCCCTGCCTTGAAAGAGCGGCGTCGGTCATTTGCCTTACTCCAAATGTGTAAGACTCACTATATGTGTTTGTTTCAGTGTTCACCGCGACTGCTTGGCCAGGTTGCTTCAAAAAGTCGGAGAAAGTATGAGGTTGATGCCTTGAGAAAACAAAGGTTCGAAATTCTCCTCGCCGCAACCAGATAACGTCGTTCATGAGCCTGTTCATTCTCTGGGAGGCGGGGCCAAGCGCCAAAACTGAATGCGCCTTCCCTCATGCAATTGGCAAATTTTCAAGAAAAATCCAACCAATTATTGAACCCTATCTTGCGGCTAGTTTTGTTATCGAGCAGCAAATTAAGCTTGGATTCTATCTCTTTCCTTTCAAGCGCGGCACTTCGGCTTTGGGGATCTCTCGCAATCTACTGGTCTACCTGGGCGTAGCTCTCATCGCCTCCATCTCGATCCTCGTGGCCCTTAAACTGAACGTCGTCCCCGAGCACGACGAGCAGGCCTACGTCACCAACGCAATGATATACAGCGGTGTGTCGCCGCATGCCGGGAATCCGTCCTACTCTGAAAGACCTCCACTCTTCTGGTGGCTGCTCACTGCGCTTCTCTCACTCGGGGCCGACCCTCGCGTCGTTCTGGCGGTGTCTCCGACTTTTGCCGTGATGCTGGCCCTTCTGATCGTGAAATTCTCGATTGATATCACCGGAGAGACAAAGGTCGGACTATTTGCGGGCCTTGCCTGTGCGTTCTCCGCTTTCTTCGCAAGCATGAGTTCGAGAGTTCTCACGGACGCTATGGGAAGTTTCTTTGCGCTCTTGAGCATGTATGCGTTCTACAAGTACTTCATCAAAAAGCAAAACAGGATTATCTACGCGCCGATCTTCGGCGCCTCTCTGGCCCTGTCTTTGATTGCGAGGGACGAGAATATGATAATGCTGCCCCTGTTCGTAATCCTCTGGATCTTCTTCGCGTTGAAGGCGACTGTCCGTAGAAAGATCCTGTATGTGGCATTGACCGGCCTGATTTTGGGAGTGCCCACGGCCGCGCTGGGGATGGTTAACACGCTTCAGCTCGCGTCCAACCTGGTGACACCAATCGTCCTAAACTTCTGGCCATACGCGCTGCTTCTGATCGCGGTATTCACCTACTTTATGTTCCGGCTGAAAAAGATATTCCTGCGGGATGCGGGCATCGGTCTCTTCCTTTTCTTGGTCTTCGAGCTCCCCTTCTGGTATGACAACTATGTGCTCGGGAACATCTTGTACTACATCGCCGGCAAGGGGATCCTCGCAAGGCCAATCTCCCACCTGATGATGATACCGCAGACCGGCGGCGTCGGTGCCCAGCTTCCCATGGTGGCTCGAGCTTCCGATTGGATCAAGAGCTTGCCGAGTCTTCTCTCGATTGCCTTAGTGGCTGCCGCCCTAATTGGAATCTACGCAGTCTACAGGTTCAGCTCAAGGGATTTCGCCTTCCTCGGCATTTGGCTCGTGACCACATTGGGATACGTCGTCTTCGGGACTCACCTTGAGGATCGATTTCTGATGATTGCATTCGCGCCGATAATGATCTTCGCAGGCATAGGTCTTGGATTCATCTGGGGCAAGAACAGATGGCTCGGGGTGGGTAGCCTGCTGCTCGCTTTGATATCAGCAAATATCATTCCGCGCACATCTCTCTCGCCATCGAACGTAATGCTCTATTCCGCAGTATTCGGTGCCGACAAAAGTCAGCAGAACTGGCTATTCTCATTCCTCCCTACGGTGCCTCTCTTTCAGCCGAACTTGCAAATCTCGCCGATTTACTTGATTGAGGGCGTCGCCTCGCTAGCCATTGCGGTGTCGTCAGTGCTCTTCGTGCTCGGGGCATTCAAATCGATCGAGCAAAGAACCATGGTGGAGGTCGAGCCGCCCCATCCCTGGCAGCTGCCTGACAATGAAAATTATGAGGATGACTTCACCACTGTATCGGAAGGCCAGAGCGGGGAAAAAGTGTCTCCGGAGGACGAAAGCGAATTGACAATAGAAGAAGAAGAGGAAGAAGTGCAGGAGCAACAAGAGCACGCAGTGCACGAATTTACCAGCGAAGGTTCCACAGAAGCCCCTCGCTAGAAACTGTCTAAAACTTTGTTCGCTAGTCCTTATGTGAGCCAAACTTAAAGTTACGTTTCATTGCTCTAAAACTGAAAGCTCGACTCGCAAAGAATTTCCAATGTGAAGGAGACTAGCACGAATTCTCTCCCTATGACGCATCCATTCCGAATCAGTGAGAAACCGTGACGACAAGAAGGCTATTGCACATGACTGGAGACTTGAAACTGCGGCCGTCGGTTGTCAGTACCATTGTGTTGGCAGCATTTCTTCTCAGCCCGATTGTCGGACAGGCCGCGCTACCGACAAATTCTCAAAACTCCACTACCAATCTCAACTCATCCTGGCAGTACGTAGGCGCAACCCAGCAGAATGTCTGGTACAGCAGCCAGACCATGGTCAACCCTGACAACGTGGCCGGACTCAAGCTGGCGTGGAGAGCCTACGTCCCCGAGGTCTCGGGAACTCCCGTCGTCAACGACGGCATGGTCTACGTCGCGAGCGGTGCATACAACCCTGGCTACGTCTACGCATTGAATGAGAGCACTGGCGCCCTGGTGTGGGCCGCTGGTCCGGGTAAGGAGACTGGGCTCAACTTTTCGACAGCGGCCGGCGTCACGGTGGACAAGGGGAGTGTGTTTGCAGGAACCGAGGACAGCTATCTCGTCTCTCTGGATGCAAAGACGGGCTATTTGAACTGGAAAGCCCCAATAACGCAGGGGATCGTGGGCAATCCGACGGGATACTACAACGGGCCACAAGCGATTCCACTAGTCCACAACGACGAGGTGATCATCTCTGATACCGAGGGTGACGTCGGCTCGAGAGGCTTCGTGAGATCTTTCAACGAGACCACTGGCGCCCTAATCTGGACCTTCTACACCGTGCCCCCCTCTCCGATGAACAACACTGACCAGCAGGAGTATCACAATACCTGGGGAAACTGCGTCGAGTGCGGGGGTGGAGCTGTGTGGAACGTCCCAGCACTTGATCCAAAGAACGGGATAATCTACTTTGGCGTCGGGAATCCCGCCCCATCCTACAACTCCTCCCAGAGGGCCCCCTACCCGAACGACACAAATCTTTTCACCGATTGCATTGTCGCGCTGAACGTAACTACTGGAAAGCTTCTTTGGTACTATCAAGAAATCCCGGCGGACCCGCACGACTGGGACCAGGGCATGCCCGTCGCAGTATTCCATACGCTAATTAACGGAAAGATGACAGAGGTCGTCGGAGCGGGATCCAAAGGAGGATATTACTACGAGCTCAACGCGACCGATGGCGCCCTAATTCACAAGGTAGCACTTGGAATCCACCTCAACGGCGATGCCAAGCCCACGCCGCAGGGTGTCGTTGTTTATCCTGGCTCATTCGGCGGCGTCAACACCTATTCTAGTTTCGATCCTCTCACCAACTTGATCTACGCCATGGCCTACAACCAGCCGTCGAACTACACCGTCGGGCCGGTCGATTTCAGTAGTTCGAACAAGAGCTTGCAGGGAAGTGTGGATAACCCTGTCCCGGAAGTCCAAAGCAACACCACACTGTATGCGATAGATGCCTCGAGCGGGAACGTCGCGTGGAGCAGGAACATGTGGGGGCTAGGTGGAGGCGTATCTAGCACCAACGATCTGGTATTCACTCAAGACGGTTCCCAAAACTACTACTCACTGGACGCGCGAACGGGAAAGGTGCTTTGGAGCTACGCGCCGACAAACAGCGACTCCTATCTGGGCCTTTGGAACTGGGGGCCGCCATCAATAGTTGACGGGATGGTTTTCGAAACCTTGTTTGGCCCAACAGGCGGAGGCGTCCTTGCCTTCACCACCGATACCTCGATAGTTGACACTTCCCTGCTTCAGGACATGACAAACACGACCGCCTCGTCGAGTCCCTCCGCGCTTTCCTCAGTTCAAAGCAGGCTCTCGACAGCCTATCTCACGCAAACAAATGACGGCGGCATTACCCTAGTCAGCGGTGCGAATGCAACCCAAACCTCCTCCCGTAACGCTATCTCTTCTAGCACAACGGTGGTGGATTCGCCAACATCAAGTTCTACGCAAACGAAGCAGATAACCGTAGTCACATCACCTGAAGGAGGCACTTCATCGCCCACGCTTCTCAATGAGAGTTGGGCAAGCCTCCTGACATCTATGGGCATCTTCTTTATCGCCCTGACATTAATCGCCTCCATATTCTTGATTGCCGGATCGAGGAGAAAAAAGGATAACCTAGAGGGAGAAGTAGCAGAAAAGGTCTCTCAGACTGTTGACGGATGATTTAGTGGAAGCGTGTCCTTTCTTCTTTTGGAAGTCCCCAGAACCCAAGTGGCGCAGCCCATAAATCTGAGCTTGCAAGAGGAATAGTCCGTAGGTCGTGATGGCATCTTCTGAGCAGAAGAACACATCTGATATCTTGTGTCCATGCTGCGGTTCGAAAATGTCCGAGCTCTCTAGGACATCAAGAAGCATCTCATACAAGTGCGACAGTTGCGGCCTCTCGGACACAAAACTCGTGGCGACCGATTTTAGAGGTTAAAGGTCTTTTCTTTCTCATCTCGCCACTTTTCCCTAGGAAGAATCAAACCAACGCTCTAAATTTGGCGAGGGCGCTTCTGAGCCCGAATTCTCGCCCGAAACCACAATATCAGAAACTCTGACTCCTATGAGCCTTACCTTCCTACTGTCCTTTTCGAACTCCTTGAAGAGGTTCCTTGCTTCCTGGAGAAGCAAGCTCTTCTCATTCGTGTGTAATGCAACAGTACTCTCTCGGGTGAATGTCTGAAAGTGGGAAAATCTGATCTTTATCCCGACGACCCTGAACTTGTATTTAGCCGAGACTAGCCTCCCGTGCAGCCGCTCTGCGAGCTCTCCTAGCTTCTCCATGACAAGCGCCTTGTCCTCGACGTCCCGGTCGAATGTATGCTCTGCGCTGAGGGACTTCATCCCCTCCCTCCCTCGAACGGGTATCCTCTCTAGCCCATTAGCAACGCCCCAAAGCCACACGCCTGTCTTCCCAAAATGCTTCACGAGTTCCTCTCCTTGCATTGCCTGCAGGTCCGCGATCGTCCTGACTCCGATGGAATCCAGGAAGGCCTCGGTCTTGTTCCCAATTCCCGTAATCGCGGAGACTGGCAGAGGAGCGAGAAACTTCTTCAGTGCCTGGGGCAAAACGACCGTGAGGCCGTCCGGCTTGCCGAAATCGGCCGCGATTTTTGCGGAAGACTTGTTCGGCGCTATGCCTATCGAGCAGGTCAGAGCGCCCCGCTCTTTCTCCTTCAGCTCGCTCTTGATAAGCCGTGCAATCTTCTCGGCGCCCTCGTAGGTCCCTGCGGTTCTTGACACGTCGAGGAAGGCCTCGTCGATGCTTACCTGCTCGAACACGTCGGCAAAGCCTCGTAACATCGCCAGCACCCTTCGGGAGACCTCAGAATAAAGTGGAAAATTCGGCTTGAGATAGATTGCTTCCGGGAACTTTTTGTATACTATGGAGATGGGCTGCCCAGCGCGAATTCCTAGCTTCCTTGCCTCGTAGGAGCAGGACATCACCACTCCTCTCCCGCTGCCTCCCTTTGGATCAGACCCCACCACGATTGGAAGACCGCGCAGTTCCGGGTGCTCCCTTACTTCCACAGACGGATAGAATGAGTCGAGGTCGACATGGAGAATTATCGGAAAGACTTCAGGTGATGGCAAGAGCTACAGAGGAATCCCCCAAGTCTCCTAGAACGGTGAGTCTAATTTATGCAAAAAGAAATCCTATAGAATTCAAAAGTCGGCCAGAGTCTTTTGGTCCATCGAAGAGCCCGCAGCGTCTTCAGACCCAGGCAATCCTCGACCCTCTCCGGGTCGGTGCTTGGGGAACTCTAGTTCCATCAGTCCCACGAGACGCCTAAATTCGTTGACTGACTCTGGCCCAAAGCCGGCAAAGTGGTTATTGAAGAATATGAACGCGTCGTCCGCCGACCCCATCGAAGCCGAGACAGCGTCGGACGTCTCCTTCATCAGCGTCGACACGTCCCTCTGCGTCCCGGAAAAATTTGTTATCTCCCGGTCTTCTCCCACCATGCGCGCGTAGATGAAATTTGATGTCAGTCGATTAGGTGAGCGCACGTATTGGTTGATCGACCAACAGAGAGAAATGTTGGACCCCTCGAGCAGTTTGTATACATCATCACGAAACCAGGACTCGTGCCTAAACTCAATAGCGTAGCGAAATCCTGTCTTGAGTTCGCCGATAAAGCTCTCGAGTACCTTCATCCCCTTTCCGTAGCGAAAAGACGGTGGAAGCTGTACTACCATGGGCCCCAGTTTAGATCCAAGTCCAGCCAGCGTCTTTGAAAAGAAGCCAAGCGTGTCCGAGACGTTCTGCAGTTTTTGCTCGTGTGTAATCTTCCTAGGAAACTTGGGGCAGAATAGGAACCCGTCCGGAGTGTTCTTCTTCCAGAGCGAGATCATGTATTGGTTTGGTATCCTGTAGAATGAGGAGTCTATCTCTGCCGATGAGAAGACGGAGGAGTAGAGCCCGAGATAGTCCTTTGGCTTTGTGCCAGCGGGGTAGAAGGGGCCAACCCAGTCCTCGTAAGACCACCCGCTGCACCCGACGTGGATTTTTCTCTTGGCGTCGCTACGGTCTGAGGATGTCACGCTGGCGCTCTAACCTACTATATGGGTCTTCTATCTTGCTTTGAAGAAAAGTAAGCTAGTTGTCCTTTCGCCGTCAATGCGAAGAAGTAAAAAGCTTCTTTCCTTCATCTTCGGTTTCTGTACCCAAACGGGAGCGGCTTTCTTACTATGAGTATTTTGCAGAGGAGTGCTACTTACGGCCCCTCGTGGTTCGTCCCCGTTTTTGCTTCGAGCCGCGCCTTGCCTTGCTCCTTGAGGGGCGACTCCTGGATCTCGCACGGCGACCGGTGGATGCAGGCGCATTCTGAGGTTGGGTTGTTTGAAAGAGACCAATCATGTTACCTTCTGGATCAGTGCCGATTACAGTATAGCCTACACCGGGAACCTCCTGCTTTTCTATTACAACTTGCCCTCCTGCCTGCTTGAATCTCTCTGTGTGCGAGTCAATGTCGTCAACGCTCACGTAAAAGCGTGGTTTGTCCATCTCACCCGACCGCACGTACATCCCCCCGTTCAGATCGTTTTGCGAGCCTGTGGTCACGATCATCCAGTAGTCCATGCCGGGCATGCTCTGCTTGTCGAATTTCCAGCCGAACAGCTCCGAGTAGAACTTGCTCATTTTCTCCGTGTCTGAAACGGGTATCTCAAAGTGAATAATCTTGTGACTCATGGTGCCGCCTTCTCTTAGCCGGCCCATGCTCGGAGGCTCCTATATTAGCAAAACTGTCAGTCTTAAGAGCCTGCGATGAATGTTGCAAATTGATCGGTTTGGGCTGATATTCCTTGAAAATTTTGTGATAAGATGTACGAGGGGTTCGCAATTGAGAGGATTTACTCGCAGATTCGTCCTTTCGCTCTACTCAACTGGCAAAGATAAAACATTGAGGTGGTAGGTCGATTCCAGCTTCTGGAAAGAGGCAAGGTCGATTTGGGGCATCGGCGGGCTGACGAAGTGTCTCCCGAGGGCCCTCTGGGCACCGTAGAACATGAAGTAGTACACGACCTGGCTCAGGTATGGATCAGAAAGCCCGGCAAGCGAAATATGCAGCTCCCTCATCTTTTGGAACATTCTCGGAAACATCCCGGGGTAACTCTTGTACAACCTTTCAAACATCAAGACGAGCGGATCCCCATAGTTTCCCCACATCCTGTAAAACCTGGGGGCTAGTTGCCTAATCACCTCGTTTGCGATCATAGTGGGGAAAGGCGAGCGATGGTTCGCCCACCAGGCCGTCGGCCAGCCGGCTGTGATGCACTCCCCAGTGAAGAGGTTGCACAGTTCGTGAGTAATTATACCGTAGCAGAACTGGTTTGAGCCCCAGTCTCCCGCGCAGTAACTCAACTCTCCGCTACCTGTTGCACCCCCAATTCCCCCCTGGCATTGCGAACTAGCTCGGACAACAACCCGAACCGGGAGCCTTCTCAGGTCCCCGACTCCAAGCACGTTGTCTCTGTACACCTTGTAGGCCCTCTCCAGATACGGGACCGCGTTCTTTCTAATCCAGTCCGATCCGTTCACGCTGTCTATTCCGGACTCTGCGGTCCACTGAAAGTGCTCGGTCGATCCCAGGCTGTAGTTGTCGGCAATCCTAACCTGCTCGTCTCCCTTGTTGTTCTTCTTCTTTTTGCCGAATGGGAAGGAGATGAACGGAGGCACACCTTTTCTTCTCTCTACTTTTTCCTGCTAGTGTCAGGGAAATAAAGACAATCTGCAATCTTCTTCTTCGTAAATCAGCAGATCCGTGGCTGTGGCTTTGGGAAGGCAAGAGTAATGATTCAGCCTGAAGAACACAAAAAGCAGAGTAGGAAATGAGAAAGAAATATGTTGGCCGGTTGGAAATGAAGGGTGCATAACAGAGTTTCTTCTTCCTAGCCAAAAAAAGAAAAGCGGATTTTTGTGGGTTCATAGATGCGCAGGTATCTGGTTCGATTAGAAAATAGGTCGGGTTTCAACCCCAAGCAGACAGTGCAGGTTCTGATCGGATTGAGGAAGGACTCCGACGCCTTTGGAGCCGTAATAAAGAACCTCAGGGTAACCGACCTCGCATTAGAGTTCGACCTCTATGCCTCAGAGGGCGATTCTAAAGACAAGGCAATCAGTGCGCTATCAGAAAAGTACGGCAGGCTTTTGAACGAGCGGGACCTACAGCACCAGGACAGTGAACCTCCTTCTGCCTCCAACCAGCCGAGCCAGTACGAGAGCAGCAAGGAGGAGACCGTGAAGCTCTGCGTAAAGTTGTTCAACGAACAGCGGTTCTGGGAGTGCCACGAGACGCTAGAACAGATCTGGCGCAGACAGCGAAGCGGCGATGAAAAGGATGTGCAACAAGGTATCATTCTGGCCGCCTCTGCCCTAGTCCACTTTCAGAAGGGCGAGCCGGACGTATGCCTTGGAATGATCCCGAGAGCCCTTGCAAAACTGGACAGGTGGAAGGAGGATTCCTACTACTCGCTAGACTTGATGAAACTCAGAGAATCGCTACGAGAAATGCAGAGGACCGGAATAATAACAATTCCGAGGATTTAGGGCAGCAAACCCATGTAATACATGGGATGTTTAGAGGAAAAGGAATTGGCACGTATGTAGTACGCTAACGGTGAAATCCTTCCTAAAAGAAAAGGAGGAAGTGCTCCCCTGGGTGTGGTTCAAGACCACAGCTTTCCTTCCTAACGGATAGTACGGCTATCCCCAGAGGAACGGGTAGGCATTTCCGAACGGCCGTATTAATTCGCTTTGGTGAACTTTTCTTGCCTTTTGAGCGATTCAAGTTGAAAGAATGTCGTGCAAAAGAGAGAGGCTCTAATGCCAAAGGCTAATCTGGGGTTACAACTCCCCATCTCCTGTGCCTTGCTTTGCCTTTTCAGCATCAAGAGTTTTTTCTCTGGTCAAAGAGAGAGGGGGTGCGAGTCTTGCCTGAAGTGGAGAACCTTCCGCGATCTCTTTAAGATAAAGGAATGGAGGGAAAGCAATACCCATGCAAAGAAAGGAACTGGGCAAGACAGGCATTGACATACCCGAAATCGGGCTTGGCACGTGGCAGTACAAGGATGGGGAAGCACCACTCAGGCTCGGCATATCTCTCGGTGCTGCATTCATCGATACCGCGGAGATGTACGGGACAGAAGACATTGTTGGCAAATCAATCGCAGGCAAGAGGGACCAGGTGTTTGTTGCGACGAAAGTTTCTCCGCACCACCTGCACTTCGACGATGTGATAAGGGCCGCAAACGCGAGCTTGAAGCGTCTGAATATCAAAACCATAGACCTCTATCAGGTTCACTGGCCCAATCCCGAGATACCGATAAAGGAAACGATGAGGGCGATGGAGACCCTCGTGAAGGAGGGCAAGGTCAGATACATCGGGGTAAGCAACTTCTCCGTGGAAGAAATGAAGGAAGCGCAGTCCAACCTCTCTTCGCAGGAGATCGCGTCCAACCAAGCGAGATATAGCCTAGACGATAGAGAGATTGAAAGCGAAGTCTTGCCGTATTGCGAAGCTGAAAAAATTACTGTAATTGCATACAGCCCCCTCGCGAGAGGCAGGCTTCTTAGCTCGAGGGGACGGGCCGCCGATCTTCTCGACAAGATCGCCGGGAGACACGGAAAGACACGTTCGCAGGTCTCGCTTAATTGGTTGCTCGCAAAGGATAAGGTCGTGGTCATACCCAAATCTGACAGGTCAGAGCATGTTCGAGAGAATTGCGGGGCTTCGGATTGGAAGCTCTCTAAGGACGACATACGTCAAATTGACGAGGCTTTTCGGTAGAGGTTGCGGACCATTCTTTCACCTTAATTCAGGCTTATCAAGAAATCAACAAGTTTAATGCATGCGAAAGGCTTTCTCCACTTTACCTTGCCACTTTTTTTTGGCTCCGAATACCGGGATAATGATGAGATTTCCATATCGAAGACGGTTCTTCCCCGTCTGCCGGAAGGATACAAGGAAACACTCCTGGGTGATCGCAGGGGCGCAATTAGGCAGTTTAGGCACCCCTCGGGCTTACACGTTCGAGAGTACAGCGATAGGTTTGTTATACATAGAGATAGCTTCGACCCGAGGAGCCATCCTGTCCGTCACCTTATCCATGATTCGCCAGAAACAATCCTTGCCCTAGGCGCCTGCCTATACGGTGCTGGCAAGGCAGCTAATCGGATTTCCAAGAAAAGAGAGCAAGAACACGAAAGTAGTGATCATGGAGCAGGAAGAGAATTCATCGGGCCTTTCGGCTCGCTGGGTTCATTCATCCTTGCTTTCCTCTCGTTGAACAGCGTGTTCAGGTTCATTAAGCGCTTGATATTTTCCTGAACAAGCGCTGAGCGGCCGCGAGGAAGAATTACTGGCCCGGAAAAGGCGACTCTTCTCTCTCTACACTCTCAGTTAGTCATGGGATTACCATCTGTCGTAGACTGCAAGGCCTCCTTCTTGCCTCTCCAACCTGCGCTCTTGCCACACGTAAACTCTTTTGATGGTCTTCCAACCTGATCAACTTCAACTGACGAATTCATCGGTGCTTTTCCCTTGACTGCGAACAAGACAGAAAAGATGGGAAAAAATTACCCCAAACGAGTAGAAGAAGAATAATAACAATCGCGAGCTGTCACATCCCTCTTGCCACTCCTGAAACCTGAGACCAAAAGATTCTACGCGGTACTCTACAGGCTCGTACCCGTCGCCATCAGGTACAGAAGCGACAGAAATGAGATCAAGAAGGCGGAAGGGAAGATCCTATACCCAGAGAAATATCAAAAACACGCTGCCAGTGCGCTGAAAGCCTTCATCGACCTTGGGCCGGCCTTTATCAAACTCGGGCAGCTGCTCTCCGTCAGACCGGACGTCCTGCCCCAACCCTACATTGACGAATTCTCAAAGTTGCAGGACGAGGTCCCACCTGCCCCATTCAATGAAGTGAAGCAGGTCATCGAAAAAGACCTCGGACCAATTGATCAGGTATTCAATTCCTTCAGACCCGAGGCGGTCACGGGGGCAAGTCTAGGGCAGGTGTACAGGGCAACGTATCACGGAGAAGAGGTTGTCGTCAAGGTCAACCGGCCTGGGATCAAGGAAAGGATTGCAATTGATACGAAGGTGCTGAAGAGGCTTGTCCCGCTCGTGGGGCGATTCATCGATCCGGGATTGCGGTTCAGCGCCCAGTCCGTAGTGGATCAATTTTCGGACACGATAGACGAGGAGGTGGACTACAGAGTCGAGGCGGCCAATCTCCGGGAAATCAAAAATAATCTGAAATCGGACAAGACTGTGATCATACCGGAGATATTTCAGGAGGTCTCCGGGGAGCATGTGCTTGTGCTCCAATACATCGGGGGCATCAAGGTCAGCGACGTAAATGCTCTCGAGGCCGCGGGCCTGGACAGGTCAAAACTTGCAAGAAGAGTCGCGCGTCTTTTCTTCAAGATGCTCCTGAGTCAGGAGATTTTCCACGCAGACCCCCATCCCGGAAACATATCCATTGCAGACGACGGGAAGATCATTCTCTACGACTTTGGAATGGCGGAGCGCCTTGACCGAGAGACCAGATTGAAATTAGTAAAATTCTACGTCGCGCTGGTGGACAGTGACTCTGCCAAGATAGTGGACATCATGGTTGATCTCGGCATTCTTCAGCCTCTTACAAATCGCTACGTCATCCGCGCCGGGGTCGATCTTGCCATAGCAGACATGCGCGGGCGAAAGGTCGAGGAGACCGAAGTGAAGGCGCTGATGGAGATCGCGAACAGGACGATTTACCAGTTCCCATTCAAGCTTCCGAGAAACCTCGTGTTGTATATGCGAATGCTCTCAATACTCGAGGGCGTCTGCCTGACGCTTGATCCTAAATTCAGGTTCATCAAGATACTCGGCGGACTGCTCGAGCAGGAAGGGCTGGTCAGAGAAGCCTATGTCGCAGAGCTGAGAGAAACCCTGGATAAGATCGGAGACGCACTGGATGCAGCTGTTGAGACCGCGCCGCTGTTGAAAAAGTACCTGGAGAACCAGCAGATGGAAGGGCAACAGGGTTCCTACTATGGTCCCCGACGCGGCAGGCAAAGTAGTAGGGGAGGATTTGTCTCGGGAGCTATGGCTGGAGTCGGAGCTGCAGGCGTGACAGCTTCGCTCTTCTTTCTCGGTAGTGCGGAGGGAAAAGTCGGGCTGGGAATTTCACTTTTCTTGCTTGTGGCAGCCGTGGTCGCGGGCTCGCGCTCATAGCCCGTGTCTTAAATTCTATTTACTGGACTGTAATCCTGCCGACATCTTTCATTGGCAGTCTAACTGTTAGGACGCCGTTCTCGTACTTTGCGGTGACCTGTCCAGAAGCTTCTTCCTCTTCCTCCTCTTCACCGGCTCGAACCTTCACGGGCAGAGGTATTCTCTTGTGTATCGTAAGAGGCCGCTGTTCCCAGTATGTTACTCCGTCTCTCTCTGGTCTGTCTCTCTTTGCGCTCACCACGAGGGAATGCTCGTGCAGCCTTGTCTTTATCTTGCTCTTGTCAAAGCCAGGCATGTCGAGCATGATTACCAAGTCGGTCCCATCCTCAAACATATCCACGGGTGGAAGCATCATTTCGTAGACCTCCCTTGACCTGGTACTGATTTCCTTCATAAATTCCTTCGAGAGACCCCTCAGAAGCAGACTCATATGTTTTCAAGTGGCGCTCCGAACGATAAAAGGTTTATCGAGCACAGCTAGGAGAGGCAGGTCGCAACAATCATGGATTTTTTCCTTACTCACAAGGATGTATAATGGAGTGAGAAGGAAATTGTGATTTCTACTGCTTGACGATTTCGAGGTTGATGCGGCGTGGGGTGGCGATGTCTTTCTTAACCCGCTGCATCCACGGCAAAATCTTCCTGCTGGTAAATTGTACTCCTGGTCACGATGAGGTGGCCATCATGAAAGACAGAAAAGAAAGAGCGATCCAACTTCTTATCTATCTGTTTAGCCTATACAATCAAACAGTGGGAGAAGTAGCATCATAGTATGCCCGTTTCACTGAAAGCAAGAGACTTGATGGACACGAATATCTTGACGCTGGATGCTTCGACCAGCGTATCCGCCACCATAAGGAAGATGACCGAAAAGAATGTGTGGTCGGTGATTGTGGAAGAGCGCGGCCTTCCAGTAGGCGTGGTCACTGACCGCGATATCTTGAGACGCTGCCTTGCCAAGGGACTCGATGTGGATTCAGTAAATGTAGCTCAGATCATGAGCTCTCCGATCATCACTGCGGGCCCCGATTCTCACATCGGCGAAATCATGCAGCTGATGGTGGACAAGGCGATACGGAGAATCTTCATAGTCGATGGAGGCAAGGTCGTTGGCAGGGTTACGCAGACCAAGCTCTTTGAGGATTCGCTTAACGTGATGATGTCTCTGTCTTCTATGCGCTACCAGATGTAAATGTGACTGTGTTACTTCTATTCCCGGGATGCGGTGGGCATATTGCTCTAGCTGGCATCATGCGGTCAAGTCTGGAGTTGTGTTTCTTTTCTCTCCCAGACACCGACTTGTTCAAGTCGATTCGCGTCTCGAAGTTACAATAACAGATTTAAACGAAATATGGGCACTTCTCTTACTCGGTCGGGATGGCAAAGAAGTGGAAATACGATCTCATAAGATAGACGTGCCTGACGGTGTCAACGTCATCGTCGGACAGGCTCATTTCATCAAGACTGCGGAAGATATCTACGAGGCTCTAGTTAACTCTGTGCCAGGAATCAAATTTGGTTTTGCGTTCTGCGAGTCCTCCGGCCCGCGATTGGTAAGGCACGAGGGGACAGACGAGGAGCTACGCAAGCTCGCATCGAAGAACGCCTACTCAGTAGGAGCGGGTCACTCTTTCATAATTTACATCAGCGGTTCTTATCCGATCAACGTGTTGAATGCCATAAAGACTATCCCCGAAGTGTGCAACATATACTGCGCGTCGGCAAACCCGGTCGAGCTCATCGTGGCCCAGACGGATCAGGGCAGAGGGATAATCGGAGTCGTGGACGGCGGATCTCCCAATGGCATTGAGTCAGAGAAGGACGTTGCCGAAAGACGATCTTTCCTGAGAAAAATCGGATACAAGCTCGCCCCGTAGCGAGCACATTGTTCGCCTCGACATTCTCCTCTCTTTGATTCCATATCTCCTCATGAGAGTTGAAGAGGAAACGCATGCATTGTTTATTAGGAATCAGATGCGTATGTACACCATAACGACGTAAGCCTGTCTGACTAGCGAACCCAAACAGAGTGAAAACGATGCCAATCACAGTCGGCAAGATCTATGGCATACCCATACTCCTCGACTATTCTTGGTTCATAATTTTCATCCTGATCGCATACACGGTCGGGTTTGGGCTTATGCCATCGACCTATCCTGGTCTCGGATGGCCAGATTATGTTGCCATAGGCGTCCTCTCATCCGTCCTGCTCTTCGGATCAGTACTTGTGCACGAGCTTGCTCACTCGATCCTTGCAAAGAGGAATGGACTAAAAATCAAGCAGATATCGCTCTTCATCTTCGGAGGCGTGTCTGAGATAGAGGAGGAGGCAAGCAACCCTTCCGTTGAGCTCAAGGTTTCAGCTGCAGGGCCGATCACTTCCATCTTAATTGCGGCACTAGCCTACGGCGCATGGTACCTCTCTGTGATTTTGCATCTCACGCCACTCGTCCGCGCTCCCGTTGAGTACACCGCACTTGTCAATGAAATCGTAGCGGCTTTCAATCTGATCCCCGCCTTCCCGATGGATGGCGGCAGGATACTGCGCTCGCTCCTGTGGTACAGAAACAAGGACCTCCTGAAATCGACTCGCACGGCCTCGAGAGTGGGGAATGCAATCGCGTACATCATGATCTTTGGTGGAATCTTCTTCGTCTTCTTCGCCGACCCGATCACGGGGATATGGCTTGTTTTGATTGGGTGGTACATCTCGAGCGCGGCTAGGGGCGCGATGACGGCGACGGTGATACAGAAGGATCTTCAAATGATGAAGGCAAATCAAGTGATGACGCGTACCATTGACTCGGTCTCGCCAGACATCAGCCTAGAGGAGCTCTCTCAGGAAATCTTTAGGACAAAGCACAACGGCTTTCCAGTCCTGTCAGGGCAGGAGCTCGTGGGCTGCGTGACAAATGAGGACTTGAGGAAGGTAAAGCGCGAACAGTGGCCGACGACCAGGGTTGCTGATATCATGGTTCCAAGAGAAAAGCTCGTGACGATGCACTCGGACGAACTCTCAGATCGGGCGTTTACCCTCATGAACCAGAATAGGATAGGAAGGATTTTTGTGCTTGACAATTCGGGCAGGTTAGTCGGAATAATTACGAGGAGCGACATCATCAAGGTTGTGCAGATGCAGGAAAGCCTTCACGAGGTGAGGGGACGGGAGTCCAGCATTGGGGCGGACGGTAGCGTCGTCACCGTCCAGCAGGGAATGCTTTTCGTCCTTGAGCGGCCAGTCCAGGCCGGCAGCGAGTGGAAGGCGGTCTATGATCCGAGCGTCTTTAACTTAATTGGAAGGAGGATCGTCCAACCAACTCCGGAGAGCCAGGTGGAGCAGTTCACCTTCGAGGCAATGAAGAGGGGGTCCTACGCTATTGAATTTTCTGCCCAGCAAATGGGAGTTGGGACGACGCAGAAGAAAGGCGCTGCACTCCTTAACGTGATCAAATACAACATCATAGTAAACTAGAAGAGGCTGGAAAAAACTCCGGAGCAAAATCGACGAACTTGTGCTGCTATGTCTAACTGGTAAGTCGCACAATCAGCGGCTGATCCACTTCTCAAAGATGAAACCATGGTCAGCCCACGGATCCACATGGAAACCATGTTCTGTTTTGGCGACCCTAATCAGGTAGGGATCGAAGGGGAGAAAAGTCCCAATCGAGCGTAGACGCAGCGAGGAGGTGGCGACTTGCTTTACCGCTTTAACCGAGTCGCCAAAGGTGCCCGTGAGTACGGCGAACTCGCCGTGGAGATTTTCGACTTCTTCGGGCGGACTCCCTAAGATGAATATTGAACCCTGAGATCTGTACGCTTCTCCGCCTGAGATAATCATTTCAACAACAGATTTTTGCGCCCACTTTTCAACATGCCAGCCTCGACCAAAGAATCCATTCATCTTCCTGAGATAGCCCGACTTTGCGATCTTTGTATCCTCACTCTTGGAAAGTTCACTTAGCTGGACGCACGGCCTGCTCTGAAAGTTGATCTCGTCTCTTCTATCCCTTGAACCTCGACGAAGCGAACACGTAACGTGTGCAACCTCGGTTGCGGGTTTGAAACCTCCGCGCCTCGCCGAATTTATTGAAGGGGTGTTGCTTGAATTGATCAACATCCTGAGGACCTCCACTCCTCTCGAGCGGCCGTAGCGAGCAATGGCTTCCTGAAGCAGACCGGCAACCCGCTTTCCTCGATAGTCAGGGTCGGTTCTGGCCATACTCAACCATCCACTTCTATCGGCGAGCTCTTGGTAGTTTGCCATTCCAATCACTCTCTGTCCGTCGAGAGCAATGAACAAACCGCCGGCCTTGATGGTCTGCTTTAGGATCCCAAGAACGTAATCATTCGGGCCTACTGCTCGTCGGGAAAGATTTGCAATCGAGGAATAATCCAAGAGAGTGGCTTTTCTAGTACGGAATCTGTATTCCATCGAGAAACCCTTTCGCAACTTTAACTCGATATTCTCTGCCTTTTAGCTCTTTTCGCTGCCGTCTGAAACTTCCACAGATTCACAGGGGAATACGGGGTTGATTCTTCATCTTTTTGCGATGAACGTTAGATATATCTAATACGATATAGGAAACCATATATGTTGCAATATCTGATTAACTCTTCTAATGAGGCTTCCAACCAGCCGCAACCGAGCGCAGCGTTGCTCGGGAGAGGGACAAAGCTCTTCGCCGACTCGCCCTCAGGGCGCGCCGCGTGGTCTGCTCCTTTACTATATTCTCCACAGGATTTCTTCAAAGCCAGCCCACGGATACGAAATCCTGCAGGATATCGAGAGCAAGACCGAGGGAGGCTGGAGGCCTGGACCAGGTTCGGTGTACCCGATGCTCAAGAAACTTCTCTCGGACGGATTGATAAAGGCAGATCCTGGGAGAGGTACCGAGACATCTCAGCGAGTCTACCACATCACGGAGACGGGAGTAAAGCATCTGCAGGAAGCAAAGCAGATGTTTGCAGACGCGGCAAAGAAATGGAGCTCGATGCGAAGGATATTTGTCGAAATGGTCGACCCGAAGGACATCGGATCCCTCTTCATCGATGGGACGAGGATCCAGTTCGAGGTTGCTCGGGAGACACTGGAGTCAAAGTTGGGGAGCATTTCTCCGTCGGAAACACGCTTCCTGCTCAAGGAGTATGCCCTAAACCTGGAAAGGCAGATGGAGTGGTGTTCTGCGCTGCTCGGGAAACTGGAACAACAGCAACAACAGGAGCAAAAGAAACGAGAGATTCCAACGCAGAAAATCAAGGGAGCCGAATCCATGGACGATGGGATTAATCTCCCAGTGGCAAAGGTGACCGCTGCCAGTTCACACATGAAGCGGCGGTAGAACCTGGCCGGATTAAGATCAAACAGATACGGGAAAACTACAGAAAGTGTAATGGAGAGAGAAAAGAAAATTGAGTATAACGCAACAATCATTGGTTGAAACGGATCAAGGAAGACCAAAGATCATCAAAGTGGAGAGCCTTACAAAGGTCTACAACGGCAAGTTGAAGGCGGTCGATGGAGTTTCTTTTTACGTCAAGGAGGGCGAGATCTTCGGCTTTCTCGGCCCCAACGGCGCAGGAAAGAGTACGACGATCAACATGCTGACGACGCTAACACGGCCGACCTCCGGAAAGGCTGAGATTGCCGGGTATGACATTCACAAGCACCCAAACGAGGTGCGTAGAGAAGTCGGCGTCGTCCCGCAGGAATACACGGCCGACGAAGATCTGACGGGGCGAGAGAACATACTGCTTTGCGCGGACTTGTATGGCCTCCCGAGAAGCAATTCAAGCGGCCACGCCGATGAGCTCTTGAGGCTTGTCGAACTGCAGGATGCTGCGGACAGAAAAGTCAGCACATATTCCGGTGGCATGAGACGCAGGCTCGAACTCGCATGCGGCCTCATCAACTATCCGAAGCTTCTCTTTCTGGACGAGCCCACGCTCGGCCTCGATGTCCAGACGCGCGCGGCCGTGTGGAAGTACATCAAGATGCTCAAGGAAGAGTACCACATGACATTGTTTCTGACGACACATTATCTCGAGGAGGCAGACTCCCTCTGCGACCGCATAGCAATCATAGATCACGGTCACATCGTACAAATGGGAACGCCGGAGGAGTTGAAGGCCAGCATTGGCGGAGACGTCATCGTCGTGGGCGTAAAGGAGAAAGAGCCCGACATTTCAAGCGAGATAGCAAAGATCAAACGCGTGAAGGATGTGAAGAAGACCGACGCAGAGTACAGGATAAAGGCGGAGATGGGCGAGGAAGCCTCTCCCCAGATCATGGACCTCGTACGCTCGAAGGGGATGCACGTGACAAAGATATCTCTCACAAAGCCAACGCTTGACGAAGCCTACCTCGAATTTACGGGAAAGAGCCTGCGGGAAGAAGAGGGAGACAGGTGGTCCTCATTCAGCCAGCGCCTGACTATGAGCAGGGCGAGGTCGAGGTAGTGGGACTGCAAGAGAATTAGTCATTGAAAGAAAAGAGTTGAGGTGTAAGTAAATACAAAATTGGCAGACAAAATAGAAATTAGGTCAACGGCTACGGAACAGTCTGAAATGGCGCCCACTGCTCTAACCGAGTCGAAGCTGAGAGAGGAGGAGGCGAGGAGAGAAGAGGAGAAGAAGACTCTCGGGCGCGCGCCAAAGTTGAACAAGAGCCCGCTACACGGATTGTGGGCTCTGACAAACAGGGACCTGAAAAAGTGGTACAAGAATCCGATTCAGCTTTTCATCTCCCTGATACAGCCGGTCGTGTGGCTTGCGCTGTTCGGAAAAGCGATGAACTTTGGTTCCTTCATATCCCAGTCCGGGATCCCATCCTCAATCCAAAGCCAGATCATGCAGAGCACTTTCGGAACCAGCGACTACTTCTCGTTCCTTTCGGTCGGGATGCTCGCTTTCATCATTCTTTTCACAGCCGCATTCAGCGGTATGTCCGTTGTGTTTGATCGGAGGTTCGGGTTCCTCAACAAGGCACTCAGCACGCCGGTCGGCCGCGGAGCCATCGTCACGAGCAAGGTGATGCAGAGCGTGATCAGATCTCTCGTTCAGGCGGCCATAGTTCTCGTAATTGCGATACTGCTTGGAATGGATACCTCGGCTCTGAGCGTCGTAGGAGTGGCGGGCGCATTCACGATACTCTTTCTGATGTCGTTCGGGCTATCTTCGCTGTTCGTCATGCTTGCCTTGAGGTCGAGCGACTGGCAGACTCAGATGGCGATAATCAACCTGCTGAACCTGCCTTTGCTCTTCGCGAGCAACGCCATACTGCCAGTGAAACTGATGCCAGCTTGGCTTCAGACCGTCGTCAAGCTAAACCCAGTCAGCTACGCCAACGATGCGACAAGGCAGCTCTTGCTCGGCGCGACAGGTATGAGCAGCTTGGGCGTTGACTTTGCTGTACTCATAGGTTTCGCAGTGGTTCTGGCTTCGATGGGAATAGTGCTCTCCTGGAGACTGCTCTCGAAGTAGCGCAGTGGGGTTGTAAGCGGGCGCCTTGAAAGAGAGCGCCCGGCACCCTTCCCCTTCCTTTTTCTCCCGCATTTTTTTTCGTTTGCTTCGATCATTAGATTTGCTAATCCCACGCTCTTCCCATCTTTCCATCTAACAGGATGGGAAGACTCGAGTTCGGTCAAGAGCAATAGACAGAAAAGCTAGCCCATGCTTTCGCTCCGAGTAACCAGCAATGACGAGCGAAGTATACACTGTAGTGAAACTTGACGGATACTCGGAGGGCTACGTCAAGGCCCAAGGTCACTGGATTTTCTTCAAGAGTTTCGGAGAGCCAAAGAAGGGGACTATACTCTGTCTTCACGGCGGCCCAGGAGGGACTCACGATTCCGGGGTCCCGATGGCAAGGCTAACCAGCGACGGCTTCAGAGTGGTGTTTTACGACCAGCTCGGCTGCGGCAAATCCGACCAACCGCATAATCAAGTTCTCTATACGGTAGAAAGGTACGTCGAGGAAGTGGACGGAGTAAGGAGTGGCTTGGATTTGGGGAAGGTACACCTCTACGGTCACAGTTGGGGCGGTTTCCTCGGCGTTGCATACGCGACAAAGTACTCTTCCAATCTTGAGAGCCTACTAGTTTCGAGCGGCAGCTCGAGCACTCCGCTTTGCGTCGAAGAGATGTGGAGGCTGAGATCAGAACTGCCGGGTTCGCTTCGGGACACTCTTAACAAGTACGAGGCCGAAGGAGATTACCTCAACGATGAGTATCTTAGGGCATTGGACGAGGTGTACAAAAGGCACCTCTGCCGACTCGACCCATGGCCTCCTATGATTCATTCGATGGTCGAGGACAAGCGAAGGGGCGGGCCAGGGTTGGTTTACAAGCTCATGTGGGGACCAAACGAATTCTTTGCGGTGGGGACCCTGAGGTATTGGGACGTGACCGGTCTGCTCAACCGCATCACGGTGCCCACGCTGATCACCAATGGGAGGTACGACGAGGTCACCCCGAGGAACGGCGAGGTTCTGCACCAGGGAATCAAGGACTCCAAGTTCGTCATCTTCGAGAAGAGCTCGCACACAGCGAGGCTCGAGGAACCCGAAAAATACTTTGAAGTGTACGGAGGGTTTCTCCGCGCATTGCTCTAAGTAAACCTCTCTGTTCATAGGATTCGCCTTTTGCAAGTAACACCGACCGAAAGTGGTTCCTAAATTTGGTAGGTGCAGTTCGAGACGAACTGGGATTTCATACTCTTTTTGCTAAAGAGCCTTTGCCATGTTGTAAAGCATTGCCAGAGCATGGCGAATCTTCTACGCAAAAAGTTGTATGTTTACCCAGAATCTCTCCTCTTCACCCCACATAATAGCCACTACGCATAACTACGAAGGCTCGAAATCTGTAGTGCCCAAGATAAGACATGGCGGTCAGGAATATTCCTCTATCTCTGATTGATGAGAATCCCTTCAATCCGAGACTACAATATGACTCGGACGAGATAACGCGGCTCTCTACATCGATGTCACAATCCGGAATCCTCTCGCCAATCATGGTCAGAAAAAAATCGGGAAACAAGAGGTATGAGCTCGTCTTTGGGCACCGACGTGTCAAGGCAGCTCGCCTTTTAGGATGGGATTCCATTAGGGCGGAAATCAGAACTTTTTCGGATGAAGAGATGCTTCGATGCTCGATGTCGGAGAACCTTGCGAGAGACGACCTCTCAGATTATGAGAAAGCCAAGTGCTTTCAACGGTTCAAGATCCAATTCAACAGGACCAACGCAGAAATAGCCAGCATGATTGGCTACTCTGAGGCGCACGTCAACAACTATCTGCGAATGCTCCAATTGGTCGATGATCTAGAGATCGAAAAAGACATGTACTATTATCTGCACCGAATCTCAGAACACCACGCCCGTATCTTGCTGCGTATTCCTTCTCAAAAGGAGAGGGTCAGCGCATTGAAACTTGCCGTAATTCAGAAGATGTCGGTGAGAGATCTTCAAAGAATGGTTCGCGATCTTCACGGATGGTTTTCGGAAAATTCCGATGAATCACGCGAAGAGCAGATAGTTAAGAGGAGATCAACTGCTCAATACTTATTGGAGAGCAAAGAGGAAGAGCTTTCGCGCATTGAGAAGGCACTGAAGGCAGAATTCAGGTTTCCGCATATCGGGGATTTTGAAAAATTCATCCGGATGTGCGCCTTCGACATGGGGTTTTCGTACTTTAGCAGTTTTCCGCCTTTCGCGAGATACGACAACCGCGAAGCAATAGAAATGAAGAGGCATTGGTTTTTCAGAGAAGGGCCCCATACCTCAAACATCAAAGACATCCGAATTCAATTCTATGACAACACGGCCGTCGCCACCCTTATGATTGAGAGGAAAATCGAAGGGAAATATCGCAATCGTGCTGTTATTCCCGTCCGGGGAAGCGTCGTACTTATACGAAATAATGAAAAATGGAGAATAGTCCACGAGCATTGGTCGAGCCTCGATCAAGGAGAAGGGGGTATCGCCAACAGGGAGTTGGAAACATTGCCCGGGCAAGCTTTCAGCAAGCTTCGCTAGTCAGATTTCCTCTATTGATTAATTCCGAATACCTTGCAAGCGGTACCTGAGAGGATCTTACGTTCATCTGAGGGTTTCAGATTAAGGGAACGGATTTTCGCAAGTTCTACCGGGACGTTCAATGGAAGGTCGCTCCCGTACATTAGCTTATCAGCTCCAACTTTTTCGGCTGCCATCATGAGATAGCACACCGAAGAGAAGGACGTCTCGACGAAAACGTTAGGGTTTTCACTCGCAGTGAGCATCGCATCATAAGCACTCCCGCCCGTCGCTCCGCCGAAATGTGCGATGACAATATTTGTGTTAGGATGCGCTTTGGCGAGTGTTCCCACGAACCGTGGTGTATTCGCGTGAAGCTGGTGGATTCCACAATGAATTACAAGCGGCACCCCTAGATCTTCCGCTAACTTTGCAAGGTATTGACCTGGCGACGTGAGCGGACCAAATGACCAGTCGTCGTAGTGCATCTTGATGCCGACAAAGTGCAGCTCTTCAATGCACCGGGGTATCTCAGTTGCGGCGAGGTCCTTGAAGTACACTGGATTTACGGAAGCGATGCCAAATATTCGCCCTTTATTCCTCTCTGCAGCAGCTGCTATTGCATCATGGGCCTTCGTTTGATCGGGAGGCCTAGGAAGAGGAAAGCAGACTGCCGCATCTATTCCATTTGAGTCAAGCATGGATATGACGTCGCGCTCTGCAAAGTTCGCGCCCGCCAAAACTAGATCGTTACCCATGTGCGTATGCGAGTCCAATATCTTCGTAGAACTATGGCCTCACCTCGGCCTGGGCCTTTCTTGTTACGTCCAGTTGACCTTCTTCGATTTCCTTCCAGTAAAAACACGAAACCAGATGTTCCCCTGTAGCGGTGAACGCCGCGGGCTCATTCCGTTTGCAATTCTCCTGCACGTAAGGGCATCGAGTGTTGAACTTGCAACCAGTGGGTAAATTGACGGGAGATGGTATTTCGCCCGAGAGAAGTTTTGGCGGATTCATCTTCATGCTATCCACGTCGGGAGTCAGAACCGAGGAAAAGAGAGCCTGCGAGTATGGGTGCAGGATCCTCGAGTAGAGCTCTTCGGTCGGAGCTTCTTCCATCAGGTGTCCAAGATATAGAATGAGAACTCTGTTACTGATGTGCCTCACGACACCTAGGTCGTGCGAAATCATTAGGCAGGATATTCCAAGACTCTTTTGCAAATCGTACATCAGATTCATTATCTTTGCCTGCACCGAAACATCCAGGGCGGATACTGGCTCGTCAGCCACAATCAACAGAGGATCCAGTGCGAGCGCTCTTGCAATTGCGATTCTTTGAAGCTGTCCGCCGCTGAACTGATGAGGGTACTTGCCCGTATCGCTCCTCGAGAGACCAACCTTGACCAAGAGCTCTCTAGCTCTCTCCTTACGTTCCTTTTTTGTCTTCCAGTGATGAATCGCCAGCGGCTCGGCGATAATCTCGTGAATCTTCATTCTTGGATTAAGTGAAGCAAACGGATCCTGAAAGACGATCCCTATCTTCTTGCGTACTTCCCTGAGTTCCTCTCTCTTTAGTTTCCACATCTCCTTTCCTTCAAACAGAACATCGCCCGAAGTCGGGCTTAGAAGACCAGAGACCATCTTGGCTATAGTAGTCTTCCCCGATCCGCTCTCACCGACGAGGCTCACCGTTTCGTTTCTTGCAACGCTAAAGGACACATCTGTTACTGCGTGCACCTGACCGACAGTTTTCTTGAATACGAGCCCCTTTTTCACGGGGAATTTCTTGGTCAGTCCTTTTACCTCAAGTACAAGATCGCGAGACATTTTTTTCTCTCGCCACCTCAGAGTCCCCATTCTTCAGAGTAGATGAAGCAGCTGACCCAGTGCCTCGGTTCTGCTTCAATCATGTAGGGGTCCTTTGATTTGCATATTGATTTGGCGTATTCGCACCTCGGACTAAAACCACACGATGGATTAGAGTAGATCAGTTTCGGGACCTCACCGGGTATCGTTTCGAGCTTCCCTCTTTCGGTGTCAACACGCGGGACAGATTTCAGGAGTGCTTTCGTATACGGGTGTAGCGGGTTTCGAAGAACCAGCCTGGTTGGCCCCAACTCTACAATTTTGCCCGCGTACATTACTGCAACTCTGTCGCAGATCCAAGCGACAATTCCCAAGTTATGGGTAATCACCAATACAGAGGCCCCTTGGGTTGCGCGTATGTCTTTCAGCAGGGAAAGTATCTGGGCTTGGATAGTCGCATCTAGATTAGTCGTAGGTTCGTCTGCAATGATCAATTCCGGATTCGCTGCAAGCGCGATAGCAATCATTACTCTCTGTCTCATCCCTCCGCTGAGTTCGAAAGGGTATGAAGAAGCTCGCGTCTTGGCCTCAGGAATGCCAACCATCTCCAACAGTTCGACTGCGTGCCTCTCAGCTTCACCTTTTGTTGCCTTGCCGTGTACTCTTGAGACCTCAGCTATCTGCGTCCCTACTTTCATCAGTGGGTTGAGCGAAGTGAGAGGGTCTTGGAATATCATCGAGACCTTGTTCCCCCTAATCTCCCGCATTTTATCTTCAGTAAGGGTGACGAGGTCTGCGCCATCCAATCTGACATTTCCAGAGACTATCTTTGCAGGGGGACTGGGCAGAAGCCGCATGATGGAAAGGGCGGTCATTGTCTTGCCGCTTCCTGACTCTCCGACGATTCCAAAAATCTCCCTCCTCTGGATGTGGAAGCTTACATCATCAACTGCCCTGATTACGCCAGATGAAGTGTAAAGATACGTCTTGAGATTACTAACTTCGAGAAGTGACCCCTCTTCATCTCTGCCTTGGCTGAGAAACAAGATACTCTACGATTGCACCTGCTGCTAATAGGAGCCCTAGATTCTCAACGACGGGTCAAGCGCGTCGCGTAGTCCGTCTCCCAAAATGTTGAAACATAGTACCGTGATCGCGATTGCAAGCCCGGCAAAGAGCGCAATGTAAGGAGCTTCAAGAATGTACGAGACACCCTCCGATACCATGCCACCCCAGCTCGGGGCTGGTGGTTGCACCCCCAGACCCAAGAAACTCAAACCCGCCTCTGCAAGTACGGCCCAACCGAATCCAATTGTTGCAAGAACGATGACGGGCGAAATGGCACCTGGGATGATGTGCTTTCTCAATACCCAGAAATTAGAAGCTCCCATTCCCCTTGAAGCTAGGACATATGGATTTTGCTTTATCTTGAGGACCTCTCCCCTCATGACCCTAGTGTAGCCGGGCCAGTTGATTATGATTAGCGCTATGATGACATTATCAAGGCCGGGTCCGACAATCGCGACTGCGCCAACCGCGAGTATGATGCCTGGGAAAGAGAGGAAAACATCTACAAAGCGCATTATCACTAGGTCTGTTTTCTCGCCGTAGTATCCAGCGACAGACCCGAGCAAGACTCCGATGACAACGGATACGCCGACCACTGCACCGCCAACTAACAATGATACACGAGCGCCGTAGATGATCCTGCTCAGTATGTCACGACCGAGCTCGTCCTGTCCGAGAGGGTGAGCACTCGACGGCCCCTTCAGATATCCTGTGAGCTGCTGAGCATTCGGATTATAAGGCGCGATATAATTCGCGAAGATGGCAACGAAGGTGATGAGGAGTATTACCGCGAGACCGAGCAGCGCAATCTTATCTTTGCGCAGGGCCCTAAGTACAAGTCGCGTAACTGATTGACTTGGTTCTTTCTCTTCTTTAGAGACCCGTCCTTCTATCTCCTCTTCCGTTGTCTCAGACAGGGCCTGGGGATTCTTGACAGGCAGCGACATTGTTGGAGCTGTTCACCTCACGAGTCTGATTCTCGGATCAACGACTGTATACAGAATATCAACGAGCAGGTTGAGCAAGACGTAAAAAGTTGCGGCCAAGAGAAGGAAAGCCTGTACTATTGGGTAGTCCTTGACCAAAATTGCGGAGACTACGAGCCTCCCTATGCCGGGCCACGCGAAGATATACTCGACAAAGAAATCACCTGCAAGGAGATATCCCAGCTGCAGCGCAGTTACAGTTATCACCGGAAGGATGGCGTTTCGGAGTGCGTGTCTGAAGATTATCGATCTTTCCTTGAGCCCTTTGGATTTCGCCGTCCTTATGTAGTTTTGATGAATCTCATCGAGCATCGAGGAGCGCATCAGACGAACAATGAGTCCCGCAAGCCCGATTCCGAGAGTGAGAGCTGGTAACACTACCGCTGTGGGGCCGGTATTCCCACCAATTGGGAACAATCGGAGATAGAATGCAAAATTGATCAGGAACATAAGGCCAAGCCAGTAATCCGGAAGCGAAGCAGCGAGGATCGAGCCTACTCTAGCAGCCTGATCGGTTATGCTGTTCCGGCGCACTCCCGCTAGTAAACCCACGGGTATTCCGATGGCCAGTGCGAAAACCATTGCAACCGAGATCAAGAAGAATGTGTTTGGGAGCGCCTGTTCGAACAGATAGACAACGGGCACCTGCTGCTGAATGCTGTTTCCCAGGTTCCCTTGCAGTATCCTCAATAAGAAGAGAAAATACTGGACGTAGAGAGGTTGCCCTAATCCGAGTTCTTGACTAAGCTTCGCTGCTTGGGCAGACCCGCCGGGACCCCCAAAACCGATGACGCTAAGGAGTGGGTTGCCAGGTGTCAGTTTAATAATGATGAAGGAAATGATCGACACGCCGAGGAACGTCGGAATAAGCAGAAGAAGTCGCAAGATCACGTAGCGGGTCAGAGAATCCCTCTCTTCAGCCATTTATTATTGAACGCCTTAAAGAAAACTTTCTATTTCTACTTTGCTGGTCAGCGGGCGCGTATATCATCTTCTTGCCAAGGCTTTCAACCCATAAGCCCGTTCCTCTTCTTTATTTCCTTGGCAAATCGCCTCAATAATTCATCAAGAAACCTGATGTAGCTCTCTCTTGATTCGAGAAAACTAGTTGTCTTCCCCTTGTCTGCGAATTGAGCTATCTCCTTCAAGAAAGGATCATTCTCTGTTGCTTCTTTTGGTACTATTTCCGGGAGTCTACTGAGCGCATCGACCAAGCGAAGACTGGCGCTGAACACTCCTTCTTCTATCGATCCTCTTGCACTATTGGCAAGAAAGGTGGCATAGTCAAAAATATAGTTGGCGTTATTCTTTTTCTCTACGCTCAAAACTTTTCACCGAAACGATTGTGAAAGGCAGAATTCGCACTACCCTGTGTTTTAACCGAACCGTTCGCACTTTTCTTAGGGTACCCGATCGGGATTATCAGGTCGACCCTGTAGTTGTTGGGAAGATCGAGAATTTCTCGAATGCCCGCCATGACGGGAATCATTGTGAACTGGGAACCCAAACCAAGATCCGTGGCAGCGAGTACGATATTCTCCCCAGCAGCTCCACTGTCGATGTATGAACTGAACTCCGCCAAGGGTCCCGTATCCTCTATGGCTACCTTGAGATCGACAACGATGATGATGAGTATCGGCGGGTCTGCCAAGAGGGAAGGTGAGAGTTGCCTGATCGATGTGATTACGCGCGGGTCGTCGACGACGATGAAGTGTCTGTACGGCATGTTGCACGCCGTCGGAGCTCTCCCGCCCGCGTAAATCAGCTTCTCCAAGATCTCCCGATTGACTGGATCTTTGGTGTACTCCCTGCAAGCCCTCCTCTTAGCAAGGGCTTGGTATGTTTCCATAATCTATACTCTTCACAGAAGAAGCCTGCACATGTAGAAAAAGGAAATGCTTCGTCTTACTTGTTTTGAAGGCTCGGAATTTCTCTGGAAATGCATTTAGCGTTAGTCGACCCTGCAGCCAAAAAAGAAGAGATGAATCCCTTCTGAAATTGCCCTCCAATCTGATTCTCGAGAATTGTCATGCCGTTGATGTTGCAAATTCCACGGTTGAAGAGAATGTCGAGATCTCGGTAGAAGAGGGCAGAATCAGTGGAATTGCAAAAGTGCATGATTCAGGCGGGGCGAGGCTCGATCTTGAAGGTAGTTTCGTTCTTCCTGGTCTCTTCAACATGCACAACAACCTCTCGCTTGTTTTCCCATTCAAGAACACCGATTTGTCCGAGTCCTCTGCTATAACCGCGCTCCGTTGCTTCAGGAGAGCAAGTGATGCCCTCGAAGCCGGTGTTACTACATTGAGAACTGTTGGAGAGCAAAACAGGGCGGACATCTACCTGCGCAAGATGATAAACGACGGATGGGTGCGTGGCCCTCGCCTGTTTGTTGCGGGAAAGGGCCTCAGCGCGGTAGGTGGTCACGGCTCGGACTTTGGACAGCATGAACTGAGCGGAGCCGAAGAATTCCGCAAGGCTGCAAGGCATGAACTTTCTCTCGGGGCAGATCATTTGAAGATATTCATCACCGGTGGGATTGCCAAGAGGGAGGAAGAATTCGAGGATTCGCAGATGACGAGGAGCGAAATGGAAGCGGTCGCCTCAGTAGCAAGATCAAGAGGGAAGTACGTATGCGCACACGCGGGTGGTTCGGCACCAATCATGGTCGCGGTCGAAGCTGGAGTAAAGTGCTTTGAGCATGGGTATGTTCTGAGCCGAGAAGCGGCCCGGGCAATAAAGGAGTCAGGGGGGTACCTCGACCCTACACTTAGCGTCACTCGCTCACCAGAATGGATGCGAGAGCACGGCTTCGAGCAGTGGACTATTGAAAAGGCCGTGTCAGCCGGAGAAACGCACCTTCAGAGTATAAAGAATGCGATTTCCGAGGGCGTGAAGATATTGAACGGCACAGACATGCCGGCTGGAGATTTGAACAGAGGAGTAAACGCGACCGTGAGGGAGTTGGAGTTTCTGGTGGATTCCGGCCTTTCTGCAATCGGAGCTCTGCGCGCAGCGACAGTTAATGCCGCTGAACTTTGTGGCGTCCGGGATAAATTAGGGCAGGTCAAGGAAAACTATCTTGCGGATCTTATAGCCGTCCCTTCCAATCCAATCTCTGACATTAAGGCTTTGGAGAAAATAATGTTCGTAATGAAAGGCGGAGAGGTAATAAGGAATGAGTTCGAATAAGGGAGCAAGGTACAGGATAGGAATAGACACTGGAGGCACCTTTGTTGACGCTGTTGAGTTCAACGAGCAGACGGGAGCTTTTCGCCTGGCAAAGTCTCCCACAACTCCCTCGGATCCTTCGATCGGCTTCATGGACGCCATAGAAAAGCTCGGCACTCCTCTTAAGCAAACTTATCTCATCCTCCATGGGACTACGCTCGGAGTAAACGCCATAATTCAGAAGAAGGGAGCCAGGACCGGTATAATCTCGAATGAAGGCCTCTCGGACATATTCGAAATTGGAAGAGGAGACGTCCCCGCCGAAAGCGAATACGATTACAACTACCTAAAGCCTCCAAGCCTTGTGAGGAGAAGGCACACCGCCGGGGTTCCAGGAAGAATCAATTCAAAAGGTGAAATTGTCAGAGACCTCGATGAAGATTCAGTCAGAAAGGTCTCAAAGCGCCTAATAGATAATGAAAAGGTAGAGTCCATCGCTGTATCCTATCTTCACTCTTACAAGAATCCGTCGCATGAGAAAAGAACGGACAAGATCATAAGTCAGCTTTACCCGGACGTCACAGTCTCGATATCATCTGACGTCGTCAGCGAGTACAGGGAGTACGAGAGGACCTCGACCACTGTCCTCGATGCTTACGTGAAGCCCATAGTTGAGAAATATCTCAAGAAACTAGAGCGCATGCTAGCTTCGAGAGGTTTCAATGGTACTCTTCTGATAATGCGCTCCGACGGCGGTGTCATGACAGCGAGCGCTGCCTCCCGGTCGCCAATTTCTACAGTGCAGTCCGGCCCTTCGGGCGGAGTAGTTGGTGCGATTTACATCGCAGAGCTCCAGAAGCGGCGTAAGGTAATCACAATGGACATTGGAGGTACGAGTCTGGACGTTTGCGTCGTTGAGAATGGGCTTGCAAATGTAGTCCACCAGACAGAAGTAGAACACTATCCGCTTCTCCTTACGATGTACGACATCAGATCAATCGGGGCAGGGGGCGGGTCGATAGCCGCCGTGAAGAATGGTCTACTCCAGGTGGGCCCAGAGAGCGCGAGCGCAGACCCAGGACCGATGTGCTACGGAAAAGGGGGTAATAGTCCAACCGTCACCGATGCATCAGTGGTACTCGGATACATTGATCCTTTGAGGTTCCTCGGTGGTGACATGCCCTTGAAGCCTGCGCTGTCAAGAAGAGGAATTGAGGACCAAATTGCAAAGCCACTTGGCGTAAGTTTGTATGATGCCGCTGCGGGAATAATGAATGTAACCATCACAAACAGTATGGGTGCAATAAGGCAGATCACGGTGGAGGAGGGGAGGGACCCGGCCGAGTTCTCGATGCTCTCTTTCGGGGGCGCTGGTCCTCTCTTTGCATCAATGCTCGCTAAAGAGCTCAACATACCCGAGGTGGTTGTTCCGAATGCTCCTGCAGCATTCTCCGCGTGGGGGATGCTGATGTCAGATATTACCTATGAAGTTTCTCAAACTCATATTTCATTACTCGAAGACATGTCTCTGGACTCTCTGCTAGAGCTCTACTCGCCTCTCGAAGCAAAGGTGAGGGATGAACTGCTCCAGCAAAAAGCTCCTTACAGGAAAATCACGACACAACGAAGGCTTGAACTCAGATACTTTGGACAAGAGCACACACTAGAGGTGCAAACTGATAGGGTTCACTCGATGAAGGACGTTCGCGAATCTTTTGATAATCTTCATTTGAAAAGATTCGGACACAAGATGAAGGATCAGGTAGAGTTGGTAAACCTCAGAGTGAGAGGTATCGGCAGTTTAGAAAAGCCGAGACTTCCGAGACTTGTCGAGACAGGAAGAAGAAGGCGCGGCCACAGAGCAGTTCCATCCAAAGAGAGCAAGGCTTACTGCCTAACCACGAATCGAATAGAGACCTTTGCAATATATGAGAGATCCGGGCTGTTTCTAGGGGACACAGTGGAAGGTCCTGCGATTGTCGACGAAGGCGTCGCAAGGACAGTCCTTCATACGGGCCAGAGCCTATCGGTCGACCAATTTGGAAACCTGGTTGTCAAGACCTAGGAAGAAGGGAGATCAAAAATGAGGACTAGGAAGAAAGCAGGCGCCAAGACTTCGGGGATTACATCCGAAATCATCCGTAGTCATCTAGCCTCTGCAGCGGAAGAAATGCGCAGGACCCTGATTAGAACGGCGTTCAACCCGGTCATTTACGACGTACTTGATTTCGGGATATCGATATACGACGATAACCTAGACTTGGTCGTTGAGGCCCCAGGGGTTCCATCTTTCATCGGGGCTAACGATTATGCGGTAAGGAAAGCCATAGAGTACGTAGGCAAGGAAGATCTAGACTCTGGCGATATTTACTTCATGAACTATCCCTACTGGAATTCGGCTCATACGTACGATGCAACTCTCTTCGCTCCTATCTTCAGCAACTACAGATCAAGTGAGCTGATTGGGTTTGAAGTAATTAGAGCACACTGGATGGACCTTGGCGCCAAGGACCCCGGATACGTCTTGGATTCAACGAGCATCCATCAGGAGGGCATAGTCTTCCCGGGAACCAGATTGTACAGGAAAGGGGAGCCTGTAAAGGAAATCCTGGAGATCATGCGTTTCAACTCGAGAATGCCAGAGGCAATAATGGGAGATTTGAATGCCCAAGTGTCCTCTATACGCACTGGAGAAAGGCGCATCCATCAAATCGTAGAGAAATTCGGGCTTTCTGCGGTAAGAGAGACAATCTCGAGACTCTACGAGTCGGGTGAAAAATACTCGCTTGATGCCCTTGCAAAGCTCCCACACGGCACGTGGTCGGCGGAAGATTTTCTCGATGATGATGGCATCTCGGATGAACTCATTCCAATGAAAGCGACTGTCAGCATTTCTGCAAGGGAGTTTAAGGTTGACTTCGCTGGATCAGCGGGCGCAGCAAGGGGACCGGTGAACATGCCGTTTGGAGGGACTCACTCGCTCTGCAAGATTGTCTTCAAATCACTCACCACTCCTAAACTGCCTTCAAATGCTGGTAACTATCGCCCTCTCAAGGTAGAGGCGCCCCCCGGCTCGCTTTTCCACGCGGTATATCCCGCGCCAACATTTACTCTCTGGACCGGAATTGTGGCACTCGAACTCGTTTACAAGGCGGTGGCGCAGGGCCTCAGCGAGTACATCTCTGCCTCTTCGGGTGGAGACCTGCCAGGATTCATGATGCTCGGGATTCACCCTGAAACAGGAAAGTTCTATGCCCTTAGTAACAACGAGCCTGTGGGTTGGGGGGCTGCACCTAACCACGACGGGGCGAATGCCTTGCAACACCATTCGGTTGGGATCGGGAGAAACACTCCGATTGAGGTGCTTGAGATGCGAACCGGGATGCTCATTGAGCGCCTTGAGCTCCGGAAGGATTCTGGAGGTGCAGGGAAGTTTAGGGGTGGACTCGGCCTCCGCAGGGACATTAGATTTGTTTTCGACGGCGAACTCCTCTCCGTAATGAAAAAGAGCAAGACTCGAACGTGGGGCCTGGCAGGGGGACAAGGCACAGACCCAAGCGGCCTCTACATCTTTCGCGGCACCGCTCAAGAAAAGAGGGTAGGAACTTTTAGATTTCCGGCGAGGAAGGGGGAGTGGTGCACCCTTGAAACGGCGGGCGGCGGCGGCTATGGCAATCCTATGGAAAGGGATCCAGAAGCGGTCCTCGAAGATGTTCTGGACGGTTATGTTTCAATCGAGGCAGCCAAGTCTCTATATGGGGTTAGCCTTACCTCCAAAGACGAGATAGACTGGGCGGAGACGAAAAAACTAAGGGGCCAATAATCACGTAAGAGCGAGGTCTCCAACTGCTTTCGCCCTAATTCTGAGCGCTTTTGCTGAAATGTAACCCAATGGGATCTGCTCCACTTCCACGACTCTCACTGTTTCTGGGACAGCTCCGGCCTTTGTAGCTTCCGCCTTGCACATCTCGACTGCCTGATCAACGACTCTTTCGCGGGTGCTGTTCTCATACGAAAAAATCCTATCCACTTCACCGCTTGCTTGTGCTATTGCCGCGCCTATCGCGTTCGCATATTGGAAAAGTTCAGGCCTTATCACTCGCGACGCCCCAGCAAACGAAGAATAGTACGACTTGGGGATGATTATCCCACCGCCGCCGACGAGCACGACATCTACCGGAGCTGCGGTAGTCTTCATTCTATCAACGGCATCTTCGACCATCTGAATTATCTTCTCTGAAACTTTCTTTGTAAGCTCCCTGTCGAGAGAGGACAGTCGAGAAGGGTCGCACTTTCCATCGTCCTCAATTGTAAAGTATCCGTTTGCAAGTGCGATGTCAGTCGTGGTTAAGTAGCTCCCGCCCCAACTCATTCCCTTCTCGGTGAGCTCGTATCCGACGCTATCTGGACCTAACCTGACCTCGCTGTTCTCAGCAATCCGAACCACCGTACCTCCACCGCACCCCACAGCAAGAATATCGGGCATGCGAAAATTGGTCGAGACTCCCCCGATGTTAGCCGGCACTCCAGATTCTCTTGGGAATCCTTTCGAAAGGACTCCTACGAGTGTTGTCGTCCCACCGATGTCTACAATTATTCCGTCAGTAATTCCCGTAAGGAAAGCCGCTCCGCGGATGCTGTTCGTAGGTCCGCAAGCAATTGTTCTGACTGGATATTTTCTTGCATAGTCTGTCGTCATCAGTGTTCCATCATTCTGCGTGAGGAAGAGTTTGGCCCGAGTGATTCCAACCTCATGCGCTGCCTGCTCAAAAGAGACGATTGCGGAGTCTGCCACATCGACGAGAGCGGCGTTGAGCAGAGCCGCGTTCTCTCTTGCTATGAGGCCGATGCTACCAATCTCGGAGGAAAGAGAGATCGGCACGCCGGGCAGGTATCTCGAGATGATTCTGGCTGCTCTTTGCTCGTGAGAATCACTCACGGGTGAAAAGACCGAAGATATCGCAATTGATCTGACATTGTCATTCTTGAATGCATGCGCAGACCTGTGAACTTCACCCTCATCGAGTGGAATTATCTCCCTTCCATCGTACTCATGTCCGCCATTGATCATGATTGCAATGGGTGCTATGGAATCCACCAAGTCTTTTGGAAGATTAAAGAGTGGAGGTATTCCAGATGTGGAGATCTTGCCAATGCGTAACAATCCTACCTTCGCAAGTCTCTTTCGTTCGACGATAGCGTTTGTGCAATGGGTAGTTCCAAACATAACGGCGATAACTTTGTTTGGATCCATGGAAGATTTCGTTAGCACGGATTGGAGAGCATTGTATACTCCTGTGATGACATCCCTTGTAGTGTTGACCTTCGCCACACGGACAACTTTGTTCTCACTGTCCAGAATGACAGAATCGGTGTGCGTCCCGCCAACATCTATCCCGACCCTGTATTGAATCATGAAAGAAAAACTATTCCTCTCTTACGGCGAGTTTATAACCAGAGTGAGAAATCGCTTAAAGTTCTTTTTGTTCCAAGAGATTCGTTTGAAGTGAGAGTCTTCAAATCAACCAATACTTAAATTTCCGCCGACAGCGAACTTTTCTTTGCTAAAGGAAAAAAGAGCCCAGTTCGATTTTGAGAGTAATCTCAACAAATGATGTAGATGACATTGCACTCGGAGCTTCGGTGCTAGGTGCAGGAGGCGGAGGCAACGTCGAAACTGGGATTCTCCTGCTAAAGAATGCGATCTGCGTGTATGGAGACGTCCTGCTAAAGTCTCTCGATGAACTTCAGGAAAGTGACTTCATAGTCCCCTTGGGAGAAATGGGCGCGCCCGTCGTGGGACTTGAAAAATTTGGTCAGCTGGACGCTCCGAAGCTCGTCGTTGAGTTTCTCTGCGAGAAAATGGGGCTCAAGGCTACAGCAGTTAGCGCAGTGGAGGTGGGTGGGTCTAACTCCATGGTGCCAATGGTTGCGGCCGCCTCCCTCGGAATTCCAATGATAGATGCAGACTCTATGGGGCGGGCATTCCCGGAGACACAGATGACCTCTTTTCACCTGAATGGGCTCGTGGCAAGTCCACTAGCCTTGATGGATGAAAGAGGAAACAGGGTCATGGTTGAAGCTGTGGACACTTTTTGGGCTGAAAAGATCGCAAGGACCACTACGAGCCTTATGGGCGCAAGGTCTTGTGTTGCTACATTTGGCATGGACGGAAAGACAGCAAAGAGGTGTTGCATAGGCGGGACCATCTCCCTCTCTCAAAGAATAGGCGCGGTGCTCAGCAAGGCTCGAGCGGGGGAGGAGAGGTTGGAATCACTCACAACGCTCGTAAATGGGGTCATCATGTTCAAGGGAAAGATCACAGATGTAAACAGGCACACGGTAGGAGGTTTCAACAAGGGGGATGTTTTGATGCAAGGATCCGACCAGTTCAGCAGGGATTCGTGCAAGATCACTTTCCAAAATGAAAATCTAGTCTGCCGAGTCGGGAGCAGAGTACTTGCAACAGTCCCAGACATCATAACTGTGCTCAACTCTGAGACGCTCGTACCCATCACTACTGAGGAGTTGCGGTACGGGCAGAGGGTTGCAGTGATTGGCATCCCCGCAGCCCCGATCTGGAGAACCAAGATGGGAATAGAGGTCGCGGGTCCAAGATATTTTGGCTATGACCTAAATTATGTCCCGGTGGAAGTATTGGCGAAACGGCAAGGGAATTCCTGATTTCGCATGCGGTCCAGGTAAGGAGAAGTTTTCTAGCTCTCGTGCACTGCCGGTGAGCAATGTAACCTGCAATTAATATCGCGAAATAGTCTTAAATATTGAGACGCAATTTTTCCGAACCTAATGTCGTTCAGAAAAGCAATCTCCAGGACCGTAGGAATCGTTGTTGTAGTAGTTATTATCATAATCATAGCCGTCGGAGGGTACATTGCGTTAACTCCTGCCAAGACCACCACACCTTCGACCTCCACGAGTTCCAGCAGCACGAGCAGCGTAGCTAGTTCGAGCTCATCGACTCCCACGTCTTCTGGAACTAGCAGTAGCAGCTCTACGAGTCAATCGACAACATCTTCGTCCGCGACTCCAACCGGGACACTCACAATAGATGTTTCGACGGATCGAGGAGCTCCTGGAGATCCGATGAATGTTCAATTTGGACCTATCACTGGAACCGTCCAGACAGAAGTCTATGAGGGATTGACGGCGCAAGCCTTCAACGGAAGCATAGTCCCAGATCTTGCAGTAAATTGGACCGAAAAGACCTCAACAGATTACATCTTCAATCTCCGCCAGAATGTTCTCTTTCAGGACGGTACACCATTCAACGCTTCGGCAGTGGTTTTCACCTTCAACAGAATGCTTAACGGAACCGGAACTGCAAGGTATGGTCAGGTCGCCGACATTGCAAACGTGACTGCAACCGGCAACTATCAGGTTGTGATTAAATTACACAATGCTAGTTCAGATTTCCTCCGCAACCTTGCACTGGGAGAAGGCATTGTTTCGCCGACCGCCGTACAGAAGTATGGTAGCCAGTTTGGGAGTCAGTACGCGGTAGGCACAGGACCATACAATTTTGTCGATTGGGTGCAGAATGACCACATTACGCTCAAAGCAAACCCCCTTTACTGGGGTCCGAAACCAACAATACAGACAATTATACTCAAGGTAGTTCCGGACGCCTCGGTGAGGGCTCTTCAGCTCCAGAGCGGGCAGGCGCAGCTGGTTGAATTGAACGCTCAGGAAGCGCAGCGCCTCTCCAGCCAATCTGGCGTACGCGTCGTCGTTGGAAAGCCGAACGAATTTATCACTATATCGATTGACGTAGACCCAAACTACACCAATCACGCATTGCTCAACCCACTCGTCAGGCAAGCCATAAACTACGCAATCAACAGGAGCGCAATCGTACAATACATTGAACTAGGCTACGCGCAACCAGCGGTCGGGCCTATACCTCCTGCTGCGCAGGACGCTTGGAACGCAAACCTCTCCGCAGCTTATCCACCTAACGGAAATATCACGAAGGCAAAGCAGCTGCTGGCGCAGGCGGGGTATTCGAGCGGTCTGAATCTCAAGATACTGACTGCTTCGTTCACGCCAAACTTCTTACAGGTCACTCAAGACGTGGCGGCCAATCTGCAGTCGGCAGGGATCAACACTACAATAGACCAGGAGTCTTTCTCGACCGCGGCAGGAATACTTCTTGACGGAAACGGCACTTGGGACCTTGCCTTCCACGACTGGGGTGGAACTGGAACTCTGAGCGCGTATGGCATTATGGGTGAGTTCTATAACTCTGCAAACATTGGGTACTTCCAGTGGAACCTCCAGCATATCAGAGATAGCAATCTCACATCAATGCTCAACCAATTGGCTGTGGCGAATGAGTCTCAGATTCTACCTCTTTCCAATGCGATCCAGACCAGGATATTAACGCAGGCATACGGCGCATTACTGTATTACCCTGATGTGCTGGAAGGCGCCACGAGCAACGTGCAGAACTATGTTATCCATCCAAATCCATTCTATGGTTACGTCATCTTTGATCCAGTCATAGGAGCTTCGACCACATTGACTACTTCAGGCGGTTCGGGGGCGCTGGTTCTTGAAACGCCAATTGCTCTACTGGCGATGACCACGATGATCGCGACCATGGTGATGGTCATGATTCCCTTCGTACGCGGGGCAATGCTCTTAGGAAGGAGGTTCTTTGCAATTTCCTCACAGCCTGTTTCGTAAAAGAGATTCGTCAAAAAACACTCAGCGACTGCAAATCCAGTAAGGAGGGCCCGATTACCGGCGGCTTTCCTTTTCTTCTATCTCTTTCTGCTGTTATCCCGGCTTGATTGTAAGCAAGGGTCTTCTTCCTCCCTTGAACAAGAATCATGATTCTCGGCAGATTACCTTGAGAGGGATTCAACGGTAACTGGAGTGAAGAAAAATTCGACTGCCCCGATGCGATGAATCAGCAATACCAGTTTCGTTTGTTGCAATGGCTTTTTCCTTTTATACTCTCAATAGTCGAAGCGCTCACACACGCGGGCGGGCGCCTTAACATCATGCTTTGGCTATGGCCGAAGCCGCACTCGCAAGCCCCGCAGTCAGACGGAGCGTACGATTTTACACACTTTGCTTGGAAAATTGGGCAGCCTTCTCCTTATTATCGAACATTCTTACGTCTGCTCCCCTCTTGCCGCTCTCGTATAATTGCAGCCGTCACAGAATTTTGCTTCCTTTCGGTCAGTCTCCTCTAAAGTGTTGGAAAACCACATTACGCAGTCTGGGTTAGAGCAGTGCGCAAGCCCTTCTAGATGGCCTATCTCGTGAACAATCTCCTTCGCGAGCCTGCTTCCAAAGACTCTTAGGTCGCTATGCTCTAACCTGTGCCAGGAAACTACGGCAGCTTGCCTGTCTCTCCTCGCCAGACCGAAGACAAAGTTCAGAAAGTCGACGTACATGTCTCTTGCACTTAGAATCAGCGACGGCCGATCCGTTTCGTGAAGTCGATCGACGCAATTTGAAAGCACTGCATTAGCATCCCACTGATCTCTCGCAGGGTTGAAACCAACGTTGCAGCTTGCACTTCCAGCAAGAGCAGTCGAAATGCCAGCCTCAGAGACCAAGTGCAGAGCTAAATCTATCACTTCTGCCTTGGGCGGTTGATCTAGAAGGAAGATTTTTACATGGTGTTGCCTCTGTATCAAACCTCCATCGCGAAACCTTTCCTAGCTCAGAATGCTGCATGTGCAATTTATGAATACGAGGTACGTAATGGTAATTCTTTCAAGATAAGTGTGCCAAAAAGGCATGGCACACATGCCATACAGATTTTTTTCGTGAAACTATTTGAAGAGCAATTTTGGATTGAATACTCAAAGCCATATCGCGAAAGAGGATTTAGCTGCTCGTTTGCTTTTCATGATTGTTTTGGAATAATCGAGGTACTTACATTTCCACTTGTTTTCTAGCCACAAACGAAAACTCATCGTGGTCAGCATTGTCCTAATCACGATCTTGACGATGCCAATTGCAACAGGATCAAATTTCACTGCCACCTCAAAAGCGGCTCCTCCACAGATTTTCTCGCCGAATAAAGTGCCTGAGGTGTTACGAGATGCTGCCGCTCCATATCCTATTCCTGGAACCCCGCGCATGAATAGCATGTACCTCGCTGGGGCCACCAATAGTGTTGTTCACAGCGCTATATGGCAGTCTAGTCATTTGCAACATGTGCAGGGTCTCGGAAAAGCTGGCGGAGTTTCTCCATATGGAAGCAATGTGAGCAATACAGCGGGGATACCACAAGCAAACTACGACGAGCAGCTCGGGATTTCCTTCTCACAGGATTTCACGAGTCTGCAGTACAACGTAACGGCGGTTGAGCAGTCTGACAGCTACGGTTACGGTCCTGCTTACCTTTTGAACGGACTCTCGGACAAGAGCTACTGGTATCAGATAGGTCTCTCTTGGCACTGGCCCTTTCTCGCCGGAGGATACGTCGGATCATTCAGCATGAACTATGAGGTATTCAACTCGACCGGCCAATCGATCTTCCCGTCGAAGGGAGGCGGACTGATCGGGTACTCCGGACCGGTAAATCAGGGGGATAGCGTCCTGCTCAGCCTGTACTTTTCTGGCGGGCAGGTAATCATGTATTCCAAAGACTGGAATACCGGTGCCACCGCGAGAGAGAGCTACACCTCGCAGGGAGCAACCTCCTTCGTCGGACTTCCTGGCCATGCCTCAAACTCGAACGGATTTTTCACGGGGTTGATGACTGAGCAGTATCACGTGTCCCCGTACTACGGCTCGGAGTCCAAAGTTACTTACTCCAATCCACACTCCACACTTTCGTCCGCCGTGATGTGGATTGATGAGTACAACGTGAACACTTCGCAGGTGCTGTTCGGGCAGGCTTCATCGGAACTGTACTACACTAACCCCAGCCAGTTCCAGACTTTTTCTTCGAATGGAGCTTTAGAGGCATCGAATGCTTACGAGTTCATCACCGGCTCAACAAGCTTGATTGGAATCACTTTGAGCTACTCCATTCAGGGAGGCGGCTCTTTGTATTCGCCGCCGCAACTGACCTACTTTTCGAATGGAGCCCAGGAGACCACAACGCTGAGCCTTCAGCCGACGACGTACTACATGGACAACGGGTCCATGTGGTCGATTGCGAATCCCTTGAGCGGGTCAACTGTGGATGAGCGGTGGATCACCGCTCAGCCCTCTCAGGCGCTTGTGACATCGAGTCAAACGATTAATCTTGTGTACGTTCACCAGTATCTAGTGACCATCGAGCCGAATCCATCTGGCGGTGGAACTACTACTCCTTCGGGAACAAACTGGTACGTAGCTCTCTCTTCAATCAGCATCAGCGCGCAGGCAAACAGCCCCGACTTTTTCGCCGGATGGAACGCGTCGGCTGGCTTCATTTCGTTTACGAGTGTAAAGTCCTCTTCCACGAACGCCACCATCCTGGGACCAGGGACGATATATGCGAACTTTGCACAGATACTCGTGTCGCTCTCGGCGGGCTCTGGTGAAGTGACACAGGGGGCTTCGCAGTCGCTTGTCGCGACGGTTGTAGGAGCGACAGGTTCGGCCTCCCTCTCAGTTTCTGGGCTACCTCAGGGGACGAGCGCGCACTTTGAAAGTACCCAGGTTCCGCTTGCCACGACTGGAGCAATCGATGCTCTAAATATTTCTGCTTCACTCTCAACCCCTCCGGGTACATACCCAATAGATGTCACAGTGAGCTCCGCCCTGGGAAGCAGTTCGACTGAATTTGAACTTACGATCAGAGAGGCGATTCCCCTCACACTTGGATTCTCACTCCGCGGCGCTGGAGCAACCTCTAGCGAGCCGGTCCTGAATTATACCTACAACGGTGTGAGCAAGGTGGAATCGCTTGGAAATGTTCAGGGAGTATTCTACGTCGACTATGGGAGCACCTGGTATGTTGGGGCGATCCTGCCCGGTTCCACTTCAAGTGAGCGCTGGATTTCGAACCAGACCGCCTCTGGAAATGCGACAACTCCGCTCAACATGACGTTTGTGTACTTCCACCAATATTATGTTACTTTTGATTTTCAGAGCTTAGATGGAGCGGCACCTCCACAGACTCCGAGCGTTACTTTCCGATCGTTTGGCTCGCCTTCTTCGGCCAACGTGTCTGCTTCTGGTTCAAAGATGTGGGTCGATGCTGGGTCGCCCTACTCTTACACTGCGGTGATCAACGGAAGCAGCGTCTCTGAAAGATGGGATCTTGAGACAACACAGGGCAGCGGAAATGTCACGGGATCTGTTACACTGAATCCAGTATATTATCACCAGTACCTAGTGGCGGTGCGGTTCCAGGTTGTTGGTGGAGGGTCGGGGTTTGCACCGCCTGAATTCAACTTCCAGAGTGGCGGATTGGCAACAAGTACCACGCTTAACTCTCAGCAGAGCAAGGAGTTGTGGATAGATTCCGCCTCAAAGTGGACAGCGACCGCGCTCCTTAACAGCTCTTCCTCCTCCAGCTTGGAGAGGTGGATTGACCTAAACGCTACAAACACGACTGGGACTATCAAATCTCCCGGTCAGATGCTTTTCAGCTATCAACACCAGTACTTTGTCGCAGTATCTCAGAACGTCCGCTCAGGAGGTTTGATCCAGCCATTGAGTGGCTGGTTCAATGCGGGACAGGTTGTTACAATTTCGGCAAGAGCCAGTCCCGGTTGGGAGTTTTCGAAGTGGGACGGCACCGCCTCTTCCAACAGCACCTCTTCGAGCATTACGTTTTCTGTTAACGGACCTGCAAACGAAACGGCTGAATTCTATGCTGGACTAACAATCAGTGCCGGAGCGAATGGCGAGTTATCTTACAGCTACGGTTCAACGACGGGACAATTGAGCGCTGGCTCATCGGAGACAATCTACGTTCCGCCCGGAACGAGCGTATCGTTTGAGGCAACGCCATCTTCCTCATTTCTCTACGCTGTCAGCGGATGGAATGTCGAAAACGTCAGCGCGGGAGCGTCGCCTTCCTACTCCTTGGTCGTCTCTTCTCCAACGACCGTGGAGGCATCATTCAGCTACAACTACACTGTTCTCGCAACTGTTTTTGTGGTTTTGGCTCTACTTGCGGGCATGTCCGGCGTGTTAGTGAGAAGGAGGCATGAGCGCAATCTGTAATTAGCACGCCTCCATCGCATCTCGCTGCGAAGTATACACCGCAATGACAGAGAGACAAAAAGAGAAGCCAAGGATTGCAGTTTTTTCAGGCCCCAACGCCACGGTAGCAAACTCCCCGCCGCTTGTCACAAGCAACAAAGCCAGACTTGCTGGAGAGAGGAGGCTCGAAGGTCGCTACGACAACCTTGTGCCGCAGCTTCTTTATGAGCCCGTCACGGTGAAGATCAAAAAGTTCAGCGCTCACCCTCTCGAGGCCGATTCAAAGGAAGTCTATCACGAAGACGGAAGGGACTACTACGAAGTAACGCTTTCCCCCGAAGACGGACCCTACCTCCTACCCTACATGGCGAGGAGGAAGGTACAAGGATCGAAGGACGGCGTACCTTTCGAAGCCTCGGACATGTGGAACCCTTCGCTTGGATTTGGAGGGAGGCAGTTCTTCTATCCCGACGCGTCGAGAATTTTCGATGAAATTGATAGGTCAACTTCCGGAAGAGGGCCCGACGGCGAGGGTAGCGTCCTGGACAAACGCGCTGATTTCGATTTCGTAAGGGTACTTCCCCCAGGCGGATTCAGGTCAAGAGGTGAGATTGCGGGAGTACACTACTTCCCCTACCGGCCAGAGCCAATTGCCAAAATAATTAGGGCAGGAGACCTGGCCACAGCGGCTAACATTGTGCAGGAATCTTTGAAGAAGAATGACTACTGTGGAGGAATATGGCTCGACGGTAGCCCACAGCTCGAGGAATCGCTATACTGGTTGAACCTTCTCATAGATACGAAACTGCCAATAGTAGGAGTGGCAGCTCAGCGCCCGCACGGCGAGGTTTCCTCGGACGGTGACAGAAACATCATCGACGCGGTCGACTATATCATTTCTGGAAAAGGAGAGGACTTGGGCGCGGTGGGGGTCGCCGATCAGGTGATCTTCGCTTCAAGAGAGTTCAAGAAGGCCGACGCGAGGCCCGGCAACTACAAGGCGACTGGCGGACACGGCGGCATCCTGGGTTCCATCAAAGACGGAGTTTCGATTTGGTACAGACCCGCGTACAAACACACTCACAAATCTGAAGTTAACGTGAGCAAGCTCCCCTCTAAACACGAGTTCTCAGATGGCACAGAGACTAAAATTCTGGATGGGACGGGGAGACTCATTCCCCAGAGCATACCGCGAGTGAGGATAGTGAAGTACGCGAGCTACAGTCAAGAAGACGAAAGCGGAGATCCTCGCGGTGAGTCCGACATAATGGGCTGGGTCCAAAAAGCCATGATTGACCAGAGATCATCGGAACAGGCGGGAAGACCGAAGCTTCACGGTCTTGTGTTTGAAGGGTTGTCGCCGTACGCAGTTGGAGGACCGGCACAGCTTCTCGCACTCTGGTTTGCGGCGGCGAGTGGCATGCCAGTGGTGAGGGTTGGGCGCAGCGATCCGGGAGGCAAGGTGATCACTGACCCAACCGATCTAACCATAGAAGGAAGCAATCTCGACTCCACGAAAGCGAGACTTTTGCTCATAGCCGCAATGCTGAAGTTAGGCAGATTGCCAAGTGCGAGGGACCCTTCCAATCCAACGATTGATGAGAGGAAGGCAATAGTCGAAAAAGTGGCAGGATTCCAGGCTATCTTTGAAAGCCACTGAGAGCATTGCGAAAAGAGCGATACGATTTCTCGTTTCAAACGACTATGAAGGTGGTAGAAGATGTGAAAATAGCATCGATTACTCACACTAAGATACCGGAGTCGGAAGCGGAGAGTCAAGTGAATGTCATAGGGAATAATTGAAAGAAGAAAGACTCTAAGAAAATGCTCGCTCTAGCAATACTTGTTATCTTAACAAGATTCAGTTAAAGTTTTTATTGCCCAGATTCAAGGGCGATCTTTATCGCTACCATGAAAACAAGTGTAATTGTCATTATCGCGGTTATAGTAATCATAGTTCTAGGAGCGGGAGTGTATGCCCTTACTCTGGCGGGGTCGACGACCACAACGCCTCCAACCACAAGCACTACCTCGACTCCACAGACAACATCTTCCACCACCAGCAGTAGTTCCTCATCTTCGACTGCTAGCAGCAGCTCTTCGAGCTCAACGCTTCCGGTTACGACGTCTTCATCGAGCACAGCTACCTCTTGCACCGGAACCGGATCGCCGATCAACATAGGAATGATGGAGGATGAGACCGGCGGAGTTGCGACGTTTGCCAACGAGTCAATCCACATGGCCCAGATTGCTGTTGACCAGATTAACGCGGCAGGAGGAGTAAACTGTCATCCACTGAAGCTCTTCACTGCCAATGAGGTGCCTTCTGCCACTGCCGCAGCTAACACGCTTGTTCTGCAGGATAACGTCAGTGCTATGATTGGCATCACTTATGCGGGTGACGCAGAGTCGCTCTTTCCATTCTTCGCGGCTCACCACGTGATAACGATAATGACCACAGCAAGCAACAACAATCTGCTTCAGAACCTTACGACCGATTACTCGGCCTATCAGTACTTTTTCAGGATAACTCCGACTGACACGATCTACGCCGAGAGCGTCATGAACTTTACCGCAAGCATCCTAAAGCCTTCGTCGATTTACTTTGTTGCTGAGGACCTCGATTTCTCCCATGAACTGTTCCAGAACATTTCGAGCATAGCAAAGTCCGATGGAATTACAATCGCCGGTTCGTCATTTGTCCCGCTTAGCCAAACTGCCTTTGACACGACAGTGACGACAGTTCTCGCGGCAAAGCCAGGCCTCGTGATCGACTGCCAAACAGGATCCGGAGCTGGCGCTTTCATCCAAGCATTCAAGGCAAGCCCCCAGTCCGCTGGTGTAAAGTTTCTCTACATGTGCAACGGCGCGCTCGCAGACCCTGGATTCCAAGGCTACCTGATGTCGCAGGATCATACGCTGCTCAACGGAATTGTGTTCCAGATTGAAGCAAGCACGGCTACGGTTCCGTTGAACAACGTCAGTTCGTACCTCTCGACGGCGTACACAAAGGCCATGGGGCCGTTCTATCCATACTACTCCTTCGTGTCAAACGACTATGCTGCGGTGCACGTTCTTGCAGCTGCGATGGTGAAAGCAGGGACAGTTACAAACACCACTGCCATCATCAAAGCGCTGGAGATTGTGAGTTACACAGGACCAACCGGAACGGTGCAATTCGACCAGCAGCACCTTTGGTCGCCTGACCTCTGGTACACACAGATCCAGAACGGAACTGAGAAGGTCATCTACCCGAGCGTCTACGCAAACTCGTCGTATAATGCGACTGCGTAGCTATATTCATAGAAAAGTTGGGGAAGGGGAAAAAGAGTCCTCCACACCATTCTTTCTCCCACCCCTCCTCTCACTTTTTTCTTTTCTACTAGTCGTCTTTCCTAGGACGCCAACCTTGTATTCGTAATTTCTAATCCCGATCTTTAATTAGGCCTCTCTTTCTACGATTTTCAACTCAGAGTAGCAACACGATCAAAGTGGTAGAGAGGTCGCAAGACAATTTCCTTTGGTTCCACTTACACTAGAGTTCCTCGAGCAGATTGCGACGAACGCAATACTTCTCGGCCTAGTTTATGGAATGGTGGGCCTCGGGCTCTCGCTCGTCCTCGGAATAATGAACGTACTCAACATCTCCCATGGTGCTATGTACATCCTCGGAGGTTTTCTCACCTACTACGTTTCCGCACAGCTGCACTATCCGCCTGTGGTTGGTTTTGCTTTCGCTGCGCTAGTCACTTTCCTACTAGGAGTTATTTTTGAGATCGTGTTTGTGGATAGGGTCGCGAACGACCCGACGAGGGTCATGCTGCTTACATTTGGAATTGCCATCATCATAGGGGAGGTCTCTTTACTCATCTGGGGTGGAACCGCGCTCCCTACTCCCGCGCTCGTGAACGGGTACACGACGGTGGGCCTGATTTATTTCCAGACCGAGCAGTTGATCGCGGCGGTAGCAGGAGTCGCGGTTGCGACAATCACTGCTCTCTTCCTGCGCTACACCAATCTAGGCAGGGCAATGAGGATGGTCTCGCAAAACAGCGAGGCCGCCCTATCCGTCGGCGTAAACTCGCGCTGGGTCTTCGCAATCGCACTTGGGATTGGGTCTCTCTACGCCGGTTTTGCGGGCTCGTTGCTCTCACCGATAACTTTTGTCCAGCCAAACTACCAGTGGTTCCCGCTGATCTACGCCTTCGTCGTAGTTGTAGTAGGAGGACTGGGCAGCGTGGTCGGCAGTGTTGTAGGTGGCCTCATCTTCGGAATCTTAGAGACCGTGGGAGAAGTACTGTTTCCTTCGAGCGCCGACATCCTGGTCTTCGTCTTGATTATCTTGATTATTCTTGTTCGGCCCAGGGGGCTTTTCGGGGCAAAGGAAAGAATTTGATCAAGTTTTCAAAGACGATCCTGGTCACAGGCATCGTGATCTATGCCGCTATAGCCCTAATTCCCCTCCTCACGAATGACCAGTTTCTACTCTCCTCGATGATTTTCGTTCTCGTATTTGCACTCTTTGCTGCTGCGTGGGACATCGGGTACGGCATCGCGGGGATAATCAACCTCGGGCCCGGAGTCGCGTACGGGGTTGGATCATACTTTTTCGTTTACTTTGCGTTAGCGCATTACCCGCCTTGGCTTGCCTTTCTCGGCGCAGCCACGATCGCTTCGCTCACGGGTTTCATCTTCTGGATACCTAGCATCAGGACATCCGGTTCTTACCTCGCAATAGTGACGCTGATACTCCTGCTTCTGGTGGGGGAGATAGCGCTTGGGCAGACGGGGGAGGAGGGAATCTCTGCCGGGATAGGCTACTACGCCCCAACACTGGTTCAGTCGTACTACGCGACGCTCGCGTTGGCGTTTGCGGGGAGCCTCTTCCTCTTCTTCCTCTCGTATTCCAGGTTTGGGTTGCGGCTCAAGGCGATGAGAGACGATGAAGTAGCCGCGAAGGCGGTGAAGATCAACGTCTACTTCTACAAACTTGTTACGCTGGTACTAAGTTCATTCTTCCTCGGGATTTCGGGGGCGTCGACCGCGCTGTTCATCAACCACGGACACTTTGACTATGGGATCTTTGGAATCACGACCAACTTCCTTGGAATTGTGGTGAGCGTGATTGGAGGCCCCGCGACTATATTCGGATCGATAATCGGGTCGCTAATAGTGGAGCTTCCGGCAAACTATCTTACCTCATACAGCACTTACGCGGTGATAGCATACGGCGCAACGATGGTTCTCGCCATGCTTTTCCTGCGCAGCGGGATACTCAACGCTGTAGTTTCACTGACACGAGGCTTCGCGAACAGAAGGAAACCCACGCAAGAGTTAGGCGCTCAAGGCGAAGAGACTAAGCAAAAGGCACCGACGATCAAGACGACTGGTTAGCAGGAGGCAGATTTCCTTCTCTTCACCTTGAAACTCATGGTCAACAGCGTGGTCAAAAAGTTCGGGAACCTTGCGGCGGTGAACGACTGCACCCTGGGGCTCGAAAAGGACGGAATATACGGACTCGTTGGCCCGAACGGCTCGGGCAAGACTACGCTCTTCAACCTGATATCTGGGTTCCTGAGGCCCGACAGAGGCAAGATAGTCTTCGCCGAGAAGAGCATAGGCGGGAAGAATCCGATCAGCATTACAAAGATGGGAATCGCTAGAACCTTCCAGCTCCCCAGGGTCTTTGCAAATCTCACGGTCGAGGAGAACCTCGAAGCGGCGATATCTGGGCAGAGTCGCAAGATCGGCGAACTCATCGAGATCTTTGGGCTGAAGGAAGTGAGAAACGCCCCCGCATCGACCATCTCCTTCGGACAGAAGAAACAGCTCGAGCTCGCAAGAGTCTTGGCACTGAACCCTTCGCTCCTGCTTCTTGATGAGCCGACGTCTGGTCTTGAGCCCTCACTGGTCAAGATCACAGTGGATCAGATCAAATACGTCAGGGAGCTTGGCAAGTCGATCTTCATCATAGAGCACAACATGAACGTGATCATGAATCTCGCGGAGAGGATATTCGTGCTGCACAACGGAAGGAAGATCGCGGAGGGTACGCCGAACGAGGTCAAGTCAAACACACTCGTGATTGACGCGTATCTCGGAGAGTCCGAAGAGGCTGAGGAGGGCAGTGGTGTGAGCGCTTGATTGCAGAAAATTCCGAAAACACGTCCTCAAACCGCACCGAGGGAGGATGGCCGCTCGAGCTTAAGGTAGATAACCTCGACTCTGGTTACGGCGAGTTCATTGCAATAAGGAACATCTCGCTCTCCGTCGGAAAGGGGGAGATTGTCTCGATTATAGGCCCCAACGGTGCTGGCAAGACGACTCTGCTCAAAACGATAATTGGGCTCCTGAAGCCGAAGAAGGGAGAGATTCACTATCAGGGAAGGAAGATCTCCGGGCGTAACCCGAGAGAGACTGCCAAGTCGGGCATAGGGTACGTGCCCCAGGGCGCTGCAATCTTTCCGCAAATGACCGTGAAGGAAAACATCCGTGCGGGCGCATACGTCCTAAGAAACTCGGGCGTCGTCTCAGAGAGGATGCAGAGTGTTCTGACACTCTTCCCGAGGCTCACAGAGAGGATCAACTACAAGGCCTACTCACTGAGCGGCGGCGAGAGGCAGATGCTTCTACTCGGTAGAGCGCTCATGCTCGACCCGAAACTCATACTGCTCGATGAGCCCTCGACTGGACTTGATCCAAAGATGCAGACAGTACTCTACGGGACGATAAAGAAGCTCAACTCGGAGGGCAAGTCGATTTTACTCGTGGAGCAAAACGTGCACAAGGCGCTAGACCTATCAAACCGCTGCTACGTCTTGGAAGCGGGAAGGGTCGTGCAGACCGGCGTCTCGAAGGAACTGAAAAAGTCCGGGCGCGTCAGGGAGGCTTACCTCGGGCTGGCTGAGGATGTGGGCTCTGCTTCTACTTGAAAGAAAAGCGGAACTCGCCCCTTTTTCTTTCATTGCTGTTTCCTGGGCACGCATTTTAGCGGCCTGCCCATTCCGGCCTTTGCCCTAATATCGCCATCCTCCATGGTAACCTCTCCACCGGAAATTGTCATCACGGGCCACCCCTTGAACACTCTCCCTTCAAAGAGCGAGTAGTCCGAGCCATCGTGCATGATTGATTGCGTGACGCGTACCTCCTTCGAGGGATCAAAGAGGCACAGGTCAGCATCATATCCAACTTCAATTCGCCCCTTTCCAGGAAGGCAGTGGATCATGGCTGTATTTGTGGACGTGACTTCTGCAATTCTCTCAAGCGAGATCCCGCGGCGGTGAAAGCCCTCGCTAAGCATGATGGGTAGCATCATCTCCAAGCCGTGGAGTCCTGGGACAGCGCTCCAGATGTCCCCGCCGCCAAGCCTGTTCTTCTTGTTGCAAGCAATGTGGTCGGAGCCTACGCAGTTAATCTGTCCGCTCCTTACTCCCTCCCACAGGGCTTCCCTCTCCTCCTTCCCTCTTATCGGCGGGTTCACCTTGCCTAGGATGCCGAGCTCGTCATCGTCCTTTGTGAAGTAAAGGTAAGCGGGGTTTGTCTCAAGGCTCAGTGAGACCCCGCTGCCCCTTGCGTACTCCAAGACCTGAGGAAAGGAGCTCAGGCTGACGTGTACTATGTACAGCGGAACCTTTGCAATCGAGGCAAGCAGAACAGCCGTCATCATGTGGTCGTGTTCACAGTACCAGGGCCTTGCCTCTTCCCAGGCTGCTAGACCTGAATGCCCTAACGCCTTGACTTCGTCAATCTTCCTCGCAATGATTTCGTAGTTTTCCGGATGAACCATCGCTTGACCGCCGAGTGCCGATATCTTTGCGAAGGACTCGAGAACCTGCCCTTCGTCGGGGTAGGTCCACCCGAGAAACTTCTCGAACTCGGGCTTGCTCATGTAGTGCTTGAACGATATGACCCCGAGCTTGAAGCAAGCCTCAAGCTCCTCGATGTGGCCCTGATTCATCACTACGCCGATCAGAGCAACGTCGGTTAGAGCTCTCTGTGAGATGATTTTCTGCTGCCTCTCGATCTCCGCGGCTAGACTGCCCTTGACGGTTGCGAAATTCATTATCGTTGTTATACCTCCGCCGAGAGCGCTCCTGGTCTCGGTCTCCATGTCCGACTCTACGCCGTTGAAAGGTCCAAGGTGGACATGCGGTTCAATCAGACCGGGCATCAGGTAGAGGCCCTTTGCGTCGATTATCTTATCTGCAGAGAACGTGTTTGAGGTAGAACCAAGTGCCGCGATCTTTCCATTCGAGCAGTAGACGTTCGCCTGAAAAATCCCGCTGGGCTTCACTATCTTTGCGTTGTGTATTCCTAAATCAAAATGCGGCAAGTTGTCGCAGGCTTGCTCAGGTTTGGGCAATCTATTTACATTTCACTGACTCCTGTGTTGTGAATGTGGTAAGTTGGATTACAGCGGAGTCATCCCTGAGAGCGACCTGGAGGGCTATAGGAAGGCCGGCTTTGGAAAGAGGATGGGATTTGGGAAGAAGCCATGTATAATTGTCATCGACTTGACCTACGGGTTTGTAGATCCGAAGAACCTCCTCGCCCACGGCAGCATGGGGTTTGAAGCGGTGAAGAACCTCGTGCCGCTACTCGAGAAGGCAAGGTCACGTGGCGTTCCAATAATCTACACGACCGGTCTTAACAGCATCTCCAATACGATGCCGATAGGGATAAGCAGGAAAGTGGTCGTGAACCCAAGACCGGGAGAGAACGATATCGTTGAGGAGATCAAACCACATGCCCAAGACATCGTCGTCCCGAAGGGCAAGGCGAGCATTTTCTTCGGAACCACAATCCTCACTTACCTCAACCGCAACGGCATAGACACCCTGATCATAGCGGGCGCGACGACGAGCGGCTGCGTGAGAGGAACGGTGGTGGAGGCAGCGTCCTACGATTACTACGTTGTGATCCCGGAGGAGTGCGTCGCGGACAGAGCAGAGGTCCCGCATAAGGTGAACCTCTTCGACATGGAGATGAAGTACGCCGACGTGATCCCGACGAGCGAAGTGCTGAGCTACCTTGATTCGCTCCCAGGAAAAAGATAGCAATGAATTGCTAGGAAAGAAAAAAAGAGTGTCTCGTTGTCCTATTGCTAAAAAACACGCCGATCAGTAGGTACCTACGTGATTTCTGACTCCGAATATGTGAAATCACCCAAGAATTAAATAACCAACGGATAAGAACTCGCTCGAAATCACTGCCAGAAAACAAAAAGGAGCTCTTTCCGAAAGAAATGGGTACCCTCTCCCCGACACATTCCGCCACTTCAGAGAGGAATATAGAGAGCGGGGCGTGGAGTACCATTCAGGGCGAAGATGTCTGGATAAGGTCAGGGTGCGAGCTGTGCCTAAATTTTTGCGGTATTCTTGTACACAGAGTCAACGGCCAGGTCGTCAAGATCGAGGGCGACCCCGAAAATCCGCACAACAAGGGGTTTGTCTGCGCGAAGGGGAACGCGGGTATGCTCTCCCAGTTCTCCTCCCGAAGAGTGCTCACCCCGTTGAAGCGTGGAAACCCGAACAAGGGGATGGGGGTTGACCCGCAGTGGAAGGAGATAAGCTGGGATGAAGCGCTCGATACGATTGCGCAGAAACTCAAGAAGATAAGAGACGATGACCCGAGAAAGGTCTACTTTACCACTTTTGACATTTGGGACTTGGAAGGAGGTTTCTTCTCCGCTTGGGCGAACGGCTTTGGGACGCAGTGCAAACCATTCTCCGCTGGTTTCTACTGCGGAAACAACGTGCATTCGATTCACTTGATCACCGAGGGAGGCTTCGAGGCCGACCCCGACCCAAACTATGCAAAGTACATTCTGCTCGTCGGCTCGCAGTTTAGTTCGGTGGTAAACTATCACGTGATGGGAAGTGCGAACGCTATCGCACAGAGGAGGCCTGGTGATGTGAAGATAGTTGCCCTAGATCCGGTTGGATCTTACGCCGCGTCAAAAGCGGAGGAGTGGATCCCAATCAGGCCCGGGACAGACGCTGCATTTCTCCTAGCGGTGGCAAACCTACTCATAAACGAGCTTAACCTCTTCGACGCGGAGTACTTGAAGAGGAGGACGAACGCCCCTTACCTCGTAGGACAAGACGGGCTGTACTGCAGAGACGCGAAGACCGGCAAGCCGCTGGTGTGGGATGCCTCCACGTCTTCGCCGAAGCTGTTCGATGATCCCCTTACAGATTTTGTTCTGGACGGCGTTTTCGCAGTAGACGGCGGGCAAGAGTGCAAGACAGCATTTCGTCTGCTCAAGGAGCACCTATCAAAGTACACGCTGGAGTACGCTTCGAAGATTACAACGATAGACCCCTCAACAATCAGGAGGATAGCGGGAGAGTTTGGAAAGGCTGCAGGCGTCGGCTCGACGATTGAGATCAAGGGTAAGAAATTGCCCTACAGACCTGCATGCGTTGCGTGGTATCGGGGCCTATCCTCACACAAACACAGCTTTCTCTCGGGTCTATCCGCCGCACTTTTGAACGTCTTGGTAGGCGCTGTGGATGTGCCCGGCGGCTCGCTCGCCACACAGCAAGCTGCTCCCGCGACCTCGGAAGAAGGTCTTCTTACTACGAGTCTCACCGAGACGGGCGCTGCCTACGGTGCAGCATATCCTCCGCGCAAGGCGATCTCCCCGAAGACGATAGATCTCTTTGAGCTCTTCCCAGTCGCAGTATACAGCAGACCCTTCTTTTTCTTCGGTCTGCTTCAACCGGAGAAGTATAGAGCTCCTTATCAGCTTGAGATGCTTATCCAGACGCGCTCTAACTTCGTAAAGACATCGCTACCCAGAGACGTTGTAAATGCAGCCCTGAAGAAAATTCCATTCATGGTATCGATCACAATGGAGCTCGACGAGACGGCTGAGTTTGCCGACATTGTACTCCCAGACCTACATTATCTCGAGCGATTATGCTTCCCTCTCTCCTACCCCGGACAGAAGAGCGGGGAGGATTACAGGTTCTGGAACGGACAGAGGCCGGTGGTTGAGCCCCCCTTCAAGACTCCTTGGGGGCGCATGATGAATAGTGGAGAGATACTCATGGAGCTAGCACGGCGAGGCGGCTTCCTCGGCGACATTTACAACGCGATTAACTTTTCCTGGGGATTGAAGGGGAAGTACAAACTTGATCCGAACTCCTCATACTCTACGGAGGAGCTATTTGAGCGAAGAGTTAGGGCGACCTTTGGCGAAGACAAGGATCTGAAGTGGTATCTCGATAACGCCCTCGTCGTCAAGGAGAATACTCCAGAACAGATGTATCCCGGCGCATTCAGCAATGCGCGTGTTCACGTCTACTATGAGTTCATGAAGCGCGCGGGAGCCGACGTCAGCAAGATCACAAAGGAGTTGGGGATGGACTGGTGGGACGTCTCGGACTATCAGCCGCTTCCCGAGTGGAAACCCTGCCCCGCCTTTAACGAAGGCGGAGAGTTCGACCTCTATCTTGTCAACTATAAGGTTCCGCAGCAACCATTCAGCTACGGGCAGAACAACGGAATCCTGCAGGCACTCACAGATAAGCATAGGGACGATGACATTCTCATAAACTCCGAGACAGCTCGCAGGAAGGGGATAAAGGACGGGGACGCAATTTCGATTGAGACCTCTTCCGGCAGAAACGCGAGCGGTAGAGCGAGAGTCACGGAGCTCGTCCATCCTGAGGTGGTTGCGTGCCAGGGTCAGGGAGGCAGATTTGCTCGCTCTGTGGCTAACAGGAGAGGGATAAACTACAATGACCTACTTGTTTTTGATGAGGCACACGTTGATTTTGTTAGTGCGGCTGTCGATTCCTGTGTCAGGGTGAAGATACGCAAAGCATGACACGCTGGGGGATGGTCATAGATCTTGCAAAGTGCGTAGGGTGCGATGCCTGCACGGTTGCTTGTAAAATGGAGAACATGTCTCCGGGGAATATTTACTACGCGCCGGTGCTTCACGCGGAGGTTGGAAAGTATCCAAACGCACACAGGGTCTTCATCCCTACTCTATGCATGCACTGCGACGACCCACCTTGCATCAAGTCCTGCGCTGCAAAGGCGATAACAAAGCGGAAGGACGGAATTGTCGAGGTCGACGGAGACAGCTGCATCGGTTCCAAAGCTTGTGTAGTAGCGTGCCCTTACGGCGCGATGCATTTCTTTGATCACACCTTGCTCGGATCGGAGAAGACGCCGCTCGACAATCTCGCACTCGCCAAATTCAAAGTGGGAACGGCTCAGAAATGCACCTTCTGTTCTCACAGAGTAGACTCTGGGTTGAAGAAGGGGTTGAAGCCGGGAGTTGACAGGGAGGCCTCGCCAGCCTGCGTAATCACATGCCCCACGCAATGCAGAATATTTGGAGACCTCGACGATCCTAACAGCAATCCCTCCAGACTCATTGAGAAAAGAAACCACACAGTTTTGAGGTCCGAGGCAAAGACAGGGCCAAATGTTGTCTTCCTCTTTGACGAAAGGTTTGACGGCAAGTCGACTAATGCCTAACTGGGGAGAAGTGTACAGACTGAATGTCGAGTGAAGTCTCTCATCAGACGACAATCAACTTTCGCTTTTTTGGTCCGATAATGGGCATCGTCGGCAGGAGCAGCGACCAGGTGACATTTTCAAAAAGCGAGTTGACGATGAAGGAAGCAATTCTCGGGCTGTGCGAGAAATACGGGAAGAGGTTCGAGGAAATTGCCCTAACGAACGACGGAGAGCTCAACGCCGGATTGATAGTCTTCGTCAACGGGCAGCACGTCACGAACCCATCACTCAAACTTGCTCCGAACGAGGGAGACGAAATCCAGCTTATGATAGCTTCGCAGATGAAAGGAGGGTAAGCACAGAGATTGCAGATGATAAGCGCGGCGAACATTCAGCCTGGCACCGGGACCTTCCCGACCTTCGTTTCTGTCTCCCTGATTGACCTGGCAGCCCTTGTAACGCTCGTTGTAATTCTAATCGTACTTGCAGTGAAGTACCTGAAGCCCGGCCCCTCGACGACCAGACTCCTGAGTAGGGGCAGGCAAAATCTAGGTGCTGGTGGACTGATGCGAATCTTTGCTTCCGAGCTCGTGAACAGAGTAATGTTCCAGAGAGACGTGATTAGCGATAGGACGAGGAGGTTTGCCCACCTATGCATGTTCTGGGGGTTTGTCGGGCTGGGAGTCACCACGACCGCCGACTATATTTTCAACCAGCCGGGAAACTACATTCCGCTCTTTGGTGGGACCTTGAGCTGGATAAGGCTCCTTGGAAACATCTCTGGAGTCATCATGGTGCTCGGCGCCTCGATCACTATTGCCCGCTTGATAGGGGTGCCCACGTTCCGAGAGAGGATCAGCTTCTCTGATGCCTGGTTTGCTGTCCTACTTTTTCTTGTCGGAGTGACAGGTTTCCTGGCAGAGTACCTTGGCGATGTTGCTCATTCTATAAGCCCTGATATTCCACCCGCCGCACAATACACAATTTCAAGTAGCGCAAATTTGCTGATAGCGATTCCATACGGTACGCATTTGGTTCTGATAGCACTGCTGTTTCTCTCCGCGCCTGTCTCCGCTTTCATCCACGCGCTTCGCGTTCCCTCCTTGAGGTATATGGACGGAATTGGGAATGCACTGGCTCGAAAGCAGCAGGAACAGCAAAGCAACACCGATGGCGAAGCAGAAGGCGAAACTCCGGCAGGACCACCCATCGTTCAGAACTCGCTCAGATCAATCAAAGAGGAGATCATGATTGAACAGATCAAGAGTCACTATGAAACTCCCAAGAATAGGGAGCAAAGCGCTTCAGACAAAGAAGATAAAGACCAGCCCGAAACCAAGTAGCAGAGGTATCCTAGTGCTTCCTAGATTTTTAGGCGCTACCAGAGGAACGAGGTCTGCGCAAGGACCTTCTTCGGGTCTCCGTACTGCTTTGCAAACTCGATAAGACCTGGATCGTCAAGAAGCAAAAGGCGCCTGTCCTTGACTATCATCTCATTATCTATGAATACTGTCGGCGTGTCGAAGATCATGTCAAGGTGCGAAAATCCCGGCTTTAATCTGTCAATCTGGCCTGATGGACCGGTCCCGTCGATGCCCAGATAGGTTGTTCCTGCGGCGCGTTCCCTCTCATACTCCGGTGCGTTAACTGTCCTCACCTTGGGGTTCAGTCCAATGACCGTGTGCCTGACGTAATACTTCCCATTGCAGAAAGCTTCAACAGCGTTCCTCTCAGCCCCAGACGCTCCTTCTACCTTTGTGACAAAGTTGTTCTCCACCGTGAACTTGATCGGAGAAGAGAGTCTGCCCGTTAGGGCGGTTTCGTCTGGCACAAGGACGCCGTTGGAGGTCACCGGATAGAAGTTTATACCCATCGGGGGGAAGATCGCCCACTCACCTGGCTGTAGCGGCCTTCCGTAGGAGATCCCCTGCGGCCCTTCAAAGGTAATGTCCGTGCCCGAAGCTGCGGTGTAGCGTATCCTGTTCGCGCCCTTCATAATCTTGAGAGCTCTTTCCCCTATCTCGCAGTAGAGTGGAAGCGGGAACCTTCCTGCTGCAATCAGTGATCCGGGCGTGGATGCCATGAGGACGGAGCACACTCTTGACTTGCCGCTGAAGATCTTGCTGAAGAACGTCCGTTCGTTGTGCGCGAACTCAAAGTAAGTGCAGGCTATCACTACATCGGATTTTTCAAATGCTGCAACGAGCATGTCGTTTGGTCTGTTTTTCACCCATCCGCCCACGCTCAGAGGAGGGATTATGATTACTGCGACGTCGCCGCCGGCGAGTTGAGCCGAAGCTGCGAACGCCGAGGCGACTATTGGATCAGTATCATACTCTGAAACTACTAGGACTCGTTCGCCTTTCTTTACCTGACAGAAATTCTCGACGCAGTTCTTTGTAGCTTCCATGAGTTGAGGCAGGATGAATGGGTTTGAGGAGTGATGACCTGGATAGCCGCCGATTACTCCACTCATTTTGACAGTGTCTTGAGGTTAAAGTCCCCTAGGTACTTCGATATAAATCTGAAAAAAGTAGTGTTAGAGAAGACTTCGGTTCGTTTTAGGCTCTAGTAAATACTCGCCTTTTCCGAGTCGAAAGGCCTTCCACTGGATGATAAAGTAGCAAAATAATGGCACGTATCATGAGGGCCTGTCAACCCAATGTTTATTTCCCCAAATACAAGCTCGCCGAGTGTAGCCTTTGGATCTACCAACTCATTTTTTCTTCGGACTAGCCATAGGATTTGTCTTCTTCGGACACCAGCCAGAGCTTGCGCTACTAGTGGGTTTAGGCGCACTACTACCAGACCTCGACAGGGAGTACTGGTTCATCCCACCGAAAAAGTATGCCGCTGAGCAAAGACACCGCGCCTTGCTCCACAACGTAGTCGTCATCGCTCTGACGTTCGCCGTCAGCCCATTCCTATCCCTCGGCGTTTTCCTCCACGTCCTGCAGGACTCTTTCACGACTGTAAAGGATAGAGGTGTCGAGTGGTTCTATCCCTTCACTAGGCTAGCAAAGAGAGGGCAGTACGATTCGAGCGGAAAATCTCAGCCACCGGATCCAAAGGAGCACGTGTACTTCTATCAGGAAGACCCGCCCGGCCTCGTGAAGTACGCCGACCCGGATCTGCAGGAGACGCTCAACGAGCCAGTGCCTTGGAGAAGGGTCTACGGCTTCGCGCTGAACAGCCACCTGCTTGACCGCGGTTTTCTCTTTGGGTCCATTGCAGTGCTACTCATTTGGCTCTTCGTACCCTCAAACTTTAGCTCTCCCCCGAACGTTAACACACTTCTTCAAGTACCGCTCTCGGTTTACGCGACCTGGCTCCTCGGCCTTGTCGCTGTGGGAGTGCTATTCTTCTCCGGAGAGATCGACAGGAGGGACAGGGTCCGCCCGATAATCGGTAAACTGAAACCCGTCAAGGTTCCAATCTTTGGCATAGGGATCTTCCTATTGTCTCTCTGGGTTACGGTTTACAGGAGTACTCTGGGCTCAAACGTAGCCTCGGTAGTCTCTACGCCACTACAGATTCTCACTATGATAGTGCTCATCCCGCTGATCGCACTTGCGCTCGTGTGGTATGAAACGAAGGGCGGAAAGCAGAACGCAACGATATAGCGCACAAGCGGATTTGAGATGCATCTTCCTTGTTGATTTGGATAAGAACGGCATGAACCCAAGGGAGATAAGTGGGAGTTGTCCGTCGGACGTCAATCAGCCGACTTCCAGCTTTCTACCATTTCAGTTTTCGTGAAATTGCGTACGCACGTGATCACGTACGTACGTAATCACATTTGGTCAGGGTTAAAAGAGCCCGCACGCCTCCCCCTCTCGTGGGGGATTTCAAAACAAAGAAAAAAGAGAACCACAAGCTCTGTGTCTAAAGTGCACGATACGACCTTCTTGTCTCCATACATTCCTGCTTTGAACCCGTACTCATGACGGTACCAAAATGATCCGAAATCCGATATGCCAACCGTTGCCGCGTACCCTTACGTCTGTCAAGGATTCGGGGATATCCCGCTTCTGCAGACTGCGACTTTCCGATCTAACGTTCTAGACAATTGTCGAGAAAGCGAGGGGGTACCCCCCTAGAGGGGGTACGTAACAGAGCTAGTTTGCTATATAAAGCGGGAAACGGGAAAAAGACCTTCCCTTTGCTTCAGCTTGTTTCGAGGAAACAAATTAGGGCAGCATGTCTCGAATTTTCGGATTTTCGAGGATGATCTCGGAATTCCGCCAAGGCATGGACAAAATCTCGCACTCATAGGACGCAAGTAGGTGATTAGAACTGATCCGCGTTTCGAAAAGAGGTGTTAAACATCGAGTTTTTGCGAGTCGATATTCGAAAAGGACGTGACGGAAACAGCTCTGTTGAGGAGCGGCAAGTAGAGAAACTGGTATTCTACTCTAGTATTACTGTAAGCTAGGCTTATGTTCAGACCTCTCTCCCAAGAACGTTAGCTTTCGCATGATGTCGAGTTTGCTCAAAATGATCCGAGGCGAACTTGATTAGCACAGGCCAATTCATTTCCAAGATGTGCAAGCAAGAATCCACTAAACACGTAGAGAAGTAAGAGAGGAAAAAGGAAAGAAATGAGTAGCAACGAAAAAGCAAGCAATCAAAAAATAACAGGCAGAGATTCACAACCGGTAAAAAGCAGATCCGAAAGGCGCAGCTTTCTCCTGAAATCTACACTCGTCGCGGGAGGCGCCGCTCTAGGCCTTGTCACTCTGGACAAGATTAATGCGTTCTCAAGACAGCAGCAGCTAACTTCGCTGGTTATCCCGACTCCTCCATCTTCCGGCGACCCCACACTTTCTCTTGACGCAGTGCTCGCTTACGCTTACCTCCACCAGAACGGCCAGATCAATCTGCTGAGGGACGTCGACGGGAGAATAACTCAGCTAAACTATGGTCCGATGATACTCACAATCTCAAGAGACAGCAACGGCATCATGACTTCATTTACAACTTCAATGTCATCAGACTCGATAACTCAAACGCACACTATTCTCCGAGGACCGGACGGGAGAATTTCGAGCATAGTCGTTTCATGAGGGAAAATCCGAGGCTCAACGTGGGCAAATTGAGATCTTCCCCATAGCTTGGTTCTATGATTTCGAATTGTGCCCTGATAAATAATCAAGGCAATGGTACTCTCGAGCGATTGGGATAAACAAAAATGAGTTTTGTAGTCGGAGAGGTCGACGTATCTCCTGACAGCTTAGGTAAGATCAGGACTCCAACCCAGCAACTTGCAACTCGGCGCGGAGTTAGGCACATGCTGCTTGACTCTGTGCGCGACACCTACTTTCTCGGATCTTCAAGCATCGGAAATCCCGACGGGACAAATGATGGCGGCCTAGGCGTCGTCGACAACGGAATATTCGTCTACACCACGAGGTTCGTGCCCGGCCAGCCCACGAAGGCGAGGCAGTACCCAGTAAAGTTCTTCTGGATCGGCAGCCCCTCTGGTACAAACGATTCTAACGACAATTTCTCAATCTACGTCGCAGACGTGAACCCAGATGGATTCTATCCTGGCGCAACAGCTTCAGAGTGGCTTGTGAACCCTAGACTCGTCGTTCACTATACCCAGGCGAAGAACGACATCGTGAACTGGTTTGACTCAAATTATCCTGGCGGCGCGAGCAGCGGGGTGGGCAGCACTTCGTCCGGCTCAAACTCGCAATACGGAACGCTTGGTGGAAGCGGCTCAGCCGCGGGCGATGTCTCGAAGATGAACTCAATCGACGGACAGTTCTGGCCGATCTACGATTACATTGACAACTCGATTATACTCTACTTTTCGATCAAAACGGGCAACGTCAACACGAAATCGATCTACGCATACAAGCTCACGGACAGCGAGGTTGGCTCCCCTGCCTCAGGTTCAGAGTTCCTCGGGGGCGTGGTGATGCCAAACACCGTCGCCGACATCAACGCTCTGGGCGTTGCTTCTTCTCACCGCTTCTCGATTGCCTCGCCAGACCCGCTTCTAGTTGACGGCAGAACGGCAGGGCAACAGACCGCAGTCGCTCTCTACGCATACGGTGCGTTTGACGGCAACACTCCGGACCACGGCCGGGCCGTGCAGGCCTTCATTCTAAGCGACATACATGGCTCGCCAACAAACTGGGCCTCGATCGCAACGCAGAGTTCCTTCGGTGCAGGAGCGGGAGTGGATCTCGCAGGGATATTCAATCCGGACAAGCTGGGCTCAATTCAGGCCTGCAGCAACGGGACGGGGCAGGTCGAGGACGGATACGTCTGCATATACAACGCGACGAGCTCAAGAGATGCAAGACCGATTTCAAACGCTGTAGTAATCGACGCGATGCATCTTCGCGTGTTGTACTATCATCCCGCAACCAACTCGATTTCCTTCGGCTCAAGACCCATACTGCACCAGGGAAACCTGATAATAGGACACTGCAGACCGCAGTTTACATTACTGCCTGATGGTGTTCCCAAGATTCTCTTTGCCGGTTTTTCATTTGACCAGAACCTGAGCCTACACTACATGTACGTCGACGAGGATGAACTCCAGCCAGAGAGACAAAGGGAGATTATCTACAGCAACGACTACCTGCCTAATCAGATCTACCTGCCCAGTTACGGCAAGAGTAAGGCGAGGATCAGGCTGTTTCTCGGTAACTTTAGCAGCCTCCCCGCCATATCAAATCCGCAGAGCATCTTCCCCGCGATTCAGATCCAAAAACTCGCTAGTTATACCAAGGCGACTGGCCTCTACTACTTCGACAGCATGGACGCGGGTTACCTCCTGGTCTCTTCACCTCTGCCACCCTACAGGTACGACGGCAATCTGGACTTTTCCTTCTTTCTCGAGGTCATGGACGAGGTAATCGAGGATCTCCCGAACGCCTTCGCGCTGAGCGTGTTGAACCCTCCATCGTCCTCCTTTGGACTCTACGGAGAGGTAAGGCTCTCGGATTAGGGCAGGAGAGTTGTGAGCCTTGCGCATTCCAAGTTACGCGGCGCACTACCTGACCTCTAACGGCCTGTTCCTAACACCGAACTCAAATTCTATATCCGGCTCGGCGGCCCGGCTACCTCAGCCTCTTCAGGGCAACACGCTGCTCGACCCAGTAGAGTTGACCAGGAAGTGCAGGGAGCTCGCAATCAACATCACGGTCCAAGCGGTTAGCGGGAGCGGTGGTTTGACCGTCTACTTTTACGCCCTCGATCCAATCGAGCCTTCGAACAACGACCCTCTGTGGGGACTTTCCCAGAACCCGAACAATCCGCCCATGCTCAAGCTCCAGCTAAACTCCTCCGCAATCAACGCTGCTCCGACGACGATGAGGTTTATCATCAGCGGCGGCCAAGCAGTCGTGTGGGTAAATGGGACCGGCGCGAATATAGGCATCATCGGCCCGATACCGAGAAAGTGGCAGCTAGGCCTAGCAATATCAGGATCGTTTGGTTCGGGTCAGGGCTTCAGCGTGCTCGGTTCGTGGGAAGGGAAGGAGTGATTACACGTTGGCACTCAACGCAAGAACAAAGCTGGCGATAATTCAAAACATGGTCATAGGCATACCTGTCATCATCGGAATTTCTCTATTCAACGGGCTCGCAACCGACGCCTCCGCACTCGTCCACACGCTTGGCTCCGCAGTCATCGGGTTTACAATTTCGTTTCTCATGCTCTATGCCAGTCTGCGCTGGTTAAAGGTGAGGTCAAAGTATGATGCAAGATCGTCAGCAGATTAGAGAGCAGACTGGTTCTGATGAAGCAGAGAGGCGGCTCCGTCTATTGAGAGAAATACATGACAACGGCTTGAGGGCCACCCACTTTAGGGCGCAGAACAAGACGATGTCCCATAACGACAGTTACTGGGATCTTGTAATCGGCAAGGCAGTCACCAAACTAGCCTACGAGATGTACAGGGAAAGGGTACCCTCAATAGTAGAGGAATACCTTAGGCAGCACTACGAGCAAGAATCCGAGCACAGCGCCATGTTTGAAATCACCGAGAGGAACCCGATTGCTTTGAGGATTGCAGATTTTCACAAAAAGATATTGAGGAAACACGGCCTCGTCCAGTATTTCTCGTGCTTTGGCCTCCTTGGGGAGAGAATGGCACTTGCAGACGGCGCATTCTTCCACGCTGAGCGGGATCCTCACGGCACTCCTGAGGGGTTCAGAGACGAGCTGCACCACGTCAGCTGGCCGCTTGTACTTATCGTAGCACTTAATCCGTCAGTAGAGGAACTCGAGGACGCTATAGAGTGCCAAAAAAAGTTCTTGAAGATTTTTGAGACTTGAACTTGGCAAAAAAAGCGCTTGGACTCGAATGACGCTGAAAAACCGTGTGATCTTCATCATAACGCGGATTATCAGAATCGGACTCCTGAGTCTGATTTGATTGCACTTGAGTACATGACGCCTTCAAGACGATAGCTTCCCGCCCGCGTGCGCGAGGGCTTCGACTATTGAGAATATATAAAGAAAACAAAAGACAGCCACTACGAACAAAAACAAGGAACTTGAATTCATATTGCTAGGGTCAAACGAAAGTATTCGAGCCCGACCGCTTATCTTGAAAAATCAAGAAGCAAGAGGATGACTGGTTCAAAATTTGTTGGCGAGCTTGGTCAGCGCAGGAATGTCTAGGATTGGAAAGAGGAAGGGGCTGACATCAAGAGAGCTCTTCCTCGAGGCATTCACAGAGGCGCTCGAGAGGGTTCCAAAACTTTCTCGCGAACGAATCGGAGCAGTATACGTCGGGTCCCAGTCCGAGACCTACGAGCACCAGATCATGTACGGCAACCTAGTCGCCGAGGCAGCCGGGTTGATACCAAAGCCCGCAATTCGCGTCGAGGGCTGCGCGGCCGCTGGAGCTCTCGCATTCAGGTCGGCAATAATCGACATAATGTCGGGGTTGCACGACGTCGTGATGGCGGTCGGAGTGGAGAAGATGACAGACAGGTCGGCGTCCGAGGTTACAGACGCCCTGATGGCGGCGAGTGACATGGGATTCGAGCAGTGGAACGGGCTCACGTTTCCCAGCCTCTACGCGATGATGGCCACCGCCCACATGAAAAAATACGGTTCTACGGAGGAGGATCTGGCGCTCGTCGCAGTGAAGAACCACGAAAACGCGAGCAAGAACATAAAGGCCCATCTGCAGAAGAACATCTCTCTCGAAGAGGCGCTGAATTCCAAATTAGTCGCTTGGCCGCTGAAACTTTACGACTGCGCTCCAATAAGCGACGGCGCCGCAGTAGCAATCCTCGCAAAACCAGAGTTCGCGGGCAAACTCACAGAGAGCCCGCTTAGCATCCTTGGAATGGGCCTTGCCACGGACACACTCGGGCTCTACAAGAGGGAAGACCTCGCGTGGCCCTCAGCAGTGGCGGATTCATGCAGCGAGGCCTACTCAATGGCTAAGATTGGTCAGCGCGACATAGACGTCGCAGAGGTGCATGACGCTTTCACGATCAACGAGATCCTGATCTGCGAGGCTGCCGGTTTTGCAAAGCGAGGAGAAGGTCACAGGCTTGTCAGGGAGGGACAAACCCGCATCGGAGGAAGAGTCGCGGTCAACCCGAGCGGAGGGCTCAAGGCAAGAGGACACCCGACGGGCGCCACGGGTCTGGCCCAGATCTATGAAATCTTCCTTCAACTGACCGATCAGGCTGGAGAACGGCAAGTTGAAAATCCTAGGACTGCCCTAACGATAAACGAAGGCGGATCAGACGCGGTGGCGGCGACGCATGTCATTGCAAGGAAGTAGTTTCAACGTAAATTCGTTTTATGAAAAGCTTGGGGGCGGCCAGCTCACGGTCGTCAGGTGCAGGGACTGCTCGAACTACCTCATGCCTCCTTCTCCTATCTGCAGTAGGTGCATGTCTGGAAACCTGGAGTGGGTTCCTCTTTCAAGAAAGGGCAGGGTAATCTCGTTCAGCGAGGTCCATGTCTCGACTGATAATTTCAAGAAAGACCTCCCCTACGTCGTAGCCATCGTCGAGATGGACGGAGAAGGACATGTTAGACTGCCTGGCGTGATAAGAGGCGCTACGCGCTCGGATATTGAGATCGGATCGCGAGTAGCACTGCAAATTGAACCGAGGCCGTCCGAAAAGTGGCCACACTGGCCGAGGTATTACTTCCTCGTCCAGCGTGGAGCAGAATAGGTTCGCAATTGGCGGGGCTGTATTCGTAACGTTGAACAAGCATTGCCCTAGAACTGGAGCACTACTTGCGCGAAACGATTCATCAAATCACATGAAAACGAGCAAAGTGACCTAGAAAGGATTGGCCGCGTACACCATCAACGCGATGACCGCCAGAGCAACGATGTTTTCGGGCACGACCATTCTCAGCATCTTCTTCTCCACGACCTCCAGTTTCTTCAGGGCGTCGTCAGAGCCGGACAGAGCCTGTAGCGAAAGTACGCCTATCTGGATTCTCTTTATCCCCTGCATCGCCCCAATAACGAGGAGAAGGATTGCGATGAGCCCCCCCGCTAGGATTGCGACTCCCCAGCTTGAGCTCGGAACGCCTGCCAGCTCCATTGAGAAAGCTATCGAGGCGAGGGCCGCGATCCCGGCTGCCACAGCCGCGGCGAGTCCAATGTTGAAGAGTCTCGATATGTTCTGTGGCTTTAGTGGAGCAAGGAGGCCGATCAGGAGGGCGATCACGAAGAGAGTGCTGAGCAGCCCGAAGGGCGTCGTGAAGACGTAACTTAGGCTTCCGAGATACATGTCCACCGCTAGAAGGACGCCAATGTAGAGCGTCGAAGCGGCCGCCACGCCAGTAATCTTGTTGAAGCGGAAGAGAGTTCCGGCGTAGAACTCTAGCTTCGTCCTTTGCGGCACTTTTTTCAGCGAAACGTGCAGTATCATCATCTCGAAAAAGTGGGCGCCTATCCAGGCAATTGCTGCCGTGACATGAAGAAATACGAGGACTGTTAATTCGAAAGGTTGTACCAATTTGTACCTATACTTGCCTCCACTCTGCGCATACGTTGTCCTGTTGGCTCGTTGATGCATCTTCTCATAAGATTTTCCTGAGCGGGCTATTTGTTTCGGGTTCCTAGGAGGTCTGAGTGAACTGTGTAGAAACTCCATTTATTGTACTGGCCGAAATTGTGAAGGAAGAAAAATTAAGCCGACCTCGGAGATGCTATCGGTGCTGCAGGTTCAAAACCCATGTTCTCCATTGCGGGCAGGCACTGCTTGTAGTAATCTCTATCTTGACATAATCTCTGGAAGAATGAAAAGAGTTCGTGATTGTTCTCCATCACCTTCGAGTTGAAGGGTCTTGCCTTCGATTCATAGGTGGAGAGCGCGCGAGCGTCCAGTATCCACCTCTGATCTTCATTCTCGCTCAAGACGGAGCGGAGAGCCTCGATGTCGTTGAATACCATCGACATTCCTTGTGCCTGCATCGGGTGCGTTGTATGAGCCGAGTCGCCCAAGAAGCATAGCCCGTCAAGCGCGTACTTGCTGACGTGCCTTTTCAGGACGTGATAAAAGTAACCGGTCTCCCTGATTCTGCAATCTTTCAGCACGGCAGCCCTTCTTGCCAGCCTACCCTCAAGCTCTGCATATGGAGCGGTAAGCCAGTCCCTGAGCTCTTCGATCCTCAACTCGACGGCCGCCCTAATCAGCTCGCCTCCTGTGGGGAATACGCCGACAAACCCCTCAGGGCTGAGACAGAACCTGCCCCATTCTATCAGATCCTTGGAATGATCCATGTAGAACATCAGGTATCCCACTTTGTAGTCGTACTGTTCTGTGGGAACCATCAAGATGTTCCGCAGACGAGAGGTAGCCCCATCCGCCACTACTACGAGGTCGGATTCAACCTCACGATCGCGTCCATCAACATGAGACCTGTACGTTACCTTCCTCCTTCCATCCTTGAAGTCGGAAAGGGCGATCGCTTGGGAGCTGAAGTTGACCTCCACATTTGATGTCCTCTCGAGTCTGGAGTAGGCGGCCGAAACTATTGACTTGTGTGAGGTGTGGATCACTGGATACTCGGGCGCGAGATAGTCGTAGCGAAATTTCCCAAGCAGCTCGGCGTCCCCGTAGTAGAGTTCTCTTTGTTCGCCGGCCCTAATGATGGCGTCACTCAGTCTTGAGAAGTATGGCATGAACCCAAACTTTGAGAGGACTCTTGTGGATTCGGATCTAAGAGTCTCGCCGCGCCGAACACTCCCCACCTCCTCTTTGGAGTCCTTCTCGAGAAGCGTGATTGAGTAGCCGTCGCCCAGGGTTGAAAGAGCAGCTGCGGCAGACGCCCCTGCAATTCCTCCTCCACAAATTGCGATCTTCCTTTTCATCGTCTATTATTTTCTCTTCTTTTTTGATCTAACGCGCGACAACTGTTAGGTCAGTGGTGAGCTGACTCTTCGTCGCCTGTCTTCCTGCTCATCTCTTCCATGAGGGCGTCCTCCTTGAGGCGCCTTGTCTCATTGACCTTTTTGCCAGCTTTCATGGAGAGCAGCGCCCCAACTCTGTCCACGTACCTCATCGAAGGTACGCTGAACGCGTGAATGAAGGCGGAGAAGGGGGCAGTGATGAGTAAAAGTCCTATTGACGCGAGATGTACGCCGTAGGGAATGACGATGAAGAGACTCGCCGAAAGAGAGATCGAGTACGATGCGGCTGGTGGAGCTGTTGGGTTCAACCCATGCGCTACTTCTCCGTAGTACTCGGTCGCAAAACCCGTTACTCCGGCTAGAAACAGGAGGACCGTGAACCAGACATCGCCAAACGTCCTCTGATTTCTGAACTTTGGAACAAGAATGAGCCATCCTATTGCTATTGTCGCTCCTAGTACCATCAAAGCACCCGAAAAGTTTCCAATCCACCTTATGAAGCTCAGACTTCCTGCGAGTGGAATGTAGTTGCCGGGCCTGTTGTAGATTGCATCAAGTGTGGTCGTCAGAGAAAGCCCGACAAATCCCCAGAACATTGCAAGGTGAGTGAACCACCTGAGTTTGTCTTTATGAATGACATCTCTTTGGAGCAATACTCTGTTGATAAGCTCGGAGAAGAACGTTTTGACCAGCTTCGTGGACCCAAGCGCCTTCGTGGCGGATTTGAAGAATCTTGGAGGTGCTGCCTTTCTCCATTTATTGTACCTCAGGAGCACGCCCACAACCACGACCGCGAGGACGACGAAAGCAACCGTGTCGATTAACTCGACGGATACGAAGGTGGGGAACGTTCCCTCGCCTGCGGCAAGTGAGAAAGAAGTAGGAGAGATTTGCGTCGTAACTCAGGGCTCCGTTTTGATCTTATTGCGTCCATCAGAGAGGTACAGAACCTTTGGTTTTGTACCAGCCTCTGCCCTGAGCGCAAAGGGTTCTTCTCTTACTCTTCGATTCTCCAGATAAGTGTGAAGCTTGCTCTTTGGATCGTCCCAGTCTCCGAAGATCCTACACTCAGCCGGACATGAGACTACGCAGGCCGGATCCCTTCCCTCCCTAACTCGATGTATGCAAAAATTGCACTTCATCGCGGCCGGAAAGTTGATCCTCTTATCGATGTGATGCTTCTCAAACGGCGTCACCTGCCCCTCGTAGTATGTTCGAAGCTCCGAAGGGTAGTAAATCGCGCCGTAGGGACACGCAGAGACGCAAGCTTGCGCCCCGCAGCACTTTTCCTCGTTGACAACTACCACTCCTTCTGACGTCTTGCTGATCGCGTGGCTCGGGCAGGCTTGCATGCATGCGGGGTTCTCGCACTGCATGCACAAGATCGGGAGGAAGAGTTTCTTTGGATTTGGATACTTGCCAAACTCTCTGACGTTCACTCTGGCGAAGAGAATTTCTGGCGGGGTCCCCTGTTCGGCTTTGCATGCCTCAGTGCAGGCGTTGCAACCTATGCAGTACGCGGTGTCGATTATCATTCCGAGTCTTGTCGTATCCTAGGTCTCACCCGCCCGCTACTCTTCCCAGGACCTGTATGACCACAAGGTCCTTCCTGTTTCCAATTCTCGTGTTGAGTCCTTCCTCTTCCGATTCTACGTTTACGCCGTCAACAAAAATTCCAAAGCGCGGTCTGACCTTGCCCTTCTCGATCAAGACATCGGCGAGGGTCGTCCTCTCCTCGTTTCTGTCTGCGTCATCACTCTTGGCTTCAGCGAGTACCTCTGCCACGGTCGGATTCCATTTCTTTATTTCAATGGTCTTGCGAAAGAATCCGAGCGCCTCCCTTGCCTCGGCGCTTGAAAGCGAAATGGTAATCCTCATCTTTGATCTTGCTGCTCCCCCGATTGCCCAAAGTAACTGATTTTTCATGCCTTGGCGACCTTCACCTTCGCAGCGGTCTCAAAGACTCCGCTAGCCATGTCGGTGTAATCTAGCCCGGATGAGAGGAACCTGTTGTGGTTCACCCCTTGTGCTTTTGGTCCGTAAACGTGCCTGCACCAGTGTCCCATGTTCGTCATCGCAACGACCTCGGGGTGGATTCCCTCAGTCAGGTGAGCCACGGCTGGCGCCTCTCCAAATCTTGAGGAGATCTTTATCTCATCAGATTCGCTGATTCCTCTCTCTTTCGCCGTCTGGGAGTTGATCAGGACATAGGGCATCTCGGGGTGGCGCATCATCACCTCTTGGAGCCAGGGATTGACTGTGGAATCACTGAATGCGTGAAGCGAACTCTTGTAGTTGATCGCGTAGAGGTCGTGCGCTGCGTCCTCGTGAATCGGACTCTTCTTCCACGTGGGGAGCGGGAGAAAATCTGAATCATCGAGCGGAAGGTTATTCTCGGAGATGAACGCGTCCATCTTGTATTTCATCTTCTGCATGAACTCGTAGTAAACCGGAATCCTCAGCGAGCCGTATGGGAGATAGAGCTCCTCAGGTGTTCTCAGCCTGACCATGTGCCCCTTCTTTGCCACCTTCTCGAGCGACCACTCGTCGCCGAAGCTTGCCCTAAAGTAGCGGTCGAGTATCTCATCTACTCTGTACTTCACGGACGGGTCGAGTAGATACTCGGGCTTTTTGTGGAGCTCGAAGAAGTGATTCAACACGTCGTTCCACCTGTCCAGAAATTCAAGACCCTCCGCAATGTCCGAGAGAACGTCAGTCGCATCTCGAGTGTCGTAGAGTGGCGGCACGACGGGCTGCCTGAGGCCGGGCCCAATGACGAATGGCGCCTCGCTCTCGCAGATACTCCAGGACTCAAGATAAGTGTGATCGGGCAGTATGACGTCGGCCCAATCTGAAGATTCGCTCGGATAGATGTCCAGATCCACGACGAAACTGAATTTGCGCAGTGCCTTTAGCACAGTTTTTGTCTCGGGCATGTTGTACGGTGCATTACAGTGGAGAATGAATAGAGCCTCCGGCTCGTAGTTGAGCCAGTAGGCCTTCGGGTCAAGGACCGAGCGGGCACTAATGTGTCCTCCTCCAAAGTGACCCTGACCCACCGGGGTAAGTTCGATTAAATTCGTCGTGTTCGGGGGAAACTTTGGTTCGAACGACCACTTTTCGATGGGGTTTATGGGCGTCCCGTGGTGCATACCGTCCTCCCCCGGCCAGATCGCGAGGTTGCCAAAGACGGGGACTCCGATGTGCCCGCCAGGAACATCAATGTTGCCAACGAGGGTGTTGACGAGTTTGAGTGACATGTTGTCGAGGACTCCATGCTTGTGCGATTGCGCGCCCCGATAGTACTGGAAACAGGCGGGCCTAAGAGGGTACTCCTTCCCGCTGATCTGAATTGTACGCCCTATCTCGGCTGCCTCGGCAAACTCCTCTGAAATCTCTCGGATGTCGCTTGCCGGAACCGTTGTGATCTCTGATACTCTCTCGGGCGTCCACTCCTTTAGAGAATTTTTCAAGAGTTGAAAAGCTGGGACGAGCCCAGAGTCGTACTCGCCTTCCAATGCGTAGTCAACAATCGTAGGATCATCGTAGACCTTGAGGCGCCTGTCCGAAGGGTCGAAAATGAAAGGTTTCTTTGTCTTGGGATCAGAGAAAAATAACCAGTCCCTCCCAACAAGACACGGTCCGTTGGTCCTCCTCTTGATGTAGTCCCGGTCAAACTTGCCAAGCTCGTACACCAGAACGTGCATCATCGCGAGTGCAAAGGCACCATCTGTTGCGGGCCTGATCGGAATCCAGCGATCTGCCTTCGCAGCTGCGACGCTGAACCTTGGGTCAATCACGACGAGCTTCATCCCTCTCCTTCGCGCATCGGCCATCCTCTTGGCCGATCCGGAGAGATGCAAGTGGGCCTCGTAGCCGTCGGAGGCACCAGCCATCACTAGATAGTTGCAGTAGTTTAAATCAGGAAAAGCGGCAAACGATCCATCAGTCATCGCGTTGACCGGATGGTAGGCTGAGCCGCAGTAGGTCCCGTGCGCGGTGAAGTAGTTCATGGTCCCGAAGGAGAATGGCCATCCCCACGCCCACATTCTCTGAAAATCCGCAATCGCGGTGACGAGTTTCCGAGGATCGGACTTGCGTATTGCTCCAAGCCGGTCTAAGACAACTCCCATTGCTTCCTTCCATGAGACCTTCTTCCACTGGGGATCAGTGCCCGGTCCTCGCTTCTCGCTCGTTCGGACTAGCGGGCCCTTGAAGCGCGTGGGGTCGTATAGTTTCATTATACCTGCGTTTCCCTTGCCGCAGAGCTTGCCAAGGTTGTCCGGGTCGGAGGGGTTGCCCTCTATCTTAACTACAACGCCGTTTACAACGTGAGCAAGAATTCCGCAACCGTGGATGCACATGTTACACTGGGAGGGTATCCACGTATCTTTTGCAACCTGCACAGGTTTGAGTGTCGTATTTTGTCTGCTTCTCCTTTTCTTTGGTCTACTCGGGAAGGGAAAAGTTTCTCAGCCCATAGTCAAGTCGCAAACATTAATTCCAAATCCCTTACAGATTCGGGGTCGGACTCTTGGCCCTCGTTACACGTTCAATACAGACAAGCAGGAAGAGTGAGCATCATCCCTGCTCTCGAGTTGAAATCGGCGCGATTTCTTCTAAATTACACTCGAAAATCCGAAAATTCCCTCCCGTGTGGCACCCGCTATAGAAGACTAGAGAACATATTTTTTCTTGAGGGAATAATCTCTTTAACAAATGATAAAATTCCAACGTAGAGGAAATGCCGGCACTCGAAGGAATTAAGATCGTTGACCTGACGGAATACCTATCTGGTCCATACTGCACGATGATGCTTGCGGATCTGGGAGCCGACGTAATCAAAATCGAGGAACCAGGCCGCGGCGACGGGTCTAGACAGTGGGGCCCTCCTTTCCTCGGCGGGGAGAGCGCGTACTTTCTCAGCGTGAACAGGAACAAGCGCAGCCTAGCTCTGAATTTGAAATCAGAGCAAGGGAGGGAGGTGCTGACTAAACTTGTCTCAGAATCGGACGTATTGATCGAGAACTTCCGGCCTGGAATTGCGGAGACGCTAGGAATTGATTACGAGGAGCTTCGAAAGACAAATCCAGGGTTGATCTACTGCTCCATTTCCGGGTTCGGACAAGAGGGCCCGTATCGAAACAGGCCCTCGTATGATATCGTTGGGCAGGCCATGAGCGGCCTGATGAGCATCACGGGTGAGAAGGATGGTGGACCGGTTAAGGTTGGGATTGCGATTGCTGACATTTGCGCTGGTATGTTTGCGACGATAGGTATACTCGCAGCCCTAACCGCAAGGAATACGACAGGGGTCGGCCAGAGGATTGATATTTCACTACTTGATGGTCTCGTGTCTTGGCTGTCTCATCAGGCCGGGTACTACTTTGCAACGGCGAAAAACCCAGAGCGCTTGGGAACCGCCCACCCAACAATTGCTCCCTACCAGGCCTTCAGGGCGAGCGACGGATTTTACTTTGTTCTCGCGGTCGGTAACGACTCCATCTGGGCAAGATTCTGCAACGCCGTGGGAATAGATGCGCTTGCAAGCGACTCGAGGTTTGTGAAGAATTCTGACCGAGTTAAGAATAGAGAGCAACTAGTTTCGATGCTCGAAAATTTATTCTCCAAAAAGACTCGAGCCGAGTGGCTCGAGATAATTAATGCAGGTGGAGTCCCATGCGCACCGATTCTGACCCTCAGTCAGGTGTTTCAAGATCCTCAGGTTCTCTTCAGGCAGATGGTGGAGGAGGTCTCGCACATGAAGGCGGGAAAAATCAGGGTGGTCGCATCGCCTGTCAAGATGTCGGACTCTCCATTCTCGGTTCGGTTTCCGCCGCCACTTTTGGGCGAGAGCACGGAGGAGATACTTTCAAGTCTGGGATACAGCACCGAGCAGATAAAGAAGTTCAAGAATGCGAAAGTGGTCTAGACCTTGGATGCCCGTCCATCAGTAGGAGGACCAAAGGGTCGCGGGTCGAAGATCGTCTGGATTGAGGTTATCTTCCCTTCTCTTACTTGGTACCAAGAGCATATGAACACGTTGGCAGTTGAGGTGGCAAAGTCGTAGAGCAGGCACACGTCTTCACCATCGACAAAGACTTTCTTGATATCGTACCCGCCGGTAAACTTTTGAAGCATTTCGATGAACTCGTCAGGATTGTTGAACCCTTCCCCCGCTGGCCCTTTTATTCGGATGCGACTGTTCAGGTACCTTTTCGCTGACACGTAGTCGCGTCTGTCCAGAGCCGCGATGTAGGACAATACAACTTGTCTTGCGCTTTCATTATTGGATTCCATGCATTTCATTGTTCAATTCGAGGCTCATAACACTCGCCCTACAACGATGAGGAATTTCGACAAGCTTATGCGTCGCCGTGTCAGATTCCAACACGATCCTCCATTTGCAACGCTTCGACGACCTCGACGTCAGGATATTCAGAGAACTTGGGAGCCCAAGTTCGCTGCAGTGGAACGTGAGGGAGACTTACTCGGGCATTGCGAGGAGAATCGGCGTCGACGAGGAGACCGTGAGGCGGAGGGTAAAGCGGGCTGAGAAACTAGGATCCGTCACTGGCTGGAGAATGATGCTAAATCCGCACACGATAGGGTGCGAGGCTTGCGGCATGGACGTGGAGGTAAAGGACGAGCAAAGGAAAGACAGAACGATTGAAGAGATCAGGCGAGTTGACGGAGTCGTCAAGATACTCAACTTCCGCGGGAGAGCATTGCAGGTCACGCTATACTATCTGGGTGACGATGCTCTAAAGAGAAAAACAGAACTCCTGACATCACTTTGTGGTTCTGAGCCGACCGTCTGGAAAATCGAGTTTCCAAGATCAAGAACTGGATTGACTGTAACTGATTGGAAGATAATTCAGGCAATGCTCGAAGATGCAAGAAAGAGTCTTCAGGCTGTTTCTGAGACCATGGGTGTGTCCGTCCGGACAATAACGCGGCGGCTGACATATCTGACGCAGGAGCGGGCCGTCTATCTTCAGGGGACTCCCAACTTTAGTAATTTTGCCGGACTCAGCTGCGTTTTCCTAGTGTTTTGTCCCTATGCGGAGAAGAAGGAAACGGTCGATGACCTTGTGCTGTTCAAAGTCCCCCGGATTGAGTTATCCAACACGAACTCGAAGCAGCATTCCACATTCGTGACAGTCTTCGACAATTTGTCTCAAGCTGACGACTTCGCTAAATGGATCGAGGGTTTTGATGGTGTCAGGAGAGTAAAGTTGGGCATAATGAAGGATCTTATCGTCGTGCAAGACTGGCTCAAGGACGAAATAGGAAGGCGAGTTGCTGGTCGAGGCGAATTACTTCAAGAACATGATCGGTGAGGACTCCGGGAGTTACATACTTCTATTCTCCAGACGGGAAGGAATAGCTCGAAGGTATCACCGCGGGATAGATTGCTCCTACTATTACTGCAATCTCTAGATGCTGGGTTAGAGGAATATCTTGTATGGGAGTACCAATCCACCGCATTCCATTGACAAACACCTCTACTGGCTGATTGTGATAAATTAGGCACTCCTTAGAATCAAATTGTGGGTAGCCCCACACTTCGAAGACCTGCTGAAGCGTAAAGTTCTTCGCCGGCAGCGGTGCCTCAATGTGAATAATTCCCGTATTATCATGAGTGTGTAAGGTGTACTTGGTGCCGTTGACCGCGCCGATATCCGAGGGAATCTGGACGTAGGAGGAGCCGTTGACGAAAATGTCAAGATGGACGTGCCAGTGATAAGCGCACCCGCTCGGGGCGTCGCACGCTAAGGGGATGTTGGTAAGGTTCTGTGGGGTTTTAGCTGGAATCAAGACGGAGCTCAAAGATAGAAGGGTGGCTGTGGAATATGATGAATAAGTCGTTGATTTAGAGCTGGTAGTCGCCGTGTATGAGGAAGAAGTAGAGACCGGTGGTGACTTTGAAAGTTTCGACGAAGAGAAGAATGTAGTGGAAGCTGAAGTGAAGTTAATAGAGCTTGAATATTCTTGAGAACTTGTGCTGGTATGCGAATTTGAAATAGATGAGTTTGTTCTATCTGATACGGTGTGACTGTTTTGATCAGTCAAGACCGTTGCAATCCCGGTGGCAGCTGCTGCTACGATGAGTGCAGCTATTATTAGCCCAATCGCGATACGGGTAAGAGCGTATTTGTTTCGAAAAGGTCGGATATGGAAGTGTTTCGATGATGAGCTGTACATCACGTGCATGCTTTTCGCTTCCGTAGCACAGTATGACAGCTACTGATTTGCGGGATAAACAAGGAATGAAGAAATTATTAGAAGGAGTTATAAGTACAATTCAGTTGCCCTAAGACATGAGGGAGCAACCACAAGGCATAGTGTTGAAATGATGATTCGCTTTTTTTACCATCTTCAGAAGCCACCCATCTTCTCAATGAATTTCGTGGCTTCTTCGAAGGTGGGCATCGCGTCAGAGCACGAATGCTTGGTAACCACGATAGCCCCGATGGCATTTCCGAATCGAAGGCTCCTGTACATATCCCAGTGGTTCAGATATCCATAGATAATTCCAGCAAGGTTTCCGTCTCCGGCTCCCAATGTCTTCAACGACTGCACTTTGTAAGGGGCGGCGTCCACGATTTGCCCATTCACGTACGCCCTGGATCCGTGCTCTCCTCTTGTGCGGATCAAGATTTTTCCCTTTGAGTCGGGTATTTGTGAGATTGCCTCGTCAGCGTCTTTCGACGTGGTTGCAGCCATGTACTCGCTGTCGTTTCCAATCAGGATCGTGGCAAGTTCAATCGCCCGAGAATAAAACTCGAGCTTCGAAACTGAATCAACCCCCTTCCAGAGCGAAGGCCTCCAGTCGAGATTGAAAACGACCGCTCTATCATTCTCCTTAGCAAGTTCCATAGCATAAAGTGATGCCTCCCTAGACGGGTCTGCGCTTAGGGCAGTGCCATTGGTGACGAGCACTTTTGCATCCCTCACCCCAGCGCTCTCAACGAGCTGTTTTGTAATTTTTAGGTCGGCGGCGTTCTCCCTGTAGAAGATAAACTTGCTGTCCTTTCCTGGGTAGACCTCGGCGAACACTATCCCAGTCTTTGAATCTGGGAACTTGACTATGCAACGTGTGTCTACCTTTTCGCGCGATAAGTACTCTATGACAAATTCTCCAAGCTCATCGTCAGCGACCCCGCTAACCACTCCGACGCCAACTCCCAGTCTAGAGAGGCCCACAGCGAGGTTGGCCGCCCCGCCACCCACATACTTTGCAAAATGACTAACGTCCTTGAGAGGCGTATTGTAATCAAGCGAGTACAGGTCTACTCCGACTCTACCAATCGAGAGTACGTCGCTGGGCATGCTTTGAAAACCAGTAGTCTGCTACTTTGCGCGAGCTGGAAGATCCCAGAAACCATACGACTTTGTTCCCGCGTAGGGGAACTTGTTCTCTATGATTGCCTCGAGCACGACCGGCCCGTCTCCGGGCCTTATGGCGCTGCTCAGCGACTTTGAAAGATCCTCAGGGTTCTCTGCTCTAAGGTAGGTTGCCCCAAAAGCCGACGAGATCTTCTCAAAGTCCGGGGTCCTTACCTTACCCGCTTTGTCTTTGAAATCCGTTCCCACAATTCTGCCTCCAAAGTTTCTCATCTGCAGGTCGCGAATCGAGATCCATCCAAAGTTGTTCAGCACAACTACGACGACGTTGAGTTTCATCTGGACAGCAGTCAATAATTCCTGATTGTTCATCAAGAAAGAACCGTCGCCTTCAAAGGCAACCGTGACGCGGTCCGGTTTGGCAAGTTTGGCTCCCATCGCCGCTGGAAAGGCGAAACCCATCGTCGAGTAGCCGCCGGAGCTTAGAAATGTCCTCGGCTCGAAGGCCATCCAAAGTTGCGAAAAGATTTCCTGAGGGAGACCTGCGCTCAGCGTGATTATTGCATTCTTAGGAAGAACTCCCCTGGCTAACTTCACCGCATTGGGTATTCCCATCGGAGTCGCTCTCCTCATCTCTTCTATTTCTGAAAGCCAGTCTTCTTTGAGGCGCTTTACGTGCTTGAAGTGGGCAGAATTGTGGTAGTCTTTCTTGTCCTTCACAAGTTCAGAAAGGGCATTCAGCAAGGCACTCGTTCCCGCTTTTGCGTCGGAGTTTATTCCCACTTCTGTCGGATAGTTTTTCCCAATTTCGTGAGGATCGATGTCCAAGTGTATCAGTTTGGTGGGAGGAATGTTGAAAGTAACGTTTGGCGCGTAGGAACTCGTCGTCTCGTCGCTGAATGTGATGCCTATTGCGAGGATTACGTCTGCTTCTAGGGCAAGTTTGTTCGCAACGAGGCTTCCGACGTTTCCGGGTGAGAAAACATACAGCTCGTGGTCTTCAGGGAACCCACCCTTTGCATCGCCGCGAAATGAAGAGGCGACGGGCGCGCCTAAGAATTCCGAGAGCTTGACAAGTTCTTCCTGCGCGTCGGACATGACTACGCCGCCACCGATGATTATCAGGGGCCTCTCTGCCTCGATCAAGAGGCGAGCTGCCCTAAGGACATCGTCGGGATCGGGATGGAGCCTTCCGACCCGAACGGGAGGATCCGGAACCTTGGCGTTGGTCTTTTCCACCTGAATCTCCATGGGGAGGTCGATCAGTACTGGGCCCGGCCTGCCGCTTAATGCCTCACTGTGTGCATTCGCTAGAAAGCGGGGCAACTGCTTGATTGAGGAAATGAGGAACGTCCTCTTGCAAAAGTGCCGCATCGCGTTAATGTAATCTATTGCGTTCTGCCTCTCGATCTCCTGAAAGATTCCCATGCCGAATAGGTAAGTTTGGATCTCGCCAGTCAGTGCGATGAAGGTGGATGAATCAACATAAGCTGTTGCAAGTGCGGTGGAGAGATTCGTTGCGCCAGGACCCACCGAGGTCGTAACCACTGCGGGCGTCCTGCGGTTCGCTCGGAAATACCCGTCGGCCATGTGCCCTCCCCACTGCTCGTGCTTAATTGGGATAAACTCGATGTCAGGAGAGTAGTCTAGGAGCTCGTCTATGACGGCCGCGTTGCCGTGACCTGGTATTCCAAATACGTGCTTGATGCCACCTTTCTTGAGATACTTGGCGATGAATTCAGAACCTGTTATTGACTCGGGCAAGGCTAGAGTACTTGGCACCCTCTATATTTTCATAGGTTGAGAGCTACCTCAGAAGGCTTTCTGCCTTCTCGGGAGACCACTCGTCGTGGACGACCTTGATGACCGCCCTTGCCATGGCAGAAGGGTTCTTGTTCTGGAAAACGTTACGCCCGACGACTACGCCCTTCGCCCCCGCGGCCATGACGCTTGCTACCTCGCCCAGAAATTTCAGCGGATCATCACTTGCCTGTCCACCGCTCAACAGTACTGGGACGCCTCCCGCCGAAGCTACCACCTTTGAGAAACTCTCGGTGTCGCCGGTGTAGTAAGTCTTGATAGCGTCTGCTCCTGTTTCGAAAGCAAGCCTCGCCGCGTAGCTGACTACCTCGACCTCGCTGTTGGTCTTGCCCTCGACTCTGGGGTACGCAAGTTGAAGCACCGGCATACCAAACCTTTCGCACGCTCTCGATGTTGAAAGAAATCGCTCCATCATAACGTCCTCGAATTTCGATCCCCAGTAGACCGTCGTAGCAACGGCGTCCGCCCCGAGCGCGACTGCCTCCTCCACCGCCCCGATTGGGCTTTGAAGCGCTTGGCTTTCCTTTGAGCGCAGTTCGCTCTTGCCGCTGATCTTCATGACAAGTCCGATCTTGTTTCTCCATATGTCATGCGTTGCCCTCGCTGTCCCCTTCGTGAGCATTGCAGCGTCAACGCCCGCCTCTACGACCTTTGAGATTATGTCTCTCGGATTTAGAGCGCTACCTGGGAATACGCTGGGTCCACGCTCTACGCCATGGTCCATTGCAAAGATCACGGATCGAGAATCCCTTGCGAAAACTCTCTCAAGACGAAGCTGCTTTCCGACGAGGGAAGTCGGAGGGAGAACGCTGAACCTTGTTTCGTTCAAAGCACTTGGCGAATTAGTGGGTCTTTCCTTTGACATTTCTACTTCTATCTCATCCACTGCTTGGGAAAAAATTAGGGATACTCATTCTCGGCTGGCTCGGAGTATATTTCATCGGATTTATCTTCTCCGCGGGAGAGAGGAATGGTAGAGCGCATTCTCTCGCTCTCAGCGCTTGATAGTCACTGGCGCTTTCCTTCGCATGGATTCGTCAGCAGCAAATCCAATTTCGACCGCGGCCTTGCCGTCCCTTGCCGTAACTCTTGGAGTTCTATTCTCCAAAATGCACCTTGCAAAATCTTCCACTTCGTCGTGATAGGCTTGTCCGAACCTCTCAGTGTACGAAGCGGGGTACTCACCATGATGGCCGCGCTCGTCGAGGATGGCGGTCGCGTACCTCTCGCCAATGCCGACAAACGCTGCACCATTCATCCCAAGGACCTCGGCCTGCACGTCGTATCCGTAGACCGCGTATGCGGAGGAATCAACGTGAGCCATCGCTCCCCCCTCGAGAGTCAGGGTGACGACAACGTGGTCGGGGATCCCAGATGGATCGAGTTCCTTGTGATAAACGAGAATTTCGCCGTCGGCGTAGACCTTTGTGACCTCGGACTTTGAGAGCCATCTGATCACGTCAAAGTCGTGGCTGCAAGTGTCTGCCATAATACCGCCGCTCTTTGCAAAGTCTAGATAATAGTTAGGCGATAGTCCGGGAGGGTCTCGCGTATGTGAGGACATTAGGAGAATCTTTCCTATCTTGCCCTCGTTAATTGCGGTCTCGACGCGGCGGAACGAGTTGTCGAACCTTCGCTGGTATCCGACTTGGATTTTCACTCCTGCCCTGTCAGTCTCGGCAATAATTTCATCCGCATCATTTGAGGAGAGCGTCATCGGCTTTTCGACAAAGACGTGTTTCCCCGCCCTCGCAGCCCTGACGATCATATCCTTTTTCAAATAAGGTGGCACGGCCATGAGTATCGCCTCCACGCCCTTGTCGTCAATTAGCCCACCGAAATCAGAATACACAGATTCGACTCCGAGGTTTGAAGCAAGTTTCTTGGCGGGCTCTACGAATGTGTCCGCTATGGCTACAAGTCTGGCCTCCGGTATATTCAACGCTAGGTTTTCGGCGTGGACTCTTCCCATGGCTCCGACGCCGACCACTCCAAAGCCAACTTTTCTTTTCACATCTGGCATTTTTTGATTCTTTGTCTCTACAAGCTCAAACGCTTTCGCGACTTTGGTTTTAAGGGTTCTACATCGCTACAAGGATACCGTCACGATAAACTGTACCCAAGACCACAAATAATGAATTTCAAATCTTCATTGATGAAAGCTGCAAGAAATGCGCATCTTCAACGTAGTTGAAGATGCGATGAAAAAAGAGCGCCTGTGTGAAAGAGATGCTCGGATTTTACTATATGAACTCATTACATATGGGTTATGATTTCAAACGATGATGAGATATCATCCAAGACAAGGATATATCTTGGTAATGAGTTAGAATCGTTTCTTCCTCTTGTCACGAGACAATTGTAAATCGTGTCAAAGATATCGGAGGTGCTCAACGCACATGTGATTGTTTTCTTATCTTCCCGGTATACGACGCAAGAAGCGTAAGATGTATTTTTTTGGAGTTATCGTTGTCCCAAAAGAAAATGATGATAATTTGCGGAAATACAAGTCGAGTTGACTTTTCGAGCCTCTCAAAAGCTATAACGCTTATTAGGTCTGAAGGGCTCCCCTGAGCAGACTAGTTGTTTGGAAACTGAGCTACCCATCGAGTCCATAGAATGGAACCCATATAATTCAAGGACGCAGTACTCAGATTCAAACATTCGCCGGATGAGCACTTCTCTCGGAAAACACGGCCAATTAGTTGCGGTCAAGGTTCGTTCCTCCCCCAAGCACGAAGGGAAATATGAACTCGTGTACGGGCATCGTCGGTTCTTGGCGGCAAAGAATCTTGGATGGAAATCCATCAAGGCGGAAATTATCCAGGCGGACGAGTCCCAGATGATCTTCCAATCTCTTATTGAGAACCTCGAAAGGGAGGAACTCTCGGACTACGAAAAGGCTGTTACTTTCAAGAGGCTGAACAAGGATTTCCACCTTACCTACCAGCAGATTGGCGAGCTGTTCGGATTTTCAAAGACCCACATCGGAAACTACGTCTCAATGTTAGGGCTGTTTGACTCAGATTATCTTGCCTCAGAACCCGAGGTCGTCGGATGGCTTCACAAGGTGACGGAGCACCATGCGCGTGTTCTCCTACGGGTAAAAGACATCGGAACTCGGAAGGATCTCCTTGGAAAAGTTGCAAAGGAAAATATCTCGGTCAGGGAGCTGACAAATATTGTTGACAGACTGCGCAGCTGGTTCAAATCAGATTCCGAGGATCTTGCAGCGGAAAGGGTTGATGATATCAATTCCTCTCCAGCGCCCTCTACGAACTCGTACGAATATAACCAGAGGCAGCAAATCCTCAGTCTGATTGTAAACAAGCTTCGTCTGATACACAGCGGCGATTTCAAGTCTGTTGAAGACATGCGAATCTTCGACGATGGGTTCACGTTGTTCAGTGCTTTTCCCCCTTTTGAGAAGGTGGAGAAGGGGTACGCCATCTCAAAGGTGAAGAATTGGTCCTACGAATGCGCCCCGAAATTGACATGTAAGGTGACCGACTTAAGTTGAACTCCTCGGAGACGTGGCCCTGACGACCCTGAATCTCAGCTACTCAGGATCCTATCATGGAAGGGAATTGAAGATGCGAACTGGCGGTACGATAATCCTGCTGAGGAGAAACGGAGAATGGAAGATTCGCCACGAGCATTGGTCGAGGCTGAGCGGTAGTCACACAGACATTCTTGAAGGCATGGAGACATCGGGAAGGTTCCTGAGAAAAGTGCGCACAAAAGTATAGGTTGCCACACTTTTCCTCACTGATTCGGCATTTTCTCCCAAGCAGAGTTTTTTGATGGCGTGCGGTGAGATTTGTCAAAGCCTCCCAAATATGCGAATGCAAAAATCTGCCCGGGCAGACATTCTCTCTGCTACCAAGTTTCTGGGACCTCTAATGGAGACTTTTTCTCGAGACTTGACATGGGGCAGAATGAGTTTTTCGTGCCAGTTTCAGGGCGACGTTCCAATACTATAAATAGAATAATCAATCGGGGAGAAAAAGTCCCTTCTCCATGAACAATTCTGCTCTGCGACGGAAAATTGTCGGAATAGCCAGAACTGTAGCGGTTGTAATCATCGTAGTAATCATAATAGTTGTGGGAGTTGCCGGAGTGTTAATCGCAACCTCCGGCGGCAGCAGTACCACCACGACAACTTCGTCTTCCTCTTCAAGCAGCGTTACCTCGTCGTCATCGGCCAGCAGCCAGACTTCGGCAACTGGAAGTACGTCTTCAGGCACGCAAAGTTCGTCCAGCAGCAGCACGTCAACAGGTTCTGGCTCGACCTCTACGTCAACCGGCGGAACTGCTTTCAGACAGCAACTCACGATTGATGACGTTTTCTGGCCCGCGGGCGACCTGAACCAGCTGACCGCCTTGGGAGAGATTCCTTATCCAAACTGGCTCACTTACACAGTTTATCAATCACTCGTGACGGTGAACGGTTCATCACTCTACGGCCAAGGCAACGTCCAAGTGCTCCCAATGCTCGCAACGAGCTGGACGGTCTCGTCCAACGGAACCATCTATTCTTTCAATCTGAGGCCGGGCGTGAAATTCTCCGACGGGAACCCGCTCAACTCCTATCAGGTGTGGGGCGAGATGTACGGTTTCTACTACCTGTCGGCAAACAGCTCGTCGTGGATGCTCTCTTACAACGTGTTTGATATGTCGACCGCGAACTTTGGTCCTGCAACGCTTGCCCTGATGAACCAGAGCAGTACTTCCTTGATAAATCCGCCACAGCAGCTCCTCTCAATCATGCAAAACTCCTCGTGGCCGATCTACGTTACAAACTCGAGCACGATTGTTTTCCATCTAAAGAATGCATTCCAATTCTTCCCGGAGCTCTTTCCGGTCTACACGGGTCTGATTTTCGATACGCAGTGGCTCTTGACGCACGGTGGATTCGGAACTCCGGCACAGATCAACACATACTTCAACCAGCACCCGATTCCGGGGACCGGGCCGTATGAGGTGACGAATGTCCAGGAGAATGCCTTCGTCCAGTTCACACAGAGCCCGACCTACTGGGGAGCGAACCTGACGGCAGCCCAGATTCAGGCAAACCCGTACCTTGATCCTGGACACGCAAAGACAGTGATTGTCAAGTGGGTCCAAGACGACGTCACACGATACTCTGACCTCAGCTCTGGCTCTGCGCAAGTAGCAGCAATACTGTCTCAAGACTGGCCACTGGTTCAGAACAATCCGAACACGTATTCCTACTTTACAATGCCAGACAAGTCAATGCTGTTCGTCGGGATGGCCATGAACACTCAGAGGTATCCGACAAACATCACCGCAGTTCGTCAGGCGATCGTGCACGCCATAAACTACACCGACATTTCACAGAAAGTGTTCTTTGGAGGCTTGGTGCCGCTGGTGTTTCCAGAGTATCCGGCTCAAACAGCTTATTACAACCTTGGGAACCACACGCCTTACCAGTACAACGTTTCACAGGCGCAACAGATACTCTCCAACGCCCACATTGACACTTCAAAGTTCCCGCCGCTAGAATTCAGGGTGGTGGCTGGGTGCAGCTACTGCGAAGCGACCGCTGAGATTGTTCAGGCTGATCTTTCACAGATCGGGATCAATCTCAACATCGAGGTTACAGAGCCAAGCCAATATCAGTGTCCATACACCGGCGGAACCTGTTCGTACTCTGCTGCAAAGAACCAGTCCCAGACCATAGCTCAGATGAGTTGGTTTGGCACCGGAACATTCGCTCCGGCTGCTCCTGACCCTGCAGATGCGTGGCTCCTGTTCGCAAACAACCAGACGAATTCTAACAACTGGGCCATATATTCGAATCCCACCGTCCAGACGTGCGTGAACGACTGGACAAACGGTGCGAGCAACTCCACATTGATCTCTGACTGCACGGCCGCGCAGGCGCAATTCTACAATGACGCGCCCTACATCCCGCTCGGCACGCTGAAATTAGTCTTTGGAGCCGGCTCGATCGTGTGGAACAAGAACATCGTGAAGAGCATGCTCCTTGACCCAGTGTACACTGGTCAGAGCTCGACAGCTATCTTCAACACGATTACCTTCGTGTCCAGCGGTTAGAGCAACTCGCAGTATCTCGTTGCAAGCGAATAAGTGTGGAAGAGTAGCAAAGAGGGAAATCCAGTCATGAAACTCTCAGTTACAACCTTCCCTTGGGGAAAGCTGGATTCGCCGAGGAAGCTGTCTCTCGTTCTTTCCAAGATCAAGAAGATTGGATTCGAAGGCGTTGGGCTCGAGTACGGGATCCTTCCCCAGGCCCTAAAGGATAGACCAGAGCTCGTAAAGCCTCTCGTGGAAAAGTCGGGGCTGGAAAACGGGGGAACTTTCTCTCCTGGCGCTCTAACTAGGATCAAGTGGGCGAAGGTATCCGGTACTCCCTTGATCTGGGTCTCAATCTACGGAGACAAGAAACTCGCTGTTCCTAAACTGCGAAGGTTCGTGGAGACCGCAACTGCAAGCGGGGTGACGGCCCTCTTACACAACGAATTGAGATCTGCCTTTCAGACAAGTTCCGACATCAGCAAGGCGATGAGCTCGATGAGAGACCTCAGTTTCTGTCTAGACACGGCCCACGGCGTCGCGGCGGGACTAGACATAGAGGCAACGATTGAAAAGTACTCGGACCGCATCAAGCTGGTCCATTTGAAGGACCTCAGGGCGAAGCTGCCTATGGAGGAGGTCAGGTTCAAGCGCGACTTTGTGGACGTCGGCCGTGGGATCATAAACTTCCAATCAGTGTTGCAGAAACTGAAAGACGTCGGATACAGCGGCGAGGTAATGCTCGAGATTGAAGCTCTTGGAGATCAAACACCAGACCAGTCCGTCGAGGAAGGATATCACTACATACGGAAACTTCTTTGAAGAAATAGGGCAAAAGAGAACACTAAGAGAAGGCGATTCCATCAGATCGTCTCTGCAAAGTATTTGCTGCCTTGAGTAAATGGGGGATCGTTTCTCTCAATAATCCAGATATAGCGAGACCGCAGAGGCTCATTCAATTATAATGAATACTGCGAGCTTTATACTTCGCAGGCTGTTTCTCGCCATCTTTGTACTCTTGGGAGTAGTAACAATAACTTTCATCCTCGCTCACAGTCTGGGTGGGAATCCGGTCTACGCATGGCTAGGCCGGACTGCTTCGTCACATCCGCAACTTGTTCAACTATACACCATCAAGTATCATCTCAAGGACCCACTCTACATTCAGTACTACTACTACATTACAGGCCTGTTGCAAGGAAATCTCGGGTACTCCCCGGCAAAGGGGTTCGTACCAGTCAGTCAGGTTATCGTGCAGACTTTTCCTTACACGCTCCAGATCGCATTCTTTGCGATAATAATTAGCATCGTTCTTGGTGTGGTGCTCGGCGTTGTCTCTGCCCGCTTCCACCACGGACCGGTTGACAAGAGCATTAGGGCTTTCTATCTGGCGGGCATATCTTCGCCCGCATTCTTCATCGCGCTTGTTCTGCTCATCGTCTTTACTTACTTCTTTCATCTCCTTCCCACCGGAAACGCGGCCGACCCAAGTTTGCTTACACCGAAGCCCATAACCTACATCCCAATGCTAGACTCTATCATAGAAGGGGACTATGTTTACTTTGTAAGCTCAATACAGCACGTGATTCTGCCGAGCCTAGCGCTTGCACTTGGCACATTTGGTGTCGTAGTCAGGGTTCTAAGAAGCTCGATGCTCGACATCATGAGATCAAACTACGTGCGGACCGCCCGCGCCAAGGGGCTGAAGGAAAATACTGTGTTTTTCAAACACGGATTGAGAAACGCCATGATCTCAGTTGTCACGCTCTCATCGCTCATAGTGACATGGCTCATAACCGGGACGATCTTTGTCGAGAACATTTTTTCCTATCCTGGGATGGGACAATACGTATTCACCGCCCTAATCGTGCAGGACTACCCGGGAATACTTGCGACCACGATCGTTTTTGCGGTGATAATCGTGCTTTCGAACTTGGTTGCCGACATTCTTTACGTGGTTGTTGATCCGCAGATAAGGCTCGGGTAGGTCATATTCCTTAGAAAATCAGAGAGGATATTGAGGCAATCAGCGATGCTTTCGGCAGACAGTAGAACCGATGAAGAAGGACAGGCCGTCGTAGCTTCGAATCCAAGCTCAGTCGTTAGGCTGAGGGCGATCTTGAGCTCGATCAAGTCTGATAAGGGAGCTTTAATCGGATTTGTAATCGTGGCGACGTTTGCAATTGTAGCTATTGCTGAATTTGTCGCTCAATCCGTAGGATTTTTACTTGCGCCCTACAACCCGATCAAGACAAACGTAGGACCGCAATATGCAGCGCCGTCCCTTGCACACCTCATGGGCACAGACAACCTGGGTAGGGATGTCTTCAGTCGAATAATTACCGCCACTCCAAACGACCTTGGAGTAAGCGTCGCCGTTATTGTTTTTGCGCTTGTAATCGGAGCAATAGTGGGGAGCTACGCGGCTTTCCACGGCGGTCTTCTGGACGAAGCGATCATGAGGATCACGGATATTTTCTTTGCCATCCCTGCGCTGGTGCTCGCGATGTCAATCGCACTTGCTCTCGGGCCGGGTATCACGAACATGACCGTTGCCCTAATGATAATATGGTGGCCTCCCTACGCGAGGCTTGCTAGGGGAGAGGCCCTAAAAATTGCGCATCAAAACTACATCGAAGCGGCCAGGCTTTCTGGCGCCGGTAGGACAAAGATCATCTTGAAGCATGCGCTCCCGAATATTTCTCTCACGCTATTGGTCTACGCATCGCTCGACATCGGCACAGTCATCTTGGTCTATGCGGGGCTGAGTTACTTGGGGCTCGGCATCCGGCCACCCTACCCTGACTGGGGACAAATGGTCAGCGCCTACCAAGATTTCATGCTTTCGTATCCATGGCTTCCTTTCTTTCCAGGGTTGATTATTGCGCTGGGAGTGATCGGATTTAGCCTCCTCGGCGACGGTCTCAAGAACACCTTGATGTCGTAGGGAACATGAAAAGAATGTGACTATTTTGGAAAAAAATTCTGCCCTGGGAGAGACTTCGGCTTCGGAGCTTGTGCCACTCGAAAACAATGGCCTTCTCAAAATCTCCGACCTTTCCATAGCGTACGAGTCAAAGCATTCTAATCTTCTCGCGCTAGACAATGTAGATCTCGAGATAGGGCAGAACACACTCGTTGCCGTCGTCGGGGAATCAGGTTGCGGGAAATCTACTCTGGCACTATCAATCATCGGGTTGCTGGCGATGCCTCCTGCGAAGATTACCGGAGGCAAGATTGAATACAAATCAACCAGGCTTACCGAATTGAAGGAAAAGGACAGGCGAAAGTTCAGGGGAACGGAGATCGCCATGATATTCCAGGAACCGCTGACGAGCCTGAACCCCGTCTACAAGGTAGGCGACCAGATAGCCGAGGCGATAGCGGTCAGGGAGGAGCGAAAGAAAGACAGGAGGTTGGATCTTGAAAGCGATGTCATGCAGAAGGCGTACAAGGTGAACACACCGGACATGCCCTCAAGACTGCCCAGATTTCGTCGCGGCGGTCTCGTAAAGCTACTGAAGGACGAAGTACTCCAGGTGTTGAAGCAGGTACGGATCGCCGATGCTGACCAAGTCATCGACAGGTACCCCTTCGAGCTTTCCGGCGGCATGAGGCAAAGAGTGATGATCGCGATGGCTCTTGCGCAAAAGCCAGCTCTGCTCATCGCGGATGAACCTACTACGGCCCTTGACGTAACGACGCAGGCGCAGGTGCTGAGATTGATGAAGGAGCTGATCGACGAGGTTAACACTAGCATCCTTTTGATTACTCACGACCTCGCGGTCGCAAGCCAGGTGGCAGACAGAGTAATAGTGATGTATGCGGGGGACATCGTCGAGGACTCTGACGTGTATGATTTGTTCCGCGAACCCCTTCACCCGTACAGCAAGGGGCTCCTCTCATGCATTCCTGTAGGCTCGAAGGACAAGGCGAAACTAAAGCCCATTCCCGGATCAGTTCCTGACCTCTCAAAGCCATTCGTCGGATGCAAGTATGCTTCCAGATGCCCGAGCGCGATGCCGGTTTGCACTCAGAGGAGACCGCGGTTGGTTGAAACAAGACCAAATCACAGGGTCGCGTGCTTTTTGTATTCGGGAGAGTCGAGAACAAGTTGAGCGAGATGGCTGAGAGCGATGACGACATACTCGTCGCAAGCCACCTGAAGAAGTACTATCGGATCCGCAGGAACTTCAACCCCTTCGATCGGGGCAAGGCCAGGTTCGTCCGGGCCGTGGATGACGTTTCCATTAGAGTGCCAAAGGGCAAGACAGTGGCTATACTCGGAGAATCAGGCTGCGGAAAGACAACACTTGCTAGGGCGATCACCCTGCTATCGCCTCCAACCTCGGGTCACATCACTTTCAACGGAAAGGTGTTAGTCGACGGCGATGGCAAGGCGCATAACGTCAATTACAAGACACTATACCGGGACATGCAGATGGTCTTCCAGGACCCCGACTCTTCGCTAGATCCAAGATTGAAGGTCAAAGACATCATCGCTGAGCCCTGCCGCGGACTTTTGGCTGTCAAGGAAGAGGCTATAGACGCGATGGTCATGGAAAGCCTGAAGGCCGTTGGATTATCTCAAGAGCATGCTTATCGTCTGCCAGCGCACCTGAGCGGCGGACAGAAGCAGAGGGTTGCAATTGCTCGTGCTATCGCACCGCAGCCCAAGCTAGTGATACTCGACGAGCCGACGAGCGCGCTGGATGCATCCGTGCAAGCTCAAATCCTCAATCTTCTCCTCGGTCTCCAGACCAACTACAACCTCACGTACATTCTCATCACCCACAACATTTCGGTCGCGGAGTATCTCTCCGACTTTCTCGTGGTGATGTACGCTGGCAGCGTCGTGGAAAACGGACCCACCGCATCTGTCATCGCAAACCCAAGACACCCTTACACAAAGACTCTAATCGCTTCTGCGCCGATTCCAAACCCATGGAAGAGGACGCTCCTGACTACAGAAATCAGGGGAGAAGTCCCTTCGGTGATAAACCCGCCGAGCGGGTGCAAATTTAACCCGAGGTGTCCTTACGCCGAACAGATTTGTAGGGAGAAAATTCCCGAGCTGAGAGGAATCGGGCCGGGACAATCCGTTGCCTGCCACCTCGCGGAGAAGATCGCCTAGATCTGCTCGAGGAAGATCCCCTCCCTAACGACACTCCCTTTTCTCGTGAGGAGGTATATTCCGAACAACATTAGAACGACCGAGCAAATCTGAAGCAGCGTAATGTTCTCCCCAAGTAAAATGAAGGCAAATACTAGGCCAGACATCGAGTTGATCGGGAAGACGATAGTGGTCGTTATTGCGCCGAGCCTCTTGAGAGTCTCTATACTCAAAAAGACACCTCCGCTGAAAAGAATTATGCCAAAAGCTATGACCTGGATTAGCTCGCTGGTGCTGCTCACCGTGGCTGCTCCTGCGAGGAATGCGATCAGCAGTAGCCCGGCCCCCGAGATCAGCGCCTTGAGTTGAATTATTCTCGCAACATTCACCCGGTCGGTTATCGCGCTTGTTACGTTGTTATCTACACCCCAGAGCAAAGTAGCAACGAGGATTAGGATGCTTCCAGGCTGGATGAAATCCTCAAGTGAGGTGGAAAATTGCAGGTTCGTTATCACGGTGATAATTCCTATCGCGAGTATCGTGAGGGCTAGGACCCCCTTCCTCGAGAGACGCTCGCCGAAGAACATCATCGCAATCAGTACCGTGAAGAGCATCTCGCCGTTTGCAAGTAGAGCCGCGTTGGAGGCTGCGGTCTCCTGCACTCCTAGAAAGTAAATGTACGGTGCGACCAAGCTGCCTGCTACGGCGGTTGCACCCAAAATCAGATACCCTCCCCTCCTCATGCGCTTGTTCTCCCTCGACCTCATCGAAATTGGGGTGAACCACAGCGCGGGCGCGAGAGTGACTATTGCCGTGAAGAAAAGCGGGTTCACGTTAGCAAGAATTGGTTTAGAGACGCTGGGCATCAGTCCGGAAGCCAAGGCCGCCCCTACGGCCGTAAGGTACCCAATGAAAACAAACTTGGTGCTGTTCCGGGAGTTCATCATCAATGAATACCAATCTGCAAGATAATAGGAGTAGCAGAGGCGAGAAAGATCTCGTAATGAAATTTAAGATATTCCCAGGAGAAGCGACGAAGACTTTCCCCGCAAAAAAGAGGAAAGTGAAAAAGATTCCCGAAGTCATTGATGAGAAGAGAGTCCCTGAAGGGTCGTTCTTTTTCACTTGCTCTTTTCGTGAATTGTGAGGTGTGACCTTCCCAGATTTACATTCTTGAAGGCTGGGTGAATGTCTACACCAAGGTTCCTATTGTCTGGAGGCGCAGAGATTATCCACGCATAATTGCTCCCGGTGAGAGATGTATTGACGTGTGGATGATACCCCTTTGGTATCAGCACGGTGTCGTAGTCGTGAACGACGAAGGCCTTTTCATCGTCGCCGTCGAGGACGAGCTGGACTGCGAAACCCGGATCTACGCCGTAGAAGAGGTACGCTTCGGGTTTGTCGTCGTGCTTGTGCGGCGGATAGCTGCTCCACTCGCCTAGGGAGTCTTCGACGTACCCGGCGATGAACCTGTTCGCCGGATCCTTTTCCCCAATTGTTACCACGACGGATCTTCGAAAAGTGGGCTGCCCAATTTGCATTCGCGGAGCATCCTTGTATCTCCTGATGTAGGGGTCGTACTTCTTTGCTCCGTGCGTCTCAGCTATAAACAGGATGGCCTCGCCGTCTGATCCAATCTCAACGCTTTGATCGACTGGAATGTATGCCATGTCCTTCTCTTCGAGCTTGTTCCCGTTCACTAGGATTGGCCCCTTCAGGCTGAATACGATCCTTTCCTTCCCGTTTGGCGCTAGATTCGAGAGTTTCTTTGTGAATCGGGAGCGACTCTTGTAGCAGTACATAGCATATCCTTGATGGTCGAAGATCGGGACGAGAGTGTCGTAGACTTGCTTCTTATCTTTGATCAGCATTCTTATAACACCTATAGAATCGCGGTCGAAACCTTTCGTATCCCTTCGATTATGTCGCTGATCTCCTGCTCGCCGTCGAGAGGACTGATGTCTATGTGGACTGCCCTACTCAAGAGGTCGAGAGTCTGCTGATATTGAGCACTCACTCTTTCAATGCCTGGTAGCAGATGCCCCCAGTGCATGAAAACGTGTCCGTCGTTTCTGCCGGGTTCGTAGACCACTCCGGGGTACGATCCGCTTGGCGTCCTGATGTTCTCAGCCATCAGGGCATCTTTGAAAAGGGTCGCCTTCTCCTTGCTCTCCGTGAAGAAGACCAGGCCGACGGCGACCTCGCCCTCGGGGTCAGGTATTTTTCGGAACTTTAACCCTGGGATATCGGAAATACCACTTTTGATCTTTGATTTGGTTTCTCTTATCTTTCTGATTATTGTGTCCATCTTTGTCAGCTGCACGCGAAGTATCGCGGAGGAAATTTCATTGGCGCGATAGTTTAACCCTGGAAAAGGTCGAATCGAGTATCTCAGTTCCTTTTCTTCGAGTCCGCGGTAGGGCGTACCGGTGTCGTGGAACATCAGACAGCGCTCATACGTGGTTTGGTCGTTGGTCACGACCGCGCCCCCCTCGCCCGCTGAAATCATCTTGTTCAACTGAAAGCTGAATGTTCCGATGTCTCCGATTGAGCCGAGTTTCTTTCCGTGGTAGCTCCCTCCGCCACACTGAGCCACGTCTTCCAGCAAGTCGACCTGGTATCGCTTTGCAATCTTTGCGATCTGATCGAGGTCGCACGGAACACCCCTGATGTGCACCGCCATGATCGCTTTTGTTCGGTTGGTAATCCTTCGCTCAACGTCATCCGGGTCGAGAGTCAGTGACTCGTCGACGTTGGCAAGCACGGGTGTTGCGCCGGTTGCCACAACGGCGCTGGGGCAAGCAACCCACGAGTAAGTGGGGATGATCACTTCATCGCCGGGACCTATGCCTAGCCCTCTTAGGGCTGTGTGAAGCGCGGCAGTACCGGAAGTTACAGCGAGGGCGTACGTAGTTCCGACGTATCTTTTAAATTCGACCTCGAATTTGCCCGTGATGTTTAGGAAATTAGGGCCGTAAAAACGGTAGGGAGACTGCGCCTTCAAGACCTCGAGCACGGCGTTCACTTCGGCGTTGTCGAAGAAAGTTGCGCCGGGGTGCATTACTGGTAATGGCTTTTCTCTAACAGGCTTACCCCCGTAAAGTGCCAATGAATTTTTCTTTGCACTTGTTGAAACCAAAAAGAAGACTCCCGACTTTCAAGCACGGGTCTGACTGCCCGATTTAAATTTAATCAACCGAACATTCGCGTTCTGCATCTTGTGATTGCAATTCAGAAGTTGCCTTGAACCCTACCAGCGCGCAATTGTTACCTTCTTGTCGGTGAAGAAGTCAACCGTGTCAATCTGCGCGTGGAGCGTGCCGTAGAACGATTCCTTCCTCCCACCGAACGGAAAGTTTGCAGCGGGCGATGCGACTCCGATGTTGATTCCGATGTTTCCTGCATTCACCTTCGTGCGAAATTCTCGGGCGCTTCTCCCGTTCGTCGTAAAGATGCTCGCCATATTTCCAAACTCGGTCCCTTTGTTGATGAATTCAATAGCTTCGTCGAGACTGCCGGTTTGAATTGTGCTCGCAACCGGGCCGAAAATCTCGGTCCTTGAGATGCTCATGTCCGAGCTCACATCGTCGAATATTGTCGGCCCGAGGTAGAATCCGTTGGGAAACTTTTCAATGCGCAAGGCTCTTCCGTCAATTACAAGTTTTGCGCCCTCGCTCAGCCCCTTTTCTACATTGGACGAGATTCTCTCTTTCGCTCCTCTTGAAACAACGGGCCCCATGTCCACGTCTTCTTCGAGCGCGTAGCCAATTTTCATCTTCATCGCAGCTGACTTGAACTTGCTCAACAAGTCATCGTGGACGTTGCCTACCGCGACAAGGTTTGATCCAGCAAGACATCTTTGGCCGGCGTTCCCAAAGAAAGAGGATACCATGGCGGGCACAGTGGAGCCTAGATCAGCGTCGGGCATAACGACGATGCTGTTCTTTGCTCCGCCATTTACCAATGCTCTTTTCCCGTGCTCTCCTGCAAGCTTGTAGACCTGCTTTGCAACAGGTGTGGAACCTACGAATGCGACACCCTTGATGTCTCTGTTTGAGATAAGTGACTCTACTGTCTGCCTTCCACCATGGACGATATTGAGAATTCCGGGTGGCAGTTTTACTTCATTTGCAATGATCTTCATCGCTCCGTCCATCGGAACCGGAGTTATCTCGCTGGGCTTTACAACGAGAGTGTTTCCAAGCACTATGGCGTAGGGGATAAACCAGAATGGAATCATCAAGGGGAAGTTGAAAGGACAAACTATTGTAAAGACGCCGAGCGGCTCTTTGACCACGCTCTCGTCAACTCCCGCAGCAATTTGATCCACGGCCTCTCCCTTGGAAATTGTATAGGCGACCGCGATTGCAGCATCGATGTTGTCTATAGCTCTTCGCAAATCTCCCCTGCTTTCCACGATGGTCTTTCCGTGATTTTCGCTGTTGAGCTTTGCGAGTTCCTCCAGTCTCTCTTCGAAGAAGTACTTCATCTTGAAGAGGTATTTTACGCGCTCTGTGATTGGCAGAGCACTCCACTGAGCGAAAGCCTCCTGCGATGACTCGACAGCTTCATCGACTTCTTCCTTTGGTGCGTAAGGCACCTGCGCAAGAACTTCTCCACTCGACGGATTGAATGTCGGATGTAGATCTCTCGAGCTGGAATCTTTCCATCTACCTGCGACGTAATATTTCAAGACTGGTGCATTTTCGTTCTGAGATGTCAACAGGTTGAATCTAAGAAGTAGCTCTTCCTTCGTCTTCTATTTATGGTAGAGTATCGAGAGAGACCAGATTCACATCTTAGGTTGGGGTCAATCTTTAGAATCTAGTGAAGAACATGAGAATCAGGAGGAAACATCTTTTAGTCCTTTCCGTCAATAGCTTTTGTCAGAGCGACATTTGCTGCTTAGTCGCTTGTGTTTGAAGATACTATTGTCATATTTGCTTCGATCACCACGACTCTCTCTAGGATCTGTTGATTTGGGATCCTGAGTCTTCTCGATTGGGAAGATTGGATTCATGCAGAGGAGCACTGATTATTGTCTTCTTGCCCCTGCTCTGAGCTTGGACGCCCTTCTCCGGCAAGGGAAGGGAGTGTTGCCTGAAAAATTATGGCAATACATCATCCTGGCCGGCGTCCGCTGAATAGGAAGTGTTGCTTTCAGGCCACTATCCACTGAATTTCTAGTCACCAAGGAAGAAAGATGGTGGCGGAGGCGTCTGCCCTGTGTAGCCGCCGATCACGAATCCAGTATACGGGTCGTACAGCAGATTGAATCCATTCCCTGTGAAATCTGTCTTGCCGTACTGGAAAACGATTTGCTTCTGAGGGGTGATCAGGATTACCCGAGAATTGAACTGATCCGCAATTATCGTGTCGCCGTTCGAGATGCGCACGGCATTGGTTGGAAGTGGATTGGGGTTGCTGTTTTCGGCCCTGTTGGTGAAGTACTGGAATACGACCTTCTTATCTGGTGATACCTCGACTATTCTCGCGTGCCCAGAGTCGGTGATCAGAGTGTCTCCTTTCGGAAGCCTGCTCGCGAAGGCTACGGTCATGAGGCCCTGATTGTCCTGCCAGATTATGTTACCTGCTCTTGTGATTTCGATTACTCTGTTGTCGTTTTCATCAGCGATAAGAATATGTCCTTGGGAGCAGTTCGGCAGAGTTTGGGCTATTTAGAGCGCCGGGGCCGCTGTGGGTCCGTAAGACCATACGACCTGCTTTTGCAAGTTGACCTCAATGATTCTGTTGTTTCCCTGGTCTGTGATCAGAATGTCATGGTTTGGAAGCTGAATTGCGAATACTGGCGTACTCAATCGGTTGGGTGCTGACCCCGTTTTTCCCGCCACGCCGTATTGCCACACGATGTCTCCTTCTTGGTTGACTACTATGACTCGATTGTCAACGCATCCATTAGGCATCTGTGGAATTGTCCCGGGAGGTATTCAAGTTCCCGCGATGAGCGTGAGTCCGCCGGAAATGCGTTCTGCGTCGCTAGTACCTATGATGGCATGAGGACCGGGATTGCAGAGAGGGATTCCCAGATCCGAAGCTCCACACTATTTGCTTTGTTTGAGGATTGACCTCAATCACCCTGTTGTTGAACTGGTCTGTTATTAGGACATTCCCTGGTCTATTGAAACCTACGAGGGAAGCGCTGGGAGAGGTTGCAGAGACTGGCGTTGCGAGCGAAAAAAGCGCGGGTAGAAGGAAAAGAGCCGCCTATCGTTGCCAGAGTCAAACCCAAAGCGTAACGTCCATGTCATCTTCGTCCAACTTCCTCCCTCCATACTCATTTCTTATTGCACGGCTGCCTAGCGATGTCATGGCTCGCTACTATGTATATAGTAGCCAATATACTTTACGTGAGATTCAGCCTAGTTACTATCGTAGTAGTATATGTGAGGCTAAAGCTCACGAAATATTACCGATGAATTGGGCGAATGCCAGAGCGCCGCCTACATGAATCCTAGTTTCGGGATACCATTACAAGCGATTGCGATGGGACTCCCAATCTATGGATAGATTTGAGCTTAAGCACTAGAAATACTGGCACCTGCGTCCAAGAACACGGTTTGGCCTGTAGACATACGTGCCTCATCTGAGGAAAGGAAAAGCACTGCACCAGTTACGTCTTCGGGCTTTCCAATCATCCTGAGAGGAATCCTGCTTAGCCTCCGTTCTCTATACGCGTCATTAGCAAGGTCCTTCCTGTTGATGTTGGTTTCGACGAGACCCGGCGCGACAGCATTCGCTCGAATGCCGAATGGGGCAAGCTCCAATCCCATGCACTTTGTGAGCATAGCCACGCCCGCCTTGGCTGTACAATAGTGGGCAACGTTTGGCGAGGCAAGCTCCTGCGCAGCGGAAGAGATGTTGACAATCGCGCCCTTGATCTTTTCATGGACCATGTGCTTTGCAACTGCTTGTCCGACTAGGAAATACCCTTTGAGGTTAGTGCCTAGGATCCAGTCCCACTCCGGCTCGCTTATTTCAAGAAAAGGGGTTCTCTTTAGGACGCCAACATTGTTCACGAGTATGTCTATTTTGCCGAACCTGCTTGCGACGTCTTTCACCATCCGTATGGCATGTTCCGATTTCGAAGTGGCAGCTTTGAATAAATCAGATTTTGCTCCTAGGCTTTTAGCTGCCGTGACGGCGTCCTCGGCCTCCTTTGTACTTGTGTTGTAGTTTATCGCTACGTTAGCGCCTTCTCTGGCGAAAGCGAGCGCGCATGCTCTTCCGATGCTCCTTGACCCACCGGTAATCAAAACTGTCTTTCCGCTAAACCTTGACATGATTTCTGGGAATATAGAGCTCGGCTTTAATGATCTTGTTTCGGGCTAGCTTAATCTGCCGGTCATCAAAAAAGTTCAAAGCCCAATTTGATTAGACAGGCCAAGAAACCAACTCTGTCATCTTTCTTTCAAGATCCGACAAACCAAACGGCTTCTTTAGCTCCGCGTCGATTAAATTCTCTTCATGGATTTTTGATAAAACAGCACTGTCGAGTTCATACGCAGTGATAAGCAGAATTCTTACGGCTTTTCTGTTTTGAATTTCCCCTCTGATTCTACGAGCTACTTCCTCTCCTGTCATATCTCTAAGCTTGTAATCTAGGAGAATAACGTCTATTGCACTGCCTTTATTTTTGGTCCGGTCGTTGACGAGTTCAATGCATTCGGCTCCGGATTTGGCAGTTAAAACGTTGTACTTCCGCTTCAAGAATGCAGCAGTGACATAGAGTATATCTTCCTGATCGTCACAAATCAGAACGGTCTTGTTCTTCTTGTTGATTTGAGGGCCTTCTAGTTTGCTCGCGACAGTTGACATCGGTGAAGAATCACCCACCAGATTCTTTCAATTGCAAACTCTCGTTGTCTATCAAATCCTTATTATCTTGTAGTCGATCTTTCCCCCGGTCCGCTAGGGGCACGTAAAAGATGAATGAGGCGCCGCGTTCGCCTTGATTGTTCTCTGCCCAGATTCTCCCGCCGCTTGCCTCCACTATCAGCTTCGAGACGTACAGTCCCAAACCTATTCCTGAATCCGATTTGGTGTAGAACTTTGAAAAGAGCTTTGGCATGGCTTCCGAATCGATGCCCGGGCCCGAGTCCTTGACTCTGACATAAGCTTCGCTCCCCTGTCTCCAGACTGAAATCACAATCCTGCCTCCTTGCTGATTTGCTGAGTATTTCAGAGCGTTGCTCAGGAGATTGACTATAACTTGACCGATGCGTGTCTCATCTGCTTCGACCATCAGGGGCTCGGACGCGGGCAAGAAGACCATGTCTTGTTTTTCTGAAGGGTTAGCCGCAAACTCTTCCACGCTTTCTTTGATTACCTTATTCAGGTCGAAATTCGTTTTCTTCGATACTCTGTTTTGGTTCTCTAGCCGTGTGACATCAAGGATATTCTCAGTGAGGTTTCTTAGGCGTTTGGCATTCCTTGCAAGTAGCTCAACTTCATTACGCGATAGTCTGATTTCCTGCGTTCCCTCCTCCGCCATGGATTGCTGCATCATCTCAGCCATTCCGAGCAGCGGCTGGACAGGCGTTCGAAGCTCATGTGCAGCGGTATTGATGAAATCGCGCTGCACTGCATCTTTCAATTTGAGCTGCTCGTTTGCCGTCTGGAGTTGAGCATTTGATTCACGGAGATCCTTGTTTGACTTGTTAAGCTCCTTAGTTCTTTGCCTCACTGTTTTATTGAGAACACTATTCCATTTCATGACGACCATTACGCCCACGACAGAACTACCGGAGATCAGAATGATTGCCAGATTGCTGAATACTTGGAGCCGACCTATCTCTGAGGCTTGAGTCGAGGGGAGGATCTCGTTAACTGCTACGTACACCGTGGCAAATCTCAAGTCCGTTGCGTTATCACCACTTCCCACGCTTATCGAAACGGGCACATACGCTTCGGCACGTGGCATACCTTGGACAATTAACACTCCGATTCCGGAACTATTCGAGCGGAGGGACTGGTGCCAGAAATTCACGTAAGAGCCGACAACATTCGAAGGAAGGGTAGCTAGGTAGCTCGGATCGAAGAGGTTCTTACCGATATTCGATGAGGAATTATGTGATGCATACAGTATTGTCCCGGTCTGGTCGATTATGCCCAGATCGCATCGAAAGGCGGACGAGGTCTCGTTTCGAAGTAGCGCCCCGAGAGATGATGTTTCTATTGTTGACGCGATAACACCAGTGAACGTGTGATTCGGCGAAAAAGTCGGCTGCGCCATCACGATTACTGCACCAGGGAGGAGGCGCGCTGAGATGGCATTGGTGATATACAGCCTACCTGTTTCCTTCGCTCCTACAAAGTAGGGCCGATCAGTGACATTGATTCGATTCTGATGAAACGAATCGAGTAGAGACTGGTTTGAATTCGCCAAAAGATTTCCAGTCTGGTCGATCCACGCGTAGCTCTGAGTGAACGAAGAGGTCGTATTCTGCGCGTTGCTCAGGAAGGACGTGACTGCGCTCACATTTCCAGCTCGCACGGCTTCTGAGCTAGATATCAGGAGCAGATTCGATGCAACCTGCTGAATATCTGACTTGAGCAGGTTTGCGGAGTCGCTAGCCTCAATCTGCGCATTTTCTCGGATTGACTGTATCGCTGAATTTTGAATGTCTGCGGAAACACTGTAAGAGTACTCATATGTGGCCAGGGATAACACGATCGCAATGACAATCAAAACGAACGCAAGCGCGATTTCTCTCTGAGATAATCTAGTCCAAAGATTTCTCAGCGTTTTCTTCCCCCCCAGAAAAGAAGCGCTCAATATGCAGCGGCAGGGCCGAACTAAAGTCTCGAAGATAAAAGCCTTGATAGAGTTTTTTCTACTCAGCAGGAATCTTGAGCAAACGTCGTTTTCTGGACCAATTTGCCTGACTTTCAGACTTTTGATGCCATATTATTGCGTCGGTCCGCAGTTATAGTTGTTAATGGTCTTCCTAGCTGACTGAAGACAATTCCACAGACTTTAGAGCATTATCGCATTAAATATAATCTATTTTCACACTTCTATTTGCTTCCACCTCACCATCGAATAACAACATAAGCTTCATCTTAGCATCTATCCTTCCATAATATCTCGAGGGATAGCAGAAGTTTTATCAAGAACTTGGCCCTCCACTTCCTACCGAAATCATGCGAAGCTACGTGTTTACCAATGCGGAAAGAAAGATTTTGACAGAGTACCTGAAGTCTGGCAAGAAATATCGGCACTTCAACGTGCTGAGCTACCTGATCCGTCGCAACGAGCGGAAGATACTCGAAGACGTAAAACTACTAAACAGGGTGATCAGCGAGCGGTCACACCTTTCTTCCCCTTCTAACTCGAGACGAAAAAGGCGTTGAACGGATGTTCAGCGGTCTTGTGGGTCAACAAGGCCTGGCACAAGTCGCAAATAGAACGGTAGCGGATGAGAAGAGTTGTTAACGGAGCTTCGGCTCCGCGTATTTTCGAATCCTCGGCGTGTTAGGCGTGGCTGAATCTTTCGGAGGCAAAGGAATCCGAGACGCTTCTACAATGAAAGCAAAGGGGAAGAAGGTCTCTTAAATACAAATCTTCGCTCAGACTTTGACTGCTTCTTCCCCTTGGGCGCCAAATTTCATCTTTAGTCGCTTGAGATGTCCTGCCAAAGCATTAGGAGGTTGCCCTCGGTGTCATTGAAGAATGCTCCCGCACCGAACTCGCTGTATCCAATCGGACCTGAGATTTCCGTTGTCGTAGGGTTCCTTTCCGCGCGCTGAAATCTGACACCGCGCTTTCGAAGCTCTAATACTTCGGCTTTGATATCCTTCACGATGAAAGTGCTGAATGCGAAATCGAGCTTCTTCAATTTGGGATCTCTTGGACCTAGCAGAACACCTGGCTTCCTATTCTTACTGAAGCCCACATGTCTTTCATGTCTCCAGCCGCTCGCATTTCGAGCTTTCCGCCGAGCGCCTTTGTGTAGAATTTGATTGCCCTGTCCATATTGAGGACAGGAGTTATCATAGCAAATTCTGCCTTCGATAACATGTTCCTATTGGTCCAAACTCCTCCATAGATTTACTAGCAGGCGACTTGAAGTTCAATGTTGTATTTAATTGTTCAAGGCTAAGTAGAACCTCAACAGGATTTCTGCGACGACATGGAACACTGACTCTACAAACGTAATTTCACAGAAGACAAGAACTTCGCAAATCTCATTGACGAACGCCGCAGCATCAAATTAATTGGCTGAGGGAAAACTCATTACATGCGGTCAGCCGAGTTTGCTCTCGCGCGACACTCTAGGAAAAACTCTGAACCCCACGATTTTTGAGAAATTAACAATTTGGCCAAGCCTTCCTCGATCAGCGCTGCAACATCGTTCATGTCTCCGCTTGAGAGCTCTTCGATTGGCAGTGGGGATGTGTTTTTCATCATAGAAAGTAACCGAGCTTGGTTCGCAGATAAGTTTGGAAACGATACATAAGTTAGATCTTCTTGTTCAGGGGCTTGGATGCTCATTTGGACTGTACCATACTCCATGCGCGTTAGAATGCTAAATGAGCTCCGTAACTCCTTTCTACCGTTCTACGACGGCTCGATATCCACGTCGTCAGATGGGTATGAAAAGCCAGCATGCAACGGCAGCTTGCTTAAATGATAGGAGCGATTTGGTTCCAAGATCGGGGTTGACGCTGTCTTCCGATGACAAATTACGAGTTGGGGTTCAAACTGCAGCACGATTGTCCGTTCAACGATCTCTCCAAGGCGCACCCCTCTGTCGTCTTCTCCCACTGGTGCAACAACGAGCACGACATGCTGGAAGCCTCCTACGACAACCCCGAGCTCTACGAAGCGATCCAACAAAGCATCCAGGAAACTGCAAAGAAACTTAGAGTACGAGTTTCGAGGAAGGTGTTCACGGGGACAAATCAACAACTAGTCCTAGTGCATTGTGGGTGTGACCACTACAAGTCAGTCTGTCCCACGATTGAAAAGAACCACTGCCTAGAGCTCCAGCCGACCATTTACAGAGACGGTTGGGAGTGGTATAGAGTGATAGCTTTCTCGGACCGAGACATCAAGAACCTGTTCCGAGACCTAGCCGAGTTTTGCAAAGTGGAAATCTTCTCCCGCGTGGCCAAGGAAAACGGATCAATTCGAGATAGTCTCATAATTTCAACTTCGAGTCTCGTTTGTGGATTGACCGAGAGGCAGCTGCGGGCGCTGCTGCTTGCGGCGAACAGCGGGTACTATCGAGTTCCGAAGAAAATAACCACGGCGGAAATAGCGGGACTTGCCGGTGTTCCCAGGACGACCTACGAGGAGCACCTGAGAAAGGCAGAGAGCAAGATTCTCAGCTCCCTTGTTCCCTACCTGCAACTACGGCCTCAAAGTAAACTCGTCGGTACAAAGAAGCGGCAAGAGATTCAGTGATTTAAGGCAAAGGTATCTTGACTGCTTTAAGAGAGACGACCGTCCATTGGTGCCCTTTGCCCACGAGTCTTAGAACAAAATGATGGCTCCGGATAGCAAAGATTCAAGGGCTGATTCTCCGGGCAGTCGGTTCTTCCTTCATCAGGCTACTAGTCTTGACATGTTGGATATCATTGGCAAACGCTGCGACGACCGTGAACACAAAAATCACGATGGGAATTGGGTAGTTTGGGAGGGGCGACGGAATTTGGTTGTTTGCACCGAAGATATATCCCAGGATGTACTCGCCCGGTACCCAAAGCAAAGATGCCGCCAATAACCACGGCCACAACTTGGCAAATAGCGTCCCTGAAACACCGGCAAGGCATCTTCGCCCCCACTTGAACGATGAGTTTACCCTTGTCCCGGCTGCTCCGCCTATGATTCCGGAGAATATTGCCGCCAGTCCTCCGCCGAAAAGAAGCTGGATGATTGAAAGCGAAATCAACACTCCGTCCCTCTCTTTGTCTGTATGAACGCAGCCTACCATATCGTGACCATCATACTTACGATGATTGCAGCGATCCGAGTTATGAAGAAATTCGATAGAATCGTCATCGCTGGTTCGCACTCAAACGGAAAGGGCAAGCAGGGCGGACTGACTGCGCTGATAACAACGCCACTTGGAGCAACATTGCCCTGAAGGGTTCCAAAGTAACCGTGCTCTATGCCATAAAGACCGGCCATAATACCAAAGAGCGAAGCGGTCAGTCTCGTCGCTTTGTTTGCTACCATGCCTCTCTCCCAGCTCGTCTGAATAGCAGAGCCAGCAAAGCACCTGAAGCCATCAGTACAATCCAGTTTGCCGTTAGTATGGCAACTTCAAATGCTACAATGTCATATCCCAGCATTGACAGGACAAGAAAGGCAGACGCTGCGAAGACAAAGCTTGAGACGTAGAGCCATCGAATCGTGCGTTGTAGTCTCCCACGTACAAAGACAGGAGCCATGAATAGCAAGGCCGTGCTCATCATCAGGTATCCGACTCCTTCCAGAGCAATGAACAATCCATGAGGATTATACTGCGTGAAGAGAGAAAGGCCCGTGCTCTCTCCACTCAGAATGCTTGGCTCTACAACCGCAAACTGGATGAAGTAGTCGATGATTATTGCGGTCGCGTAAGTTAGGGCAAAGAGCAACCCGATCTGGCTGAATATCTTCTTGTCGGCTAGCGCGTATTGATGGATGCTCGCCATCAACACGACGAATATGGGAGCCAGCAGGAAGCCGGGATAGAGCCAGACGTAATCGGCTGGGATGAACGCGGATAATCCGCTAACATAAGGAAAGTGGATGCATGAAACGGTGCAAAATGGTCCGGACCTCGCAGGAGTAGAGATGCCAAGAAGGAAGAAAAACGCCGTGTCGATGACAATCAAGACTGCCGACCAGAATCCCAATCGGCTTGCATACTTCGAGGCAACGATTGGTCCCGCAGGACCTCGATACTTATTTTTCTCGGATTGTTGCATCGGTATAAACCTCAATTCTGTTTTTGCGCGGTCATCACATTTCCTCTGGTTGGAGAAGATGATACCCTGCGCTGGGATTCGAGGACAATCCATGAAAAATACCCGAGTGCAATTGAGGCAATCACTACCATGCCTTCAAGGAGAGAATAGCCTAGTGGGGCTACCTCTGGCTGCATGAGGTGGGCCTGGTCTGCTACGACTTGGAGAACGTTGAGGACGGCGGCGAGGATGCCAAGCCATGCGCCTAACCTATACTGCCTGTAAATTATTGGGATAACTGAGATTTCAATGACTAGGATTGCGATGAAGAAAGCGAACCAGAAAGGTGACACATCGGACTGCGGCCTCGTCTCGAATCCTATCGGTGGCGGAAACTCTAACAACGTCAGAATCAGGATCGTGACTACCGTTCCGATGATACACTTCTTTGCCGATGAAGCTGAAATCATCACACTGCTTTGAGCGCCTCACCTCTGGCGGCTGAAACGAGTACGGTTCCGACTCGATGGCCGATTTCTTGAAACCTCGCTCCTTCTCCTTCTTTGAGGGTCATACTGCTCATCGAGCTTCCAGTACCGTACACTATTGCGGACTCGTGTTCAGCTATGATCTTGGCGCCCTGATTCTTCAACTCCTTCTCGATCAGCTTTGCGGCACTGCCAGAGAGCGGCCGCGAAAGCTTCGTGTCGAAGGCGAAGCCATACTTCCCTGAAAGATCTACTATCTTGAGATTTTCAAGGAACTCCTTCATAGATTTCGATGCGCTGAGCCACTCTGTTGGCGCGCCCACTGCAATCAAATCATATTCCTTCGGAGTCTCTGTGTTTGTTACCACTTCCTTTGCCTTGACGCAAATCGTTTGAATGCCAGATTGTCTGAGTCCGGACTCTAAGGATTTTGCAATTTTCTGCTGTGTTGCACGATTCAAGCACGTAGTCTACTAATTTTGTCTCAAGTGTGCTTGTACTGAGGCGCCCAATCTCACGGCATGTCAGACGACAGGAATTGGA
>JAJPHP010000057.1 GCA_021325255.1 Nitrososphaerota archaeon | reverse complement strand
TGCTCCAATTCCTGTCGTCTGACATGCCGTGAGATTGGGCGCCTCAGTACAAGCACACTTGAGACAAAATTAGTAGACTACGTGCTTGAATCGTGCAACACAGCAGCAAAAAAGCAAGAATGAAATAGTTCAAGCTAGATGTAAAGCACTATGCCACCTGAGACAACTTCCTTGGCAAAGAAAGAAGCACTAGTACGACAGTTTTACCATGATGTATGGAATAACCACGGGAATCCGGATATAGCCGAAGAATTGTTTGCAAGCGAATACACTGTTCACGACCCGGCTTTCGGAACAATTCAGGCGGCGCCTCAATGGCAGAAAGACGGTGCCAAAGGATTCAGGAGTGCTTTTCCTGACAATCTGCTCCAGATTACTTTTACCCTTTCTAGCGAAGACATGGTCGCTGCTAGATGGACAATTACCGGTATCCAGAAAGGCAAGTTCAGAGGCTACGAGCCAAGCAACAAGAAAGTAGAGTTCAGCGGAATCAACATATTCCGATTCGGAGATGCTGGCAAGATAGTGGAACTGTGGAATCATAGAGACGATTTGAGTCTTATAGAGCAAATTAGCGGGAGAAAGATGGCTGAACACACAAGCTACAGAGAAAGGTAGGGAGCACCCGAGCGGGGTCCCCCCTCTTTCTTCTATTTTCACTCTTTCTTTCTCTTACTCTCGTATTCTTACTCTTTCATAACGTATAACGCGGGCAGAATTATTGTAAAAGCATATTTAGTGCAAAATCAACTCTGCTCTAACGACATACTCAAGAAACGAAATCTCCACGGTCCTCTGGACATTGGATCCCGTGGAAAATTCCGGATGTCAGCTTCAACTAACACTCCTCCAATATTGTAAAGGACATTCTGGGGCAACTCGGCGGCGTAGGAAGATTCCAAGACTGTACTCAATCCGTGGGCGCCTCCATAATTTTAAATTTACATTACGTCAGATAGTTTACCCTTCTACTAGGCAGAATAGCCGTATCAGAGAGTCCTGACCATTTTCAGGAAAACCCGAATGTCATGTTTCAAAGTATTATTTATGATGGTCTTGCGGGACAGAGTTTCCTTAAGAATTTTACAATTACGTACGATCTTGATCGATCGAGAATGATCTTTGCAAACCGCCGATAACCCCATTATTCATTTACAAATTCCGTGACTTCAAATTACGTAAGCAAAGTCTTGGCTACCGACGATTTATTTCTTCTCCGGCAAATTGCCTCATTGTAACCAGCGCATGGAGGCAGGATCCAGAGCATCTGCCGCCGCCTTAGGTTACCTAATGATCGCCATAATCGAAGGACGCATGAATCAAAAGAGTAGGCATGCGTCAGTTCCCTCAGCACTCATTTCACGACTCGTGCCGATGGCTGTAGCGTCTTCCGCGTGTTTTGAACACGCAAGAAGATTTCGACCTCCACATGCAGGAAATTGTCTCTTGGTAGGACTTTAGAGCCTTTTCAGGAATACTATTTTGACAGGATGTTCATCACACCATCGCTGCCGGCTTTTTTTGGGGCTCGACTTCCTAATGAGTTTTGCAAAAAGCATAATCGGCTTCGCGCCAGCCTCTTCTTTTGCATTCTTCGAAGCGACTCAGCAGTCGACTTTTGATGCGCCTCCGCTTGGGATTCTATGAATTGGGATTTTTCTGCTTCTAGAGAAGTTTTACCGCTTCTTTCATTATTGGATCATCCGTAGCATAGTACCCTTCAGTTTTCTCTTCTATCAAATCTACCGATTTCAAAGTATTTAGAATATCGTAAAGTACCTTGCTATTCACACCAAGTTCATTATTGAGCTCGCTCCATCTCGTGCCATTGATGCACATTCGCAATGTTTTCACATAGAGACGCCGGTGTCTCCTTGCAAGGAAATTATTCAGCTCTGAAGAAATGATTTTGGATCCTTCTCTTATGGTCTGAGCTAAAGCTTTCTCATGAGAGAGCCTCCTTATGCATCTGAAATTCCCATAATACGTCAACCATCCAACATACCCATTGAGCCTATCCACAGTTTCTTCGATCTGCTCTTCTGATTCTCGAATTTCGCGATGCTCCTTGAAACCAGCGGATAAGAATGATTTTGCGATTTGTTTCGAAAATTGTTCTAACCTTATTTGCGCAGGCGTCCTCCCATACATTGGAGAGGCTTCATCAGGATCAAGTAATCTTCTAACTAAACCGATGTAAGAACCAGAGAAGACAACTTTGAGATCGTGGTATGTGTCCCATGAAGATTTGAGTACTTTTAGAAAGTAAGGAGACGAGGCTACGGTTTGTATTTCATCAAGTACAATGATTCGTTTGCGCAATTTTGAAAACGCATCTTCGGTAACCTTGCTCCATTTGGTTTGAACAAACTTGACATCCAGCCCAATTTCGCTTAAGCTGAATCCAGCCTGCGCAAGAAGTTTGGTCGCAAAACCTTCGATACCACGACTATCAAGCAGATTGACATACACTCCATGCCTCTCAACAGCAAATGTCTTGATGATGCTGGTCTTTCCAGTCATTCTCTTTCCGAGAACCGAAACCCACGAACCGGAATCGACTAGTCTGGAAAGCTCCTTGTATTCGTCTCGTCGATCATACAAGTCCTTTAGTCTTTCTTTTGGCCTCAGATCAAATAACAAATGGAACTTACCTACGTAAGTAGTTACCTAGGTAAGTAAGTATAAATCTCTATCCGCGCCCTTTCATTGATGCACTTGGTCACCGACCAACATTTTTTCCCTCCGAGAAACGCTCTTGCAACCATTTTGAGAAGAGTTAATCTTCGAACAATTCTCGAAGGCACTGTATGCGAGAATAAGGGGTATGACTCCGATAACCGAATTGTAGAGTGCGCTCTTGATTCAAACGTAAGTTACATTGTGAGCGGCCATTCGCATCTATTGGAGTTGAGAGAATTCAAGCGTATAAAAATAGTAAGCGCGTCCGAATTTCAAAGTCATTTTGCAAAGTAATGATTCAGAAATAGCGCAAATGCTCTCTAGGAGAAGCTTTCTACTTGAAGATCTCTCCGATTGGAGAGTTACAAACTGGGAGAACTTTCACACTGGAGCGCCGCAGTTCCCGCAGAACCTTTGTCCGGCTGGTATGGGGGTGCCGCACTTGGAGCAGCTCATTGCGGGTGCGTGTTGCTGCTGGAACGCGGGTATGCCCTCCTGACTCGTCGAGAAGGGAGACTGGTACCTCGTGAGGTTCTCTCTTATTATACCATAGGCCTTCTCCGCTTGGTCGTTGGGCAGGTCGCTGAGCGAGAGAGGGTCTCCGCCAAACCTCAGCGTACATTTTACGGTGGATCGCAGCATCCCCTTGTCAAGTATGACGTTTGAAATATCCCTGTAGTTGAAATCAGTGTAATCCTTCTTCAGGCGCAGTGCGTGCGGGTGCCTCAGGATTATCCGCTCGTTTGTGATTACTACGGAGTCAATGTTGATCGCCGGGTGGTAGAGTTTCTGCTGGATGAACAGTTGCACCTGCTCGTTTGGTCCGAGTATGTGTACGATATCATCTGGAGGAGCGCTCATGATTGCAATCTTCTCGCTTTGGGTTTTGAATGGTTTTCGGGGTTGAATATCTGCTTTTGTCTCAGGTTCGCTCGTAAAGCCTAAGAAGTCTGGCGCTCTCCTTCATGGGGCCTTGTCCGTGGTAAATGCCCTTGCCTCGGATTTTCAATATGTCCTTTCCCATGATACGGGTCCAGATTTCAGAACCAGCGACGGTTTATCTGACTCGTTTGACTCCAGAAAGATCTGTTCCACAAGTAAAATCCTTTTGCAGCAACAACTTACGAGAGTGTCAATTCCTCTTTCATAGTACCTCTTCTTACCATGGCCCATATTCTGTTCGGGTCAAGGGGTGTCTTTGTAATCTTCACAGTGAATGACGATGACAGGGCATCTTCTACAGCGTTCGAGATCGCAGCTGGCACACCGATCGTTCCTGCTTCTCCCGCGCCCTTGAATCCTCCAAGGAGTAAGGGCGATGGTGTCTCGATGTGTTCAACTTCGATGTGAGGAGAATCCAGTGAGGTAGGTAAGAGATAGTCGACGAAACTTGATGAAAGAAGCTGCCCGTCGGCATCGTACCTAATCTCTTCGAGGAAAGTTCCACCTAGGGATTGTATCACTCCCCCGTGAACCTGACCTGTCACAATTGTGGGGTTTATTATCTTCCCGCAATCGTGAACCACCACGTACTTCAACACTTTGAAGAGGCCCGATTCAGGGTCAGCCTCGACTATCGCGGCGTGCGTTGCGTTGGTCGTCGTTCCGGATACGTTGACCTTGCCATCCTCCTTTGGAAAGTTTTCGATGTTAGGCGGTTCGTAAAAATACGTGGCCTCAAGTCCTGCCTCCATTCCCTGGGGAAGTCTGAATGACTCATCATAGGCAATCCTTGCTATCTCTTTGAGTGAAATACTGCGCTCGCCATTCCCATTGACTGAGTACCTCCCAGCTTCCCATTGTATTTCGCTCCTGCTTCTTTGAAGCACATGCTCGGCTATCTTCAGCATCTTTTCCTTGATGCGCTCTGAAGCGCCGATTATTGCGCCTCCGCAGACAACGGCGCTTCTGCTTCCGTAGTTGCCGCTGCTGTACGGGGTTGAATCGGTGTCGCCCAGTTGAACTGACACATCCTCAACATCGACGCCAAATTCGTTTGCAGCGACCTGTCTCAGGGCGGTTTCAATCGATGTTCCTATCGAAGCAAGACCCGTAGCGACTGTGATCTTCCCATCGGGCTGAACTTTCACGTTGACAGGATCGTGCGCCGTCCACCTCCTAGTTGCGCCGTATATTGTCGGGACGGTGGTTTCCGTATTGCAAGCAAAGCCTATTCCAAGGTACTTTCCTTTTCTGGAAGATTCTCGCTGAAGCCTTCTGAAATCAGAGTAGCCGACGAGTTCTGTCGCCCTATCCAGGCATTCCATGTAACTTCCACTGTCGAGTACTGTCCCCGTAGCGTTGACGTAGGGGAACTCTTGCACCATATTCTTCTTCCGAAACTCCACTGGATCGATTTTGAGCTCCCTCGCAGCTAGGTCGACCAGCCTTTCCATGACAAACGTCGCTTCGGGCTGGCCAAATCCACGATAGGCTCCGAACGGCGTCTTGTTTGTGACGACCCAGTCAACTTCAAACCGGTAGTCTTGAATTTTGTACGGTCCTGGCAGCATTGAAGTTGTGACCATCAATGTTCCGAACACATTGTGTGGAAAGTAGGTCATTGCCCCGACATCTGCAATGATCCTGTCGGAAAGTCCCTTGATGATCCCTTCTCTTGACACTGCCATCTTGACGTAGTGCACCTGTCCCCTTGAGTGCCCGGAGGCAAGAAAGTGCTCCTGCCTTGTCTCTATCCACTTGACAGGTATTTTCAGCAAAAACGACAGGGCGCCAACTATGATATCTTCGGGATAAATATTGAGCTTAACTCCGAAACCGCCGCCCAGATCAGGCGCGATCACTCTGATTCTGTTTTCAGGAAGACCGAGAGACTCTGCGAGAAGGGATTTGTGAACGTGAGGTGCTTGCGTCGATGCCCAGAATGTGAGGACGGAGGTTCCTGGGTTGTAGTGAGCCATGCACCCTCTTGTTTCCATCGGCACCCCGCAGTAGCGATGCACTACCATCTTTTCTTCGATGAGCAGGTCGCCTTTGCTGAACGCGCCGTCTACATCGCCATTTGAGAATTTGGCGTTCATGAACAGGTTGTCCTTCCACTCTTCGTAGAGAGTGCTGCTGTGTTTTGAAAGGGCCTGTTCCGCGTCGATTACAGGATCCAGGGTTTCATAATCTACATTCACTGACTCCAGCGCATCTTCCGCGCTGTACCTGTCCTTTGCAACAACCGCTACGACTGGGTCTCCCACCCACCTGACCTTGTCAGAGGCCAGATAGTGGTAGAACATTGGTTTGATTCCGGGGAAAGGGATGTCGACCTTGATCGGTTTTGCGATTTTATCGATATCTTGAGCTGTGTAAGCCCCAATCACGTCCTTGTTACCTCGGAGGCCGCTGAGGTCGATCGACCTAATTTTAGCGTGCGCATACGGGCTTCTAACAAAAGCGCAGTAGGTAGTGCCCTTGGCACTGACATCGTCGATGTACGTGCCAAGACCCATGGTGAAGCGAACATCTTCGGCGGGGGCAATAGAGGCCCCAACTACGGAATTCTTTCTGCTCAATCGCGCTGACTGATCTCCGCCTTTCTTTTTTGGCCGCCCCTGAGCGTTATTTAATTTTGAGTTTAACTCGCAACCACATTAGTACGAGTTTACTTACCTTCCTTCGCATTCGTACGTGTGACTAGATGAAGGAAAGAAATCGCGGTCGTGCTAGGAGATGTAATCCTTCAGGTCAACCTTGTTCAGGACCTGATCGGGCGGGCCGGGTCGCCGATATTTTTCTCCGACCTTCTGTGTTGCGAGTATGCCAAGCTTGCTTGTCAGAAGCCTCTGATGGGCGGGTGGGCCCGCCATAACCCCCATGGGATCTAGGTTGTGAGTTCGCAGTGGGAGGAATGTTACGAAATCGTCAGGCTCGCCGGCTCTCATACACCGAGCCCACTCCACCTGATCGGGGTTGTGAACGTCGATGTCTTCATCAACTATGGTAACGTACTTGGCAAAGACAGAGATGTCGAGGCCCATGATATAGTAAAGCAGCCGAAGATCGTCATTTTCCCGCTTTTTGTCAAGGGAGACGACCAAGTGAAACAGATCGCTTCCGGCATTGAAAGAGACGTCCTTGACTGTAGGGAACTCTTGTTTCAACTTTTGAAGGACTCTCCCCTCCCATCCCCATCCCACGATTCCGGAGAGCGTTCTGTGTTCGTCTGACATGCCTGACATTAGAGTGTGGTAGATGGGATTCCTCCTGTGTGTTATGGCGCTGCACTCGAAAACAGGCTTTGGAGCTCTCTCTTCCCTGCAATAGTCGGTAAACTCTGCCATAGGCCCCTCCTCGTGTCTCTCGTTTGCAAGCATCCTCCCCTCCAGAACGACTTCTGCGCTCGCTGGCACCATCAGATCGATTGTATCGCACTTTACCATCTCAATCCCCTTTCCGTTAAGCGCTCCAGCAACTTGAAATTCGTCAACCCCTGTCATCGCCGCATAGATTGCAGCAACCTGGATTGCTGGTTGGGCACCAAAACATATGGCGAGTGGCATGTCCTCGCCTTTCTCTTCGTACCTTAGCAGGCGCTTCAGCGTATCGCTGTGTGCGCTGAAAAGACCGCCAGTTCTATTGGGGCCGTAGGTATCAGGGGTTACCTGGCCTCTGAAAACTCCCATTCCGTACTGGCCAGTATCAGGGTCCTTGCTGATCCACACTCCCGGCGTGATGAAGGGTCCCCTGTCCTCCACGCAGTGCCATACGACCGGGATGGTCTTTGAGATGTTGACTTCGGATTTTATCACAACGTCTTTGACGGGAGAAGTCTTGACCTCCTGCACTGGATACTTTGCCCTATCTTTCTCTGCAGCAAATATTGCATCGTGTACCTTGACCACACTTGCCCTTTCTACTTCACTCATCAGGAAGCTCTTCCGGGTGCATCCTGCCATCCCTCCCGCTCCGCTTCTGCTGAGCTTGCTGAGAGTTTTCACTTCGGCGGGAGAGGGTTCGAGATCCAGTCCAAGAGCAATGCGGTACATGCTTCCATACACGTTGGCCATCACTTTGAAACCAGGAAATCCGCTCACCCTTTCGAAGAGGACGGCCTTTCCTAGTTCCTCCTCAACTTTCCTTATCACTGATGGCAGCTCAAAGTTGAGCGGACTAACTTCCTTACCGATTCTAACCAGTTCGCCTTTCTTTTCTAGTAGTTCTAGAAATTCGCCTGCGCTTGAGACCAAGGTCACGACATCACGCGAAACTGCTCTAGAATCCAACTATTAATTGTTTGTATCATATTAGTCGATACCGGCTACTTAGGGCCCGGATAATTGGGCATTAGCTGTATCATCATCGAGAAACTGTTGCGGTCCGATTCTGACCTGAAATCTGGGGTGCCGCTATCAAACTCAGCATCAGCCGCGCCCTCGCCTTCAATAATCTGTTTCTTGGTTTTTCTTTCCTCCAAATTTTTCTTTTCTTGTCAAATTCCCTCAGTAATTGTTACAATTCCCTTCTCGAAACATAGGGCGGGTTCCAGGTCCTCCTATAGATCATGGAAGAGCTCTTTCGCAAGACCCTTCGAAGAAGAGAAACAAGTTTGGAGGCTATACTCACGGAATGCATGCGGTTCAATCCCCTTTTCTTCCACCTGCTCATATTGTATCAGAAATTCCAGTGCTAGCCAGTTGGTTTCCCGCTTCATCCAGGGTGAGACCACACCTGCATTGTTGACTCACACACTGTTAACTCACCTTGAGGCTCCAGATTTTCTGCGTTCGGGTTTTATATGCGTCGCGGCGTAATTTCCAAATCATCCTTGAAAATCCGAAAATCCACTTGTTACCCTAACGCTTTCCTCAAAGCTAATGGGAGCTTCCTTGCTCCGTTTCCCTCTTTAAATACAGTATTCACGCCGTTGTACCCCCCTCTAGGGGGGTACCCTAGCTGTTTCTCGACAATTGTCGAGAATTTAGTATCGGGCAATAAGATATCCTCGAATCAGTCATAATCATGACGGCATCGCGCCTAAACAAATTCGATCCAACCACTTTCCGGCACCATCAGAAGTACCGGTGGGGAAAGAAACAAAGACAAGGGCTATTGCGCGTAATCGTGGCCGTTACATGTCTCTTTCTTTAGCGTTCCAAATTATTAAGAAATGCTCGAGTACTTATAACCTTGACCAAAGTTGATCAGGTGATAAGCGAGGTAATTTTGCGAAAGCTGAAATATGTGAAGAAGAGCTAGACACTAGCCACTGTGCCTCTGACAGGGACGCAATTGAGCTTCCCCTGCCACATTCTGAATGTAACTTACTTGCTGCTGCTCCTAAAACAGTTCTTCATTGCGAACGCCATGATTATCCCTAACTTCACACAGGGCAAATAGATTTGAAGCGACGAAGCTGGGGTTTGTTTCTGTTGTGGATTAACTAAAGCGGGCAAGTGCTTTCTCTCCCCTTCTACTCAAATTCGGACTTGATTCAACCGAATTTCCAATCCCAAAGCTGTTCTAATCGGTGCAAAGCAAAAGGAGCAGAGGAACCTTCGTTTGTATCTTCCTTGACAGCCTTGCGGCGAACAAATGCAATCTAGGGAATGCAGACTGAACTCGGCGCATCGGTGCTTATCTGTTCGATTCTAATCCGTACTCTTTCCATCTAGCTAGCACCTTTTCACGCATTTCTAGAGGCCAGGCATTTTCAAAGTCCACTACACGGCAGTGCTCGCCGAGATACTCCTCTGACCAATCTTTCGGCCACGTGCAGTCGAAATAACCAGTAAAGCTGTAGTTTTGTTCACGCTCCTCTGGAGTGCGGTATGGAATCAAAGGACTACCTCCTTTGCGTTGTTCTACATGTATGCCATTCTTTGGATGGCAACGCGTTGTGAGGCACCAGAATACATCCTCAAGCGAAGTCACATCGATGTCCCCGTTGACAATGAAAGTATAGACAAGACCAGTACGACACTTGGCTTCCTTGAGGGTCTGAATGATCTTTTCCGCGATTCTTGGTTCGTGTTCATTCTTGACTGAAATGACTGTACCATAGACCGGCCACACATACACATCTTTGACCGGGAGTCCTCTTTCTTGCAGAATCTTTCTAATCCAAGCCGAATAGGTAACCGTGTACACGGTTGCGCAATCATCCCAGGGTTTACCCATATTCGCGAGCGTAATTACTGGATCGTCTCTCCAAGTAATGCACTTGACATCCACATACGGGAGATCCATTTTCCCCCCAGCAGTGTAGCCGCTGAATTCTCCCATCGGACCCTCTGGCATTCTCTTGCCAAGAGGAACTTCGCCTTCAATTACAATCTCGGATGATGCTGGAACCTCGAGATCGACGGTCTCGCACTTTACCAACTCTAAAGGTGCTCCAAGCAGCGAACTTGCGACACCTGATTCATTGACACCAGCTGGCGGGCTCATGGCTGCCGCAAGAAGCGAAATAGGACCCGCGCCAAGAACTATTGCTATCGGCGAAGCCGACGACTCTTCCCTATGCTGTGACTCCTCCCTTTCGAAGATGTCACCGCCGTGTTGGCGCGCATTTATCTCGTAATTTATCGAAACAACCTTCTCGTTTTGAACCATGACTCTGTAAACGCCCCAATTCTGCCATCCGTTTTCACGATCCTTGGTGACTACGATGCACCATGTGCCAATGTAGCGACCGCCATCTACTGAATGGATGTACGGGGCAGGGAAATTCAATACATTGACCTCGTCTCCCCTGGCAATGTTCTCTTTACAGGGAGTATGCGAGACAATTTTTGGCTTGATGTTCCTTTGAAGTCTGCTCTGAACTTCTTCTATGATTTCCTTTGGCCTGGTATCCCTTTCCATTCCCAAAGACAGTGAAAGGCGAGCATGCAACGGGCTTGAAGGACCAAAAGGGAGGCCGAGTATTCGATATCCTGCAGGATAACCCTTGATATTCTCAAAAAGAGGAGCAGGCCCTCTCGTATCTACTAGTCTGCGTGTGATTGCCCCAATTTCAAGATTCCAGTCAACTTCAGCACTGATCCTGCGAAGTTCTTTTTCCTCCTCGAGAATATCTATGAACGATCGCAGGTTATCTGAGATTTTCACGAAACTCGAGTCATCACTAGATTTGATTTAAACCTTGGCTCAAAGGTGACCTTGAAATCTTGGGCAATCTAACAATGACACAAAAAAAGAAGAGCACATGGAAAGATAGCCAGCAATCATTCAATACGGTCTAAAAGTGGCCGCGAAAGGATAAATACTCGCATACATTTCAAACGGAATGAATGTGGTATGTTTTCCCTCAAACAGGCAATAACTGGGATCACAATCGCAATCATCATCGTAATTATTGTTGTTGCCGGGGCTATAGTTGCATATTACGCAATTTCATCCCAAAGCGGACCAACTAGTCACTCGACCTCTTCCTCCACGCCCACTTTAGCATCTTCTTCGTCCTCTTCTCTTTCTTCTTCCTTCTCCTCCCCCACTATAGTTTCCGCCTCTTCATCGGGAGCGTTGACTCCGGTAACGATTGGGTCGGCGGTCGCCTTTTCAGAAGTGTACTATCTTCCCATGATAATCGCTCAGGAAAAAGGATTTTGGGCACAACATGGCCTTGAGGTTACCTGGCAGAAATTCAATGGAGGACCTGCGGAGACCGCAGCTCTTGCTGCAGGGCAGATAGGCATTGGTCTAACTGGATGCGGTGTAATCTTTGATGCTGTAACCAGAGGAATCGGAATCAAGAACATTGGAACCTACATGAACACTACAGAGTTTTCCATCATAGTCGCGTCAAACAGTACCATTAAAACTCTTAACGATCTTAACGGAACAACGCTTGCTGTAACTTCGACAACGGGACTTGAACAAGCCTACGCACAAATTGTTGCCAGCAAGAACCATTTGCATTTCAATTACGTCACAACTGGGGGCCTGCCAAATTCGCTTGCACTTGTAGAAAGTGGGAAGGCTCAGGCACTGGACTTCACGGTGGGCTCAGTCGCTTCTCAGATCCAATCCGGCCTTCTTAGAAACGTATACAACGACTCTGCGGCCTTGCCCACTCCTTGGGCGGAGTTCTGCATAGCTGCGACGAACAACTTTATCCAATCAAACCCCACCGTGTTGAAGGAAGTAGATGCGGCGTTTTCTCAAACCATACAATTCATTCTGAATAATCCCTCATTTGCTGAGCAGGTGGTACTAAACTTTACAAAGTCAAATTCCAATGTAGCGAGCTTGGTCTACAATTCAGTAAAGGCATCATGGAACCCTTCGCTGTCAATTGATGCTACTGCGCTTACCAATGTAGACAATGTGTATTTGAAGTATGGAATAACGCCCAACACTAATCCGGCTAGCGTAAATCAGACATACACCACAGAGTTTCTCCAGAGTTAGCACGGTTTAGCCCGTTTAGCATTCCGAGCATTAAGTAAACCGACGTTGAGCTCGCAGGGCACAGCGGATACTGTGACCTGAGTGAGGAACACATGAGAAATCAGCACTATTTCTTCGTCGGAAACAAAAGAGAGACACTCTTTCCAGAGCTGATGGATAGGGGGCTCTTGTTACGCGGGTCTATTTTTTGCTCAAAGTGACCAATAGGGGTTGCTCCAAGAGTCTTCAATTAGGTCGCTGGAACCGAGACACACGAGCCTGCATTTTGTTTGAAGAAAGAATGGAGCGCTCAAGACACATGGTTCTAGGAGAGGTTCCTCTTTTCAAAGTGCTTGGATAAGAGCCACAGAGTGCCGCTTATGGCCAGCGTGATCACTATTGTCAGCACCGCTGCAGCATACAACGAAGAGGTCTGATACTCGTTGGAATAATATTCGATGAGATATCCAACGCCGGGGTGTTCTAGTATCATTTCCATAAGCAGTACGCCTGTCATGCATAGGTTTGAACCCAGAAAAATTCCAACTAGAAGTGACGGATAGAAAGATGGGAGTAATATCTTTCGATAGACCTGAGGAGACGATAGTCCTACCGATCTAGCGAGTAAAAGATATTCGGGCTTTGTACTGCGCACTCCCGCGATTGTGTTCACTATTATTGGAAAAACTCCGAGCAATGTTCCCAGTGCGATTGCTGAGATGTTGGTTGATATTCCAAGCCAGATGGTGATTATTGGAATGAATGCCATCTTTGGCGTGACCAAAGCAAGGCCGAGAAGCGGGTTTAGCGAGCGGTAGGTACTCTCGCGCCATGCTATCAAGAAGCCCAACGGCACCCCAATCAGCAGAGAGAGTGCAAGAGCTGCAAAGTACTCTGGAAGGGTGTACGCAAGGCTCGAGAGGTAAGTGACCCACATGGCTGGCATCGTAGCCATCACTTGGCTCGGGAGCGCGACGAATGTGGAACTGTGAAGAGCGAACTGCCAAAAGATGATTGCGAGTACGATGAAGAGAATTGTGATGGAAGATGCCGGGAGCCCGGCCCAGATTCTAGGGCTTTTCGCTTGCAATCAGGTTCAGCTCTGCGGATTTGTTTTCCAGTTGAAGAACTTGCGCTCAACGATGTGAAAGAGTGAGTCAATTATGGCGCCGATGGCTATGATTATAAAAATGATTGCAAATACATTATCGGTGTAGAAGCTCGAACTCGACCAAAAGAGCAAATAACCGAGTCCATTGCTCACGTAGACCAGCTCTGCAACAATTACTCCAACGTATGTGAACGCAAAGCACAATCTGATTCCCTGAAGGAATAGAGGAGCGCTTTCAGGAATTATGATCTTTCTGAGGCTTGTCCAAGATGAAAATCCGATGGAACGCCCAAGCAGGTAGTAGCCCTGATTCACAGATCTTATCGCACTCGCGACATTAAAAATAAGGTACGGCAGTCCAATCAATATCGCGAGCATTACCTTTCCCATAAGGGAGATTCCGGCTACCAGAACTATCAGAGGGAAAAGGACGACTATAGGAAAGGCCTGTAGAATCAGGATGAGCGGTTCAAAGGCCCTTCCCGCGTATGGGAAGAAGCCAAACATTATGCCAAGAGAGAATCCAATAGCTAGGTTGAGCAGGAACGCTACAGCCGCTGCTTGAAGAGTGATCTCAAGGTTTGAGTACATGCTTGGGCTGTCATGGTACGTACCTGTAAGTATCATTGAAACAAGGGCCTTCAAGATGAGAATTGGGGAGGAGGTGAGGATGGGACTCAGGTCGAAAATAGAGTATGATACCTGCCACACTATCAGCCAAGCAGCAACTGCCAAGAGGACTACTAATCCATTTGTTCTCAATCTCTTGGATGCAGACGACCTGGGCCTGTCGTCACCTTCGCGTTTCACCAGGTGTTTATCGGACCTATTCAGCATGCTGGCCGCCTCTTTTTTCCCTCAAATTTCTGATTGCCCGAATTTTAACTCCTCGTCCAAAACGCGCTCTTTTTCCATGCATCTGGCTTTGCTCCTCAGGGAAGTGGTTTCGCTCCTCAATTCGTCCCACAACCTCTGTGTCAGAGCTCCGAACTGGGGATCGTCGAACTTCCTAGGTCGGGGGAGGTGAATGTCTATGATTTCGTTGACCCTGCCTGGTTTCGTGCCTAGCACAATAGCTTTGTTGCCAAGGTATATCGCTTCACTCAAACTATGAGTCACAAAGACGATGGTCTTTCCTACACGCTGCCAGATGTTAACGAGTTCGTCAGAAAGAATGAGACGTGTCTGTTCGTCAAGTGCCCCGAATGGTTCGTCCATGAGAAGGATGTCTGTTTCCATCGCTAGCGATCTACAGAGCGCAATTCGTTGTTTCATCCCTCCCGAGATCTCCCTGGGATGATATTTCTCGTATCCAGAGAGGCCGACGATATCGAGGTAATACGAAATTCTTTTCCGCCTTTCCGTCAGGGGTATCTTCATGGCTTCCAATGGGAGTTCTATGTTTTGAGAAATTGTTCTCCAAGGAAGCAATAGCGGATCCTGAAACATGATGGACACTTTTGTCGGATTAGGTCTAGTCATTGGTTTTCCATCAATATAGACCATGCCCGCAGTCGGCTCCGTCAGTCCGGCTATTATTGACAAAAGAGTTGATTTCCCACAACCGCTGGGCCCGACGACCACGACAAAGTCGTTCTGTTGAACTTCGAATGTTATGTCCTTCAGTACAACAATCTCGGCGGACGATGGTGCTCTGAACGATTTGGATACTTTCTCTACCCTAATCCTTGTTTTGAGACCCTGCTTGCTTCCCGAAGAGGCATGGCTCCCCCCAACTCCTGCAATCGAATCCGGAGCTACCGAAGTCAAAATCTGATGTCATCCAATTAATGCTGTCTAAATTGTTTTGCGATACACTGTTCTACGAATCCGAATCCAAAGACATCACTTACGTGCTTCTATTTGAGTGGAAAGTTCGGCCTTTATGTTTGCAACACCGATTAATGATGGGTTATGAATAACATTTTGCCAACTTCTATTCGGACAATCACCATAGAGTAGGCAACCGATAACTGCTGGATGCTATCAAATCAAGATCGCGTCAACCACTGGTCGCTTTCGCTCTTGGCTGGCATAAGCAGATGAGACCTCTCTCCTCATTATTTGTTACAAGCGAGTTGGATCTATTTCTTGGTCTTCTATTCGGTAGAAGATTCGTTTCAGACCAAAACTTTTTGTCGACCATTATTCGGAGAAGGGCGATAGTGGGAGCCAGAGCGGCAGAGTTTTGGACTGGAAAGAGTTTGTCCCCAAAGATGATCTTCTAATTTACTCGAAAGCTGGATATGGTATGAGATCTCCTCTTGCGAAGAGGCCCGCTCTATTAGTAGTTGATGTGACTTATTCGTTCGTGGGGGACAAACCAGAACCTATTCTCGAATCGATAAAGAGGTTCCCAAATAGCTGTGGAGAAAAGGGCTGGCGTTCAATTTCCAAGATCAAGGAGCTGCTCGAAATAGTTAGGCGCGATGCAAAACCAGGTAAAAGAGTTCCAATATTCTATTTCGCGAGTGCCGCCACCACGGCGGTCGATATGGGGACTTGGACGGCGAAGAACAAACCAGCCGGGGACCGCGAGTTCCTAAAACTGTCGGGACCCAAGAGCATTGTGAAGGAGATCGCACCTCGGGAGAATGATACAATAATAACAAAACTGAAACCGAGCGCGTTTCACGGAACCTCCCTTGTCGACGCACTGGTCGCAAGGGGAATAGATACGATAATAGTGACTGGTTGCACCACCAGTGGTTGCGTTCGTGCTACCGTGGTTGACGCGTTTTCTTACAACTACAATGTTGGAGTTGTGGAGGAATGCGTATTTGACAGGGGAGAACTTTCGCACAAGGTCAATTTGTTCGACATGGACTCCAAATATGCTAATGTAATTTCGTTTGACCAAGCGAAGGACTACTTCCGTAGTAGAAGAGGATGACGAAATGACCCGCGTTGTCATTTCGTAATTCTTTTTGAGTGTTTCGCTTAAATAGTGTGTCGCGTGAACTGCGTCAAAGAGAGCAAAGGCAAGGGGGAGGCTTGGAGTTGCCGAAATTTCCTTATCTGATGCATCTGTCCACCACCGAGAGGAACAGGCGCTGGCGAGCCATTAGGCGTTCTATGGAAGAGAATAAGCTCGATTGTCTTCTTGTCTGGGGTAACGGGACTCACTGGGGCAGAGGCTCGGCCTCATTGCGTTATGTCAGTGGAATTGGGGCGAACGAGGAGCAGGGCCTTTGCATCTTTCCCTTAGACGGCGAACCCACAGTGATAGTGTGGCACCCTGCGATGGCAGCCTGGTGGTCGAGGGTGCAGAACTGGGTGAAGGATGTCCGAGGGAGGTCGGATAAGGGCTGGGCCGCAGTCGTCGGAGAGAGAATGCGGGAACTCGGGTTGAACGGCCGTGTGAAGATTGGACTCATCGGCTTCAGGGATCCGCAGTCCTACAGCAACTACTCAGAGGAGGGAAAGATAAGGGAGCTGCTCTCGAAGGCGGCCTTCTCTGAGGAAGACATGCTGCTGAACAAGATAAGGATGATCAAGTCTGAGGAGGAAATTGACCTGCTCACAAAAGCGTCCAGAATTGTAGACGCAATGTTTCAGTCGATAGTGGACAATGCTTCGGCTGGCGTTGAAGAGACAAAAGTCTATTCAAGCGTGGTGCAAACTCTGCTAGACTCCGGCGGAGAGTACCCAGAGATGATCCTGTGGGACGCCGCGAAGTATCCCAATCTGCATCCAGGAAGAACTCCTGAGCCGCGAAGACTAAGGAAGGATGATGTCATCAGTGTCGAGCTTCACTCAAAATACTGCGGGTACATGGGACATGGAGAACGATGCATTTTCCTCTCCAAGCCCACGAAAGAATTTCAGAGAATACATGATATTACAATCGAGGTTGCAGACGTTGCGCTCGAACATTTGCGGGCCGGCGAAACGCTTGAAAATCTTGCAGATGCGATGACGCAGCCCGTGAAGGAGGCAAAATTAGGCATCACCGAGATGGGAGTGCACGGCCACGGTATTGCCTCTGGAGAGTATCCAACCTTCCTGCACTTCCCCTTTCATTACCCTGGCTCAGATAAGCCGATTCCTTTCGTACTGAAGGCGAATATGGTCTTCGGATTGACCGCCGATCTATTCGATCCATCTTTTCACCGAGGCAAAACTGGACTGATGTACGCGGATACCGTCATTGTCTCAGGAAGAAGAGGGAAAAAGCTCACTCGGCTTCCGAGCGACCTCATGGTCACTGCTGGCTGATCCTGTTGACTCGAAAATGGAAGCGTGAAGCATCTCGGGGGGGGGGTGGTTGCTAGAATTCATCCATGTTGCGGTATCGCAATCCTTCAGCCGCCTTGAATAAAATGACTAGGTCCCCATGCCAAACCCCGCTGGTCTGTCTTTTTTTGTGCACGACGTGATCACAAAACAAGAAGATTTTGATCGCGATCTTCCATTTCGAAGTCGTAGCAAATAGAGGCTAGGTATCATGCATCAGCAGTTGGGCTAAGTATAAAACAAAGTCATGAAAAAATTCGAGAGAGATGGAACAATAGGTCAAAAACGGCAAAGTCGTGATGCTTCTTCGGTCTCAAAGAGTGCAATTAAGCAACGAATCGCACTTGCATGTAGGATAATGTAATATGAAGGATTGAGAGAAACCCAGGGATTCGAGTTTGCAGGCCATATCAGCGTCAGACTGGCCGGACAATCAAATCTCTTCGTAACAGCTGGCAATCTTCACGAACAGTGACGCTGCCTTTCTCGGCTTCGACTTGACATAATAGTTGTTGACTTTAGCGAAAAGCGAGTTCAAGGAATTTGACCCGCTGGAAGTGGTTCTTGCGAGCAGACATTCGCGCTGGATGCAACCTTTTGGATGCCTGTTTTGAAAGTAGTTCATGAGCGCTTTGAGCCTTACACTTGGACTCCCAAGAACTCTGGTTCAACAGGGAAGCATTACCAGCCCCCAAGTGAATTGCAGTAAAAATTATTTGGTAACTCCGCGGTCAACGCAAATATTTCCACCTTTCATCACCATCTTTATTGCATCCTGATTGCAGAGTGTAGTGATGTCTTTCGCGGGGTTCCCCTCAACAAGTATCAGGTCAGCAAGTTTACCCGATTCAACTGTGCCTACAAGATTACTTCTATCCAACGCTTCAGCTGCATTTTTGGTAGCAGAAACAATAGCTTCCATTGGAGACATTCCGCAGTCTTCCACATAATACTGTAGACTTTTCACGTTGTTCAATCCATGGCGGGCAGGGTACGCGCCGCTGGTATCCGAGCCCAGCGCAAGTTTTACGCCGTGGGACCTCGCCCTTTTAATCGCGCCCGCTTTGTACTTGATACTTTCGTTAGCTTTTTTGAGGGCGTAATCTGGCATACCTGATTTCGCGCCGAGCGCTACGTATAGTTTCACATTCACGAGAGTCGGAACCATGATTTTGTTCGATTGCGCCAGTGCTTCGCAACATTCGTCATCAATGTATGTGCCATGTTCGATGGTATCGACTCCTCCGGTTATTGCATTCTTTATCCCTTGAAGGCCCTGCGCATGAGACGCTACCTTCTTTCCGACCCTGTGTGCCTCTTCTGTCATGGCCTTTATTTCTTCGATTGTGAATTGCGGCTGGTGCGGTCCGTCTTTTTCAGAGCCGCCCCCTCCCGTAGTACAGATCTTGATGCAGTCAGAGCCAACTCGATTTAGCCACCGTACTGCCTTCCTACATTCATCTACACCGTCTGCAATAATCGAAGACCCGTCAATATCTTCCAGCCACGCTTCTGGGACGAAATGAATATCGCCATGCCCGGCGGTCTGGCTAATGAGTTTGTAAGCGGTGACTATTCGTGGACCAGTAATAGTGCCCTCATTCACTGCATTTCGAAGGAAGATTCCATCCGAGCTGCCCAGGTCTCGAACAGATGTGAAACCCCACTCCAGAAATGTCTTGAGATCGGCAGCTGCTCTAATTGTTCTGAGCTGGGGAGGTTCATTGACCCATTTTGAAGGGTCCATCGTACGGTTTCCCGTCAGGTGGACGTGCGCGTCAATGAGGCCGGGCATTATGGTCATGCCCGCTGCATCTATAATGGTCGCGCCGCTAGGGGTTTCCACCTTGTTTTCCCTTTCGACAGCGGTTATCTTGTCTCCTTCAATCACCACGGAGATATTTTCTACGGGAGGATTCCCACTACCGTCAATCAGAGTCCCGCTCTTCAATACGGTTAACATTTTCAGGGAAGCGAAACAAATCTCTGCAAATATGAGCTTTTGGAGGAGAGACTATCATTTCTAGGTTCGCCTGTAGCGAGTCACTCAAGAAAAAAGGAAAGAATACTATACGCGGGAATAGAACGCAGTGGACCTGCTTCCCTGGGCACTCAATTGGAATGTGGAGCTACCACACGTTGCGGCCCCAGACGCTTGAGGTCGAGCCAATCCACTATTCTCTTTCCGAGTACGTCAGTCAAGTTATCGTAATGGTGAGGAGCCCCATCCACTACTTCTAGAGTAATGTTTGGAAGTTCTCCTAGCGAGCGAGCAAAGGTAGTATCTTCTCGTGAGCCAATCGTAACCAAAATCGGGCACTCTACGCGGCTCCACAACGCAGCTCCGTCGTACTTGGACGGGGTGTATTTTTCCACGAATGTTTTCGCGCTGCAGTACACTTCATCTATTCCCGCCCACTGCTGAATTCTGATCAGTCTATTTGGCTGGCCATCGGCTACGTACTTTTTGGCGAGAGCAAAGGTATCAGAAAAACCAGGAAGGGTCATCATGTGACTTCCGGCAGCCATCGGGCCAGGCGAAATTCCCACAAGGCCTTTGACAATCGGATTTGCAGTTTCTGCCTGGTAGTGCACAATCTTTGCTCCTCCGCGTGAATGCCCGAGCAGGATTATATTTTTGCAGCCGTATCCCTTCAGATAACCTATGAATGCATCAATATCACGGGGAGTTTCAGCGAAGGAATCAAAGGCAGATCCCATCAGCGCAGTTTCGCCATTCATTGATATCCAATCATGCCCCCGGTTGTTTGCTGTGATTGCTTGATAACCTCTGTTTGCCAAAAACTCGGCGAGTTCCGGAAGTGGGCTGGTGTAGAAGTTTGATGCAGTGCCGTGGAGAAGTATTGCACCCCAGGCGCTGTCAGCGCCAGAATAATGCAAACCATTCAAATTTAGTCCGTCTGATGTCCTTACCTTTATGAGATCAGAATTCAATATCTAAGCGGGAGAAGCTTGTGCGCTATTTAAGCTGATCTTGCGTCCGACAGAGGATGTTATTTGTTGCAATTTCTAAAGTGAAGAGTTGCATCAATCCAATACGGAGTAAATAGAACCGCTTTTATAATAGGCTCTGGGAGGCCATTTCGAATTTACTTCTTGAACTCAAGAGCATTAATCGCGGTCATAGTCATAATCATAATTGTTGCGGCGGTCGGTGTCGTTTACTATGTCGGGCTCAAAACTAGTACCACTACAAATACCACGAGTTCCAGCTCGACAACTACTTCTTCCAGCACTCCCGCTACAGTTGTTACGACCTCATCTTCGTCGCCATCACAGAATTCAAATGCTAGCGGTCAGCTTGTGGTTGCCCAAAATACTGATCCTTCGACACTAGATCCGATGGTTAGCGGCGGTAGCGTCGCTCAGAACGTTGAACAGTACATTTTTGAGCCTTTGATAAGTATGGTTTTCGTTCACAACACTACGGAATTTGTTCCCGCACTCGCGACAAGCTATCAACAAGTCAATTCGACGGCCTGGATTTTCAATCTGCGACAGGGAGTCACGTTTCAAGACGGAACCGCATTCAACGCTACCGCGGTTGTAGTTCACTTTACCCGGTTATTGAACAAGAGTAATACTCATTTTTCCGGTTCTCGCTCCTCAATTCCCGCCGGTTTTACGGTTACGGTCATCAACAACTATGAGGTCGAATTTACGACTCCGAATCCGTGGCCACTCCTGCTGGATGTAATGGCCGATCCGATTCTGGGCATGATGGCCAGTCCATCGTCTTACTTGAAGTATAGCGTTGCAAGTATCGGACCACATCCCGTTGGGACCGGTCCGTACATTCTAGAGAGCTGGCAGACTGGAGTGAAGATCACGCTTCAGGCATGGAGCGGTTACTGGGGGCCTAAACCCAAGATCCAAACCCTCGCATTCGAACCCATAGCAGACGATAACTCGAGAGCACTTGCTTTGGAGTCAAACTCCGTCAATTTCATCACGAATGTTCCGCCTTCCCTCATTCCCAGTCTCCAGCAGAAAGGTTACACTGTCCTAAATGAACCAAGCACTTCAACCATGATGCTCTGGATAGACGCCAGCCAGGCCCCATTGTCGAACCGACTGGTTAGATTGGCCATGAACTATGCCATCAACGACTCCGCTATAGTACAGAACGTGCTCCAAGGCGGTGGAACTGTTGCCAACAATGGAATAGCTCCTTCCGTTTTCGGGTATACTTCTCCGAGCAACTACTTTACCTACAATCCCACTACGGCAAAGTCATTACTTGCACAGGCAGGTTATTCGAATGGTTTCTCATTCACGCTCTACGTGACTGGAAGCTATCTTCTGGATTCTCAGGTTGCGCAAGCTCTGGCTGGATACTTTGGGGCGGTGGGGATCACTGCTAACATTCAGACGATCAACATAGCCACGTACTTGTCTGAATTGAGAGCAGGTGTGGCCAATTCAAGCAAGGCGCTTCCAAATACGGCAGGCCTTCTAGCAGAGGGCGCAGTAGATGCTGACCAGGTCTACTACAATCTGTGGTACAGCAGCTCGTTACAAAACTATTGGCACTACAGTAACAGTACATATGATAGCCTGGTTCTACAAGCACATACGACATCAAACCAGACACTCAGAAAGTCGCTGTATGCTCAGGCGCTGCAGATACTTGTAAACAACCCGCCAGCGATATTCCTTTACTATCAAAATAACATTGTCGCCTTCTCTTCATCGCTAAAGGGTGCATACCAGAATCCACTTGGACTCGATATCTTCAACAATGCGACAATTAGCTAAGGTCTGCAGATGACTCCGATAAACCCTCTCATTCAGAGGGCGCCAGATGTACATGTTGGTAGCACTTTTTTCGGCCAGGCACTAGCCGATCCTGAGTCTATCAACCTCTCCGCCGCCGAATCGCATCACGGGCCGCCTCGCCACATAATTCAAGCCTTCAAAGATGCTGTGGACAGCGGCCATGTGCACTACGGGTCAATGCGGGGCGACCCAGAACTGCGGTCTGCTATCTCTGACAACGTGAAGGAAAGGTTCGGTGTTAGCTATGATCCGCAGACCGAGGTACTTGTAACTTCGGGAGCGAGCGCGGCTCTCTTTGCTTCAATCTGGACTTTCGTAGGCGAGGGAGACGAAGTTGTCACACCGGATCCCACCTATTCATTCATCTTTGAGAAAACAAGGCTTGTCGGCGGTACTCCCGTATCGGCAAGAGAAACCTCGGACCCTTGGGACATGATTTCAGATATTGAAGGCAAGATATCTGCTAAGACAAAGATTCTGGTGCTTGTACAGCCAAACAACCCTACAGGCCTTGTCTACTCTAAGGAGTGCCTGCGGGCTATAAGCGAGATTGCCAGAAAGCACGACCTGGTCGTAATTTCCGATCAGGTTTACGACGAGATTCTATACGGAGGCAAAAAGTTCCATTCAATTTTAGAAGAAGATGATATGAAAGACCGAACCATTCTCATCAACAGCTTCTCAAAGTCTTTCGGGATGTCGGGTCTTCGGGTCGGTTACCTTACTACATCCAAGGAAATTATGAGACACCTCTTCAAGATACAAGCCAATGATAACCCACATCCATCGGTTCCAGCACAGCTAGCTGCCGCAACTGGCCTAAGGGAACCGAAGAACTTCCTTCGAGATTGGCTCGTGGAATTTGAGCGACGCAGGGACAACATGGTGGACTCTTTGAACAAAATCAATGGTATCAGATGTGCAAAGCCAGACGGTGGAATGGTCTTGTTTCCCGATCTCTCAGCATTTGGAGACTCTGAGTCCATTTCCACACTTCTTGTAAAAAAGGCCAAGGTGGTAGTCTATCCTGGGACATGGTATGGAAATTACGGTCAGGGCCACGTCCGGGCCTGTTTTACAAGTGTCTCGGAAGAAATGCTCGAAAAAGCAGTTCAACGAATTAAGGAAGCGCTCGAAGGTTCATTCTAGTCACCGTAAAGAAAGCAGGCACATTTCTTTTCCATACTCACAGGCAATAATTTCGGTTCCTCAATTTTGCATCGATCAAACTGATATACACACCTTGGATGGAACCTGCATCCATTCGGCAGGTCTGTCGCTCTAGTGAACCCGCTTCCTGGGACGAGTGGAAGTTTCTGAAAGCTGCTTCCGATTACAGGTATTGCAGCGATCAATGCTCTGGTATAAGGGTGCGATGGATCCTGGATTACTTTTTCGCAGGGACCGATCTCGACGATTTTGCCTAGATACATCACAGCCAGCCTGTCGCATATTTGCGCGGCGGATGGCAGGTCGTGCGTGATGAATAGAATGGAAATCGAATACTTCTCTCTCATTGAGAGAAGAAGGTTCAGTAAATCTCCTCTCACTGATACGTCAAGCATCGAACTGATCTCGTCTGCCACAATAAGCTTGGGATTCACACTTAGCGCCCTTGCGATTGCTACTCTTTGCCTCTGCCCTCCGCTGAGCTGGTCTGGGTGGTGGTAGAGGTATTGGTCGGAAGGTTGGAGACGCACAGAATCCAGGAGTGACTTGCACAGATCGATGGCTTCGCGCTTTGATTTCAGTAAATGGTTAGCATAGGCAGACTCGCAAACAGAGTCTATGATAGTTCGCCTTGGATCCAGCGAATCGAACGGGTCCTGAGAAATCGTCTGGACCATCTTTCGAAATTCTCTCGTTTCATTTCTTTTGAATTTAGATGTATCGAGTCCGTTGAATAATATCTTGCCAGATGTAGGGGTCAACAGTTTGAGTATTAGCTTGCCCAATGTCGATTTTCCGCAGCCCGATTCACCCACAAGACCAACAATCTCACCTTCGGAAATGTTGAGATCAACTCCATCAACCGCTTTCACCGTTTTGTCAGTGCGGGATCCTCGAAAGTTGAAACTGGAATCGTGAAAATATTTCTTGAGCTCAACAACCTGCAGCAGGGCTTTATTTTCTTCCAAAATTCTTCATTCACTTGTAAAGATAGCAAGCAACTGTGCCTTCCTTTCCACGACTAAACGTAGAAGGTCTGGCTGTCCGGCACAATTCGAACGCATAAGGGCATCGAGGATGAAAACGGCATCCGCTTGGTGGGGATGCGATGTTTGCAGCGCTTCCTGGAATCGATGATATTTTTTCCTTTTTGAGCGTCGGAACACTCGAAAGAAGCGCTTTGGTGTAAGGATGCAACGGAGAGTTTACAATCTCATGCACCGTATTCGATTCAACAAAATTTGCCGCGTACATTATGTTAATCCTATCGCAAAATGCTGAAAGAGCGGCAATGTCGTGGCTCACAAGTATAACGGAGACCTGCAACTCCCGACGAAGATCATTGATAGTTTGAAACACTTGTGTCTGAGTGATTGCATCTAGTGCTGTCGTAGGCTCGTCTGCAAGTATAAGCTTGGGATTGCATGAGAGCGCAAGTGCAATCACGATTCTCTGCTTGATTCCTCCGCTCAGCTCGTGAGGATAGTTGTCCAGTCTTTCAGGGCTGAGGCCGACGAGCGGCATTAGCTTTCTTGCCTGCTCTCTCGCATCGGTTTTCGAAATTCCTTGGTGGACTATCATCGTTTCGGTGATCTGCTTTCCAACCTTCATGATGGGATTCAGAACGTTCATGGCTCCCTGGAATATCATGGAGATTTCCTTCCATCTTACTTCTTTTCTGAACTGCTCTTCGCCCATCGCGATCAGGTCTTTACCCTCAAGAGTGATGCTTCCCGAGACGATTCTTCCATTGGGAGGCAGGACACGAAGTAGTGAAAGTGCCAGGGTTGATTTCCCGCAACCTGATTCGCCGGCGATTCCAATTGCCTCTCCCTTGCGAAGGGTAAAGCTTACTTCATCGACCGCCCTGATTGCACTTCCGCGCGTGTAGTACTCTACACACAGATTCTGGACCGCGAGGAGATCAGTCGTTTTTTTGCTTCGCCCCGACAAGAAGAGCGTTAAGACCTATGTACTTTCTCTTGGGATCTAACGCGTCTCTCACAGCTTCTCCGATAATATTGAGCGAAATGACTAGTAGCGTTATCGCAACTCCAGGCGGCACCATGAGGTATGGGGCAATCATCATGTAGGACTGCGCTTCGTTGAGCATTGTACCCCATTCGGGCAACGGCGGCTGAGCTCCGAGTCCCAAAAAACCGAGTGCCGCGATGCCTAAAACTGCGCTCGCTGCGTTGAATGTCACCTGTATCAAGATGGGGCCGATTGCGTTGGGGAGTACATGTTTAAACAAAATTGACATACCTCCAACATTATTTACCTTTGCAATTTCGATGTAGTTATGCTGCTTGATCTCCAGCGTTTGACTCCTCACGATCCTGATATAGCGAGGTACCATTGTAATTCCCAAGGAGAGAGCCGCTGTGACGAGTCCTATTCCAAGTATTGCCACTAGGGCAAATGCAAGAAGTATTCCGGGAAAAGCGAGGAGTACATCTGCGATCCTTGAAATTACAAGGTCGATCTTTCCCGAATAATATCCCGAGATTAAGCCTATTGGGACTCCAATTACGGCGCCCGTGGACACAGCAATGACGAGTCCGAAAAGAGACAGTCTCGCTCCGTAAATCATTCTACTAAAGATATCCCGGCCAAGATAATCTGTCCCAAATGGATGAGCCCACGACGGCCACTGCAAGACATTGGAGAGATTAAATTGGGCATAATGATAAGGCGCGATATAGTTTGCAAAAATAGCTGATATTGTCACGAGTATAATGTATGCTAGTGCAAAGTCAACAACTTTGTTTGTCTTAACGATCTGAATGAACTCGGACTGACTGCTCATGGTCGGTTTCTCCTAGACTTTAGTATCAATTCTTATGCGCGGGTCAATGTAAGAGTAGGCAATATCTACGATTAGGTTGATTACCACGAATGCAACGCCTACTAGAAGGACGCTCCCTTGAATTACCGGATAATCCCTCTGGAGAATCGCCTGGTCGATCAATGAGCCGATCCCAGGATAGGCAAACACAAGCTCGACAATAACTGTCCCTTCTATAAGTGAGCCCAATTCCAGGCCAAGAAACGTCACAATTGGAACCATGGCGTTCCTCACAACATAGTTTTTTACGACAAGAAAACTCGGCAGGCCTCTCGCTTGCGCCGCCATTACATGGTCCTCATTCTCAATATCGAGGACGAATGATCTAGTCAGGCGGGAGATGAAACCCACTTCACGCAGTGCAATTGTAAATGCGGGGAGCACGAGATAGTTCCAAGCGAGACTGCCTCCTGCCGCAGGTAGGATCCTAAGGTAGACTGCAAAGAACCATAACAAGACGAGGCCCAGCCAGAAAGATGGGATCGAATAAAATGACATACTAGTTACCTGCAGGAAGCGATCCAGAATCGATGATTGCTTCAATGCAGAAATGATTCCCGTTGGAATCCCGATGGCCACCGCTATTAACATCGCAAGGGCGGCTAGCAGAAGCGTGTTTCTCAGTCGATAGGTTATGATTGAAAAGACTGGGAGCTGAGTCTGTATGGAGTTGCCCCAGTTCCCATGAACGAGCCTAATTATGTAGTCGATATACTGGACGTAAAGTGGCTGGTTCAGTCCCAGAGAATCGCGCACAGCATCGTATTGCGCTTGAGTAATTGGTGCGGAGCCTAGAAGAATTACGACCGGATCTCCGGGAAGAGCTCTTGTTAGCAAGAAAATGAAAAGAGTAATACCGAATATAGTTGGTACTGTTTGGAGTATTCTCTTCGCCACAAAGCTTAGCAAAACGGGCGAAATTCGAAGCTTGCGTCTATATATTGCTTTAATGGACTTTGCATATGGTCAGCATAAAAAACAGAATCTTTAGTGTCGCAATAACAACGCAAACGCACCTCATTGGAAAGTATAACAATTAAATAACATATGACCAGCGAACTTCTTTGGAAAATAATTTGGTCGAATTTGGAATTGGTTGCAGCGACACCTTCTCCGTTGAAAAGGCTACGAGACTCGTAAGAACTTGGGAAGATGCTGGCGCTGCAAACATCGCGATGACCGATAACAAATTAGCGAGAGATCCCTATTGCGTTGTTGCGTTATGCGGAACGCAGACCAGAAGGACAAAATTGGGGGTCATTGCAGCAGACCCATATACCCGACACCCAGCTCTCACCGCATCATCAATTGCAACAGTTGACGAAGCAACTAACGGGAGAGCATTTCTGTGGGTTTCAGCTGGTCTGGGTGGTCATAGAGAGCTTGGGGTGAAAAGAGAAAGGCCCACTCTCGCAGTACGCGAGTGCTATGAAATAATCAAGCAACTGCTAACGGGAAAAGAATTGGATTACCATGGGAAGATATTGTCTTTCAATAAGGGCAGACTATCAATTCCGCCAAGACCCAACATACCCATCTCAATAATGAGCAGAAGCCCAAAGTTGCTCGAGTTAGCAGGAGAAATAGCTGACGGAGTGGTGCTCGGGGGATTTTCATCAAAAGCTTCAATCGAATATGCAACGAAAAGCTTCAAAGTGGGACTTCAAAAGTCACGGAGGGATTTGAAGGATGTCGATGTGACTACCTGGGTTTCATTTACTGTGGACAAAGATCGTGCAGCTGCACGCACTTTCATTCTAGACGGACTGACTGAAAAATTATGGTCGGGAGCTAAGAGCTTCCTCTACGAAGCTGGAATTGATATTCCGGAGAAAATAAACAAACTAACGAGCGAGTTCGAAATGAGCAGGGATTCGATCGACGAATGCAAGAAGCTCCTAATCGAGAACCCCGAATTCACAGAGGAACTAATAGAACACTTTACAATTTGCGGTGATCCTAGCGATTGCATTCAAAAGTTTGAATCGGTGGCGGAACTCGGAATTAATAGAATCTTCATAAATCCTGTTGCGCCCAACAGAGACATAGAACCGATAGTAGACACGTTCCTCAAGGGCATCGTGCCTCGCATCAACTAGTTTGAATCGGTGGTGCTCTTGCTTGTGCGGTGGTGTGTCGGTGTTTTGCGTCTATTTCTCGGAAGAGAGATTACAACATTTCTTCGTGACTTGTTGTGGCTATTTCCCAGCTTGATGGAATGATATTCTGACTTCAGAGGAAAATGCGGTCTGCGCCATGTCATCAACAATAACCGAGGAGATTCCTCGCGCAAGAGAACCAAAAGAGGTTAGGGTGGACCTCGTTGAGGAGATTAATCTGGGACAGCCGATCAAGAGAGTTGAAGACCGTCAATTCATGCGTGGAGCAAAGTGCTACGTAGATGATTTACAACTTCCGGGAATGCTTTACGCATCGATTCTTCGGAGCCCCTATGCTCATGCTCGCATTCTATCTGTCGAAAAAAATGAAGCTTTGCTTGAACCACGCGTCAAAGCCGTCGTAACGGGAAAGGAGGCGCTGGAAGTCGCCCGCCCTCTTCAACCTAGGTACCTCAAGAACTGTTCGGGTCTTGAACAGTACTGCCTAGCAATCGACAAGACAAGGTTTGTGGGTGAGCCGGTCGCTGCTGTTGCAGCATCAGATCGATACGCCGCTGAAGATGCACTTGAGAAGATCAGTGTAATCTACGAGCCCCTAGCGGCAGTTACAACAGCGGAAGAAGCGGCTCTCCCAGATGCGCCCCTTCTCTACGACGGTGCGGGATCAAACGTGGTTTGGAAAAAAACCTTCACTTATGGAGAGGTGGATAGAGACTTCGAGAACGCAGACCACATAATAAGAGGAGAGTTTTCTGTTCACCGCTACTCCTCTACTGCGCTTGAACCGATTTCTTGCATCGCAAGTTTTGACGAGCCCACCGGTCAGCTCACGGTTTGGTGCAACACACCATTCCCGGGCTACAGCGCAGATGCCATTTCAAGAGTGTTTTCGATCCCCAGTAATAAGATAAGAGTTATCGTTCCAAGCATTGGGGGTAATTTTGGCAACAAGACAACGATGACACGATACATAATGATCACCTGCTTGCTCTCTATCAAGACCAAAAGACCCGTCAAATGGATAGAAACCAGGTACGAACATTTGATTTCGAGTACCCAAGCACCGGAGCAGAAGATTTCCGCTGAACTCGCCGTAAGGAAAAACGGAACAATGCTTGCAATCAAGATTAAAGAGATCGTGAATGAGGGTGCAGACGCAGAGTTTGCAGCATACCACACCCAAGGAAGATTGCAGACGATTGTGGGTCTTTACAAAATTAGAAGCGTTCGTCTAGATGGGCGAGTGGTCCTGACTAACACATGCCCGAGCGGGCCAAATCGCGGCGTTGCAAAGCCCGCAATGGGGTTTGTACTTGAACGTATGGTGAACATCTCGGCTAGAGTCGTTGGAATAGATCCCATCAGATTTAGGCTGCTCAATTATATCAGGCCGGAAGAATTTCCATACGTCACGCCATCTGGCCAGTGTTATGATAGCGGTGAGTACGAAGCAACGCTGAAGAAGGCACTGACAGATGCGAATTTTTTGCAATGGGTTGACTATCAGAAAGCTGCTAGAGAGCATGGCCGCTGTGTGGGGATTGGAATCGCAACTTGTGTGGAACCGGGCGGATACAACTCTGCAGGTTCGTTCCTTATCACGGGTAAAGTGAACAAGACCGGAGGTTACGAGCCAGCCCTAGTAAAGATGGATCAAAACGCGAAGGTCTTGGTTAGCCTCTCGGGACCAGACGCTGGGCAGGGGCACGCAACCAGCATTGCACAGATCACGGCTCACCTCCTCGGCGTGCCCGTGAAAGACGTTTGTGTCCTTGATTCATTTGACACGCTACTCTCACCTTACGGTACTATGTCGGGCAATTATGGGAACAAATTTTCAGTGCTCGACATTTCCGCAGCTGTGCACGCAGTGCTTGCCTTAAGAAATAAAATAATAAAAATTGCAGGCAAGGCGCTTGGCGTCGATGAAAGTACGTTAGAGTTAAGGGATGAATCGGTCTTTTCTTTAGAGAATTCAGTAAAGAGTCTAAGGTTGACCGAAGTCGCAAGTATAGCATACAACGACATAGCTGCTCTGCCACACGGTTTAGAACCGGGGCTGCAGCAGACTTTCTTCTACAAGAGTCCATACGCCAAACCCCCAGACTCGCAGGGTCGAGTAAGTACCAAGATAACATTCGGAAGTTCTGCCCATCTCGCCGTCATAGAAGTTGATAGAGAGACAGGTAAGATTCAGGTACTACACTATGCCGTTGTTCATGATTGCGGCAGGTTGATCAATCCCATGATTGTTGACGGGCAGATTCAAGGGTCAACGGCTCATGGAATAGCTGCCACACTGCAGGAAGAGTTTGGTTATTCCAGTGATGGGCAGCCTCTATCGACAACTTTCATCGATTATCTTGCTGCTACCGCCGTTGAGACACCGGACATATCAGTAGGCCACGTTGAGACGCCCTCGCCGCACTCTGTGCTTGGCACGAAGGGCATGGGGGAAGGAGGAGCCACTCCACCACTGGCAGCGATAACCAACGCCCTAGATGACGCCTTTGGTCAGTTCGGTATCACCATGTCGCAAAACACACTTCCGCTAAGTCCAGAGAGAGTTTTGAATCTGGTGAAATCCAACAGCGCCATAAAGTGACATACCATGCCACTGTTGAAGTGCCTTTATGTTTCTCAGCAGTATTCTGGTCCATGGTTGATGCTGACCTGACTGCACTACATGATCACTCGTTTATTCTCAATCATCGACAGGACGGAAATGGCCTTCGGTGGATCACGCGTTACAATTATCAGATCAGCTGTTTGCCCTCTTCAAGTGCGCCTATGGAGCGACCAAGGTCAAGTGCGCTTGCTGAGTTTTTCGTGGTAGCCATAATTGCATCTATCAGGCTCATTCCATATTCCTTCCCGTAGGTTTTTCAGACTACTAGCGTTGAGGTTCAAGGAGAGAATGAACCTAGCGGAGACCCCCGCAGATGTGGCAGTACCTTGAAAAAAAGTGGAAACAAGCACAATTCTCTGCCTAACTGCAACCTGTTAGGATTCTGATTTACTTTTCAACTGGCAATAAAGTAATTGAGACGACGATTCTGTAGCCATGTGAAGATGAAAATGAAAGATTTTCAATTACATGAAGGCAGCCCTCTTGTTGTTGGACAGCATGTTCAATGACGATTCGGGCAAGATGAAAAACAACCCGGCAGATCATACTCGTGCATCCATTGATAATTTTTGAGAAACAAACATGCTCAATATCAGCGCTACTAGCATCGAGATGCCTAGAGGAAGTAGGGCAAAGTCGAACGCATATCCGGCCGAGAGCACATAGCCTATGATCAGCGGGTAGAATGCTGAGCCGAGCCACCCTACCATGTTAAATATTCCATAGACCGTTCCGGCATTTTTCTTATGGAATAGGTTACCCACGATTCTGGTATTGGCCACGGAGCCTCCAGTTCCAAACCCTAAGAGAAAACTCAGTATTGCTTCTGCGTACTGAATCTGTGGTCTTGCCAATATGGTGATGAACACGAACACGGTGTAGAGCATCATGAAAAACTTCAGATTTCGAGTTTCGTTTCCGTATTTGTGAATCAACCATCCCGATATGGCAAAACCGATCGCTGACCCAATTCCCAGAAGGAAGACAGCTAGGCCTGCGAGGATTATGCCAGCTCCTTGGGATTCTAGGTAGCTTGGCAGCCAAAAGAGCACGCCAAAGAAAGTTCCAAAGTAGACGAAGGATATCGCATTCTGAAGCATGAATTGTCTGTTTTGGATGATGCTCCTGATGCCGCGCAGCACTTCACTCGTTCTCTTTTTCTTTTCTTCACCAGTCGATGTGTCAGTGCTTGCTCGGAGAAAAAGAAGCTTCTTTGGAAAGAAGATGAACGATAGGATCGACCCTACAAGCGGAAGGACGCTTGCGCCTAGATAGATGGCTCTCCATTCGCCGAGAGAGCCGAGCGGAAGGAATGATACAACGAGGTTAGGTATGGCTATCCCGCAGAAGCTGATCGAAACAAAGATGCCAACCGCAAGTCCGCGGGATCTTTCCTCGTAAACATACTCGATTCCCTTCAACCCGCTGACGAAGATGAAACTCGATGCAAGTCCCATCAAGACCCTTGAGAGAACAAAGGAAGTCCCGCCCGAAGAAAATGCGAAAGCAAAGGTGGATAGAAAGAACGTTAGCATAGAAAGAGACGTAATGATTCGCGGCTCGAATTTGTCGGAGATTATTCCGACGGGTATCTGCATGCTAGCGTAAGACCACCCGTACACCGAGACTATGAACCCTAGAATGACAGGTGACAGGTTGTATTCTTGCCCTATAGATGGAAGAAGCGACGACAGAACCGTATTGGCAGAGTAAATGCTGAAGAGACAATAGCCCGCGACGAGGGCGAATCCAAATTTCAAAAAGAGGAGAGACTGCTTGCAAGCAGCCTTCTCGCGTCACTTTTCAACTTTTTTGCTGGCAATTGGCTTTCTTTTCTCAAAAAAAGAGGATGTAACCAGTGCTTGCCTCGCTTCGTACAGTCAGCATTGAGAATGAAGTTGGAATGAAGCAAAGTGTAGCACGAGCGCGAGTCTACGGGACGAGAAACTGGCGCGCCTTTCTTAGCCGCCCGCGGCCTGCGAACCGAGGAAGACCTCCACGTTACTCTCTGCTCGTAGTTTCTTTTCGAGGTCGCTCTTTTGGTATATGCGCTCACCATCGACGAAGATCACAATCCCGCTGTTGATCTTCTCGTTGTGGAAGACGAGTTCCCCGAAATCATCGCCGTATCTTTCGATGAGAATTCTGATTAGGTCGCGCACCGTTGAATTGCCTGTACTGAGAGTTACTTCGTCGGAGGATCTTTTGACTATGCTCTTGATCGGCCCGAAAAATGTAATCAAGGCCCTCCGCTTTGCGGTTTGCCCGTCTTCTTCCGCTTTTCTTTCTTCTTCTGCTCCGATCATTCTATATGCGCCGCAAAGCTTCTACTACTTCCTTCCCCAATCCCCGAGATTGAAGCCTGATCTTTAGTCTACCTTTGTTAGCTTGACCCTTACGCAAGAGTCTACAGCAGCCGACACATAATCGATATGGTCTTCGTCGAAAATCACCATGTCGTTGAAATGAATCCCTCTTCTTTTTCCCTGAAATTGTCTTGCGTAGCGCCCGCTGTTTCCTAGGCTAGCTACTACTTCTGGATGAATCAGTTCACTGATGCGCACACGTCCTTCCACGCGGATTCCCTTGGTATTCTCGACAACGACCATGTCTCCATCTTTGATTCCCTTTTGCTTGGCTGTCTCGGGATTGATGCGAACATCAAAATCGCGGTGTCTATCCGACAGTTGATTTAGAATCGGGTTTGACTGTGTCACGCTGCTCCAGCTTTGCTGGGGAACCTTGTAATTCACCATGAACATGTCGAAATCTTTGGTCTTTTCTTTCTCGTACGAAGCGCAGGGCTTCCAATCTGGTAGAGGCACGTAATCCTCAGTTTCCCAGGGTATCTTGAGCTCGCTTGTGACCTTTCCCACTTCCCTACCTGCATCAAGCATGAATTCATAGTATAGGTGGATTCTGCCTTTTCGGAACGGACCCGGGTACATCTCTTCCGGCGTCCTATTTCGTACAACTAATCCGTCCTTGAGGTACCAGTCCCATCCCCTATCTTCGCCGTGCTCGCTTCTGAAGTAGTGGTCGCATAGCTGCTCGAAACTATACTTCTTGGTGGGATCGAGCTTGTACTGATCCTTCAGCTTCCAAACGCGGTTCAGCGCCTTGTAGCAGTCGGGGAGGAATCCAGCCCGATCGGCCATTTCAAAAAGTACTTGGCTGATATTCTGCAATCCCTTCCCCCAAGGGGAAACAAACATAGCCGGGACGACCTGCCTTTGTCCGTACCAAAAACCTGGGCCGTACCCGCCTCTATCGACGAAGATTGTGAAGTCATGACCAAAGGCTGTTCGCTCAAGGTATTGTAAATCTGGGAAGACAACGTCAGCAAATTCTGATGTCTCGTCGAGCTCCACGCAGAAGGAGACTACAAACGGAATCGCCTTGATTACGTCCAACATGACGTTCCTTGGAAGTGAGGTCTTCATGAAGTTCGACCTTACCTGGATTAGCATGTCTATTCTTGAGGGCGTCTTGAAAGTATCAGGTCGAAGGACTCCGAGTATAAAGAAGGGACGGCTGTAGCAAGCAACCGGAAGCAGTTCGAATAGATCCGGCGTCTTGGGTGGGACGACCTTCCTCGGCGGATAGGCGGCGGCCACGTGGTAGGAGCCTGGTTGCGCGGTGACAAATCCATCTTCGGTAAGTATGCTAGGAAGATTTCCTTCTGCGATGAGTCCTCCCGGAACTTCAATTGCGCCGATAAGAATGTTCAGTGTCTCCGCGGCCATTCCGCTGAGCATGGAATGCTTGTGAGCGCTTAGCCCCCTATACCAAATACAGCAAGCTGGTCTGAATGGGAGCTCCTTCCCATCAATTCCAATTTTGGATCCGATGCTCGCAGCCTCTCCGAATTCCCTTGCTATTCTTCGAATTGTGTCCGGAGCAATTGTTGTTATCTCTGAGGCATACTCGGGCGTGTACTTTCTGACGTGGTCCTTCAACACCTGGAACGACGGCTGACATTCCACGCCATCCACAACGTACGAGCCCTCGAGAGCGAAGTCCACAAACGATTCATCGAAAGGCTTTGCTCTATCTTCAACCGGGTCCCACATCAGGGGCTTCCCCGAGGTCCTATCACGAACGTAGTGTTTGTCCGGTCCAACAAGATACGGAGCGTTCGTGCGCCGCTTGAGAAATTCGGCATCGTATATCTTGTATTCGTTTATGAGCAGATTAATCAGTGCTAAAAGAAAGGCCCCGTCCGTACCTGGTCTTATCGGGACCCACTCCTCGGCTTTCGCGGCGCCGTAAGAGCCGACTGGATCGACGGAGACGACCTTTATCCCGCCGGGACGCTTTCTTGCAACGCCCCTGGCTGCATGCATGACGTCGTAATTGACAACGCTGCCAAACTGCGAGCCAACAAGCAACAGGTACTTTACGTATTCGGCATCGGGGGACGCTTCAACACTCATAGTAGTTATACCGTGTATGTTGTGTACATTGTTCCCGCAGTAGAATCCAGAGGAGAATGGTTTGGGAACAGTACCAAAGCCTAAACAAAACCCTGCATAGAGATCAAGGCCTGGCAGGTCGAACGATGTGAAGTAGAGCCGCTGTGGGTCCTCAGCCCTAATCTTCTTGAGCCGCTCAACAACGAGATTGATGGCCTCATCCCAGCTTATCGGTTCAAACTTTGGGTCTATACCATACCCCTTCTCGCGGTTTGTTCTCCTGAGGGGAGTTGTGACACGCCTGGGGTTGTACAAGTTGAAAATGGCAGACATTCCCTTTGCACAGACTCTGCCGTGGTTGTTTGGGTTTTCCGGATCACCTTCTACCTTCACGATCCTACCGTTGACTCTGTGCGCCAGGGTGCCACAGAAACTCAAACAAATATCGCAATTGCTTCTAATCCATACGTCGTCCACAACGGTTTCGGTGCCGCTCATTCGTCCTCTCTCGAATAGAAAGCGTGTCCTTGTCAGCTCTATAAAGAGCATTCGCGTGTGTGCTATTTAGATTGAAATAGGTAGCATATTTCTGCATTGTCAGCATCGGAATGACGAAACTAATAGGTCAAGCAATCAGGCGAGTCGAAGACAAAGAACTCATACAGGGCCGAGGCAGTTACCTCGATGATTTACGCCTACCCGGCACGTTGCACTGCAAGGTCCTCAGGAGCAGTTACGCCAATGCGAAGATTAAGAGAGTTGATGTTTCCCTCGCCAAAGACCTCCGCGGCGTCGAAGCTATCATCACAGGGAATGATGCCCTAACTGTTTCCAGACCATGCTACATGCCGCTTCATGGAAACGTCAAAGAGCCCGTCTACCCTTTAGCTGTTGACAAGGTAAATTACGTCGGTCAGGAAATTGTTGCCGTAGCCGCAATCAACAGGGCCATTGCAGAGGACGCACTTGACCTCATCACGGTAGATTATGAACCTCTCAAGCCCGTGCTAGATTTGGAGGAAGCCATCACGCCTACCTCTCCGCTGGTGAGGGATGACATTGAAGGAATCGCTGGCAATGTGAGTTTTGAGTACAAACTGGATGCCGGAAACACATCGGACGCCTTCAGCAGGGCGGCAGTAATTGTCGAAGAAAAGTTTGAGCTAGGGAATCAGCACATGGCGCCACTCGAGCCCTCTGGCGTTTTGGCATCCTACGACAACTATTCGAATTCGTTGACAGTATGGGCAACCCATCAGGCGCCGTTTCTGCTCAGGCGGAATCTTTCGCAATTCTTGCAGCTTCCAGAGAACAAAATCAGAATCATTGTGCCGGACATGGGAGGTTCTTTCGGCACGAGAGCTCTGCCGTATTCCCATTATATCGTCCCTTGCCTTCTTTCGAAAATAACACGTCGTCCCGTAAAGATTGTCTTGGATCGAAGAGAGGATTTGCTGGCGACCGGTCACAGGAATGGATGTAGGGCGCATCTTTCTCTTGCGCTGTCGGAAGATGGAACCATGCTCGGGCTAGCCGGAAAGATACTCTGGGACACCGGAGCAGAGCACGGTCACTCATCAGGAAGTCTCTCGAAGGGAATGCTACAGATGGCTGGACCGTACAAAATTGAGAACGTATCTCTTGAGGGACTCTGCGTTTATACTAACAAATCTTTGACAGACGCAAGTCGAGGGTTCGGACAGCCACAGGCTGTCTTCATCCGCGAAAGGCTGATTGACATCGCTGCAAAGAAAATGAAGATGGATCCCCTTGAACTGAGGCTGAAGAATGTGATCCGCCCCGAGGAGGTACCCTATAGGTCATCCACCGGACCTCTTTACGACTCACCAAACTTTTCGACTGCTCTAAAGCTTGCTGCGGAAACAGTCGAGTGGGAGAGAATTCGTCGGGAGAGGCCTCCCAACGTGGGTCTTGGGATTGCACTTTATCAAAAGAACAACAGTGGCTATCAATCACACGGATACGGCGCACAAAACCTAGCTGATTACGACACAGTGAGAATTGGTGTTCAGCCTGATGGATCGGTCGAGGTTTACACCGGAGCTCAAGCTTCGGGTCAGGGCCACCGAACCTTCATGGCGCAGATAGTAGCAGAGGAGCTTGGAATCGACATGAAACACATCTCGGTAATTTATGGGGACACCGAAAGGATACCATACGGCATGGGCAGCTTTGCGAGCAGAACTGCAGTCATCTCTGGTGGAGCGTTGCATCTCTGCTGCAGAAAGATCAAGGAGAAGGCGAAGAAGGTCGGGGCGCATCTTCTCGAGGCCCGGCTGGATGACGTGGAGTTTGATGAGGGGAGGGTATTTGTTAGAGGCTCGCCCGATTCAAGTATACCCTTTATCGAGATCATAAAGGTACTATACACAAATCCGTGGAGGCTTCCACAGGGAGTTGAGCCGACTCTATCCGAGAGTGCAACCTACGACCCGCCAGGAAAGATACCGTTTGACGTCAAGGGAAGATCTCAAATTGCGAGTACATACGACGTTGGCGCTTACGCGGCTGTTGTGAGCGTCGATCCGGAGACGGGCAACCTCAAGATATTGAATCAGGCTCTAGCGTATGACTGCGGGCGCATAATTAACCCGCTGATAGCTGAAGGCCAGCATCACGGTGCACTGGTTCACGGAATAGCGATGGCCCTCTACGAGGGCCTAGAGTGGGACGATGATGGTCAACCGGTAAATCCAACATTCACGGATTTCCTAACACCCACAGCGCTCGATGTGCCAACTCTTGCCAATCTGATTAATCTGGAGTCACGGCCAGTATATCAGGAGTGGGGCTATAGAGGGCTAGGCGAAAGCGGAACAATTCCTCCAACAGCAGCTATTGCAAATGCACTGTCAGATGCCCTAGATCAAGATTTCAACTGCGCCCCGATTTCACCGGAGCACATCTTCGGAAAAATACGACGATGATGGGCTCGAGAACTAAAAGAGATCCCGTTGGCCCAAAGAGGAGCAGATTCCTTATTGTGCATTAACGCGACCTAAATTCCAAGATATGCTTGCTTTATCTTCTCCGTTGACGAAAATTCTTCCGGAGTACCTTGATGAGTAATTCTACCAAATTCCATGACATAGCATCTGTCAGCGACTTCAAGCGCCACGTGGATATTTTGTTCAACGAGCAGGATGGATTTTCCCAGCTGGTGAAGTCTCCTTATTGTGTCGGAAAGCACAATCTGCATCCTGGGATCCAATCCCAGCGACGGCTCGTCGAGCAAAATCAGATCGGGACCCTGCATAAGAGCTCTTCCGATTAGTAGCATCTGCCTCTCTCCACCGCTCAGAGTGTATGCTTTCTTGTCGAGCCTTTCCTTGAGTCGCGGAAAGAGCTCAAATACAGTGTTCATCCGCTCCGCTATCATTTTCTTGTCGTTCGTAATGAATGCCCCAGCCTCAAGGTTCTCATATACTGACATTTGAGGAAATGTCCCGAGCCCTTGAGGAACGTAAGCAATCCCATGCGATACAATGAAGTGAGAAGACGCCCTTGAAATATTGTGCCCTTGGAACGTGATCCTACCGGTCTTAGGGCGGAGAATACCGATGATCGTTTTCAATAAAGTACTTTTGCCAGCCCCATTCGGTCCGATCAGTGAGACAAGCTCCCCCTTTCCAATTTTCATAGTCACGCCGCGGAGAACCATAAAATCTCCGTACCCCCCTTCCAAATCGGAAATTACAAGTAGGTCATTGGTCTCACGTGATGACAAGGTTTCCTCTACCTTCTTCCAAGGTACGCATCGATCACTTGCTGGTTAGCTGAAATTTCACTAGGAGATCCTTCGACGATCTTCTTCCCTCCGTTTAAGACGAATATTTTCTCGGCGAGGCTCATTAACACGTTCATGTTGTGCTCGATGACAAGTACACTCTTACCAATGCTGCGAGCATATCTAATTTGACCTATCATTGTATTGATCACCGAAGGCTCAACGCCAGCTGTTGGCTCGTCAAGCAGAAGGAGTTGCGGATCCATCATAAGTGCTCTTCCGAGGTCGACAAGTTTCTTTTGCCCATAAGAAAGACCGCCAGCCAGCACATTCCTGACATTTGAAAGACCAAATTGAGAGATAATTTCATTGATTTTGCTCCTCGGGATACCCTTGCGCCTCGCAACCTCAAGATTTTGCTCAACAGTAAGATGGGAGAACACTCTCGATAACTGGAAAGTCCTAACTAAACCAAGACTAGAGATGCGTGCAGCACTCTTTTTGGTTATGTCAGTATTTCCATAATAGATCTTTCCGGAATCTGGAGCAAGGTACCCCGTAATCAAATTGAATAAGGTGGTCTTGCCTGAACCGTTGGGGCCGATAAGCCCATAAATCACTGCATTCTCTTGAAGCTCCAATGAGCAATCATCAACTGCGACAAGATTACCAAACCTTTTCGTCACGCGCTCAACTCTAAGCTGCAATGGAGTAAAACGAGCCCTCCAAATTCTTCACAAGTCTACTTGCTTTTGTTTCTATTGAGTTTGGAAGCAAGATATTCGACGCCCTGCAGTATGCCTCCGCGAAGAAAAAGCATCACCAGAATCATCGTCGCTCCATAAAGTATTATGGAATATGACCCGTACGAGACAAGGTACTGCGACGGCAGCTGGACAATCAGCGAACCGATGATAGACCCGAGTATCGTGCCGGACCCTCCCAGTATGCTGATGACTACTCCTAGGAAGTTTGTGTTTATCGAAAATATCGTATAGTTCACATTTGATATGTAGAGGGTGTAGTATGCGCCAGCGAGTCCGAGGAAGAAACTGCTTACGATCAGGCTGGCGAGTTTGTAAATGGGAATATTGATTGAAATTGACTTTGCCGCAGCTTCGTCGTCCTTCATTGCCCTCGCCTGAAGGCCGAATCTTGTTCCACTCAAGGCGTACAGAGCGAACATTCCAACTCCAGATAGGATCAAAGCATAGTAGTAGCTCTGCTGAAGAGTTGCATTGAAATAGTGTATCCCTATTGGGACACCTTCCTCTCCAGTCCAGATGAGCGCAATGTCTGAAAATAGTAGAAGTATGGCAAGTGTAACTATCCCCAAGTATGCACCACTCATTCTGATGCTGGGGATCCAAATCAATATGCCGGTCGAAGCTGCAATAACTGCTGCAAAGAAGACAGCAACGACAGGAGGGTAATGACTCTTAGCAAGATAGGTTAGTGCAAAGCCCCCCACACCGAAACTTACACCGGGGCCTAGATTTAGCAGCCCAGCAACACCGTAAGACAAGTCCCAGCTTGCACCAAAGAGTGCAAATATGAGGACAGTGATCATTGCACTCAAAACGAATTGATCTGTTGTAAGAAATGGAAGAAAGGCAAGTGCGACTAGTATTACTAGGGTGGTTATCCATGTTATCCGCATGCCCCAAAACATACGGATCATATCCTATCTTTTGAACCAAAAAGACCAGTTGGTCGGACAAGAATGATCGCTATAATCAGTACGAGTACGAAGATATCGCTTCCCGCTGGAAAAAAATACGAGCCGACAGTTTCCAGTATCCCGAAAAGCAGCCCACCGACCATTGAGCCAGTGACACTTCCTAGCCCTCCAACAATAACGACGACGAAGGCCGCTGTCAGCGGCTTCCATTGGGCATCTGGAAAATCCAAGTAGATTGGTATTAGAAGAGCACCCGCAAGCCCACTGAACGCGGAACCCAATCCCAGTGCAATTGACATTATCCTTTTTGTTCTGATGCCTATGCTTTGTGCTGCCTCTACGTTCTGTGAGACCATTCTCATTGATTTTCCTACTTTTGTTCGCATGAGAAAGACTACTGTTAGTCCGGCTACTGCCACACCAACCAGTGATGCGAGAAGGGTCTGAGATTGGACGTAAAATGGCCCAAAAACAACACTAGATGCAATAATAGGACGTGTAGTGACTGGATTTCCGCCGAATGTCAATAGTGCTAGCTGCCCAAGAACGATGGCTAATCCAAATGTTATCATCATCACTCGTGCAGGGTCGTTAGAAACCGGGCTAACAATTCCTCGATCAATTATTACCCCGACAAGAAATGTTCCTAGAACTGCTACTAAGACACCGAGAATTGGAGAAAGGTCAAGTTCGGCCGAGACGATGAAAGCGAAATAGCCTCCGATCACGTAGAGGGCCCCGTGTGCGATGTTGAGGACACCCATCACACCCAGAACCAGAGATAGTCCCAGCCCCACTAGGCCATAAACGAGTCCTAGAACCACTCCATTTAGGGCAAGTTGGCCTAGCAGTACAGGATCCATGGTTCACCGGCTACTATGGCGCTTGATACGATGCTGTCGCATACTTTGCGGGCCAAACGATCTGTATCTTTCCGGATTGAACTTGGAGCAGCCAGTATCCAGGGAAGACCAGGTTATGACTACTGTCAAAAGTAATCAGTCCGGTTGGGCCGTCGTAATTCGTCTTCTCTAGAGCCGGAACCAGAACATTCGGATCTAGGGAGGAGGTATTTGCAACAGCGCGTGCAAGGATCTGAACTGCAGAGTAAGTATACGAAGGTAGGGAGTAGTAATTCGAGTGAGTCATGTTCTCGTATGCCTTGGCCAGTGCGGTTGTAAGCGAGTTATAGGGTGTCGAATTTGTGCCAGGAAAAGTCGTGAAAATCATTCCATTCAAGCTTCCTGGATTGCTAGATTCCACTTGACCCATGACATATGGGTCATCCAGCGCTCCGTTTCCGATGTAAATCAGCTGGATGTTAGATGCTGCTGGGTTTGCCCTTAATTGGTTGATGAATGTGGCAGCCCCACTTGTGACCTGCAGGTCAACAACGGCACTGGGATGAAGGCTGCCTATTTGAGTCGCTAATGTAGAGAAATCAGTCTGCGAGAGTGGTACGAATGTTGAGCCCAGCACTTTAATCCCTAACGACTGAGCCGTTGCATTCACAGCGGCGGCACTCTCCCGCGCGAAGACTAAGTCTTCACCGACGATATAGATGGAGGTTGGCTTTGTAACATTAGAGAAGAACGATTGCAACGTTGCCGAGTAAGAGCTGTCTTGAGCATAGAGCCTGAAGAAATACTTGTAATCGTTATAATCACTCGTCACATTGGACATCAGTGAGTTCAACGAGTCCGTACACCAAATCCCGATTGTGTGGTACTTTGCGAGAGTTGGCATTATTGCGACAGCGTCGCCAGAATACGAGATGCCGATTATCGCCATGACATGGTCTTGCAAAATCAGTTTCTGAGCAGCTGCTACAGGATCGGGTAGCTCGTCTGCCGTGTAAAGGACAATTTTATGACCACTAACGCCTCCCTGCGCGTTGATCTGATTCGCAGCTACCTGCGCCATTGCGATAGCTTCTTGGTTGAAGGCAGCGAGGGATGTCGTCAGATCCTCCTCTATTCCAATGTTTATTGGAGCCGACGAGTTGCTCGTCGAAACAGACGACGACAGTGTAGAGATACTACTACTGAGAGTGGTGATACTGCTGCTGATGGTTGGGCTTGATGACGTGGTAGAAGTACTCGATGTTGTACTTTGAATGCTACTCGTTGTGGTTTTTGTAGAGGAGAGTGTGGCGAATGCTGCCGCCCCAGCAATGATTACAATGACTACAATAACTATTGCAATGATAACAGACTGCTTCATTGCGCAGATTACAAAGTAACGCCGTATAAAAAATATTCTACGGTGTGGATATTGTGAAATGTCTAACGAATACTAAAAAGTTGAATCGACCATTGCCCTTATAGAAGATGCGCCAGAAGTGTGCCTTAGCTCGCGTGTCACTTCTTTATCTCTTCAAGAGTAGGTCCTGGATCTCTGACTAGTGGAAGAGTTATGCACCTAATACCGTGGAAACCCATCTGACCGATTCCACTCGTATCCATTTCTATCACATCGACGCCCTGATCTCTCAATTTTTTGTTCGTTTCTTTTGCGCCGGCGGGCTGAATCACCTTTCCCGCATCTAGTATCATACCATTCTCTGGGCAGAAAGCGAGATGTTCTTGCGTAGAAACCTCCACCAATCTGAAGTTGTGCTCTTTTAGCCAGACGTACAGAGAATAGTCAAGCTGGTTTGGATACATTAAGCCGACCCCGGAGTCTACGACTTGCAATACTCCATCTAGATGGAATTCTCCTCCGGCAGAGTAAGTATCGGCAATTGTATTGCTGTTGCCCATGATTAGTTCGATGCCGGATGCAGCAAGTATCGGCCGAATTTGATCTATCGCCTCTTGGTTACATGCGATGCCATAACTTCCAAGCAGCACATTCTCAGCCGCAAACGGCCACGCCATTTCTAGGATAGCTTTACCAGTAGGGCGGAACATTATTGGACAGTTGATTTGGGCAAGCAATTGTTGTGCATAAAATTCAGTACCCCTAAGAAATGAGGCTTGACCGAATCTGAATAATATTGCTCCCCCTCTTACCACAAGTCCAAGATTTCCGGCGACAAAGAGTTTCCTTAGTGGGCCGTAAGCTCCCATGACATCGGGATATTGCAACCAGTGGACTTTGACGCCGTTTTCATGAAGTAACTTTCCATAATCTTCTACCTGCTCGATCATAAAGTTGATGTCGGGCTTTTTGCCCGTCCTCAGCGTAGAGATCATTAGGAAGTATTCAGGATGGTTTACAAATAATGGGTTAAGCTCGTGTTCAGTCGGCTTTACGAGTGCCACTTCTCTTAGTCTACCGATTCCGGTTTCTCCCCAATTCTGCCCCCAAATCTTCGGCATCTCCTCAGCGTAGTCGAGTTTCCTCAGTTTCTCTGTACGTGGTGGCTTACCGGGCTCGTAATCTGGATAATTCTCCATTGGATAGTCATCAATCTTTCCTGTCCAACTCAACCTGCTTGAAAGTGGCATGCCGTCGCTAGATATCAAGGATACGATCTTTAGTCTTTCTATGCACATGGAAATTGGGTAGAATTTCAGCGGCTGTACCTGCCATAAAGCAATAAAGAGCTCCGACACAACTTCGGAGAAGCTAAACTAATTGCGAAGACCAGGATAGTCGTGATATTCTTTGAACTCCAAGAACGTGATCAAGCAGCGAATAGCACTTGCCTGCAGGATAATGTACTCCGAAGGATTGAGAGAGGCGCAGGGATTCGAGTTTGCCGGTCATATCAGCGTCAGATTGCCGGGACAGCCAAATCTCTTCGTCATGCCAGGGCACCTTCATGAAAAAGGACGCGGCTTTTCTCAGTTGCGAATAAATGATATGATAGTCGTTGATATGGATGGCAAGCGCATCCAAGGAAGTCTTGATCCAGTAGAAGAAGTGGTCATCCACAGCTACATCTACAGGGCAAGGCCTGAAATAAACAGCGTCGTGCACATGCATCCTCCAGCTGCCACAGCTCTTGGCAGCACACGCCAAAGCATCCTTCCGATTTCGCTCAAGAGCTCTCTCTTCGCAGATGGTGTCCCGATTCTAAAACGGGGCCCCCGCCTAATTGACAACGACGATATTGCGAAAGAAATGATCGAGGTGATGGGAGAGCACAAGGTCTTGATTCACAAGGGACATGGAATCGTGACAGCGGGAAGGAATCTGGAGGAAGCCTGCCTGCTTGCGGTGTTCCTCGAGGGTTCTGCAAAGAGCCAGATACTCGCTGCACTGCTCGGAGAGATAGACCCCTTTGATACTGCGTCAGCCTTGAGGTTCAAGGAGAAGATGAACCTGGCGGAGCACCCGGAGATGTGGCAATACTTCGAAAGAAAGTGGAAAAAGTATGCTGCAGTGCCTTCCAATCCCTAGAAAGTATTCTTTACTTTTCCAGTGATAGAGAGCGGTCTTGCTGGATCTAGACTTGCCCTAGATTATACTCTCCTTCCGAGCTCATGACCCTCGAATACCGCTTCTTCTACACTCCGCGGAGAAACGCAATCCCCTATCGAATAAGTCTCGATTCCTCTGAGACCAACAACTGCCTCCCTTGCGAGGTCATCATTAGACTCAGGCCATGAGACAAAGTACGTCGTATCAGCTTTGATCTCGGCTTCCTCATTGGAGTAGATGTTGTAGCAGATCACCGAGCCTTGCTTGACTTTCTTTAGGTAAGAGTCGCAGAGAAACTTCACGCCTTTCGTGAGTAGCCTCTTGTTTGCGGTGTATCTGGTCCACGGTTCGACGTATTGACCTACAGAAGAATTTCTCGTCACAATTACAACAATCTTTGCGCCTTTTTTCTCGACCAAGAGTCCTGCCCAGCCAAGCGCTTGAAAGTCGCCCCTGTCATCGTAGATCACGGCATGGGAGATCGAGCCTTCTGTATGGAGCGCTATATCGGAAGCATCCCTGACAAACTCGATTCCTTCAGGGGGAGGAAATGCGGGAGAGTAACCAACCTTGCGATTCTTTGCTCCAGTTGCGAAAACAACAACGTCGGGATTTGCCTCCTGGATATTTGCTACTGTGCCTTTTGTTTTAAGACGCAGGTCTACATTCAGTCGATTAATCTCAGCTTTCCAGAATTCAATTGCCCTTGCAAACTCCGTCCTTCCGGGCAGTAGACTAGCGAGTCTTGTCTTTCCTCCAATTGACTCTGACTCTTCAAACATTGTGACGCTGTGTCCTCGAATTGCAAGAATTCTCGCGCACTCGAGGCCGGCGGGCCCTGCGCCGACAATCAGCACTTTCTTTGGATGCTCTGACCTCTTCAACGTGCCAATGCCCCAATCCTTCTCCCTGCTAATCGTGGGGTTAAGGATGCATGAAGTCGGCCTGTTGGAAAGTACGTGACCAAGGCATCCCTGGTTACAGCCGATGCAAGGGATAATCTCAGCGACTCTCCCCTCCCTTGCCTTATTGGGAAGCTCAGGATCAGCTATGAGCGCGCGCATCATGATTACCATGTCTGCTCTTCCCGAGGAGATTACTGAATCTGCAAAGGCGGGGTCGGTGATCCTGCCAAGGGCGACGACCTTTGTTCGACCAGAAGTCGCTTTCTTTATCCCTTCGGCGAGGTGGACAAAGAGGCCCTGCGGATAGTAAGCAGAGGGAGTATTGTAGTCGGGGTCAAAGCCCAGGTTGCCCGCCCCAACAGCAATGTAATCGATCTTCCCGTTGCGCTCAAGATGAGTTGCAACCTCCTGCATATCTTTTTGATTCAAGCCGCCCGCGACGGATTCCTCGCCTGGCATCTTTATCCCTAAGACTTTCTTTCCATTTGTAACTCTGTAGACCTCTGAAACTACAAGGTCTAGGAATCGAAGCCTGTTTTCGAGAGATCCGCAGTACTCGTCTTTTCTTGCATTTGTAATCGGGGAGAGGAATTGTATAGGAAGCGAGCTTGAATCGCACTTGATCTCCACACCGTCGAAGTTGGCCTCCAGCAGGTTCGAAGCAGTAATAGCATAGTTCCGAGCTTCTGCCTCGATTTGCTTTGAGTCCATTTGATGCGGAACGGAATAGCCATCGGGGGTTACAAGACTCGGGAACTGGGACGGCGCGCTCTGAAGTTTTACTGAAAAGCCAATGGGATCAAATCCGTAAGCGTGGGCTCCTCTGTGTATCAACTGCCCGAAAGTTGCAGCGCCATACTCATGCACCTTGGAAGTTAGCAGTCTGAAGCCCGGAATACTCTCCCTCTGGTAGGCAAAGATGGACCTAGGAAGAGCAAAGCGGGTGGTGGGAGACACGGGCATCTCTTCGAGGATGGTGACTCCAACGCCTCCTCTTGCCTTTTCTGCATGGTAGTAGGCAAGGCGCTCGCCGGGTAGGTGGTTCTCTGATAAGCCTGAGAAATTGGCGCTGCTGACAATTCTATTTCGCAGTCTGATTGGTCCCACGTCTATCGGACTAAACAGCGAGGGAAAACTCGTAGCCAAGACGCACTTTGCTATTTGAGGGTGCTATTTGTCGTTATGGGGAAAGGCACTGGCGGAATCTCAGGATTCTATCCGAGCGACTCTCGTGTTGCTTTTGTAAGGTTGCTTACTTTGAGCGATATCGTATCGGTCTGATGTTGCAGATCATTTTAGTTCGAAAGGTGGGAACAGGTTTTGCCGCCATGGCTCAACGTTCCAAGCGTGGCAGAATTCGATACAGCTCGACTGATAAAGGCAAAGAGGCATTAGTGGTTCGCGTGTGAACATCTAGGCCCGCTTTACTATTTCCAACATTTCATCAATGGTAACTATTCTAACTCCTCTGTATGATTCTAGTTTAAGTAGGTGCGCATCTCCTGAAATGATGTAGTCTGCCCTCCCGTTGTAAGCTGCTTCGAGGACAGCGTAATCATCGGCATCTTCTGTGATGAGATCGACGCGAGATCTGATCCTCGTGATTCGAGCATTCCGAAACAAGATCTTCCGAAATCTCATCAAGCCTGTTCGCCTGATGTATCGACTGAACTGTGGCCTAGAAACAACTTCATCGAACTCGGACAAGAGTTGTATGGACGTCACGAGTTGAACCTTATCGTCAAGAACCATATTCCAAAGCTCTCTGGGCTTGCCAGCCCTGATCAGCGCAGACACCAGAACATTAGTGTCAAACACGGCGCTGGGCATTTCTCAAGTTCTCTTTTTCTTCTCAGAACGATATTCCTCAATCTGTCTTTGGATTTCGTCCTCCGTGATCTCTCCATACTTTGATATCTTCTTGTCAATCTCCCTCCAGAGCGCCTGCATTTCTTTCTTCGTATCCGGCAGGGTTAGTTTCTTGAGAACAATTGTATCGTTCATGCCGTACGCTACCAGTTTGGAACGGGGCTTGAGGCCCAGTTTGTTTCTCAGGTGCGCGGGTATGACAACCTGGCCCTTATCGCTCACGACGATAACATCTGGTTCTTCGCTTTGTGCCATGTGCTTGGTCTTAGTATAACTTTCTTACTTTCCTACGTAAATACATTAGCGTCCTGCAAGAGTCCAACTCTGGCTTATCGCTTGGCTTTGAGCAGGGCAAAGAAAGAGCAATGATGAGATGCAGTTATCACTGAAATGGTCGGCTTCGTCATTCGTTCCTCATCGTTTCTGAATTGAAGAAATGTGTTTAGGAGATTACGGGGGAGAGGGGTCGAGAATCTGTTTTGAATCGAGATACTAGTAATATGGTCGTCAAGTGTCCAGTAAAGGGCCGTCGGGTATACTTTCCGCTGAGCTCTTTACCAATCCATCTGACGCACGATCATAAGCTACGCAATTTTTCAACTAACTGCCCTAAAGATTCTGCCGTTGTAACTCTAAACTTGACTCGCAGGAGACTTGTGTCGCCGTTCAGAAAGAAAACCAAGAGTTTCGCAGTTCAGTTTACGACATTGGAAGACAACAAACGGCGGCCGCTAGCCTCCTAGCCGAGGTAGTGGAAGCCTCGTTCTTTTCAGAATGGTCGACAATGCTAGCAATTTCAACTGCTTTTCGATTTGCGCCCGTCTTTTCCCTCCCTCTCTCTTGATGTTCAACAAAACCATAGTCTGGGGCGGAAACTCCTAATACTAGGCCAATCTCAGTTTTATCCTAAGAGCCTTTGACAGGTTCTCCAAGTCATTCACGATATAGAAGAAAGCCATCCAACTCCAGCGTCCCCATCTCTTGATCCCCTCCTCCTTCACTTTTGCGATCATCTCTCTGGGAAACGACTTTCCAAAAACTTCTGCTGACCACACATCAATAGGGAATCCTCCGAGCGGATTGATAATGTCAGCCGAGTAATCACCTATTCCGGGAAGTTCTAGCAATCTCGCTTTCGCCGCATCCGATGGGAGTCTAGATAGATCTTCAATCGAGGGAAAGGTCCCACCCGTAAGAGCCTTTGCAAGTTTGACCAGATACTTTGCTCTAAATCCGAGCTTACATTGCCTTGTGAACTCTGGTATCTTCAGCCCTGCAATGACGTCGGGCAGAGGCCACATCTGTACTGCCTTGACCTCGAACGACGCGATCTCGCCATATCTTCTTAGGATGCAGTTCATCATCTGATTGCTCCTTTTCAGTGGCGCCATCTGCAAGCAAATCGCGAGGATTGCAGAATCAAACAAGCTGCCGCCCTGCGTATCATGCATGCCGTAGAGGTCTTCAATGGCATGGGACAGGATTCTGCCATTCTTGCACGCAGAGTAGAATTCATTCACGTCATCATCAACACCGGGCTTCGAAGCCACCGTTTGTTTCACGGTCGCCTTCTGACTTTGCGTCAACCTCCTCTTGGAATAGGCGGTCACAAGAATTCTTGGCGAACTCGTCGTTCCCTTGGACTTGATCTTGAGACCGAAAAGTGTGGTCTCGACGTAGAGCGCAGTCCACAATGAATCATCACTGAACTTTTCGTCGGGAGTAAAGAGATCCCAGCCCGTGGGCTTTCGAATTGTCAAATTGAAGTTGTATGGAGGCTTCGGGCGCAATGTAAATGTGAAACTGTTCGTCAGCTCAACCACTCAAACTCTCATCGCCTCAGGCTCGCGGTGTTCAAATTATTGATACGAGCGCACACTGAGAAATATCCGACTTCAATATCATCGAATGTCATCAAAGGGAGTCATTTTACTATGACAACAGGAACTTCAGAAAGTTTCAGCACTTTTTCTGAAACGCTACCGAGGAGCAGCTTTTCCATTCTTCCAAGGCCCTTCCTACCGATTACGATGCAATCGCTGTTAGTCCTTTTTGCATACTTCAGGATTTCATCTGCCGGATCACCTGAAAGCTCCTCCGTTTCAAATTGCAGACCGTTTCTTCGAGCTTTGTCAACGCACTTTGACAGAGCCTCCGATCCCAAGACCTCAAAGGAGCCTGCCATGTCCGCAGTAATCCCGTAACTAGGCTCAGAAGTTGACACTCCCACAACGTTTACGAAGAGGATCTTTGACCCGAGATTACTAGCAAGCGCCATCGCGAAATCTGCAGCTCTAAAGCCCGTTTCTGAGCCATCCACACAAGCCATAATCGTCTTTGGTAAAACTAACTGTTCTGACGACATTACAATTCTCAACTCACGTCATGAAGACGAATCCGAAATTGGAACGCGCAATATCATGCTATCTGCCATTCAGGTCTCACACTTTACCGTTGAATCAGTGCCATAATCATGTAGAAGGAGGCGCCCCTTTCGGACCCACGCTTTTAGAAAGGCTCACAGGCGAGATAAATACAAGCTATACGATTTTCAAAATTGATAATGATGGTTGCTGTCGGAATGAAGGAAGTTGGGACGCTTATCATGGAAGCAGTCGTGATGGTTACCGCCGTGGTGCCAAGAAATATCAGCTCTTCTCTTCATCGTTATCACCTCCCGAGCACCCGTAGCTTACTGTGGATTTGTCGAGCACAAACTCAAGTTTCCAAACTGGCAAAACTCAACTGACAGGCTTCCTGAGGGTATTCTGTAGGTGGCAATTGTGAGAACCGTGGGTCTTGCAGGAACCGTAAAGGTGTACATCTCACCTGAGTAGTTGAGCGCGAGGTTGTAATTACCCGGAAATACGTCCCGGAAAGTCGTCCAGCCGCTTGAATTCGTTGTGGCAGGTTGAAGACCAAAAATCTGAGATACACCATTGCATGCTGTAGCAATGTATCCATGGATTTGCACTCCTGATAGTGCTGAACCGTTTGAATCTGAAAGAAGCAGGTGCACCATGACTCCATCAGGTTCGCCACTAAAAGTGCAGGTAATGTTCGAATTGACAACCGGGTTCGTACCGATGGTGAGATACAGTTTCGTCGAATTCACAAACCAGAGGAAACTGACGGCACCTTTGAAGGCAGTCGCATTATCAGGATAAGGCACCGTCTCGCTGAAAGTGCCGCCCCATGTGAATGATACATTTTTGTGACTGCTGATCATGCGTTACATTGAATACCAAAAGAGCCCCGGCTGATGGGCACTCTTCTGTTCCTTTGACTAAAGTGCAGGGCATGGGCGCGAATTCAATGGCCTGAAAGGAATAATTGCCGATGACAAATGAGCTGGGCAGGTCGGGGCAGCAATCAACAAGGAAAGTATGAGCGGGCGAGTTGTAGACAGGCAAGCTTTCCAATGTTGTTACGGTCTGCGTAGCTGGTAACTCGACAATGGCCTGTGTGATTAGCTCGCTCTTTGTTTGAGTTGTTGTGACTCTTGAGGTGATCTCGACCTGAGCGCCCACCTCGTAGCCGATGAAAAGGGCTGAAGCGATCACTGCTACCACTACAAGGGTGAGGGCTAGCCTGCCAATTCTGACTAGTGCCTTCTCATTTCGTTGCAAGCTGTGCAAGAAAGGTCATGTGCGGGCTATTATTTGAAATTACACGAAACACAGGATGTTCTAAGGAGTAGAACAACTGTGCTGTTGAATATTTTCAAATAGCAAACAAGCCATACCGAAGGATAAGAAGCCCTGATTTCATCGCATTTGACCTCTAAATTCGAGAAGAATTCATTAGCGGCGGTAGCGTCGTCGGTAGCCGTGACGGTTATGATAGTTGTAGTCATCGTTGTTGCCGCCGGCGTAGGTGTCTACATCATCAGTGGAACGTCAACCACACTGGAATCTCATTCCTTTAACTCCAGCAGCCTATCTTCATCTTCGTCGGCAAGAATCGGCAACACCACCTATGAAACTTCATCATCGTCATCTTCGAGTACGACTACACAGTGCAAGGTGGTCGGTGACGTCAGCTACACCATACCGACTCAGAACGCGACGCTCGCAGCTCTTGCTTACGACCCTCATGTCAACAAGTTATTCGCAACCGGGCAGAGTTTCACTTACCTCGGGCCGGGTCAGTCAAACTACACCTATTCCATCGACCTGAGCAATTTCTCGCATGTCGCCAAGATAGCAAATACGAAGCTCCCGACAGACATCGTCTACGACCCGGACAACAACAACCTTTACGTTACGGACTTCGGCTCGAATTCAGTCTCGGTAATCAACGACACGACAAACAAGATCACTGGCACTATTCCGGTTGGCAGGGGCCCGATCCGGATCGCATATGACCCGTTCAACCATGAAATCTACGTTTCAAACCGAATGTCGGAAACTGTTTCCGTGATTAACACAACCTTGGATAGAGTTGTCACAAACATATCGGCCGGATTTTCTCCATTCGAATTGGTCTACGATGCATTCAACCACGACATCTATGTGACTGATGCCATAGTCAGCAACGTCACAATCATCGACGGCGCTTCAAACAGGGTGGTCGGCGTCGTCTCAGCTGGGCAAGGTTCCGGAATGATTACCTATGACTATGCAAACACAAACCTCTACTTCTTCCCACAGACTTCCGGGGCGCTCTACATCATCAACAGCATGACAAACACGATTGTCGGTAACATTAGCGGCATATCAGACCTGAATGCATTAGGGTATGATCCTCTGAATCAGGACATCTACGCCGCTGGAAACGCCTCGAGCGGTTTCCTCGATGTAATTACGGGTCAAAACAACAACGCCACCGTAATTGCGAGTATAATGGGTGAGAATTGGATTCCTGTCGATTTCGCCTACACGAATGGCACGATGTTTATGACTTCAAATTATGGGAGCAAGATCTACGCGCTGACTTCTGGAGGGACCGAAGGAGTGTGTCAGAGTAACTCTGAAACCATAACGTACATAGGTACCACATACGTCGTAGTCCAAGGGACTTCGTCACTTTCTTTAAATAACAACTTCACTTCGACGACTTCTTCCACCCAAACTCCAACCTCTGTATCGTCAAACTCTTCCACAATTGTCCTCGATGGTACCGACGGCTCGACTGTATGTCCTAGTTTGATCTCCGGGCAAGAGGGTGCAAACGCGACGTGGAATCAAGCAAGCAATTTCTGCACCCTGACCGGCGCGACAGCCACAAGTCCAACTTTTCTCGTCGGCCCGCATTTGACTCTGAAAATAGCTCCCGGAGTTACGCTCTATTTGAAAAATAATGGATTTGGCTTTGCAAACTACGGATTCATAGAAAACGACGGGCAGGTCATAATCAACAACAGCTTCGTGAACTATGGATCAATCCTCAATACTGGCATGATGGACACGAATGGCACGTTCCTCAATACCCCAGACTCATACTTTATGGCAGACGGGGGAGTCTTGAACAACACCGGCACGTTTCTCGTCCTTGGGAGCTACCTGACGACTTCCAACGGTACAAGTTTCCTATCCGGGGGGAACCTAAACAACGAAAACAAATTCATCAATTCAGGGAAGCTCTACATTAACCAAGGGATCTTGGAAAACCAAGGGATTGTGCCGAGCAATGCAAGCAACTTGATCAACACAGGACAAATACAGAATATTCGCGGACAGATCTCGAACGCGGATCTGCTCTCAAATTACGGCATGATTCTCAACAACGGAACATTCGTCAACTCGGGGCAATTCGTGGAAATGTGCACCGGCTCGTTCAAGAACAACGGAAGCTTCTCAGGAAATCAACCCATTCCATCATGTTCAGCGACGAGTTCAATGACAGCTTCCACTGTTTATGCGACTGCTGATCTGAAGAATTACTCAACCTGAATTTCAAGCCCTATCGTCGGAATAAGCGTCACTCAACGTCATACGTGGAAGAACGAATTGATCAAAAATGTGGTTCAGAGCATTTCAGGCAAACGTGGAAAATTCACAACCAAAAAGTAGCTCAGTGCTGTTCCTAGCGAGGCGAGAAAAAGAAACAGGAGAATCCCCGGCGCTTCTGAGCAGAAGAGCAGTAATGCTTACCGATTTCCCATCGAGTCAGAAAAATCGCTCTGATTTCGTGATGGAAGTTGTGCCGTCGTCGATGAGGCGACCGCGGCGGTAGCCCTGCCCGTCTCATCCAACGCAATCGCCACCGTCCTGTCCTCGATCTTCCCGTCTTTCATCGGGATAAAGTTCTGCCCTAATTCACTGAGGATTAAGGTGAGGTCCTTATCAGCGGGCACAAAGAAAATCTTATTCTGCGAAAGCGCAGTCGCGATTGTCTCGAGAGCCTTCAGCGTTATCGCGTTTCCAACGAAATACTTGTTCGTCGCTTCATTTACGAGCTGGATGGCCTGGGCCTGGCCCTGCGCTATCGTTATCGCCGCCTGCCTCTTCCCCTCTGCGGAAGTGATCAGCGACTGCCTCTCCCCCTCGGCTTCGAGGATCAGTTTTTGCTTCAAACCCTCAGCCTGCTTGATCTGCGCCTGCTTCTGCCCCTCCACAGTATTTGCGAGCGCCTCGGCAATGTTTATTGCGGCTTTCTTGTCGTTCTCGGACATCAGGATTTCCTTCATCGATTCTTGAATGTCGGAGGGAGGCAGTATGTCCTTTATCTCTGCCCTGACTATTTCTATCCCCCACGGAGCCACTTCGTCCGCGAGCCTCGACTGAAGCCCCTTGTTTATGATGTCCCTGTCTTCTTTTTCGGCCACCCAAAAGGCATCCGGAGTCTTGCGCATTAGAAAAGCGAAGATAGGAGGAGGCGGTAAGGGGTTCGTCGGTGGCTTGTCGAGGAAACCGCGCTGACGGTAAAGGTCGTCACGAGCTTCTGAGAATACCCTCGAGATGCTTGGGATGTCGCCTTCTTTGGCCGGCCGATAGTTGACTTCTGTGTGCGATTCATCCAACCCCAATAGCCAACAAATAGATTCCCCTCTTCCCTTCTTCCACTGTAAATTCAAAGAAGATCGAGTAGAGTTGTTCTTCCCTCTTCCATCATCAAGCTCCGGATCTTCGACTATGATTTCCTTGCGCACACGAGCGAGTAGACCGAAAATGGGTTCGTGATGGATACATCTTCAAAACCGCCCGCGGTGAGTAGATCTGTCAGCTCTCTCGCCGTGAACTGCTTCCCGAGAGTAAAGTAGATCATGTCCATCGAGTAGAGCGTTATCAGAGGGGGCCCAGCCTTTGTGTCGTCGAGCAGCGCCTCGTTGAGGTAAATCTTTCCGTCTCTTGGCAGCGCGTTGTAGCTTTTCTTTACGAGCTCCATACAGCTGTCTAGGTCCCAGTCGTGGAATATGTTGGAGAAGAATACTGCGTCGTACCCTTTTGGCCACGGGTCGAGGAACATGTTTGCAGGCAGGACATCGATTCTGTCCTCGAGCGAGAACCGCTTCACGTACTTCTTCGTGATGTCGCAAATGGCGGGAAGTTCCATTATTGTGAATCTCATGTCTGGGTAGCGGAGAGCTAGGGCAATGTCGTAGCATCCCGAGCCGCCGGCCACATCGAGCACTCTTTGCACTCCGTCAAATTTTCCGTTCGCCGCAATGCTCACCGCGGCCGGGAATGAGATGCTCTGCATCGCCTCGGTGAACAGCTCTGCCTGAGCCGGATCCATCTCGTGCGCCTTCCACAGGTCCCTGCCGCCGTAGACGACCGGTTTGTCCCTGAGGAGGGCCCCCTTCAACGCGGTGTAGGTGAATGGCATGTCCCGAAGCAGGCGTATGATTCCTCCGCAGTAGTACGGACTGTCGGGCAGGAGATAGTTTTCGGATTCAGGCGTCGTGTGAAACTTTTCATCTCTCTTCATGAGGAAACCTATCGAAGCGAGAACGCCGAGCATTGCCTCTGTCGCCCTGGGGCCCAACGACATTTTCTCTGAGACCTGGCCTGCGGTGAGCGGTTCCTTCTTAAGAAGTGGAAAGAGTCCGATCTCGTCCGCAACGGCGAGGGTCGGGAAGCTGTATACTCCCAGCCAGGCAGACCAGATTGACCTGTCGTCGCAGGTTGGTGGGGAAAGCCTGTGAGTTGCCGAGATTTTCTCCGCTGTGCTTGTGATCTCCATTGTTTGAAATTCACATTCGTTCAACGTGTTATGATTTCGATACTAAAGCCTGCGTGTTCTGATTGTGTTCTCGTAAAATACAGAACAGCATCTGGTGATTCTTACCTGACCTATTGGTCAGCGTTGGAGAGATTTCTCGAGAGCCGACAGCGCATTTTCCGCCTGCTCCTGCGTCTTGAAGATGGCCGTCCCTCTCTCTCGTTTAGGCGGTTTAGAACTTCCCGATCCAACGACCAGCGGATTTCCCCTGTTATCAGTACTTGAAGATCAATCCAGTCTGCAATACTCTTGCTCTCCTCAAGGTATATGGGATAACCAATAGGCGGGAAAGTAGTAGATGAAGAGGGTACCTGGCTCGAATTTCCGTCGCCATAGCTGACATGCTACGGAGGACCTTCAAGCAGCAGGGTAAGCATAAGGGAGCGTCGGGGGACTCATAGTGTTCCTTACAGCTTCAGTTTGACTAATATCGTAACAACCGATTCTTTATTCACCTTGGGTTGATGCTCGGTTCTACATGCGTGCAGTGCTACTGAGGATATAGGCTCCCCACTTCGAATAGCCAAATGAATTGAAGAGCTCTTTGCCCTTCTTCCTGCTGCAGTACAGTTAAGATCGGCGGCGCCCTCTCTTCCCCCACTCAATAATACTTATGATAAAGGCGGCAATACGCTGAGTACCAGAACCATAACGAATGGAAGAATTTTTCCATTGCTCATTGTTGAAAGCTACAAGAATTCCGCATCTTCAAAGTAGTTGTAGATGCGATGAAGAAAACACGCCTGTCTGAAAGAACTACTCGGATTTTACTATATGGACTCATCGCTTATGATTTACTTTTGATTAATGATTTCGTATCATACCCTCAAAACACTGGGATGGGCATATGTGCGAGATTGTTCCTGTCTTGACCGTACCTACGAAATCCGCTTTGAAGAGTCGAGCGGAGGCTTCGTGGTTACGCTGCTCCATCGTCGAGTTGAAGCTCTCCTGGAGATCTAACTTTCCTCTAATTTTGCAGGACAAACGCAAATTCCGAATCAGCTTTAAAATGCGCAACTATGTCCTCTACTCAACCTTTCTCTTATTTTCCTAGAGTTCGTCGAAAGACGAGCCAGCATCGCTTGTTAGAAATCTCCCTTCGAAAATAGGTGAAACCTAATGGCGAGGATTTGACGTCGACCTCTACTTCAAGATCCGAGGGATAGTCTCGTGTCAAGCTCTTACTCGGGGTTTTTTACCTCCTCCGGTCACAAGATCTCTGTAAGAGTATCCGCTAATGAAGAGCGGTCGGCCCTTAATAGAACTTCTGGCTCCATCGCTCCGAATGGTTTAGGAAACAGCAAATTTGTAGCCTGATGAATCCTTGAAAAGAGCACACAACGAACACATCATCTTAGATAATAGGTCAGTGCCTACTTGAGTCAGAACGGATCCTTGGTGGGCGACGAACGCGGTACAAAGAATATACGCATAATAGCTCTGAGCAGTGTTGATCCTGGTCCGGTTCTGTCTTCATCTTCAGGCTACGCAATATATCTTGAAGATAGGAAGACGATAGCCGACTGGATTGATCTTCAAGTCTTGATAAGTCAGGAGAACCTTGGATCTCTGCATCAGGAAACAAGGATCCGCCTCAAGGATAGCGGAAGCGCTGTCTTCAAGACACTGGAAGAGGCCGAGAACGTCCTTTCTGCACTTGAGAAATCCCTCATATGATAGTTTCAAAGGCAAAAAATCATGTAAGAGTGGTTAGTGTTCTATTCCTTCTTCTCTTGATCCTGCTGGCTTTCTGGGCACAGAGAGAGAACACAATCAGAACACCCGCATTTTTTACTATCGAGAAGGGGAATGATAGTCTGCTCCCATAAAGAAGAGACAAGAAAGAAAGTGATAACTTCACCTTTCACCCATCGAGTATCATTTGCAAATAAACCGGCCTTTCTCAAACCTCTTCATTTGGGGTGAAGATTCTGAGCATGGGTTACCCGCTTCAGCAAACGACGACGAGGACGCCTGTCGTATCAGCTTTCTTTAATTTTGCGAGTTGGGGAACGGGATATGCCTACGCGGGCATAGTCAATCCTTACGGAGTGCCATGGATTATTGGGACTATTGCACTTGTCATTTATTGCATTGGCTATGGGATAGTATTCCTGACTGTCGGTATAGTCTATCCCAATCCTGCGACAATTACCAACCCCTTCAGTTATACTAGTTACTTTCCGCACATCAACTGGGCTGCACTAATTCTCTACGGCGTTCCAGGTTTTGGGATCTCTGTGTTTCTTGGCTATGATGTATACAGAAAGGCGAGCAGTTCAACTGGCGTCACAAATTTACCCAACCAAGCTCGCAGATGCTCAAATTGCTCTGCTTACGTCTCTCCCGCGGACGATTTCTGCCAAGAGTGCGGTCACAGAGTGGGTTCGCTTCAACAATTTGGAGTGGCGCCGCCAGGATCGGCAACCCTCAGTTCAAAACGATGTGAAAATTGCGGAACTTACAACCCTGACGCCTATGTCTTCTGTCAGAGATGTGGTTTGAAAATGTGAGGGTGATACACCATGGCTGTAGATTCGGCACAACGACGAACTCTCCTCGCGATTATGATAATCGTGCTTGGGCAAATACTCACATTTGTCGGTTTCTTTGCGTCTCTCGCACTTTTCATAGTTGGACTTGTCGTCATGGTGATAGTTGCGATTGTCAGCTACCTTTGGCGTCAGCCACAAGGCAGATTCACCTCTCCCTCTTTCCAGAGCACAAAGCATTGCGGTTTCTGTGGAGAAAAGATTCGCTCAAGCATGGTCTTCTGTCCGAAATGTGGAAACAGGCAGGTCTGATACCCGCACCGCAGAGAGTGAATTGTGAGTTCAATGTTCTGTGAAAATTGCGGAAAGGAAATCACCCCGGGGGCGAAGATCTGCGGTTATTGTGGCACACCCGTGACCGCGTATGAACAATCGATTCAGACGCCGGTACAACTCTACAAGCAGTCGGGAAGCTACAACAAGTTGTGGTGGCTTTTACCCATCTTTGTTGGAGTAATCGGTGGTCTAATCGCTTTCTTTGGCGTGCGAAAGAGGAGCACAAAGGCGGCAGTAATAATGCTCGTAGTCGGGATAATCAGCACGATAATTGGATATTTCCTTTTTGGGATTTGAATTCAATAGCGCGATAGGGAATCGGTGGAGACCGTGGGTGTAGAACTTGGTTCAATGTGAGCTTAGGGATACCGGAAGGAAGGCGCTCGTTGCGGGCACGGATCAAATTGCTAGAGAACTACTGGCTCGAAAAATAGGCCCTTATTCATCGCCAAGGCTGCCTGGCGAGAGATTTTGCTCTAAGTGCGGAAGGCAGGTTGTCGTGTGATATCTGTAATTACACTATCAATTTACAAAAAGGCAGCTTCTACCAGAAGCAGGATCTGGCAACAGACCGTTAGCCTCATGCATAATCGGAGGAAGCCTACGATGCGCATTATCAAGAATCATATCAACCCGGACAAAGCGCGCAACTTCTCTGTGAAACAATAGAATTTTCGCATAAGGAGCGTGTCTCTAGCATCCTTTGTCCCTTGAAGAGCAAAAGCATGAAACAAAAGCCAAATTGGTAGAGCATGCAATTGATTCCACGACGGAGTTCGTTCACTGGGTAGTTGACAGGGGTGGAGAAAAGATTCTCAACAATGTATTTGAAAATGCAAGAGAGGGGAACTGGGGAGCAGTCAGCCAAGGGCTCAAGCAGATGGATCAGTTTGACAAATACGGTGACGGTGCGAAATTCTTACATGGGCTCATCAGCGCGGCCGGAAATGCTGAGGCAGGAGTTAAATCCTACAAGGAATTTGCTGCGGGGGATTACAAGGGTGCAGAGATGACGATTGGCTCTCACGTCGTTGACCACTTCGCGAGCAAGTTTTTGGACGGCCTAGGTCCGGAAGGAATCGCGCTAAATTTCCTCGCCCACGAAGGCGGGTATCTGATTTCCGAGTACGCTATTGAAAAGCCGACTGAACGCAACATCGAATCCGTGAAATCCGCTGCGGATAGGAACCAGGAGCTCGGAGAGAGGAGGGATCACTTTGTGGCAGATTTGCAGGGTAAGGTTGACTACATGATAAAGAACGAGCACATGAGTTGGGGAGAGGTGAACCAATGGCTTGATGAAAAATTTCAGCACGAGGAACCTCGAGGTCTCTATCACGATATTGAACAGGTCAGCGGTCCGCAGAACCAGATAAATTGGGAAAATCAGATGGCCCAAGATAAGCAAATGCTTCAAGACAGAGCATACAATGAATGGAAGCATCTACACGAGCACGACTCCTCCGTCCACGAACAAGAAATGAAGGCTGAGAGGAACTTTGAGGATACGAAGAAGGCTGAGAGTGAATACTATCATCCTTCCACGAGCCAGAAAACCGAAGACAGTACTGGTACCTCAGCCGAAAACACTCACGTGCATGAGTCTGGAGAGAGCAACTCCTCGTCGGAGGTCGCTTCTGTCCAAGGAGAGGGGCTCGAAGACGTTCACCCCGAGTTTGAAGAGTCAACGACCTCGCACGAATCAAACGACTACGAAACGCAGCATGAAGGCTAGTAAGTCCAAGAATTCTTCTTCTTATTTTCCCCTTCAAAACTTTTTGTGAAAAAGAGAGGTGACAGGAAAGACTGGCAGAATTTAGCGTAAAATTTGTATCGACCAACGAGAACAACCTGACCTGTTTCTGGCTACTTCTGCCGAAGAAGATAGTTGAAGACACGGGCTTGGCTCTCGACCTCAACAAACCCGTCGCACTGAAAATAGACGGGAGGAAGGTCACCGCAGAGCAATCAAGCAAGGCACTAGAAGGTGGGGACAGGACCAAGATCATAACTAGACAAAAGTACGGAGACAGTTTCCTCTACTTCCCGCAGAATACAATAACCGCCCAGGATTTTCCTCTCGACTTAAAACAACCTGTCAGCCTAAGGATTGAAGGCAAGAGGATTTTAATCGAGCAACAACCACTTTCGAGTCAGATAACTCCAACGGGACCCATAGCCCCCGGCAACCCAGCACGTCACGTCTACTGTCACGTCTGCGGAATGAAGAACCCAATGAATAGACCGTTCTGCAGAGACTGCAAGGCCAATCTAATCCAAAATTATGACCTATCCCCAACGTACTACCAATCGTCAGAGGCACTGGCCTCATTTCACAATCTTCTTGACATGTCCGCTCTGTCGACTCTCACAAAGCTCTTTCTTGATAATCTAGGCACGAAATGGGTCGAAGCACAGCTTCTGGGCAACGCAGTTCGGCTCGGCGAAAGGCAATATCCGGAACTCTACCACATCGTTGAGGAGGCCGCGATGCTCCTCGCCGTACCGAGGATGCCGAGGGTCTACGTTGAACAGAATATGGCGGTTCTGCCTGGTAGCAGCGTGCCGACCATCTCGCTTGGGAGCAATGACGACCCGGTAGTGGTCATAAACAGCTACATTGCCGGGCGCGCGACGCCGGAGGAGTTCAGGTTCCTGATAGCAAGGGAGATGGGTCACATCAAGTGCGGGCATCCACTGTACCTGACCCTTGGAGAGATACTCAAATCAGGCGTATCGGCGGCTGTTGGCTTTGGGGCGCTCGGCCCACTTCTCGACAAAGTGCCTGGTGGTGTGCTGGGTTCAATGCTGGTTGATATGCCACTGAGAGCAGCGATGAACGCGTGGATCAGGTCTGCGAACTTTACAGCGGATAGAGCCGCGCTGGTTGCGACCAGAAATATTGATCTTGCAAAGCAAGTTTTCGCAAAGAACACAGTCAGCTGGGTCCTCAAGAATCTTTCGAGCACAGTCAACATAGACGAACTGTTATCGCAATTGGACGATCTAGACGAATCAGTAGGAAAATACTCCGAGTATGCGCCGGGCGAGCTGAACATTGGACCGATCGGCGTTCCGAGCCAGTACAATCCTGGATATGCGTATGGTTTCACGGTCAAGAGGCTAAAGGCCTTGCTAGAGTACTACGAGGCCGCGGAATACAAAATCGCCTCCAAGAAAGTGGACGCCTTCCTCAGAGGCGAAGTGCTTCCGCTTGAGGATACTGCGAAGACGCTCTACTGCGGCTATTGTGGCGAAGCGATTCCGGAAACAAGCTCGCACTGCGTCAAGTGTGGCAAGCCAATCCTGGGATTGGTTTGACGATGGATCGCGGGCTGCGAAAATGTTAGGCGTACTTTCTTCTTAGCCATCGTGGGATTCGGCTGCATCGTGAGCCTCTTCCTGTGCATGATGAGCTTCGTCTTGTGCGTGCTCCTGTTCATCGGCAGCGCCGTGCAACTCCTCTGACGAGTTTTGCAACTGCTCTGATGCGTGGTCCATTTCCTCTGATGATTCTGTCTCGGATGACAATCTGATCACCTATGTGGGCAGAGAGACTGAGGTTAATAAGACTATACATTAGATTTCCAGAAATTGCTCTAAACACACCCGAGTAATGCGAAACGATCAGCTTGGCTTCTTCTTTCATATTTTTACAGATGGGAGAGCACAATCCGAACACGTCAATTTTAGTACTAGTGTGAAAAATGAAAAAGGGGAAAGTAAGGAAAGGCCTGCCGGATAAAGAGGGAGGTGTACGACACACGAAGGGCCCGGATCTAGAAGGCCCGCATCGGCTCGAGGAGAGCTCTGAGCCGGAGTGCAACCACAGTCAAGCCTACCCGAGAGATTATCGAAGCCAACTGCTGTTTTACTGCCCCTCTTGTGGCAAAATCAGAATTGTGCAAAGTGATGGAGCCGTGGCATGGAACCGACTGGAAGAACAGGCCTCTAGGAATGAAGGCAATTACTTGGAAGAAATCTCCGGGATGGGATACACAGATTTTGACGCTGATGGCGATGTCGATCAAGAAGACCCAGGTTCCGAGGAGAACGAGTTCCAGTCTTGTTAATCTTCGGCGTTTCGATAAGATCTCTTAGCATTTCATAGGTCCCGAGCTGACCGCAATGTCGGTGTACAAGAGAGAAGACGCGGTGGGCAAGACCGTAATAACTCACGATGGTAGGACTGTCGGTGTTGTGAGGGAGCTCGGGTTTACCGGCGATGGTACAATTATCCTACTTGTTACCAGGACGGATGCAACCGAGGAATCCATCCCTGTTTCCCAGACTGCGGGAATAGCAGACTATGTCGTTTTGAGGGCTCCTCCCACTGCTCCTACCGCCCATCCTCCCGTTTCTCCTTCTTCGTCGGTGCAGCATTGGTCTCCAGTCCCTCCTGTTGTACAGCAGCCACCGCAACTACCTCCAGTCGCTTATCCAACTACAAATGTATGCCCCAATTGCAAGAACGCTCTTAGGCAGAGTGCAAAGTTCTGTCCAAAGTGCGGCACAAAAGTCGCAATGTGAAAAAATGATTACCAAATTCTGAGAAAGGACAATTTGCTACCGGTTTTCGCAGTGGCTCAGAAGTAGCTTCCCGAACAAAGATTGGAGTTGTAAGAGAGAATAATGCGTCCGGCTGGTGAGATACGTGACCGCCACACCCTAAGATATTTTGCTGGTATCTCGTTTTTGCTATTAATACTTCTGTTGCCCTCGTTTCTGATGCCGAGCGTAATTTCATCCGAGCTGCGATGGGCGTTTGGCCAGTCAGGCGGAACAACCTCAACCAGTGGGACAATGAATCTGCAACAGGGATACTACAATTCTACTGAAATTTACGTTCCGGCTACTTCCCTTGTTATATATCTGACCTCGAGCGACAATTCAGTTTATACCGCCATAATGACGTACCAGCAGTTTTCGAACTTCACCCAAGCACTACCTGAAGAACCGATCTTTCACCAAAGTGGGGTATTCAACTATAATGCTCTCCTGTTGCCCGAAGGGGCCTACTACTTGGTGGTTTACGCTGATCAGGGCGCAGCGAGTATCACGTACTTTTATGAAGTTGATTCGAACCTAAGGTTGCAGAATTCTACGACGAGCGTGAGCGAACTATTTACGATTCCGCCGAATTCCCAACGTTCGGTTCCTATTCACCTAGAAACGATGGGGGCTCCTTCGATATTCAGGCTGGGTGGCATTTCAAACGAGACATTGTCTTTTTCGCTGTATGACAGGTCAAATGATACCGTGATATTCTCTTCACCACAAAGCACCATCACCAACCTGATAGTCGCACAAGATGGCCGCGTCAGTCTTGGTTACAACCTCAGTCTTACTCCAGACCAGTACACGCTGTTCATAACTAATTCGCATCCGACGCCAGTTCTTACCTACTTTCAGTACAAAATCGATCCGCAGTTTGTAAATCCGTATCTAACTTATCTGTTTAGGACTGATACATCTGCTCTACCAACCGGAATAGCCTCCTTCGGCGTATACAACTACTCAGGAAAAATGGTACCATATTCGATCAACTCGAGCACAGTTCTGGGCTTTGCCAAGATAGAGTCTATCAGTTCATTTAACCAGAACGTATCCTCGCCAATCCTGCCGGACGAGGTGACGTTGCAGCTGAATTCAATCTTAACAGTTCAAAACTATGACAATTCAACCTTCGATTACTGGCCACAGGATGTCTTGGATTTCTTCACTAAATCTCAGAATGTTAGCTACGTGAATAATGTTTTGAATGTGACGGGCGATGACGCATACCTCGACAATCAGACTATTCGCTCTCAAAACGGATTCGTGGTTTCTGCACCGGATGGTGGCTATTACTACGGTAATTATTTGAACAGGACGAAATTGCACTACGACCTACCACTTGCCTTCTTCCTGGTCCTCAACGAAGTGCTCGTCAAATCTCAAGGAGTTTGGATCAACATGGGAGTGAAAGTTCTTCAAAATGGTACGCAGATCGTAACGAATTCTACCACTACTTGGTTCGACAAGATCTTCATAGAGGATCCCAACGCTGCTTCGGCATCCTACATGATCAGAGGGGATTCCTATACTCCGGCAGGGGCCAGACTTCGAATCGGGCAGTTTTACGATGCGGAGCTCGTCTTCGGAGGCGGAGGTAACGGAGCGCTAGCTCACTTTGATTCCTTGAGTGCGGATCTTTCCCTTTACTATTTTGACAACAGGACTGTCGCCTTCGAGACCTTCCCATCCGTATACTCCTTTGGTGCTGACACAGCCGAAGCGACTGATAACTTGCATGCAACCTTCAGTGGGAGCTATGTATCCTTGACTACGGGCACTCCCAACTATGACTTTCTCGCAAATGGCCCTAACTCTACTCTCGACACTGTTGTCTCACGGCTGTTAAATAAAACGAGTGTGTCATCTTCTACCACGACGGCGGCTCAGACGACTTTGACAAGAGCAAGCTTGCAATTCAATACGACCAGCACTTCGGTTACTTCCACTACTGCTGCTAGTAGCAAGAGTTCTTTCTCGCTTTCGGGAGGATCGGCTGGCCCGATCTCACCTCTTGGATTGGCGCTGATTGCGGCCATCCCTGTGAGTGCATTTGCAGTCTTGGCTATCGCAATCTCCGCTAGACGCGGGAACCGCGGAACTAAGCCTCGAGCGACGCAATCAAGGTCTTGTCCTGTTTGTGGTAACAGATTGGAACTCGGTGATGTATTCTGCTCTAACTGTGGGTCAAGGGCTTAGCTTAATGTGTGAAGCCATTTGTTCTCGTAGCGGCGCTTCTGCTCAATTCAATGATGCACATTCAACAGGCGAGGTACTCACAATATATACAAAAGGCCACGTGTTTTCTCTTCTCCTTCCTCTCTACGATACCGACGATTATGGAGCCAATGCCAGCTAACCCTCACATCACCCAAAGAACCGCAATTTATGTCGAATGATTTTTACATTCCTCATTGTTGAAAGCTACAAGAATTGCGCATCTTTAACGTAGTTATAGATTCGATAAAAAAATGCGCCCGGTTGAAAGAAGAGCTTGGATTTTATTATGTGCACTTATTGCATATGACTTTGCTCCCAAGATAATTGCGGATCATGCCGGATTAGTTAGGATACACGTATTTGCGATCAGTCTCGTCTTGAACGTACCGAAGGGTGGAAACACATATGCTTGTATTTGCTACTTTAAAGTCACCCGTGCGGATGCTTATCTCTCAAAGAGTACATGTTGATTGCAGCACCAGGGCGGGGATTTGCTACGGGTTGGCAGATCGTGACTACTGTTCATAATCATGCAAACGTAAGTTTGTCACGGCTGTCTTGAGTTCTCCAAATATTTCCTTCATTATTCTGCGGGTAACGTACCCCCTCGCGAAGGGATCGATTATTTTGAAAGCCCATTACCCTTGATGTCCACTTTCAAGGTTAGGCGGGTATTGCCCTCTGGCGTCGACTCAAATAGATTGACGAACATACCGGTCCAGTTCGGCGTGAACTCCTCTATGTCTATCCGATTGGGCAGAATCACTCTGTGCGTTTCGATGACTTTGCCGTAACGATTGTCACCGAGCTCGATCCGTTCTATGTCTCCTTCCTTACTAATCAAACGTACACTTTTATGCACTCCCGCAAACAATTTTGGCCGGTTGTTGTAATCGCACATTAGCTTGAACAATGTTTCCTTTGGAATTGGAATCATATCAGATACCTCGATATGGACCATCTAATGTCACCTCCCAGCGTATTTTCGACGGCATAGTCACTCCGATTTCTCATTTGAATGTTCTGTCAACTTGTTGTCATTCACGCTTCTGTTTGGTTTTCTCCAGCGGGCCCCTGTTCACGCTGGAAAGAATAAGGAGTGGAAGAACCAAAACGGGCTCTTCCGTGGATCTTCTCACCTCTCGCTAACTTGAAATTGAAGCTCGGTATATGTTATTGGACCAGCTACAAGTCCGTTGAAATTGTAGTGACCTGGTACTGAAGGAATCTCTGTATCTGAGGTGGGGGAGAAGGTGCCTATGTTAGCGCCAGTCTGGACCACATTGAACCCTGCACCTTGAAGTAAACTAATGCAAGTCGCTGTCGCAGAGGCTGGGTTGACCCTCACGCTACCCGTATCTATGAAAAAGTCCGTGAGACTAGGATAGACACCTGCCGCAGTGTGCCACCTGGTCACGTCGAAACTGGTCTCACATTGTGCCGTTCCTAGCACCGTCCCGGAGTGGAGATACTGCGAGAATTGGCAGTCCCCGACGGTGCCCGATGATACGCCATAGAAAGCGCACCATCCCCAGAAGCCAAAACCGCCACACCCACCGTTGGGAATGCACAATGTTCCAGTTCCAGAAGCTCCGATCTGCCAATTTTCTCCGCTTCCATAAGCAGATACCTTCGGAACGGCCGAGAGTATCAATAGTGCCGTGAACGCTAGTAGCACGATTGCAAACTTTTGCTTTATTGTCAAATCATGTTGAAGTCGGCTGTGAATGCTTGAGTACAAAAAAGGGAGTGTTCTAATTGTGTTCTCTTTGAACTGTGAGTTATGGATGAAGGAAATGCTGTTCTTACCCTTTTACCTGTCAGCGGCTCGGAATCAATTTCCAAGAGATGTCTCAACCACGGGAAGCGCATTTCGTGCCTCTTCGAGAGTCTTGAAGACAGCACTTCCTCTTTCCTTTAGGCGATTGACAGCTACTTGACCTAGAAAAAGAAGGTTTTCTTGAATGATCAGCACCTGAAGATCGAGCCAGTCAGTGATTGTCCTTATGTCTTCGAAGTATATCGCATAGCCCGAAGAAGTCAAGGAGGAAGGATCGTCGGTGTGTTTTGAATCAATATTAGTTGAGATTAGAGAGACAATTCGTTGCCCTTCTTCCGGTTCATGTTGCTTCTTACTACACTTGTCAAGTAAGTCTACCCAGAACCAACTAATGAGGCTCTAAGATCTCTCGAATCTAAGATGATGTATTCGTTATGTGTTCTGACTTCTTCATTCCTTGCGGAGTGCATTTGAGTTCATTTGGTTGATCGAAGATGGGGGCTCAAAATTATCAGCTGCTAGAGCCTCCCGCTTCAAGCAAACTCTTTCAAAGTAAGCCTTTGCGCCTAAATTCTTGAAGATCTCTAGTGAATAATCTATTTGTTCGATCGCTTTATCTCGTTCTCCTATCATAAGATAAGCGAGACCTAAATCGTAACTATCGCATGCAATATCAAAAGGCCAGTTTAAGCGCTTCCATCCTTCAATACTCTTCTTGAAAGATTCTATGGCTTCGGCATGCTGTCCTTCGTTAACATTCAGATCGCCTAGCGCTCTGAAATAAAAACCGAAAGACCAGTCTTCATCTATACATTTTGCGATGGACGAAAGCTCCGAAACAAGTGATACTGCTTCCGAGAGCTTTCCCTCTTTTCCATATACTCTTGAGAGTAACGAGAGGCAGGAAGAGTAACGAATGCAGTTGTCGAACCTACTCCCTATCTTTCTGCAAATTTCAAGGGCTTGCCCTAGATACTCCTCTGCCCTAGCGTAGTCGAGTTTTTCAAAATATAACATGCCCAGTGAAATGCAACACGAGATTATCGCTTGAACCTCTTTTGCTTCCTCTGCGATATTCAGGTAGGCACTTAGGTACTTTTCCGCGTCCCTGTATTCTCCTTTGAAAAAGGCAAGTTGGCCTAAAATTTGAAACGCGGAAGCAAATCTGTGAGGATGCTGTGTCGAGAGTTCGGGGAGAAATTCCTCGACAGCCTCCTTTGCCTTTGACCACTCTCCCATCGGAATGTAAGCATAGTGGATCAACGCAAGTTTCGTATAAGTGTAAAGCACGTGATTTTGAGTCCTGCGCTCGAAACGTAGTCCTTCGAGATATGTCTGAACAGACCTCTTCATGTCTCCGCCTAAAACGATGTATACGTACCCCAGGTTGTTGTAGGCTCTGCATGCTGCCTCGTGGCACCCATTTTCAACGGATATCTTCAGTGAGGTTTGAAAGTGCTCAAATATCTCCTTCTTCCGAATAATAGGAAGAAGAAATCCGAGGGTCTGAAGTGCATTAGCTTCTGTCTCTGGAAGAGATTCCTCTTCCGTCTTATTTTGTGCTATTGCAATTGCCTTCTCGCAAAGTTCCTGCGCTTCGTCGAGGTTTTCGCCAATGCGCCAATAGAGGCGGGCCATGCTTTCATATATTGCAGCTGCTTCCTTGGATTCTTGATCGCCATCGCGGTTTAGTAGCTCCAAGCCCCGTTTGAATGACAGGAGAGCTTTGTCGCGGTCATGAACGCCTAAAATGTAAGTCATGCCAATTTTCCGATAGACAGTTGCCGCTGCCTTCCCTTTGGTCTCCGCCTTAAGATAATAATTCAATGAATCATTCCAATACTTAAGTGCCAAATCATTCTCTCCAAGCAGATATTCGAGATCTCCAATTTTCTCAGAAATTGCGCTTCTTTGAGCTTCTCCCGAGGGGTCGTCTTCTTTCGTAAGCTCAAGAGCAATCCGGTAGTATTTTGTTGATTGTGTATAATCATGCGCTTTTGATGCATTTTCAGCGACAAGCATGCAATGTTTTTGAAATTCTCTTTCCAGCCTGCTTCCTTTCTGTCTTGCTAGTTGTTGCGCGATTTCTGCTATGGTAAGATCTGCCGATGAGGTTTCTAGGGAATTTTCGGGTTCTTTCCTTCTTTTCTCTTGCATGTTTTGAGGAGTTCCAGTCTCTTTAAAAATCGTCGGCAGTGTTGAGCTTATACTAGGGGTTCCATTGGGGTGTCTCGCGCCTTCCAAATGTCCGACTCTAACTTCCAAATCCCGCAGCTCTTCGGAAACTCTACGCAATGTGGATTCGATTTCTGTGAGAGAAGTCTGACCGGTCGAGCGTAACACGAAATCGTGAAATACTTCGCGGAAGATGTTTGACTCTCTGACCCTTTTTTTCTTGGCAAGACCGCGAATGAACTCGTAATCTTTGTCATCGACTCGGAGTGAGATGTGTTTCACGGAATGAAGCGCAGGTCACCTCTGAAATAAAAACAATAGCTGAGTGTCGTGCCGTGGCTCTAAAATTTCCAAAGACAACAAGTCACATAGAAAACAAGTGGAGGCGATCAGTGAGCAAGTACCGCGTAGCTCGACGTCTTCTTCCTCTTGGAAACTTTGCCTGAGACAGATCTATTTTTCGGTTCGACGGTCTTCACAATCTTTTCCGTGAACACTGACGTAACAAGGCTCGCCTCCTTGAACCAGCTCTCGGGGGCAGGTGCACCCCAGAAGGTCTGCCTCTGCGGGTCATTCAACTTCCACTTTAGCGGCTTCCAGTCCGGGTCTGCGCTGAGGTAATCTCCAGTGTAGAGCTCTACCCGGTGTCCGTCCGGGTCGCGTATGTAGAGGAAGAAGGCGTTGGAGATGCCGTGCCTCCCTGGCCCGCGCTCTAAATTTTTGAGGTAGCCCTTGGCGGCCAAGACATCCGCGCAGTCGAGGATGCTGTCCTTCTCCGCTACGACAAAGCCGGTGTGGTGGAGCCTCGGGCCTCTTCCCGTCATCAACGCTACGTCGTGGACCGTTGGCTTTCTCCGAAGCCAGGTCGCCCACAGTTTGGGATTCTTATCCTCGGTCTCCGTGTACTCTGAGCAGGCAAACCCGAGTCGCTCCGTGTACCAGTTTGAAGCGAGAGGGACGTCTGGCACAAACATATTGACGTGGTCAATCCGCATTATCCCAGCCCTAGTGTGGCGATCAAAGCGCTGGTGCAGCCACTGCGCCTCCTCCATATCCTTGAAAAACTCGACCGGGAACCCGAGCGGATCCTGAACTCTGAGCGCCCTACCAAGGCCGCTCTCTTCCTTTGAGTTGCTCCACCTGAACTCTAATTTCATGTTCTCAAAGAGTCGCGCGAGCAGGTCAAGGTCGGAGTCATTTCTAACTCGGAAGGCGATGTGCCCCACCGCGGGCAAGTCTTTTTTTGTGAGAATCAGGCAATGGTGGAACCTGTCCTCGAGTCCCCTGAGATAAATCCTGGATCTGTTTTCCTCTGTAACTATGAAGCCTAGAGTGTCGACGTAGAACTCTCTCGACTTTTCAAGGTCCGTGACATAGTACTCGACGTGCGCCGTACGGACAATGTCGGGAATCTGGGTAGTGGCAGAAGACATGTTAGCCGATCTAACCCTTTTCTTCTCTATGCAGGAGCTCCTTCACTCTCTGCTTGTAGGGCTCCTTGTCGTACCAGCTGTAGAGGGCTCCGGCCATCCTCACCGGATCCCCGAAGAAGAAGCGCTCGTACAGCTCCTGCCTTGATCCAAATGAGCTACCAGCGATGTCCCAAGCAAGGCGGAATAGCCTGATCCTGTCCTCGGCGCTCGTATTCCTTGCCTGATAGTACATGTCGATGTCCTTCCTCAAGACCTCGCTCTGCATGTCGGCCTCAGTGGGGAGCGCCATCATACCGCTCGCGCTTAGTTGTTGTATTATCGCCCTGAGTTGTGGATAGATTCTCGGGTAGAGATTCCTCGCGGCGTTGAGAGGTGCAAAATCTGGAGTCATGATCCCCCAGCGATTCATCCTTGCATCCGCCTCGCTCGCCCTTAGGAAGGCCTTCATCGATTCGAGCGCCATTATGACCTTTGCAATCTTTTCCTGGACATGCTGGAACTGATCTATCCCAATCGTGTCGGCAATGAGAGAGACGACGCCGAGGATGAACTCGGTCTTTGCAATATCCTTCACGACCACCTGGTAACTCATGAAAACGATTCCGCTTGTGGCTTCTTGGAGTGTGTTTGCCCCTTCCACGTCTTCGAGGAGGAATACTCTGTCCCAGGGGACGAGCACGTCATCGAAGATTACAACCGCGTCTTGTTCGTCGAACCTCGAGGCAAGAGGATGATCAAAATTGGACTCTTCGCACAGGGGCTCCCTGCAGATGAACTTTAGCCCTTTCGTTGTAAGAGGAAGCGCGATCGCGAATGCATAGGGCATGTCGTCGGGCCCTCCCCGGATTACAGTAGACGGGAATACCATGATCTCATCTGCGAGAGGAAGCGTCGCGAGCATCCTCGCCCCCCTGATGACAACTCCATCGCTCCGCTTTTCCACGACCCTCGCGGCGAGGAACGGGCCGGCCTGCTTGCTCGGTCCCACCGCCCTATTTGCTTGCGGGTGGATCAGCGTGTGGGTGAGTAGAAGGTCGTTCTCCCTCACGTACTCGTAGTAGTTTTTGATGTTGCTGGCAAAGCGGGAATCCTTTCTACCAAAAAACTCGGAGGCGGCGGCAAGCGCCATGAGGTCGCTGTTCAAGTAATCAGGAGTCCTCCCGAGCATTCCGCCGGAGTAATCGGCCCATTGCTTCATCATGGTCCTCCTTCTGACAATGTCCTCCGACGTCTTTGGCTGTAAGAAGCTCAAGCCCACCCTCTCTCCGGAAAGCGGAGAGACGTAGGTTATCTCGTCCCTCAACTTTGGATCGTGCTGCATGTCGTACAGGTGTGCCATCGACAGAGCCATGGCCCTAAAGCAAGGATGCTTGCTCAGGTCCTTCCTTACCAGGTTTCCTCCGATCCAAATTTCTCTTGACTCGTTGTCCAGAGAGTCAAGGTACTGCTTTCCGGTTCTAGCCCCCATGACGATTACACTTTTCCCATCTTTTACTAACTCATTTTTTATACTGAGTTACACTATCATCATAGACAATCTTCTACTCGGGCACAACCGTGTTTGAAAGAGTCCCAAGGTGATCTATCTCGATTTCCACCGTGTCGCCGGGCACAATAGGCGAGATTCCCTTTGGCGTACCCGTGAGGATTAGATCACCATCTTCAAGTGTCATGAAAGATGTGATGAACTCGATGAGTTTTGGAATGGGGTGAATAAAGTCCTTCGTACTCCCCTGCTGCTTCAATTCTCCGTTCACATACGTTTGAAGTTTCAAATTTGAAGCATCGGGAATCTCATCCGGTGTCACGAGGAACGGTCCGACGGGGCAGAAGGTGTCAAACCCCTTCGCCCTCACGGGAGGCCTGAATGTGTTCGTGATATAGTCGCGCACCGTGACGTCGTTAGCAATCGTGTATCCCTTGATGTAGTCCTTCACCTTTTCAGCCCTAACTCTTCGAGCCTGCCTTCCTATCACCACCGCGAGTTCCGCCTCGTAGTGCACGAACTTTGCTCCTCTAGGATAGACGATGCTCCCATTGTTTCCAATCAGAGTGTTGAGTGGCTTTAGCAGCAGAACAGGATCCTCGGAGGGAGCGGTGAGCCCGAGCTCGTTCGCATGGTCGGCGTAGTTTAGTACAAGCCCGACCATCTTGGTCGGCCTCACGGGAGGGAGCCACGTCACTTGATCGAAGGAATATTCCATGCCATCTGAACAAAGCAGCTTGTTGTTGTTTGCTTCGAGCGTTGCCTCAAGACATCTTCCGCCGGGAAGCATTACTCTCGCCGTGCGCACTTGTTAGGCTCTCACAACTCCCCCTTTCATAGTGTGCAATTCAGGCAACAAGCCCATACTTCTTTAGGACATCCTTGAGCTTCGCTTTCTTCTCATCTGACAAGGGATATAGAGGCGACCGAAGGCTCGGAGTGATATTTCCCATCATCCCCATCGCTGCCTTCAGCGGGATGGGGTTCGTCTCCCAGAAGAGCGCCTCGTTGATGGGAAGAAGGTGAAAGTGAAGATCCCTCGCCTTTTCCCAATCTCCTCTCGCCGCGAGATTGTACAAATCCGCAACCTCCCTGGGAAGTATGTTGGCGGTCGCGCTCACGTGCCCTGATCCTCCAATCGCGAGCATGGGGAAGCAGAGTGATTCTATGCCGGAGTAGAGCAGGAAGTCCCTCCCACACTCTGAGAGCACTTTGCTCGCCTGATCAAAATCCTTGTTTGCCTCCTTGACTCCTACGATGTTCCTGAACTTTTCCCTCAGGCGTTTCAAAGTCGCGGGCTCTAGGTTTGTCGCCGTCCGGCCGGGTATGTTGTAGACTATGATCGGTAGCGCCGTGGACTGCGCGACTCGACCAAAGTAATCAAGGAGTCCTTCCTGGGTGGGCCTGTTGTAATAGGGCACTATAACTAGAGCGGCGTCGACGCCGGCGCTCTCGGCCGATTTTGTCAGCCTGAGAGTCTCCCTGAGGTTGTTCGTCCCGGTCCCGGCAACGACTGGGCATCTCCCTCTGACCGCGTTCACGGTGACTGAGAAAATTTCCTCCCTCTCTTCGAGGCTCAGGGCGCTCGGCTCTCCAGTGGTTCCTTCTACAGAGATGGCGTGAGTCCCGCTTTCTATCTGCCAATCGATCAGGCGTCTGAGAGCCTTCTCGTCAAATTCGTCGTGCTCATCGAACGGGGTTACGAGGGGAACAATGGAACCTTTGAGTTTCTCAAGCTCTATCAATGTAAATTACAACACTGTACTATCTAGAAGCAAACCGGGGAATCGGAGGGAAGCTTTCACACACTTCAAAATTGCTTCAAGCGGTAGATGAGAAGTGGTTCTAATAAGCACTGCGAATGTTTTATTTTATCATGAGCCTCCTACTGCCATAAAATAAACGCATAATTTCTTTTATCATTTACATATGAAATTGCAATCACTTCCCTCACCGGAGCATGCAGGCGGCGTCTGAAACTGTTGAGGAAAAGCGGAAGGAGTTGAACACAAGCCCCTGGAGATGTTGAGAACAATAAAGTCAAACTTTTTGCAGTCCGATTTAGCTCGCCAACGCCTTGAAGCCGGGAGTCTCTTCTCGTTTGAGAGTCAGTTTCGGGAACCTTCTTTTCCCGTTGGATATGATTATATGCATAAATTCCTCCACTTGAAACTGCAAGCAAAGAGAAAATATGACGCGCCGAATCCTCTCGGCGCAAGATGAGCAAAACTTCCCAGAATCTTGCGTGAGTTGTCTTTCACAGTGCCCTCTCTTGAAGCGATAAATCTTTCAAAGAGCTACGGCTCCTTCAAGGCTCTCTCCGACCTCAATTTGAAACTCGAGGGCTCAAAGTGCGTCGGATTCCTCGGGCCAAACGGTGCGGGAAAGACAACGACCCTGAAGATATTCACCGATTTGATCAGGCACACGAGCGGTCAGGCGCTGATAAACGGCGTGGATGTCCACAAGAACAAAAAGAAAGCACTTGCGTCGACCTCAGCCCTAATTGAAACTCCGGAGATTTATCCTTCTTTGACGCCGAGAGAAGCTCTTAACATGATTGCAGAGACCCGCGGCGTCCCAAGAGAGATTCGCAGGAAGAAGATCGAGGAAGCCGTACACGAGGTGCGAATGGAAGAGTGGATGGATAAGAGGGTCGGCAAGTTTTCAAAGGGTATGAAGCAGAGGATAAGCGTCGCATCCACGCTTCTCGGCGACCCCGAGATCATACTGCTCGACGAGCCGACCACCGGACTTGACCCGCGAGGCATGAGCGAGGTTCGAGACGTTGTAAAGTCGCTCAAGAGCAAGAACAGGCTAATCTTCATGAGCTCGCACCTGCTCCCCGAGGTCATGGATGTGTGCGACGAAGTCGCGATGATTGATCACGGAAAGCTTCTCGTCTACGACACGATTCACAATGTCACGGCAAAGTTCTCCGGAGGAGAGGGGATAGTCGAGGCTGGATTCCTCCGTCCGATAGAAAGCGACGACACACAGCAGCGAGTTCAACAAATCGCCGGAGTCACTTCGGTGGAGAAACTCGACATCAGAAACCTGCGAATAAGATTCGGGGGCGGCCTTGAAGCGCAGGCGAAGATACTTTCCGAGCTCGTCGCAATGAATTTAGGCATTATAAGTTTCAGGGCATCTGCTTCCGCGCTAGAGGACGCCTATCTAAATCTAATCAAGGAGACGCTGTGATAAAAATGACAGAAGAGCGAGTGGGAACTCTTGGAGCAAGCAGCCGTGCGGTTCCGAGCAGCCTTACTCAGATTGGGACCACCTTCAAGTACACGTTCATCGACTACCTGAGGTCGCGCAGGTTCTTCATACTACTTGCGATTGGACTGATAATCAGCGGTCTGCTCACCGGCCTCGTCGGATACTACCGCCCGGCCGATTTCATGCCCTCGCCTCTGACGTTCTTTTCTACGTGGTGGGGCCTCGTTCCGGACTTTGTTCTAGTATTATCCGGAATATTTTTTGGCGGCGACGCCATCTCCGGCGAGTTCCAGAACAAGACGGGATACTTTACACTACCAAACCCTGTTAGGAGATCATCGGTCTACATCGGCAAGTGGATTTCGGCTTTCTTTGCTTCTAGCATAATCCTAGCAATATTTGCCGCAATCGCGGTTGCAAACGAGATGTACTACTTTGGCGTCTCGAGCGTCCCCTACCAGTTCTGGCAGGCGCTCGGCTTCTCATGGATCTACCTCGCCGCTGTACTAGGCTTTACTTTCTTCTTCAGTTCGCTTGTAAAGTCCAGTTCAATCTCCATACTCATCACTGCAATCCTTTTTCTGTTCGGGTTCAACATAGTTCAGCTCCTCATAACCAATGTGGTGAAGATAGAGCCCTGGTTCATCCTCACCTACGGATCGGGGATAATCAGCAACGTACTCCAACCCACCGGATATCCTGAGCACTTTGCCTCGACTCACTTCGGGCCGCCTGGCGGCGGCGTGACCGTCACGTCATACAACGCCACGATACCGGAAGGAATCATAATAATGGCAATCTACTTTATTGTTACCGCAATCCTCGGGCTGTTGCTATTCGAGAGAAAGGAATTCACCTGAGAATCTCTCTCTTAATTCGTACTCCCACTGAACTTCATTTACTATTTTGATTTCCTGAACCCAATTCTTTTGGAACTTTCCAAAGAATTGGTATCGAGATTGTACTTCGTTTCTTAATGTCCATCTTGTTAGCCTATCTGTAATGCGTTTACAATTTTCCCATCACAATCGCGTCGAGAGTAGGAGAAGGCGCGAAAGCCATTGGTTACCTATCTCGCAATGGAAATAGATTAGGGCAGTACGATTGTCCGAAGGCATTAGGCAATTACAAAATAAATCATCTCCGAACAAGCAGTTGTCAGGTCTGTTTGCGATGTAATCATAACGTACGTCATAGATGTGCCAAAAGAAATCTCAGTTCACCAAGCGGGCAAGCAGGAATCAGTAACCCAATTCATGAAAATTGTTTTCCCGGTTGCACTTTCCAAAAAAATTACAATAAACAATTGAGGAATTCTAGCTATCAATCTGATGTTTCTGCATTACATGTTTCTTAATAGTCTCTACTTGAAGTAAAGACTCCAGTCCAAGAAAGAAGACGTTGTGAGTCTAATAAATTTGGGGCAAGTACAAGAAACTAATATCAGGGAAAATGAACTGGTCCAAAGGCTCTCGGAATTCGGACTGAGTTCGGACGAGTCGTCCATCTTTTACGTTCTTACTCGGGTCAAGAAGTCCGGCGTTGACTAAATTACTGGAAAGGACCTCGTGAAGATTGCAAAGCGGGACCGGGTTCGCGTCTACCAGATACTGCAGAAGCTCGAAATGCTCGGCCTGGTCCGGGCTGACTTTGGAAGACCCGCTGGGTACTCCGCCATGACTCCCGAAACCGCGATAGAGAGATTGGTGTCTATCCACGAGGCAAAATTGAGTCTCTTGAGCAGCTATCAGACGGAACTCCAAGACGCGCTGAGCAGGGCCGAACCAATTGAAGCGCTCGCGCACCATGGTGGAGGTGGTGAACAGAACAAGCCTGCGATTTCGATGTTCCACGGGATCTCGGGGATTCAACACCTGATTCGTGATTCCGTGGTGGGCAATTCAGTTGACATCGTCGCTAACCCTGACTCGATAGAGTACATATTCTCAACGATCGAGCGCGCGCCCCAAAAGCCAGACTCTTGCAAGGTCCTGATTTCGGGAAACCGTGCCGATTCTCCAATACGACCCATTCTTGATGGAACCTTGGGACCGGACTTCGAGACCGCGTACCTGGAGGGACACCTGCCCACCTTCATCCTCACCGATAACCAGGTCTTGATTCTTTTCTACTCGATTGAAAAATACCGGCCTAAACCACTATCTTCTGCAAGATCCAGACTCTTGATGTTGCACGCTCTGGTAGTCAGCGACAGGAGCTACGTTGAGGAGATGCGTCAGTTGTTCCAGACTCTCTGGCATGCATCCATCAAAGTGTCGGTTGAGCCGACTTTAAAAGAGTGAGAGAGCGAGCTCTCTATGCCCTAACCTTGTGGGTCGATAAGAAAGCACGCTCATCGGCAGTCAACTATAGGGTGTCAGCATTATTACAACTAGGAATCTCACAGCGGCAGCAAGCATGCTCATCGAGCAACTATTTCAAATTCCGTAGAAGTATCGTGTTGAGCTCTTTAATTCGCTGGTAGTCTCTAGAGACGAAGATCTCACCTATCTTCTCATGCTCATTGACACGACAAGAATTTCGAGCTCAGCGAAGAAAGACCACTAAGATGTATATCCTGACGAGGATCCCCACCTCTCACCTGTTAGCTCTTTTCGGAAATAACAACGGAGTTAATACCAGGCGCCGATACTCTTCTTGCTTGAAGATCTGCCATGGAACAAATCAGACTTGGACCTGTACACTTGATAATGATAGAGCTTGATAGTGAAGAGTTGCACGGCGAAATCGCGGAGGAAATCTCGCGGGCGAGCGATGAGAAAATCATCAGAGTGCTTGACGTCCTTGCCATAAGAAGAGAAGCCGATGGCACATTTACCGAACTCGCGGGCACGGAATTGTCAAAGGCAGAGCATAAGGAGCTTGGCGCGGTCATCGGCAGTCTTCTGGGTCTCGGCGCGGGGGGCGAGATTGGAGCGATCGAGGGCGCAGAGGCTGGCGCGGAAAAGTTTGCCGAGAACAGTTTCGGCTTGTCTAGGCGCGATGTCCGATCTCTGGCTCAGCGGGTTCCTACTGGCAAGACTCTCCTCTTGATAATGTTTGAGCACAGGTGGGCCTTGGGGCTGAAAAGGGCGGCGAGTAAGGCTCACGGAGTGGTCTTTGCGGAGGGAATAGTCAGGCCAGAAGCCCTGGTGCTCGCCGGCGCATCGATGGCTAAAGCCTAGGGACGACTGGCGAGTCGCTCGGCTTGGGAAATTCCCAAGCCGAATCTCCCCCTTTTTTCCTTTCTTTTTTTGCTAGTTAGCAAGTGAGAGGCTGGATTTTTGAATCCAAATCCTGAAATCGGAAAACGGAGATGGTCGCTCGGATCAAGAATCCCCCTATCATGTGAGTGGCAGAACCGTTCGCGAAATTGAGATTGCCTCGATTCAATGCTACACTCCAGCCGGTGTGTTCTGCTGCCTAGAACACACCAGATAAGGGGTTAGAGTATTAAATACCAAACATTTCTGCATGGCTTTCTCGCCTCACCTGAATGTCGGTTCGGGGAATCTTGTGGTTAGTGTCAGCTTCTCTGCGCCGCACCTGTTGCAGTAGCAGATCATGAGTACGCCCAGATCCCTGTAGCGCTCGGATCTTTGAAAAATCCAGTTGTGGGAGGAGTCCATCGCGACGCAATGCTCGAGACTACTTATTTCATCCGGAGACGGCATCGCGCAGTCGAAAACCTCCCGTCGGTTATAGGGCATTCCTGACTTGACGGAAGAAGCCATCCGCAATCGTCGCGCCTTGTCTTTCCGCTACCATTCCACAATGTAAAAATTAGGGGACTAGGACAGCCCTTGTTCTTACATTCCCATCTTTAAGATTCTTCAGGGTTTCATTTGCAGTTTCGAGATTGCATACCTCGACGGGCATCTTTATTCTTCCCTTGCTTGCAATCTGCAAGACCTCTTTCATTGGTTCCCTCGATCCTATTACTGACCCGATGACGGTCTTTTCGTCCGCGAACGGGAATTCGTCTATTCCAGCAAAGACACCCATTATTACGGTCCCGCCGAGCTTTGTTCCCTTCACCATTTGCGAAGCTGCTTTGCTGTTTGGTGCGAAGATGAGTGACTTGTCCACCCCTCCATTATGGAGCAGCTCCTTCGAAAAATCTTCGTTTTTGGCAGAGTTGATCGACGAGTCGGCCCCAAGCTCTTCGGCTGCCTCCAGGTGTTTTTGCACGTTGTCAATAGCTATTACATCTACTCCGTAGAGCTTTGCAAACTGTATCACCATCTGACCGACGCCGCCCACTCCGACAATCGCTACTTTGTCGCTCGGGTTGACGCCGGCTTTTTTCAATGCGCTGTACGCCGTAACACCAGGACAGAATAGCGGCGCAGCCTCTTCACTCTTTAGGTTAGCAGGGACAGGATACACGAGGGCAGCATCCGCAACCATATATTTGGCGTAGCCTCCATCGACCGATTCTCCGGTGCTTTCCTTTCGAGCGCAGAGTTCTTCCCGTCCGGTGACGCAAAAGTCGCACATCCCGCACGTCGAGAAAAGTGGCTGTACGCCAACTCTCTCCCCCACTCTGAGTGTTTCCAGGATCGCGCCATCGTTTATTCTTTCAATCTTACCGACAATTTCATGCCCGGGAACCAATGGATAGGTGTGAGGTACCCCAAACTTCAGCCAGTCTCCCTCGATAACGTGTAAATTGGACCTGCAGACTCTGCACGCTTCTATTTTAAGAAGAACTTGTCCTCTTTCCGGTTCCGGAATTGGGACGTCTGCTATCCTAAGCGGTTTCTCCTCGATCAGTGCTGTTCTTTCAAGAATTACAGCTTTCATCATTGAAATTGTCGCAAAAGAAAATGCTCGACGAACTAAAATTACTGTTGTGATTTATTTTGATAAATTTCTATTTTGGATCCGATGCAGGCTTCTCCGACGTATCCTACCTCTAGCCAAGTCTCCTGACGAGTACCCGAGCTGGCGCGCCGTCTCCACCTACTACCTTTATCGGCAAGCAAATGAGTTCGTACGATCCAGCAATCACACGAGAAAGGTCAAGTCCTTCGATTATGCACACGCCGGCTCCGAGTAATGCGCGATGCGTTTCGACCGCGTCGCTCTTGAAACCGCCTACCGAAAGGTAGTCCACGCCGACCGTTCGTACTCTGAGGGAAGCCAGATACGAGGCGGCCTCCTTGGAAATGAATACAAAATCTTCGACAAACGTATCGGAATTCCAAGCCCGGAGCGAATTCACGGTCCTGAATAGAATCCGCTCATCACCTTGTATCTTACAGCCTTCTAACTCTTCCTGAGTAATCTTTTCCTTGTTGGCTATCTCGATTATTCTTGCGGGCCCAATCATTGCCTCCACGGGGATTTCGTCTAGAGATTTGCCGCCGGGGATGAAATGCACAGGCGCATCAACGTGCGTCCCTGTGTGCGATCCCATCGAAAGCTTCGAAACGTTGGCGCTGTCTCCGCGACTCATGTCAGTTACGCGTTCAATCAGGAAGGGCGGGTTCCCCGGCCAATGCACCATCCCCTCCCTGAGGCCCACCGAGATGTCAATCCATTCTGTCATGGATCATTTCCCTTTGGAATCGAAAGTAATTACTGTTTTGATGCCACCGGGTGGGTGCTGGAGCGCGTGCGGAGCCTCATCGAAAGCAATCCTTCGGGTGATTAGCGTTTGAAGTGCCTTTGGCCAGCGCCTGTGGAATACACCGAGGTCACGTGTGAAACCTCCGGGTATTCTGCTTAGAGCATAGCTAGATTTAAACAATCAAGCAAGCAAAAGATAGACCACAGCTTCTTTGAACATTGGTCTAACATCGGAAGAAGATCTCAAGCACTCGAAGTTAGGCTTTAGCATTGCAATCTTCTTCTTTCGCCTTTCGTCAAGGGACTGCTGCTTGTTGCTCTAGGACTGGCTGTGTAGTCCTCTTTGGAATGAGAATTGCTGCAACGAGACCTATCACTGCAATCACAATCATGACAATTAGCGCCAAGCCGTAGGGCTCATTTTGGGGCAGAGTAGAACTAACTAGGACCGAGCCGACGATTGACACTCCGAGCGATGAACCTAGGTTTGAAATGCTTCTAGACAATCCAGAAATTTCCCCTTGATCCTTGTCGGGGAAAGCCGATTGTACCACATTGACTGATGAGGTCAGCATTATCCCCACACCAGCACCAATGAGGAACAAGCCCGGAATGAAATTCACAATTGGGGTTTTTGCGCCTCCGAGAACGAGCAGCAGAATTGTACCTAGGATTGTTATGATGAAACCGCCTCGAATTAGAAGCCTTTGGGAGCGTCTCTGCGCGAGCCTGCCTGCGATGCCTGAGGTGAATAGGATACCTATAGTAGAGGCCGTCAGGAGTAATCCGGTATCGATCGCGCTGAACCCCCTCACCGTTTGGAGGAATACGGAAATAACAAAGAAGCTCCCCTGCAATATGGTCCATTGGACAATTTGCGTCACCAGCCCGAGGTTGGACGAGAGGTTGTGCAAAATGTGGGTGTGCAGAAGGAGCTCCTTGCCAACGCGCTCCCTGTGCCTAATAGAATAGTAGAATGCGATGTTGAAGAGGATACCTACCCCTGCGATGATTACCAGTGGTGATATACTCCCCTGCGGGATTACGACGGTGTTTCCAATTGAGACATCTTTACTCGCAATCAGCCACCCGTACGTGGACGTGGTCTGGAGACCAACAATTATGAGTAGTAAGCCGAGGCCCGAGAGGATTGCGCTGACAAAATCAAAGTGATGCTTGGGGCCCTCATACTTCGGCTCGACGATTGGGCGAGCAAGAAAAATTATCGCCACGACAATCAGGACCTGAAGGATGAAGGAGGCTCGCCAGCTTATTGCGCTTGTAATTAAACCACCAATTAACGGGCCAGCTGCAGCGCCTATTCCTCCTGCGGCGCTGACTCTGCCAAAATTCTTTGCTCTGGCAATACCTGAGTAAGAAACAGTAACCAAAATGTAGACCGGGGGAATCAAGAGCGCCGAACCGAGCCCTTCCAGTAAAGAGTAGCCGAAGACAAGTACTCCCAATAATGGAGCGAGAGCAGCTATCAACGCCCCCACTGCGTAGATGCTCAGGCCGATCAAGAATATCCTCTTCCTGCCGGAAATGTCTGTTAGCTTGCTATCGGGGATCATCAGTGCGGCCATGGTCAGCGTGAAGAATGTGATTGTTAACTGGACTCCCTGTACCGATGTTCCTAAATCACGGGATATGTCGCTGATGGCCACGTTCATGTTGGAAGCGGCATAACTGCAAACGAACTGAGCGAGCGCTAAGGGAAGTATGATTGAACCTAGAAATCCTTCTCCCTTTTTCTCGCTAGTCGCCAAAGACGATTACCTCTTTATTCCGATGAAAAGCCACCGCATGTGTTCGAAGAGAGGGCCTTCGGACCGGAAGGATTGGAACAGACGACGTGCCGGTCATCCGCGTAAAGAAATGGTCTGCTGTTGTTGCTCTCCACATTGACTTCAAAATCCGGCAGGTGGAATATAGTGCGGGAGGCAGGAGTTTATCTTCGCTGTAATTTATCTAGGTTATTTACTGCGTTCGAAATACGAGTCTGAGAATTCCTTTGGTTTGCATCCACATTTTGGATTGTCGTTACTTTTTCGTATGTATTAGTTCCAAATATGGAAATTCATGATTCTTGAGCTTGGGATATTCGTTCAGGTTCCTCGAGTACAGCTATGTACTAGCTTTTCCAAGAATAGTCGCAATTCTTCTATGATTGCATTCTAGTTAGGCATATTGGAAATGCTTTGAAAAGTAGATAGAGCTCCAATTTTTGCTTGCTTTGGATGTACTCTCGGACAGCGCGCATTCCACGAATCTCGAAATAAGGCACATTCTATCCAACAATGTCAAAGAAAGTTAGGGCAGTGCCTTGAAATAGGAAAGAACCCGAGCCAGAGGGCCCGGGAGCAGAAATATTATGAGCGACTCTGATTCCTATTTTCTCTTAGTGCCATCCGCTCAGGCGCATCGCTGCAACAACCTTGTCCACTGCCAGAGCAAGAGCCGCCCTTCTCAGGTCAACATTGTGCTTATCCGCATACGCGGTAACCTGGTTAAATGCATGCGTCATCCTCGTCTCTAGCCGACCGTTGACCTCCTCCTCCGTCCAGTGGTCCCTGTTCAGATTCTGCACCCACTCAAAATATGACACGAGTACTCCTCCCGAGTTTGCGAGAATGTCCGGGACGAGAGTGATGCCGCTCCTCTGCAACGCCTTGTCCGCCATCGGGGTGGTCGGCCCGTTTGCGGCCTCGACCACGATCTTTGACCTGATCTTGCTGGCGTTGCCCTCGTGTATCTGGTTTTCAAGAGCCGCTGGAACGAGGACGTCGACTTCCGACTCGAGCACCTCTGCGTTTGAAATTGGCTCGACGCCGGGAATTTTGTTGACAGACCCCAGTTTAATCGAGTTGTCATATAGGTAGTCGAACTTTTCGTCAAAGTACGCTCTACTCCCCCTAGGTCGAGCTCCGCCGACGACGTCGCTTATGGCTGCGATCTTTGCCCCCATCTCCATCAGCGTCTTAACCGTATTTGACCCAACGTTCCCAAACCCTTGCACCGCCACCGTAATGTCCTTCATGTCCTTGTGTAAGTACTTCCTGACAGCTTCGCGGACGCAGATGGCGACACCCCTTCCTGTCGCCGCACTCCTTCCTTCGGAGCCTCCTATCTCGATTGGCTTGCCGGTGACGACTGCGGGTACATTATGCCCGCGAAGTTTGGAGTATTCGTTCATGATCCATGCCATCGTCTGAGCATTTGTGTTCAGGTCCGGGGCGGGAATGTCGGTCTCTGGGCCTATGTCCCTTTCAATCGCCGAGATGAATTTTCTCGTCAGCCTCTCAAGGTCGTCCAGCGGGAGCTTTTTCGGATCGACGGTGATTCCCCCTTTCGCACCACCAAAGGGTATGTCGATGACCGCAGACTTCCACGTCATCCACATGGCTAGGGCCTTGACCTCATCCAGCGAGACGCTGGGGTGATATCTTATGCCTCCCTTGTAAGGCCCCCTAGCGTTGTTATGCTGTACTCTGTATCCGGTAAATGTCGCCACAGCATCATCTGACAGCTTTAATGGAAGGGCAACGATGACCTCTCGGCGCGGGCTCTTTAGCATCTCATAATATTCCTGAGAAATAGTCAGCAGGTCTGTGATTGAAGCGAGCTGCGCCAGAGCGTTGTTGAAGGGATTCTCTGATTCCATGGCTTTCTTTGGCTTCCTCCTGTCTCCATAATCACTGCGTGCAAAGGCTATTTAAAATCAGATGATTCCTATTCTCAATTTTGCTTCTTCTGCGAATTGTAGTTGTATTGGTTTTTCTTTGAACCATCAATATATCCTTCTCCGCAATTGATTTTTCCTCAATTGCCATCATGATACAAAAGTGACGTACATTTCATTGATGGAAGCCGGCGAGGGAGACGTGCTCCATGCCCAAAATTCACAAATACGGCAAACCTGACGCAATTCACTCACCACAATAACAAACCAGTAAGTAAGAGAAAGAGGAAAAAAAAGTAGACACGTTCACGCAAGAAAAAAAGATGGATAGCAGCAAAAACTCTGAGCGATAGTGTTGCGTCTGTGCAAGATGCATGTCGAGGAAAGAAGAATTTGGCTGCTGACTTGTGTCTGTTCTGATTTTGTTTTCCTATTTTTCAAGAGTACAAACGATAGTCGACCACAGAGAAGGAAGAAAGAAGCAAATTGAGCGATCCGCACCAAGAAAAGACAACAAGATATCAGCGGAAGAGCCGAATGCAGTACCTGCACTATCTAATCTACTTGATACCCGTGGCGATATTATTGCTTGGTTACGTCGGGCTGGTAGTCGCAACCAACGAGCCCTCTCCATTCACAATAGTGCTCGGGCCGAGCATGCAGCCCACAATCCTTCCAGGGTCGGTCGCCGTGATAGACAAGGTTCCATTCGACCAGCTAAAGGTCGGCGACGTGATAGTTTTCGTCCCACAGATTGCGTTGATATATCACTGCGACAGCGGTCCGACGAACTCATTGATCACGGAGACGAGCGTCCCTTGCTTTGTGATACACAGGATTGTTAACATCACGACCGATCAGAATGGTAACAGAATAATCACAACGAAAGGAGACAACAATGCTTTCTCGCTAAGAGTTCCGCCCATCGACGTTGGGATCAACGAGTCGATGTACATTGGAAAAGTGATTATGCAATTCCCGGTAGCAGGATACATAACGACTTCACCAACTAACGAGATTATTGCGCTCCTGATACTCGGGGCGTTCGCTGGAGATCTCCTTTACGAAAGATCCACAACACAGAGAGTGAAAAAATCGTCGCCGGTGGATACAACCAAGAAGGAAGAACACACCGTGCAAGATGAAGAAATGCAGGAGGAAGAAGAACAGCACGCCACTGCGAGTGAATTCTCGACGCGTAGTTTTCCCGAATCTTGAGGCTAACTACGGCGTTGTACACAACTCTGTTGGAAGCAAAAAATGGCGTTTACGTTCTGAAGACAAACTGAAGAGTTCAAACTCAACTTACTGAGCTCTCTCCTGCTGCCTTTTTTGCTCCATCTTCCTCTTTTTCTTGCGGTGGATCCTCAACAGCCTTTGCTTCGGCTGGAGTTGTTTTCTTATCTTCCTTCGACACCTTCCTACTGCTGCTTTCTGCGGACTCTTCCTGTTCAGGTGGCATGGTTGTCTTTGTGATCATAGTCTCGATCGGCTTTGACAACCTGTGGAAACGAAGTATTTGCATCGCGCGTGACATGGGCAGCGTGACCACAGAGGCGTAGAGATTCGACGCCCTTGCTTTGAGCAGGTTCCTTGTATCGACGGTGGCGTTGATCTCCTTCAAGACCTCTCGCAGTTCGTCCTTGTCCGTCTCGAGCTGGGAAGCAAACTCTTCGTCGGAGATCTTGCCCTCCTCCTTCAACCTCTGCAAGGACTCGATTGCCGTGACCGACCTCGAGAGCCTCACGTTCAAGGCCTCTACGACCGCGACCTGCTCCTCGGGGAATTTAGACTTGATGTACCTGAAGAGTAAAGCTGCTTGGAGGCTGATCGAGATGAAAGCAACCCCCAGAACCATCGCGGATATCGTCCCAATGTCCGAGGACGTAATAAGGGCGGAGGTAGTAATCGAAGCTGCGAGCGCGATGGAAAGTGCACCGCGCATCCCACCTAAGGTCGCTACGTTCATCCACTTGAAAGGGATCTTTTTCTTCTCGATCCTGTCCACCGAAAGTATGGGATACACAGAAGCTACCCTCGCCGCGGTCACCGCAAGGTAGGATATCGGAACAAGACCGCTTACAAAAGACTTGGCAAGGCTCAGGATGTCTGTCTGGAAACCGATAAAGAGAAAGGCGATGGAGTTGCCCACGAACGCGGCAAACTCCCAGAACATTGACACGGCCTCCCTCGTCGCCGGCCCCATCGCCGACTTGATCGTGAGGTTCCCGAAATATAATCCTACGATGGTCACAGAGATAAGACCCGACACGCCGAGAGACGTAGCGAGTGCGTACGACCCGTAGACCGCCGAGATGGTGAGGATGACCTCGGACAGCCTGTCCGAAATCAAGCTAGTCAGCACCTCCGCCGCAAACGCCACGACCAGCCCGACTACGATTCCCCCTGCAAGCACAAAGACCAGCTGCGCCGCGGCCGTGAAGACAGATGGCCTCTGCACATTTATCGATGTCAGCACGATCGCAAAAATCACAATCGCCGTCGCGTCATTGAAGGCGGCCTCTGTGTCCATCAGCGCAGATAGTTTTGCGGGGACTTTCGCCCGCTTGAATATTTCTAGAACTGTCGCGACGTCAGTAGGTGCGATCAGTGCAGCGAAGAGGAACGAAACGTACGGAGAGAGCCCCGCAATCTTCCAGAGCACAATTCCACATACGAGCGTGGCGATGACAACTCCGACAGTCGCGAGAAAGAAAGAGGGCCGAATGACGTCTCGCAAATCATTGGAGCGGATGTGAGTCATCGCCTCAAAGATTAAGGGCGGAACGACAAGACCGACAAAGAGCGAAGCATTGCCCTGAGTAGTCACGAGCTGGCCGAAAATCGATCTGATGGCAAGGATGATGTCGCTGACCTGGGATTGTATCGGCCCACTTCCAAAGTAGAAGGAGGCTGAGGCTGCCGTCAGACCGATTCCGACGAATACCAAAACCAGCGTGTAAGGAACTCTTGCACGCAGGGAAACGATAGAGGCGATCATGAGGATAGCAAGAAAGGCTGCAATGACTACCTCTATCGAAGGCATTTTTCTTTCAGTCACTCCTTGCTTTGAGTGGAGGAGTGAGAGCCATCAGGTCCCACTCTCCTTTCACTTTGTTTCTCTTGTTACTCCTTCTCTTGGATTAAACAGTTAGGGATTGGAGGGCAAGTAGAGCTTAGACCGGGAAGTATTCCGACTTGCCATCCTTTATCTTCCATACCTCGATTTTCGCCCTCTTTGCTGCCGCGAGGACATGTTCGTTTATTCTAAAGCAAGCTATCCCAGCTCTCATCTCTCCTATCCCGAGCTCGTTTATCCCCTCGTAGCCTGCGCAGAGCCTAAGTATCTGGCCGACTGCCTGATCCGTGGCTTCTCTTTCCACCTCAAGAAGCAACAACCTTCCCGCCCCGTCGCGAAAGAGGAGGTCTCCTCGGCCGGTGGAAGTCTCTATTTCGCTTGATTTGAGCTTCAGCCCCTTCTCAAGTAACTCCGGGTGCTGAATGATCAGGCTCACAATGGATTCCTCGCTTCCTGCCGGAAGGTCTACGATCTCGGGCAGGTGCTCACGCAGAAACCTCAAACCTTCCATGACGTCATAGTAGTTCTCTCCGACCCTGCACGGGAAGACGTAGACCGGCACCTCCTCTTTCTCAACAAGAAGAACAGGTGTGTTGCTCAAGTTGAGCTTCTTCGATCCAGATAGTGGAAGGGTTTTGCCTCCCGAGGCTACGATGGACCCGCGGGCTTGAGGCCTGATCGATCTAATTCTGTCTGCGATTCTGCCTACGTCCGACTCGGAGATCTTCTTTCGCTCAACTTTGGAAACAGCGTGCACTTTCTTCTCTCGTACTAACTCATCGAGCAATAAGTGCATAGGCCTAGTTGTTTCGTCAGGATACTTTGCAGACTCGTCATAGTACAGAATTACTTTAATCAAGAAAAAGTGCTTGGATGACCTCCTGAATCAAGCGATGAGGAGAGACTTGTGTTGTCCACTTTGCTAAAGGGAGTATGGACAAAGTGAGATATATGGACGCCCTCATTTCTTCCGGAGAAGCTGGACACTGTCCTATTGATGACTTTGTAGATGGCAACGCGCGCATCTCCGAGAATTCATGGTATCGTATCCGATAGGTTTCATCGCGTGAAAAATGAGCCAGCGTCCGTGCATAGACCCGGATATTGCGTATTCGGGCGTGCTAGGTTTTGCTGACACTCACTTCATGGCCACTGCATCTATTTCAATCAGATAATCTGATGCCAGTACCGCCTGAACGGTCGTCCTGGCTGGGGGAAACTTTGGAAAGAATTCAGAGTAGACCTTATTCATCTCGGCAAAATCCTGAATACTTCTCAAGTATACTCCAACTCTCACGACACCGTCGAGGCTTGCGCCCGCGGCCTCTAGGACAGCCTTCACATTGCTCAGAGCCTGCCTCGTCTGTGCGGCAATGCCGTGAGGAGCTTTCCTTGTAACCGGGTCAATGCCAACCTGCCCCGCCACAAATACAAACCCATCCGCATAGATCCCCTGAGAGTACTGTCCCGCTGGAGTCGGAGCCTTTTCGGTGGTTATGATCTGTTTTTCTCTTAGCATGATGATGCAGGAATCAGATTCAGAAATTTAAAGCGTATCTTTCTTCACTGCCGACATTCGGTACTGCAAATTTTCCTATTGCTAGTTAGGAAAAGACTAGAAGGAAAGAGATGAAATGAAAAATGAAATCGATCACAAAAGAAATTAGCTCGTATTCGAGACTTGTTATTGATCCTGCTTTCTCAATTTTCTTTTCCATCTCCACCCTTTTCTTTCCGAAATCTCAAGAGTGACGGACGAGTTTTTATGCCTGAGAAAAATGACGATATTGTCAGTAACAACTTTGTCAAAATCACTGTACGATGACTTTTACGGTTTCATCAGGAGGAGCTACCGATGGATTATCGTCGGATGGATAATTCTCGCCCTTCTGTCCCTGACTCTCGTGCCGAGCTTTTTTTCATCAGTTTCTTTCAACATAACTTCCGGAAATTTTGGGAACACGAATGGTGAGGCGCAGAGGGCGCAGAATATCATCAGCGCACAATTCCCCTCAATACGGAACGGGAGCGACAACAGCATCATAATTGTGCTCCAAAATGCGTCGATTCATTCCAATGCGGTGAAATCGGCTATCTTCAATCTGAACAGCACGATCGCATCTGATAGCCGGATTACAAACTACACTGGTATGACAAGCATCTACAATATAGAGAATAGTATTCTGAACTCAACGTTCCCTCGTCTTCTCAATCAGACTGCCGAGCTGGAGGCGAATATCACCACAATAAATAAGGGACTCCACTCCCTCAAGGGCAACTTCTCAACTCTCAGTTCCAGCATGTTCCAGCTGGAGAACGGGATAAACCAGACGGCGCAGCTTGTATATGGGGTTCCCTCGGCATTCGTGGATATCTATTCTCATATAGTTTCAAGTGGAGTGACAGATCCGTACATCGCAAACTCGCAAGCCAATATGACTCTTTACTCGCAGACAGGCGGCTTTGGAGGAAACCCGGAGACCATAGGTTATTACACGCTTTTCTACCGAGTCTGGAACAGTACGTTTCAAACTCTGCCAAACTCTACCTCCTTGCAAGACAGGGAGGCGATGGCGATCAATCAAACTGCTACCCAGTTCCTTCAGAATCCACAGCTTGATTCGCAAACTAAGAAGATCTTCACGGCAGTGGCAACGGGGCTCAACGTTACCACCTGGAATCAACAGAGCTCGATTTCGAATCTGACCATTTCAACACTGGCACCAAGCATTCCGGCACAGCTCACATCTACTCTTGGCGTGACTTCTCAGGACCTTCTCACACAGCTTCACTCTTTTGGTCCATCCCCTTCGGAATCGACGCTTTCCAATTACACGATCAGCCTCTTTGAGTCGTCACTTTCAAAGAACGGTTCCGCAAACGTGGGTGGATTTTCCACCTCCGAACTCTTGCACGCTTCCTACAACTTGGGAAGTACTCCGACCGACGAAGCAAAGTGGAATCTCTCCGCATCGTTCGTAGCAAATGCGACTGCAAACGTCTTCTCGGGCTCTCCGCTCTTCACAGTGAACGAGACCTCGCTTGAAACTCTGATCTCGCATGTGGGGCCAAACGCAACTTCGAGCGTTATCAACAAAGCGATCAATGACCTTGTGGTAAATGAGAGTCTTTCCAGTTTTCCCTTCGTCCCCGAGAGATCAGTAACTAGGAATCTGGTCAGTCAAAACAACGACTCGATGATCATTTTACTCAACTTCTCTTCACAGCCGGACGCACAGACCATATCAAGTGTATCCTCCCACGTGCTGAGCTCGGAGCTGCCTAAATATGGGACCGTATATGTTACCGGTTCGCCCGTAATAACTCAGGATGTTCAGAGGACCTTCACCCCCGCGCTAGGAATCACCGTCGGACCAGGCATTGCGATCTCCTTGCTGATTGTTGGACTGCTCTTCCTCTCTCCCATCGCCGCGATAATCCCAATCATCCTCGGAGGAATTGCGATTGCGATCGCTTATCCCGCAATTTACCTAGGAATTGTGGTGGTCGGGCACGGCACAATCACCTTCCTAACTCCCACTCTAGCAACACTTCTCATGCTCGGGCTCGCTGTCGATTACGCCGTTCTTCAGCTGCGCAGAACAAGAGAAGAGCGACTAAATGGAAGGACGAAGGAGCAGAGCGTCGGAGTGTCTGTTCGCTGGGCAGGTCAGGCCGTCCTCACAGCGGGTATCACCGTGATAGTTGCGTACATTGTAATGGCGGTGGCGAACGTGCCGCTTTTCGCCGACGTGGGAGCGGCGATAGCTCTAGGTGTAAGCATTCTCCTGGTCGGTTCGCTGACCCTACTTCCGTCACTCGAGCTTGCACTTGGGGACAGGCTCTTCTGGCCCATGATGAAGAGGCAGCAGCAGGAGCGAGCGGAATCAGCACGCCGCGCACCGTTCAAGGAAAGCAGGCTAAGGAAGATTGCTGAAGGTACGCTTCGGAGAAAGCTTGTAATCGCCATGGTGATAAGCCTGGTTGCTCTAGGCGCGTTTTACTACACCTACACGACCCCTGTGGGAGCCGACTTTCTCAAACTCGTGCCTAACTTTCCAAGCAACCAGGGGCTCACCGCGATCACGAACAGTCTTGGAAGCGGCACGATCGCTCCCACCCAGATCGTAGTTACCACGCCCACACCGATTACTTATGGACGCAATCAATTCAACCAGACGTTGCTTGATCAGATCGAGCTTATTTCGCGTGAGGCTGCAGGGTCTAGCGGGATCGTCTCGGTGATCGGACCAACACGTCCGTTTGGCTCTCCCTTCAACTACTCTTCGGTGGGAAACCTGTCCGAGCCAGTAAAGTCACAGTACGAGGGCGCGATGCTCTCGCAGATAGGGAAGGACAACAAGACCGCAGTGATCAATGTGGGCCTCTCTAGCGACGCCGAGGGCCAGGCTGCAATTAACTCGATGCTCGGAATGGAGCAGAACGTCAACAAGCTCTCTCTCGCAAACGGTGTGCAGGTTGTCTACGGAGGAGCTACGCAGTCCACCTACGACAGCCAGTCCTTCCTCACGGGCCTCATCCCTCAGGTCATAATTATACTCGCGGCCGCCGTGTACGTGATCTTGCTGCTTCAGCTCCGCTCTGCCCTTACGCCACTGCGTCTGATTTTCACGATATTGTGCAGCGTCGTGTTTTCTCTGGCCCTGCTCTCTGTAATATTCTACTATGCCCTAAATCTACCGATTCTTGATTTCGCGCCCCTGTTCGTGGTCGTGACCATGCTCGGGGTTGGCATTGATTACGACATATTCTTCGTCACGAGGATAAGGGAGGAGGTGCTCAACGGAAAGAGCGACAACGATGCAATCAAGACAGCGGTTGACAAGGTGTGGGTCACAATCTTGGGCCTGGGCCTTGTACTCTCGACTGTCTTCGGCTCGCTACTTATAACGGGAATCGCGATACTGCAGGAAATCAGCCTAGCCGTCTCTGGCGCGATCCTGATCGACGTACTTGTCGTGATACTCTTCTTTGTTCCATCCTTGATGGGGCTAGCACAGCGATTCAACTGGTGGCCGTCCAAGATTGGGGGAAGTAGGAATGGCGAAGGAGAAGACAACAAGAAATCGCCGTGATTTACGAAATGCGATAGGCTACTCGGCCAAGAGAAGAAAAGGGTACCGAAGGCAAGTGGGGAAGAAGGAGAAGCAGCAACAGCATGCATGGAAGACCGATGGGCACGCCTCGCGCATTGTGATTCGTGCGTACAGAAGATTGATTCACTCCTTTTCTTTAGTGATGCTTGAATAAGCAGTAGGGGAAGAAAAAGAGAGAAAAGACGCCGTATACGATCACAAAAAGCAATCGCACCGTGTTCTCTCTTTCCATCTCTAAGCGTGATTTTTGCTAAAAACTGGCGGCTCGGTTTTCTCACTCTTGCTTCACAGACGAAGACAATCACTCAGACGGAACATTGGCATTCTGGGCAACTTTGCTTTTGGGTACGCCGACGTCGCCGAGGGTATCTTCTTCACACTTGGCATCGTCGCTATATCGGCTGGACCAGCATCCACGTACGCCTATCTCTTTGCCACAATTGCCTACGTGCTGACCGCGCTTTGCTACGCTGAATTGTCAAGTTCGTATCACCAGGCGGGCGGAGCATTCATCTTCGCGAAGAAAGCCTTTGGGACGAATATTGCATTCATTGCAGCTTGGGCTCTGCTTCTTGATTATCTTGTGACAACGTCGATATCGGCGCTTTCAGCTGTGGGATATGTGGGATACTTTATCCCTCCTTTGCACGTCCCCTTCATCAACGGGATGGCGACACTCGTCGTCATCGCCTTGCTGATGGTGATGAACGTACTGGGGATATCAGAGTCCGCCAAATTCTCCTACTTTCTCGTCATTTTCGGTCTCATCGGAGAAGGGATCATTCTCATCGTGGGCTTTGTCTTCTCGTACACTCCGGGACTCAACCCGATCCACTTTGGAACGGAGCCCACAGTACCCTCGTTCCTCTATGCCATCACGATTGCAATGTCCTCATACCTTGGGATAGAGGTAATCTCGCAGAGCGCAGGAGAGACGAAGCACGCGAGCAAGAACATACCTCGTGCGGTTTTCCTCATCAGTGCGGCGACAGTTACTTCAGCGCTTGCATTTTCCACGCTCGCGATGGGAGTCGTACCATACCAGGATTTTGTCAAAGATCCGACAAGCGTGTACGACCCTGTCTCATTCATAGCTCTGCGGCTACCGCACGGCGCGATTCTCGCAGGCATGGCTGCAGTCATGGGTATTTGCGTCCTTCTCGTAGCATGCAACGCGGGAATAGTCGGAGTTTCTCGCATAAGTTACGCGATGAGCGAGGACGGAACAATACCTGGAATATTCGGAAGACTGCACAAGAAGTACAAGACTCCGTTTGTCTCAATAATCCTATTTTCCTCAATCGCCATCGCGCTTTCGTTTTCAGGTCAGATAGACATCGTCGCCGAGCTCTACAATTTTGGGGCGCTCCTGGCATACATGATAGTCGGAATGAGCCTGATCTCTCTAAGAAACAAGGATAAAGATTTGCTCAGGCCGTTCAAAAATCCTTGGAGCTTCAAAATCAAGCGCAAGAAAGGCGGAGAAGGCTCGAACGAGTATTACTATTACACTGTGCCAGTGATTGCTGTCCTGTGCATAGTTGCCGACCTGATAATCTGGATTCTCGTAGTTCTACTCCATCCGCTGGGCCGCACGTTCGGCTCTCTGTGGATGGGATTCGGGCTCCTGATATTTTTCGTGTACACAAGGTTTCGTAAGAAGGGAGAGAGCACCGCTTCGCTCGAGAATTTTCCGTCGAACGCCCCTTCTTCTTGAAAGATTCCATTCGTTATTTGAGAACGAAGAATTTCCATCTTTAGGGATTTTAAAAAGGCGTGAGCGCCTAACTATTCTCTACTCCTCCAGCAGCACGCAACTTGGGAAAGCGCAGGACGATAGAGATTATGACTACGAAAGCAGCGCTGGCAATTGAGGTGGACGCCTCCTGGATAGCAACGCCCTGCCAGGGAAACCTTGCAACCCACATCGCTGAACAGAAAACTCCCAGCATGAGTGAGATCGCGCCTACTCGGGGCAAGCCAAGCGGAAACGAAACGTAGCTGAAAAGGAGGAGCGTCAGCGCGGTAAGGAAAAAGAACACAACTGAGACAATGAGGTGGATCTCGCCGAAACTTTCGTTGAATACGCCAATGAGAGCAAGGTCAGCCGAGGCAAGCGAGAGCGGAACGCTCCAAACCACATATTTCCATGAAAAGCCCGCTTCCCTTGCCAGGAGAACGCTGAAGGCGAAGACGAGGGCGCCACCGAGCACGAGGCCAGAGTTGAAAACTGGTGCTGAATTTGAACTGCGACTCAAAGCGGTGTTCCCGAGGTCACTCAGGGCGTTGTTGAACCAGCTGAACCAGGGAGCCAATGAAATTGCTAGCAAGATGAGCGCGTAGGAGATTGCCACTCCCACAATCACGAGGTACGTGTAAACTCTGCGAATTTGAGGTCCTTTTTCCTGCATTGCGGGCTCTTCTCTCGCTCCTTTTTCTTTTGCCGCAGCTTCGTAGGAAGGGGAGAGTTCCACTTTTCAGCAATAACGGTTTTCCGGGAAGTATCTGATGGCTTCTCGGAGAATGAAATACTGTTTCAGAGCATTGTTACAGCGCATATATATGTAGCCATTTCTTTTTTCGCACCGCGAACATGAGCATCCAGGTCGGCTTGAGAGAGCCGCTGTCAATGAGAGGGTCCATTGAGTACAAAACATGTACAAACTGCCCTAGGCACCCGAGTTTCCCCGACGTTTATCCAATCACCCTCCACAAGGGAGACGAGTGTCTGATCTGTCATAGAAGATCCCAGCCTTCTGAGTAGCGCTGATTACTTTTTCTTTCAAATTTTCTCCACTCAGGGTTGATCTTCGAATACTCTCTTCCTCATCTTCTGTCTGAGATAACTCCGATTCTGCCAATATTTTGAGAGAGCAATCGTCGGAGACTGAGGTTCAGTTTTTTCCTTCGAAGAAAAAATCTCAGGCCGGCTACAGTGTTAAAAGTAGCACTGGTAACAACTTCTTTCTCAAGTTAGAGAGAGAGTGTAGCATATCCGTTGAACATAGACGAGTTACCCACTCCTTGCCTGGTCATCGATCTCGATATAGTTGAGCAAAACATCTCGAAGATGGCGAGCTACTGTAGGTCGGCTGGGTGTGGCCTGAGGCCTCACGTCAAGGCACACAAAAATCCACTGATTGCGCGAAAGCAGATCGACGCGGGAGCTGTCGGATTGTGCTGCCAGACGCTGGAGGAGGCTGAGGCGATGATTTTCAACGGCATTGACAAGATACTGCTTACCAACATGATCGCTTCGGAGAATGCAATCACGCGCTTCCTGAACCTCAGGCGGAACGGCGAAATTATGATTACATTGGACAGCATCGAAGGTGCGCAGCTTCTCGGAAGCGCCGCACAAAAAAGGGGGCTCACAATTGAAGTCCTCGTCGAGATAAACGTTGGACAGAACAGAACGGGCGTCGAACCGGGAGAAAAGGCAGCTCGATTTGCTCTAGCGATTTCTAAAATCGCGGGTCTGAAGTTCAGAGGGTTAATGGGGTACGAGGGACACCTCCAGCTCTCGATTCCAGAGTTTGAAAAGCGGAAGACAGAGGTTCACAAGACACTCTCAAACCTTGCGATTAGCTTGGAGGCGGTGAGAAAGGAGAGCGGTCTCGATGCTGACATTGTGACATCGGGTGGAACCGGAACATACAACATAACAGCAGAGTACGACGGTGTGACCGAGATACAGCCTGGCTCTTACGTGATGATGGACCACCGATACAACCTGATGCAAACGTGCGGAACCGATTTTGGGAATTCTCTGAAGGTCCTCTCAACCGTCATCAGCGCACCATCGGAAGGGCGTGTCGTGGTCGACATGGGGTGGAAAGCCTGCTCCGTTGAGTACCAGATCTTTGGCTGGGATGGAATGCCAAGACCCGTGGAGTTTAGCGAAGCCAAATATTCTCCAGGAGGCGACGAACACGGCATATTGAACCTTGACGAGAAAGCCGTGAAGAAACCTCGGATAGGTGACAGAATAACCTTCTTACCGAGCCACTGCGATACCACGCTGAATCTGCACAACAAGTTCTACGGAGTCAGAGGGGACAGGGTGGAGGTCGTGTGCCCCATCGCAAGGCGTTAGGATTTCTTTCCCAAAGAAAGCACATGGAATAAGATGCTATCTGACTATCAAAACGTTTGTCTCCGAATCATCGGCCACTCCGGAAGCGACGCTTCCGAGAATTATTGATTTCAGCCTGCCAAATCCGCGGTGCCCAACGACTACCAGGTCATACGAGCCCTTCGAGGCACGGTCTACGATAGTCTTTGAGATGCTGCCAGTCACCGGACCCGCAAGTTTGCCATCGTGATTCAATATTCCCTGGCCTGCTAGAAATTTTGAGGCCTCGTCGGCCAAAGTCTTGCATTGTTTTTCCTCTTGCTCGATGAGCGTTGGGATGATCGTCCCTGTCAGATCCTCGGATGCAAGAGGAAGGCTGAATACGCTCAGGGTATCGACTTGGGCGCCTAACTCTTTGCCAAGACTCGCCGATACTTCCAGCGCCCGCTTGCTTTCTGCCGAACCATCGTAGCCCACAAGGATCCTCTTCGGGGGTTCCTTTCCTGCCCCGCTGCTTTCTTTTGCCACTAGCACTGAACACTTGGCGTGCCTCACGACTTTCTTTGAAGTGCTCCCGAGCAAAAGGCTCTGTAATCCACTGAGACCGCGATTTCCAAGCGCAACCAAATCATAGCCGCCCTCGGCTGCGAGCTTGGTTATCTCATCTCCTGGATCGTCGGATCTTCTAAGTAATATTTCGCACTGCAGGTTTGCTCCTCCTTCCTCGGTGACCCACTTCCTCCTCTCTTCGAGAAGACTCTCAATTGGAATTAGGGCGTTATCGGGTTTCCCTTCGACACCTGCCTGCGGCTCTTCAATTCTCTGAGGAGGAATAATAGGAACAGGTGAGTCACTCACAATTTGGGGCGCGATGACTTCTGCCGCGTTGAGTGGCGGCGAAGATGGCGGTGGGACTTCAATGTTCACGATGTCAATTCGGGATGAGTAGGCGCGCGCGATGTGCAGGGCAAGGTGGAGAGCTTCGTCTGCGATGCTGGAGCCATCTATCGCGACGAGTAATTTCTGAAGCTTTACCGGCACAATCTGATGCCTCCTTGTCTTTTCCTCATGTTACTTTATGTCCCAAATATCTCGTACGCGGTTGCAAGTAATATATTTGTCAGATTGACCCTGCTCTTTTCCTTTTTCCTCTCGCGCTACATTCTGTACACTAGCGCTCGAGAGTAACGAATTCCGTTGCCTGGAAGAAAGCTTGGAGAGTACTCGTTAATCCATGTCGATCAAGATTAGAGTGAATTATTTGAACTATTGTTGATTCCGCTACGCCTTCCTCTCAGAGCGGCATGTTCTTCCAATAGCTGTGGGACTACAAACTACCTCTTTGTTACCTTTCAACTCCAAATGCGATCTCAACGTCTGCCTTGTACTCTACAATTTTTCCGTCTTGGACTCTGCCGGTGAGATGTCTCACTTTCACGCCAGTTATTCCTCTGATCGTCTTTGCCGCTTCCGTGACGGCAACCTGCGCCGCATCTTGCCAGCTCTTGTCCGAGTGCCCAATCAGTTCAGTGATCTTTGCTACGGATTCTACCATGTTGATATTTCATACCCGTCCGTTATAATAGGCGGTACGAGACGAGCCTTGAAGAAATCAATTGTGGAGAAGGATTCTTACAAAGTTCAACAATCGTATTGCAATCTTCTGTCAGGAATAGAGTCTGCACCAATCTCTCTGCCGATCACCTAAACTATAGCTATGGGCTTGGCGAAATAAGAAAGATGCGGTACGAAGATTTCCAAATTGAAGGGCGTCGATTCGTTATGTTGCCTCGAGACGGCCCGACTGGTTTTTCTTCTTCAGGGTCAGGGGATATATCCGATTCAGTGGAATGAGTGCCTTCGCACTTTTGTAGAGACTCAGAGCCGTAAACAGGACTGATGGAAAGAAAAGACTGAAAGCGGCAGGTCCGACAAGAAAGAGACCAGTCAAGAAGACGAAGAGAATTCCGAACAATGCAAACCACACGAAGTGCCTTCTAAGCATCCTGTCCCACTTCGATCGAATTGCTATCGCCGGGAAAAAAATCACGGCACAGGCTGCAGTTAGAAGTGTGGAAGCCAAACTTACCAAGTTGAAGATTTGATTGCTGAATGTTCCGCTCAGGATTTCATTCAACAATGAGACATCGTTTGCGATAATAGCGTAGGAGAGAATCGACAACGAAGCCCCCACATAATTATGTTAGCGATCCAGAACGGAATTCGCAGATTGCTCCAGCGAAACGTGTCGCGGAGCAGCGGATCTGAGCGGCGACTGGCGAGCAGGGATGCGTCGATCCAGTAGAATAGAACAATGACGGCGAGTATGAAACTCACCTGTATCAGCGCGACCCGAAGCTGTAGAGGCGCCGAACCCGGTGTGAAACCGGACCCGAGCGATGCCCAAAATGCCAGGACGATGAGGCCTATTCCAAGAGATTGATTGCGGTACAACCGAACCGCAAGCGCTTGCCTGGCACTAAAGGCCCAGTATGCGGCGTAGACGTAGATCGGGAGCTGCAATGATGAGAAATACCGCAGGCTGATAGTTTGAAGTGAAAATGCTTGGAAAGACTACCAAGAAGATCCACGTATCGATCAGTCCTAGGACAACACGAATCATTGCCGTGAGGTCTGCCCTATCTAATCGCATGCGTGGTTACCTCCATCCCCGCTTTTGAAAATGAAAAGCCGTAATATCCGGGCTGTGGCGGGACGCCTCTCATCTTTCTTATCCTGAGGAGTGGGACGACGCGTAGCCCTTCCTCGTACAGACGTAGTTCGGTTACACCATCGAACAACTGTTGCATCGCAGCAAGCACGTTTTGTCGATGCACCCCCTCTTCCAGCGTGGAGAGAAAAACGCAGTCGTGCGGCTTTACGTCGGCAAATAGCTGGCTGAGGAACTTGTAAATGGTATCTGGCTGGTTCATCATCAGCGGTAAGGAGAGAACATCGGTTACGACTCTCATTCTTCTGCTGGTATTATTCTTCTTTACTATGTCCTTGATATTGTAAGATAATCCAGAGAGGTCGTTGGTGTCGAGCTTTATCTGGCCCCGCTGCTCGCAAACCAGAACGCTATCTGTTGAGAGAAATCAACGCTGAACGCTTTGGTGCCCTGGAGTACCTCCCTTGTGGAAAGCCTCGTGCTGTAGAGGCAGAAATCATTCTGCACGAGCCCTGAATGAATGAACCAGTATCCGAGCGCCTCCTTCCCGATGCCAGGGGGCCCCACTATCAATACGGTAGAGCTGTCGGGATACCCGTCACCCCCGAGCAGTTGGTCGAGAGAAGGGATTCCGGTAGAGATCAGGAAAATTGAGCAAGGTGGGAAATGCCGCTTCTAGCCTAATAAGCGGTTATTAAGTTAGCAAGAACGTACAAACTGTCCGAGCGGAAGAGTAGAAAGAATAATGTGTAAACTTGCCTAGCACCTCCGGTCTTCGTTCTAGTACCATATTTTTCAAGTCGGTGGTCCATTTTCCCGATTGGCCGCCGCCTTTTATGAAGGATTCCTTGCAGCCATTCAGTAGCTTTCCACAGTCACTCCGGCAATATTCGAAAAGTGCTTGATATTCCGCGTGATTATGGATGTCCACATGATTTTGCTATCTCCAGCCAACATCGCATCTTTAGGATCGATGGTTGAACCGATTCGCTGCCTTGCTGTGTATATCTCTCCGGCGAGCCTGGCTGACTTGTAATCTAGCGGCAGCTTTGGGAGTGAGTCGACCGTAGAAATTATCTTGGATCTTTCTTCCTCGGATTTCTTGCTGTGCGAAACGCCTACGTGGAGCTCGAATATTGATGGTGCACCGACGACAATGGGAATGCCGCGCCCCTCATGATCCTTAGCTTTACTTACAGCCTCATTCTTATTGACCATGAGGTCGATTAGGAATGTGGTGTCTGTTATCAAGGATTGGAATGTGCTTCCTGAATGCGCCTGCTTGACGCTTTGATCCTTCTTTCACTTTTCATTCTGATTTCACGTATTTCTGAAAGCATATCCTGCCCTTCTTTCCTCGGGAGTAGTCCCCTCAACTCTAGGATGGACCTTTTCCCCGTTATTCTGTTAATAACATCCGTGAAACTCTCTTGCGGTCTTTTTTTTGCCGCGAGCCTAGCATAGGCTTCTTCAGATATTGAGATGTTCTTTGTGCCCAACTTAATTTCTGTGTGTGCATCAACGTAAAATGGTTTTTCGGTGACTAAATGAAAGAAAGCAGCTTCCTTCCCGGGGTCGGGAATACTTGCGCTAAAAGGCCATAAGATTGCATATAGGATTGAGAGAAGAGCTCGTCAATAGCTCTAGTTGAGCCACATGCGTGCCAAAGAATTGATTCGAGCGACGAAAAATCTTGGGGACTAAAAAAAGAAAATGCGGAAGCATGTTATAGAAACTCAGACATGCCTCCTCCTCCTTTCTTACGCTTAGTCCATCTCTCCGCCGCCACCCATGCTGCCGGCTCCGCCTGGTGGAGGAGTGGGAGGCTTTGACTTGCCCGCGGCAATGACATCGTCTATCCTCAAGATCATGCCCGCTGCTTCGGTAGAGGCTTTTATGATCTGTTCTTTGACCGAAGCCGGTTCGTAGACCTCCTCAGCTTCCATGTCTCCAACCTTGCTCTGAAGGCAGTTCACTCCCCACCACTTTTTGCCCTGGCCATGCTTTGCCCTGAGCTCTACTTGAGTATCTATCGGATCCATACCTGAGTTTGTTGCGAGAGTCAGGGGGATGGATTCAAGTGCATCGGCGTACTTTTGCACGGCGAGCTGCTCCCTTCCCGAAAGTGAGTTTGACCAATCCCTTATTTTCATTGCAAGCTCAGATTCGATCGCGCCGCCTCCAACCGCGACTGCGGGATGTTCGATGACGTCCTTGACTACCATTAGTGCGTCGTGCATGCTGCGTTCGGCTTCGTCAACTACTCTTTGAGAGCCTCCCCTGACGAGGATTGAGACTGCCTTGGGATTCTTGCACCCCTCAACGAAGACCCACTTGTCCGTTTCGACCTTGCGCTCTTCAACGAGGGCTGCAGCACCGAGATCCTTCTCCGCGAGGTCATCCAGATTTGTGACAATCCTACCACCTGTTGCCTTGGCGAGCTTTGTCATGTCGGATTCCTTTGCTCTCCTCACTGCCAGTATTCCTGCTTTGGCAAGGTAGTGCTGTGCAATGTCATCTATGCCTTTTTGGCATACAAGCACATTTGCTCCGACAGAGGAGACCTTGTCGACCATGCTCTTGAGCATCTCATTTTCCTCGTCGAGGAATTTCTTCATCTGAGAGGGATCATTTATTCTGATTTCAGCTGAGAACTCTGTCTTTTCAATTTCAAGGGGAGAGTTGATCAATGCAATCTTTGCATTCTCCACTCTCTTTGGCATCCCTGCATGTACAACTTCTTTATCAAGGACGAGCCCTTTGATCAGCTTCGTGTCTGACGTAGAGCCTCCAGGTTTCTTCTCCACCTTTACGTTGTCAAGGTCGACCGTATACTTGCCAGAGTCTCCTTGCTGCTCTGCAACAGAGAGCAAAGCATCGACTGCAAGTTGCGAGAGATAAGTAGAATCACCACTGATCAACTTTGAAGCCATGCTGGTCCTCGCAATCTTTTGCAGCCACTTTTTGTCAGTGGGTTGAACTTCAATTGCAAGTTTGCCAAGAAAGTCGAGCGCCTTTTCGGATGCTCGCCTGTATCCATCGACAATTAAGGTCGGATGCACGTCTCGGTTGATCAATTCTTCCGCATTCTCGAGCAGTGCTCCGGCGAGGACGGCAGCGGATGTCGTTCCGTCTCCGACCTCATTGTCGGTTGTCTTGCTAATCTCGACAATCATCTTCGCGGCCGGGTGCTGTACGTCAATCTCCTTGAGCATAGTTGCTCCGTCGTTTGTGATTGTCACATCTCCGAGCGAGTCAACGAGCATCTTGTCCATGCCTCTTGGACCTAAAGAGCTCTTCACAATCTCTGCAATCAGCTTGGCTGCAAAGATGTTGTTGCGCTGGGATTCCCTCCCCTTTGTTTCAGAGGATCCTTCCTTCAGAAGTAGTACCGGTGTACCGGAAGCTGTGGTAGCTGGAATTGCTTGACTCATATTTTTGATATTCAACCTCCATATGTATTAGATACTAACCGCAAGATAGTAAGATAGGGTTTATATAAAATTTATGCGAGTACTGATTTGTGCTCCGTCATCTTGACGTCGCTCTGATCTGTTGAATGATCGAGTGACAGTGCCGGCTGATGGTGTAGCCAGCAGACCCGTCTTACCATCAATCAGGTGGTTTGTACCAAGGGCCTTGCACGCTTCAATTATCTCTCCTGAACCAAGGAGAAGTTTGTAAATCTGCAGGTCGTTCGACAGACGGATCAAGATTGAAGATTTCAATGTAGGGAAGAGAGTGACAACGCCATTGTCCACCCTTGTCAGACCTCTTACTCCGAGACTCTTCGATGTGCGTTCAACGGATCTACGCGAGATCTTGATCTCGTTCACAAGGTTCGCAATTTTTTGAGTGCAGTCCTTGGAATCCTTCAGAATACGGAGGATCGGAATTTCGGTCTAGTTCATTGATAATCATTAAGTGTCGTTAATAGTTAAAGATGCGACATCTTATGATAATCAATGACGGCAGCCCTTCCCAAGGCTAGGCGTGGGGCGCACAACGCATTATGTGTTCTAGCTACAAAAGCGTTAACGGCCCGGCCTTTGATGCACCCTTTTTCGATTCGTCATCAAGAATGCCTATGAAATCCCTGCCGAATTTCTCCAACGAGTGTTCAGAAGGGAGACTACAAGATGGATTGCTGGGTTTCTGTCATCTCGCCTTATAGTGTGGGCTTGCTTGAAGTTTCTCGTTATTGCTAGGGTCTCGTTGGGATCAGAGAATTTGAAGTAGAGTTCGACCCAATGCTAACATTAAGTCAAATTTTGTATCATTCGCTGATCTTCCTCCATCACTCTAGGCCTAGGTAACAGGAGTTTGCTATCAGGACTGGCAAGTTCAAATCTGGCTCGATCCCACAATAGTACGATTTCTAGCTAGAGCAGGACGTTAGGGTCGCAATTGTCGTGTCATCTCTTAATCCTACTTTAGTACAATTCTAACCGATTCAACAACTGCTGCCCACACGGCGAGCTGCCTGCTTTCAATCCTACTTTAGTACAATTCTAACTATGCCGGGACAAATAGAAACCCAACTGACGATGATCTTTCAATCCTACTTTAGTACAATTCTAACAGCTCATTGTGGAGGGAGTCGGAAAGGATCTGCCACCTTTCAATCCTACTTTAGTACAATTCTAACGAGAGCCTAACAAGTGAGTACTTTTGTCGATACGATCTTTCAATCCTACTTTAGTACAATTCTAACAGAACAGTTGACTCGGGTCCTCTTTCTTCGAACTCACTTTCAATCCTACTTTAGTACAATTCTAACGAGGACATCGTCCCTCCAGAGAAAGTCGAGCTCGTCCTTTCAATCCTACTTTAGTACAATTCTAACAATAGCAGAAGATGACATCGTCGTCAGCCTCTTTCTCTTTCAATCCTACTTTAGTACAATTCTAACATCGACATGGAGCTGAACCCTTTTTCACTCAAATCTCTTTCAATCCTACTTTAGTACAATTCTAACGGCAACCATCGAAGAGCAGTACAACCGCGTCAATCTCTTTCAATCCTACTTTAGTACAATTCTAACGGCAGTGCGACAAAGATGGAGCTGTGTCAGTTTCTGCTTTCAATCCTACTTTAGTACAATTCTAACGTGCCTCTCTGGCTGCATGAGCTTCTCTTTCTCCTCCTTTCAATCCTACTTTAGTACAATTCTAACCTTCGCAGGACAGAACTACTCGCTCAACAATCCCCACTTTCAATCCTACTTTAGTACAATTCTAACCGGTCTTTTTCCAGTATCAGTACTACTTGAGCTACACTTTCAATCCTACTTTAGTACAATTCTAACAGACATTTTCGTCTCCGGCACGACCGTCAAAGCCGGCTTTCAATCCTACTTTAGTACAATTCTAACGATACAAGCACAGGCGGAGGTAATCATTTCGTTTTACTTTCAATCCTACTTTAGTACAATTCTAACCCAATGCGTTGTCAACACGGAGATTTCGGCCGCGCTCTTTCAATCCTACTTTAGTACAATTCTAACTCGAGCTGTTAACTAGACTGACATGGGAGGTTTCAACTTTCAATCCTACTTTAGTACAATTCTAACAACACGGGATAGATCTGAAGGGGTCTCTGAGAAAGCCTTTCAATCCTACTTTAGTACAATTCTAACTACCCCTTGTAAATTCAAGATCCATCTTCAAAGTTTCTTTCAATCCTACTTTAGTACAATTCTAACAAAGATAGAAAACGCTTGTCGATTGCTGCATGCCCGCTTTCAATCCTACTTTAGTACAATTCTAACCGTACAGCACGTCGACGTCCGTCACCTGCAACCCACCTTTCAATCCTACTTTAGTACAATTCTAACCGCGCGAACCGCGCGTCGCGGGTGCTATACAGCTTTCTTTCAATCCTACTTTAGTACAATTCTAACACAGTCCTACTTCAAGAACATCACGCAGCTCCCGAACTTTCAATCCTACTTTAGTACAATTCTAACTGGCTCGCATATAGTTCTCTATGCAGTAGGGAATTTCTTTCAATCCTACTTTAGTACAATTCTAACGAATGTCGATCGAGTTTCCTGTCGAGGACAACCCGCCTTTCAATCCTACTTTAGTACAATTCTAACTAAGTTGTTTATGAATTGATTTAGGCAGTCTAACACCTTTCAATCCTACTTTAGTACAATTCTAACCCCCCGTTCAATCCCTCCGCTTTCGACTTCATCGCCCACGCCTGTACCGTGAGGGATCCGACCCCCTTTTTCGGTCGAAAGCTGAATGCGGCTAATGCCAAAAATTGGGCTTAACCGTCGATCGTGCGCTCCGCTTATAAATGCGACTGTAAAGGCACCAAGTTCAAAAGAAATCCCAGGGAATGCTTCACCCTCCAAAATGCGAGTCTTGCTTCGTCTAGAACCGTTGGACGAGTACCTGTACGACAACGACTATCACTACCATCTCCAGGCGTTCGTCTATTCCATGATAAGAGAGGCAGGGTACGGGAGTCTTCACAACGCTTCCGGGTACAAGTACTTCTGCTTCTCGAACCTCTTTCCCTACCAGAGATCATTCATGAAGGGGAGTGAAGTGGATCTCGTGCTTTCCTCTCCGGATGCCGAGCTCGTCTCAAAACTTGCTCAAGTCTTGAACAGAGCAGAGATCAAACAAGAAGTGAAGATAGGGAAGATGAAGTTCAAGATTTCAAGCCTCTCAGGGCCGTTCCATATCGGCGTGAAGAATGAACCCATAAAGTTACGCAGCGCAACTCCGATAATAATCAGGATCCCTTCCTCGAGGTACGCCGAGTATGGAATTCCCTCGGAGCGGCCGTACCTTTTCTGGCGCGAAACAATCCCACTTGAAGCGTTCGTGAAGCAACTCCGGGACAATATGGAGAAGAAAATCACGCAGTACAGGTCGCAGGAAAGAGCTCTTGATTACGCCTCAAAGGACGGCGGAGAAGGAAGAGAAGTACCGCTTCCCGAAGTACTGTCATACAGATTTGTGAAGACGGTCTCAAAGCCCATCACCGTGAAGGGAGAGCGGCAGCAAGTAATCGGCTCGATATGGGAGCTGGAGTTTGCCCCTCAAAGCGCTTTGGAGGCCTCAAACCTTGAGTTTGCGGTGGACTCTGGGTTTGGGGAGAGGAATTCGCTAGGATTTGGGTTTATGAATCCGGTTTGATGTAATAATGCGATTTGACTTTCTCGCAGTACCCAAAGCCAAAATCTAAGGCCGGTATTCTCAGCGGAGTAAATCGACCTACAGAAGATCCACCGTTACTTGCTGTTTTGCAAGCGAAGGAGTCATGCATTCTTCGACGTTTTGCCCTTTGATAGATTCTTCAAAGGCAAAAGATACAGTTAATTAGTCCGCCCTTGAGTCGATAAGCCCATCAGAGCGTAGTATGCTCACAGCAATCGCTTCTCTTTCGAATCCCAATTCTTCCAAACTGAGCTCTTTGGTTCAAGACTCTGGGTCTGAGGACTGCTTATCTATTATCTTCAAAAAGAGCAAACCATCCGACTTTCTTCGTTGCGAACTTTCATCGAACAATGGAGAAGAACTGTATCTGTATCATAAGGAACCATCGGGAAAGCCTGGACTCTTCCTCTCTTGGACAATCCCTGCTCAAGGACAAAAATCAGTTAGACAATTCCAATCACTAATCAAGAAAGAAAATAGGAGCCGAAGGGAGGAGGATGAAATTAATCAGTTTTGGGAAGACAAGTTTGCTTGGTTTGCGAGATTTGAGACGGGTCAGCTCGTGTCAAGAAATAAGCTCCTGAATGATAGCGAGCTTCTAAGTAAACTGGATCAACATTCCAAGGATCTTTTGCTCCGTATCGTGGACTCGTATGCACGCTCCTTTTCCCTTATCAAACGTCAAGTTACACAAATTCTATTGGATTACAAGTTTGCAAAGGGGAGAGGAGTTAAGAGCAACAAGCTCTTAGTGACGATAGCCTTCGAGGACGAAAGCGGCAAAATAGAATATCCTGCAGATATCAAATCCTTTGTGGATCTCTTTCAATGTGCTGTCTCCGGTGAAACCCAAGACGATTTCATTTGCTCAGTATGCAATTTGCCCCTAGCTGGTGAGTTGAGCCGCCTGTCACCACTAGAGTTTCTTACCCAAGATCAGCTTGTCTATCTTCCCGACGGGAGTATGGCCAAGAAGAAATATGCTATCGCGCTTTGCCAGAAATGTAGCGATGCACTGCGCGAAGGTCAGACTTTCATCAATCATCACCTTTCGTACAGGATAATGGGATCCAAGCTCTTTTTCTGGCTCATACCAATATTGCCTGATACGAAAAGAGCAATACCATATCTAAACGGAATAGAAGGAGAGGCAACACCGCTTTACTTAGGGCAACTACGCAAACTTTGCCAAAGACTCGATACTGCAGCTGCGGATGAAATTTCATACGATCCAGTTGAGGGTTCAGAGTTGGATTCTTGGATTTCTTATACCTCTGTGTTTTGCTACAAAGACAAAAATGGGCATACAAGAATTGTAGGTATCTCAGAAGGCATCTATCCTGAAAAGCTCAGATTTCTGGGCCAGTGTTCAAACAAAATCCAAAGGCGCTTTCCATACCCTCTTCTCGAACCTAAGGTGATGTTCAGTTTCCCATTGCTGTCAGATTTTTTCGAGGGAAATAAGAGCGATTCTTTGCTTGTAAGTGTCATGGAGGCGTTGTTTATCGGAAATCAAATCGAAAAGGATTGTGTCGCGGCTAGAATAATAGAGGTAGTACGATCCCAGGGCCTCACACGTTCTAGGGACAAAGGGCTTAAGCCATCGAGCATTTTGATGAAATTTTTTGTCCGAAAGGTGTTCGATGCACTTATTACTATGGAATATTTGGCAGAAGCTAGGATAATCCAGATTGAGGAGGAATCGATAATTCGTTTGATTGAGAGTCCGAATGATAAGTATGTTGATGCCTTGAAAAAATTCATAGTCTCTCACAGGTTCGTGAACCAAAGCGATACTATAAGATCGACCTTCTTAGTTGGCGTTGCCGTAGGACTACTCCTTGAAATACAAATGAAACGCTTTAACTCATATCCATACTGGAAGCATCTAAATCGCCTGGAATTGAATCTAGAACGCGTGAAAAGATTCTATCCGGATGTCAAATCGAGAATAGCGAACTACAGAGATGGCGCGGCTGCCGATCGAGTTAAGCAATTCGAGGTATTAGTCGCTTACATTGGCGCAAACCTAGAGTTTCGAGACGAACTGTCTGAGCATGCAAACAGCGATGCAATAAGTCTCGCGTTCTCAATCGGATTATCATTAGGGTACCTGATATTTAACGGCGATGGAGTGGAAAATTAAGAATGAGTTCAGTTAGAGAAAGTGCCGTCAGATCCGAGATACTCTTCTGCTATGATGCTCGAATGAGCAACCCGAATGGCGATCCAGATGAGAATCGACCGAGAGTAGACCCCTCAACTCAAAGAAATCTTGTAACAGATTTCAGACTGAAAAGAACAATAAGGGATTATCTGAAGCTTGACCAGAAGATCTTCATCAGGGCTGAAGAAGATGATGAGGGAAACCTGAAGAGAATAGAAGAGCTTGGCCAACCCTACATCAACGAGATAGTAGAGAACAAGAAAAAAAGAATAATCGTGGATAAGGAACGATTGCTTAAGGATCATATTGACGTGAGGTTGTTTGGTATTCTTTTTACTGTGAGTGATGCTACTTTCAAACGAGTTGGCCCGGTACAATTTTCGATAGGCCAATCTCTGAATAAGGTGGAAGAAATCCCAATACGGATGACAAGAGTTGTGCCAACCAGTAAAGATGCTCAAGCTGGAACATTTGGAGAGAAATATGTGCTCAGATATTCCTTCATAGTTTTCCATGGATTCATAAATGACATTGCCGCAAAGGAAACAGGTCTGACTGAAGGCGATGTGTCGAAAATGCTTGGTGCAATTTGGCATGGAACGAATAGTCTTTCGACTACCTCGAAATATGGTCAACAGTCCAGGTTATTGCTACGGATGCGTTACAAGAAACCTTTGGGTTACATTGGCGATCTCGATCGCAGAATTTCACTCCTTCCGTCACCTTCAGCTCCAGATATCGACCTGTCTAAGTTGGAAGATATCTCACAAGTTGTTCTTGATATTTCCGCCATCGGTAACACTATTCAATCGAATGGTTCAGTTCTTGATGGAATTGATTATCGAGCGAGCCCCGATCTTATTTGTAAACTAGGCTCAAAACTAGGAAAGCTCTCTGAACTTTTCAAGGATAACGAACTAACTTCCCAACTCTCTGATTGAAGCCGAACGATGCAATGGCCCGTGTTCTTGTCTTTGACGTATGGTCGCGGTTCGCCTATTTCCGGCGACACTATACAACAACGACCGCATCTAGCCATCCATTCATAACCCGCAGTGCTATCGAGGGCCTCGTGGGCGCGATTTGCGGCTACAGCAGTGAGGACTATCCTGGATTACTCTGGAATGCTCAAATCGCGATCTCTCTTATTAAACAGAAGGATGAGGACAAAGATCGAATCACAAAATTACCTTTTGGAGTTTCTTATACTACATCAGACTTTTGGACGCAGCGGGTTGGGCGTTATCTGAAATCAGGTGGGGGATCGCTAGAACATACCCCCGTTCCCAGAAGTGTAGAAATACTGATCGAACCATCCTATCGGATTTATTTCTCTTCGAATCTAAACAAGGTACTCGAAGAGCTGAGCACTAACCTCAAAGGGCATTCGACTTACTATACCCCCTATCTTGGTTCAAGCAATATGATTGCAAATTTTGATCTTGTTGATGATTGTGAGTTTTCAGCGCATACAGCGAAAGAAGATGAGGAAATCAGGATACATTCAATCATTCCCTTCTTTACCAGGATCCCTCAAGTAAAGGTAGAAACCGGTTTTCGGTATGCGATAGAGCAAAATATTCCGCTCCATGTTGACAAAGAACGAAAGCCATCGGGATACTATTCGGCCGTTTACAGTCCTATTCTCGGGCAACCAATACTTTCAAGAGGCATCTCGTATTCGGTAATTCATGGTAGTAAAAACGAGGTGAATGTTGTTTTCATCCCATCATCCTCTCCAAGCGCGTCCTGAACGTGAAAAAACGCAGTTCTTACTCAGGGATCACCTTCATGATGTATTGCGCAAAGGACAATCCATCATAACAAAGTCCTCAGAGAATACTGAACGATCAAACCGGATCATAAATCAAGAATGGCAATCCTTGTTCTACAAAATCATCGCAGGGTCGCATGATATTGGGAAGGCTTCAAAGTATTTCCAAGACTATATCACACCGAACGGAAACAACGCAGGAATGAGGAAGAGTCACAGTCCACTTTCTGCAATTTACGCATATTATGTAGCAAGAAATTTGTTCGGATCCCGAACCGATGCACAGAGACTCTCGACATTGGCTGCCCTGTGCGTGATCGCTCACCACGGGTCTCTGCGATCTCCTACGACTGCTGCAACCAGTCTTAGATCAATTGCTTCAATCATTTCTGACCAAATTGTATCGATCGACGCTCCACATTTGATCGAGCTGGATAATATTTGCAAATCCTTGGGTTTTCCAATATTTTCTGAGTTCAAGGCAAAGTATCATTCGCTTATCCGAGAGTTCGTCAGACTTCAAAGTGAAATCAATTACCAATCTGAGGATCTTGGTGAGTTCTATGCTATTGCCAATCTATTTTCCATTTTGATTGATGCAGATAGATTATCTGCAGCAGAGTTGGAAGTGCCGAAAAGATTAGAGCTACCATTTAACGATATTAGGAGAAATATAAACGCAATCCAAAAACGATTCCGACAGACTGGGAGCCCGCGCGTTGTGGAAATGCGAGAAGCCATTTTTGACAATGTAATGAGAAAGGCGGAAAATATCCCTTTAGACAAACGAATCATAGCCTTGACGGCACCAACCGGGTCAGGCAAAACGTTGACCGGATTTTCCTTTGCTTTGCGCTTAAGGGAAAGAATGAGGGCAAGTTATCTCAATCCACGGATTATTTACGTCGCACCTTTCTTGAGTATCATTGATCAAAATTTCGAGGTGTTCAAAGAAGCTTTAGGATCAGCCTCATCGAGGTCGGATCTGATACTTGCTCACAACCATTTGTGCGAGATGGTTTACAAAAATGAGGAGAACGAATTCTCAACAGACAAGAGCGAGCTTCTAATCGAAGCATGGAATTCTGAAATCATCGTCACGACGCTTATCCAGTTTGGATACACCATACTTGGTTGTGGTTCGAAAGAGCTCCGCAAGTTTCACAATTTGGCAGGAAGCATTGTCATATTAGATGAGGTTCAGGCTATTCCGGCAGAATACTGGAACTTGATCCGACAGGCACTAAAGTTTCTCTCCCAAAACTATCAAATCACGTTTATCCTTATGACAGCGACTCAGCCGCTTATCTTCGATAGGCAAGAAGTTACCGAGATCCTTGATGGCGATGGGGCTCTAACTGGTGAAGAAACATGTACGCTTGATGTGTCAGACTTCAAGTATGATGAAACTCGAGCAATCACGATCGAGCAGTTTGCACATGAAATTTTGAAATCCCTCAATAGCATACTTTTGTATCGAAACGTAATGGTAGTTGTAAATACAATCTCCTCAGCTTGTGCCTTGTTCGATAAGTTGGAAGGTAAGTTGACTGATCATGACCTCTTTTACTTGTCTGCGGAGGTCACTCCCAAGGAAAGGAAGGATAGGCTTGCTTCGCTTTTAATCCAAATGAGAGAAAATCGTCAGAATCCGCCGAAAGCTAGACCTGTTTTTCTTGTAACAACTCAGTTAATCGAGGCGGGAGTGGATATTGATTTCGATTTGGTTTTCCGCGATCTCGCTCCATTCGATTCGATAATTCAATCTGCTGGAAGATGCAACAGACATGGTTTACGCCCTAGAGATGAAAGCGTAGTTAAGATTTTCAAATTAGTAGATGACGCGGGTATCGCTCTCGCGAGAAAAGTGTATGGTAATGTATCTATACAAAAGACGGAAGACATGCTCGCGTCATACAACGGCGAGACGTTTCGAGAGTTGTCCGATCTATACTACAATAAGATGAGGAGCCTTAGATCTCAAAAGAAAGAGCAGAAAATACTCGACGGGATCCTTTCATTAGACTATGAGAAGCTTCAAGACTTCAAGCTGATTGACGAGGATCCTCGTGGCAGCATATTTATCGAACTTGACCGAGATGCTTCTAGACTATTTGAACAATTCAACCAGATATGGAAAAAAGAAAATATGGAACGGGGAGAATCACGACGAGAATTTCTGAGGATTCGTCCAGATTTTTACCGCTACGTAATCAATGTTCCTGATCCTTACCTTTCGCATTTGAATGATCCAATTCATGGAATCTATTTGATCGAAAGAGATGACATACCGGACAAGTACGATAACAAAGGATTTGTGCGTAATCCAATAGGTCTTATCTAATATAATCTAACATCTTTGGTAATCTTTTCCTCTGATAGATACCCTCCTCGCATATTGAGCAAGCTCTTGATGAATTCAGAGTACATCGATGTAACAGATAATCCTGGCCGACGACCTCACAGCTATTCTGAAGATTCTAAGAGTATCTTGGCTATTTCCCGCCATGACAATGCTCTTTTATGATGCCAGTCAATCCTCTTCAGGTAGCGCCCAGTCTCCGCAATGTACTCTTCTAACGAGCAGCAAGCCTACGACAATAGAATTGATGACGAACAGAGGTTCACCGGCTCCCAGATCAACTACTACTTTATCTGCAAAAGAAAACTCTGGCTATTTTCTCACAACATCGAACTCGAACCGGAGTCCGACCTTGTAAAGTTGGGAAAACTGCTCCATGAGAACAGATACCAAAGGAAGATGAAGGAGGTGCAGGTGGATCGGATCAAGGTTGATTTTCTCGAGACAAAGAGGCTTGCAAGCGATCACATTCCTTCACAACAACCGTCTCAATCAAGCCTACCGGTGATTGGTCCACGAGATCCAACCCAGGAAATCAAAAAGAAAGAAGAAGAGGGGCGTCAAAAACTTCAAACAGAACCCTCACCCGCTCCACAAAAGCAAATCGTAATCCACGAAGTAAAAAGATCAAAGAAGATGCAGGACGCCCACCTGTTCCAGCTGCTCTACTACATGTACTACTTGAGAAACAATTACGGAGTCAACAGCTCACGCGGAGTTCTGCACTATCCTCTCTTGAAGCAAAACGTCGATGTCGAGCTAACTCAGGAGAGGGTGGCTCAATTAGAGGAAGCTCTGCGCGGGATAAAGGAAGTAAACTTTTCTCCCAGTCCACCCGAAGCCTCGAGAAAGCGGTACTGCAGAAGCTGCGCCTACCAGGATCTTTGCTGGGGATAAGAGCGATAGTCACTCGCATGTTCGTAAAGCGGGCTGGCTTTTCCCGTAATTCTTCCCCTGCCGCAGAAGTTCAGTAACAATTATACTGCCCATGGTCACTATAGCCTATAAAGCATTGACCACCACGATATCGGTCACTGAAGATGTTCGGGACAAGCTCCTAAAGGTTGCATCCGAGCTACAAATCAAGTTGGGGCGGCGGGTTGATCTCAATGAAGCAATAGAGTTCCTACTCTCAAAGAATCTCACAAAGCCCGAACTATTCGACAGAGCCTGCCAGCCCGAGACGCGAATGAAGGGAGCATACGAAGAACTGATCCAGGAGAGAAGGAAAGATGAGCTCAGATCTAAAAGGCGCTATGGCATTTGACACTGCAGAGCTTTGATTGAGCTCATCGAACTCTCAACCATTGGAAAGCGCCTATTCATCTTTGGATTAGCAATGCGATATTGGTGGGAGGGGAATCTTTGCGTTACGCATGGCTGATGCTACCCTATCGCTCTGGGACGCGAGCTTTCTCAGCTCCG
>JAJPHP010000044.1 GCA_021325255.1 Nitrososphaerota archaeon | reverse complement strand
TGCTCCAATTCCTGTCGTCTGACATGCCGTGAGATTGGGCGCCTCAGTACAAGCACACTTGAGACAAAATTAGTAGACTACGTGCTTGAATCGTGCAACACAGCAGCCAAAACATCTTCTTAATAAGCGCGAATCGATTTTATCTCGCGGTAGGCGAGTCAGGCACGATGGCTTCACTTTTGCTTAATTCATTCAGGCGTACGTTCAAATACAAATCCATTCAGTTTGGAAACTAGAACAATCTAGATTTACGGTGATATCGTGACACCACGACAGCAAACTGAGGCAATGGAAAAGAAACGAAATGAACTAGGATTTCATGAGATTGGAAGGGCAAATGGAATAGCAATTTACATGTTATCTGAGAAGGCAAACGCCTCACAATCAAAAGACCGCATGTTGGAACCTAAATTAATCCCGCTTACATACCAATTTCTACTTCCTGCTCTCGCCTCAGACAGTTCACTCAAAGCAAAACTCAATGAAAATGGAAAGACCGATTACTCTTTTTGGATTGCGGGCACCGGTAGAGACACAAATCATCTAATAGACGAGTCCCAAGAGTCAGAAATTACGCCCGCTCAGGAAGCAGAGGCCCTGAGACTTGCAGAATCGGGCTTGAATTACAAGGAGATTGCTAAAAAGTTAGGCGTTACTGCCTTAAGTGCCTACTATGCACTCAAGAAAAAAGGGAAAACGAAAGCAAGAAAGTCAATAAAGCCGAGAAGCTCGGCTCTCTGTACTTTTGATAAGAAAGGAAATCTCATCGTAGGCAAAGGGGCATCCTTGGAAAGTACAGTTCGTGTTTCCAGAGGCTCGGACGAAGGTCCCCTTTTGTTCTTCGTTCTCCGTGACAGTTACTCCAAGATAGGCGGTGCGCGTTTCGTAATCGCAGCATGTAATGGCAGACAGTTTACTCCTGATACTGCTGCTAGAGTGGTAATGGGAGTTCCAAAGGAGCTTATACACTAAGCCAGAGGAGTTGAAGGTTCGTTTTCGCCTGAAAGGTCTTCAGAACTCTTTGTATACTTTGATCATGATTGATTGAGGCGAGATTAATCCGAGTCGTTATAGATTCCGACCTTCAAGGGAAACAGGATCAGTTTCATTTCTAGTTGACGAGAATAGTATTTTCCTGATTCAGACTGCTACTTACTGCTTCGTGACCAAGTGCTTTCTTATCCCATTTCTGACCACTTTTTTATCAGCTGAACCGGGATCGGCCTGTCCAAATGGAATTGGAGAGCTGACTTGGAGGACAAGTACGTTTCCACCTCGTCCATGTACTCCTCAAGGAACATTGGGCGGGTATAGAAGACAATTTTCTTCTTCTTGCTCTTCAAAAACCCGAAGTAGCAGAGCCGTGCGCCGAATCCAGATTCTCCCCTGAAACTGTAAAAGGCCATCCCGTAGCTGATGCTCTCTATAGCATCCGGGGCAGCCTCCCTGATAGCCGCCCTTATCTCCCTGAGTTTCGGCTGAACTTCCTTAGGGGCGCTTTCTATGTATTCGTCGACGTTTTTCGCTGGATTCATAAACTCACCTAACATCCGGTGGGACGCTAATCGGTTGCGGCTCTCTCGCTCTGACTCTTCCTGTATTACCATTTCCGCTTTTCGCTTGGATCGCTTCCATGCTTTTGCGAAAGCATCTTCTGAAAATAAATCGGAATCAATAATTTTTGGATTCAATGCGAAAGAGGATAAAGCAATCGAGTTTGGCCGAACATCTTCGATCAGCAACCTTGAGACCGAACAATATTGAAGAAACTTTGAGCCTTGGAGCCTCCTAATTCCAACTCACGGTCGCAATCAACTAGTAGTCTTTCGCTTCTGACACCACCGGCTTGATGTCGACCACAGGTGTTCCATTAATAACCTCAATTGGCTCGATGCGAAGGCCAGAAGCTGTTACTTCAAGAACCTTGCATCGATGCAGCCCCAAAGGATTGGGCCTGTCGGGCGAGCGCGTCAGGAAGACACCGGTCAAGGGTAGAGACATGTTACCCTTCGGATGGGTCTGGAGGACGCTTCGGCGCGCGCGATGCAACCAAGTGATCACTATGATTTCATTGTTCACCTCAATTCGACTGACTCCCCGCCGATACTTGGGTATAATTTCTAAGAAAGCCGAAGGAGCTCCTTCCGTATAGAATCGGGGAGCATCGCGTCTTGACTTGATTTTGGATTTGACGAAACCGATTGGTATTATGGTGTACTTGGGCAAGTCAGCCTCATTGACGGTCGAGCGTCAGAAAAAACATTTCCCTTTTTGTCGAGGAAAAACCAGTAAGATCCCATGGTGTGGTTGAAATTTTGAAATGTTCAGAATACCTTTGTGGCTATCTTTCCCTTTTCCTTTGTTATCATGTCGCAAGAAGGTGGGAGTGTCTGCTGAATATTTCATACGAATTGGGAGCGAAGCTTGATTCTGTAAACAAGAGAAGAGGAAGATGATTGCCCGATTAAATAGTGTTAACAAAAATCCTCATTTTGAGAGGTGTTTTCCTATTCTAGATTTGACTGCGTCTTCTCATTCTACCTACGCAACTTTCATTCCTTCGAGTCCCTTGAAGTGCTCATCATCACTGAATACTCTGATGCCTGTCAAAAGGCGAGATGTTGCGGAAATTAACGCGTCTGACATTGGAAGATCCCCCGAATTGATCTCCCATGACAGCGAGTTTCTTTTTTCGAAACTTCCGAGCAACGTACGTAAACATTAGATGTAATCTTACGAAAAGTGTAAACATACAGCTCCGACAGGAAAGAGCGAAAAAATTTGAGCGAAGTTATTTCGGTCAGGATCAGGCGCCAAGTCAAACAAGAGGCTGCGCGTCTTGGGATTGACGTGCGAAATACCGTAGAAGATGCTCTGGAGAAAGCCATCCAAGAGAAGAGGGAGAAAATGGTACGCTTGGCAATAGAAGAAGTCAAACGAGAGATGAGCGGGACGAGTGAAGAGGAATAGTTGAAGAGGGTAAGAGAATCTCGCAAGAGACGAAAGACGGCATAGACAGCAGGTACATGGTCGATACTTCTGCGCTCTACCCAATGCTGATTCGCATGAGCAGCGATGGGTCTCTCAAGCTATTGCCAAGACTGACTATCATGGATCTTACAAAGTACGAACTGGGAAACGTCGTTCTGTATGACAGGAAAGTGAAGGATGCCTCGAAGCTACTCTCTTCATGGCAGATCATACTGGACTCCATGAACAAGGAAGAAGCTAGGAATATGAAGGAAGTCTACGAAACCGCCTCAAAAAATAACGTTACATTTTACGACGGAGCCTACGTTCAAGTTGCCAAGGCCTCAAAATGTAAGCTCGTGACGATGGACGCAGAGATTGTTACAAAATTCAAGGAGTTAACCCTTGACCCCGACGACCTAGCAAACGTGGTCTCGGAGTAATAAGTGGCACATGGTAAGATGCAATTGAGGGATATTTTTGGATTGCTTTCAAATCCCTGACGGTTTTCTTTGCGATTATAGAAACGATCCTTGATGGAACATTCAGCTCGCGGAATCAGCCGCTAGTCCAATTATCTCAGAGATCGAGCCGATCACTTTTTGATGAATAGCATTCTTGGCTTTGCCTATATTCATTCGAACAAGCTTCTTGTTAGCAGAAAATATCTTGTCAGGTTTAATCTTGCTATTGACAATCAATTTGCCCTCTTGTAGATCCTCATTGGTTAGAGGAATAGAATAGCCCCTAGTCTTCAGGTTTGAAGTAATTGCTACTGCGATGAAATCGCCAGATTTCGAATTGTATGAATCATTTGAAATTACAAGAGCAGGCCTTACCTTCGACCCCTGCAAGTCGGAAAATGGAAACCTGAGTAGTACAATATCCCGTTGTTGGACTACCATCATTATTTCTTACTGCCTTTAAGATAGCTATTCCAGATTTCGTCACTCTTGTTGAGCCAGACCTTCTTCAGCGTGGATTCCGAAATTTGTTGCACGTCCTCAAACTCATCCGCCAAAGTACGCTTGAATTTCTTTGGCTTTTCCAATATAATCTTCTCTCCCTTCTTTATCAGTAATAGTTCATCCCCCTTTTCTATGCCCATTTCGCGTTGGATCTCTACTGGAATCGCTACCTGTCCCTTTTCAGAGATTCTTATTGTTTTGAACTTAACCTGTTGAGCCATACTGTTACTCATTTAGGTAAGAAACTTCTTACTTAAATGCATTAAGACTATTGCGTATTCCGGATGATGCAATGTGAACGAAGTCCAAGGGTAGTGTCGCATATATTTTTGGATCGCTTTCAAATCCCTGACATTTTTTTGCACGCAAACTACTCGAGATTAGACATCGAAGAACTAGATTACCCTTACACCTGATTTCTTCGCTATCTCGATCTGTTTTGGATCTCGCGAAGAAAGAGAACCGTGAAGCTGTTTTGCAAGCGCTATGTAGATGCCATCATGAATGGCCATGCCATTTTCTCTAGCATTTTGCTAAGCCTCGTTCAGAAGAGACTCTGATTCCTTGAAGATCTTGATGTTTGTATCAATGAAGCTGAGCAGAACCTCAAGGGCCTTTTCAGCTTGTTCTTCGTTAATGGGTCTCCGTCGAATCGCTGTCAAAATGGCGTTGCATGACTCTGTTATGACGAGCTCTGTTGCGCACACTCGTTGGATCAAAAGCTTCCGAATATTCTCTTGGTCGTCGTTTTCTTCTTCTAAAAGAAACGCGGTCAAAGAAGAGGCGTCAATTATGACTGTCACGATCTTCCCTCACGAGCCTCGCAGCCGTTCCTTTTGGCAACTTGCGTGACTTTTGAAGAAGCTTGTCGGCTTTTTCGATATTCTGTCGTCTTTGACCTTCCTCGATCTTGTTTGAAATGAACTGTCTGATTTCCTCTGCCCAGTTTATTCTTTTCTTGCGTTTCTCCATGTCTTTCTTTATTTCATCGGAAACCTTCACAGTTACTACCGACAAAAGTAATTCACGTGAGTAAACCTATAGGTTTACTCTCAATTGAACCTTCCAACCGCATTTGTGACAAGTTCCGGAATATTTGCAAGTCTGGACAAAGCGGATGCATAGCTACATTTCACTTCATGAGGCCCTCCGAAAGCTCCTCGGACTTGTTAGAGTGGACGTACATTCTTGGACACGTATGTAATCTGTTGTCTTGGGAATAATTCGAAGTTCGATCCAAGAAGTCAAAGGGCGCTTTTCAACCGATGTTTCTATGAGTTAGCTTTTGTGGTTTCATTACCCTAGAAAAGCTGGATTTTCATCGGAGATTATGACACATGGGTGTTAATGCAGTCTCCGGATACGAGTGCCGAGCAGTGATACAATTCAATTCGACGCGATTAGGTAGGCCGCTTGGCGCAGTTTCGCAGTTGTGACGAACGAATTTGGTTGATCCTGTGAAACTATCACACTCAACCCTTTGGTGTTCGGCGCCCTAATGCGTGGTATCACGAGATTAGCGTAAATCAATCATGATAGTACTTCGAAGGAGTAAAATGCAGAGCTGTTGCTTGCGGCTGGAATGTTACCCTGATTGGAAAAAGGAGAGAAAAGCGTATGCTCGCTAGATTCTGATACTCTCCATTATTTCTGCTTTCGCGAAATTGCGTACTTACGTGATCACGTACGTAAGTGATCACATTTGATCAGGGTTAAAAGAGCCCGAACGTCCTTGTCTCTTGGGAGTATTTCAAAACAAAGAAAAAAGACAAACGGTGCTCTCCATGCCCGTGGTGGGCGATGCGATCTTGTTATCTCTCCATACACCTGCCCACTTTTGGAACCATTCCTATGACGGTACCAAAGTGATTCGGAATCCGATATGAACCATTGCGACGTACCCCGCCGTTATCAAGGATCTAAAGATATCCCACTTCTCAGGGTTACGTGCCTTCCGATACAACATTCTCGACAATTGTCGAGAAAGCGAGGGGGTACCCCCTAGAGGGGGGTACGTAACGGAGCTAATTTGGTATTTAAAGCGGGAAACCGTGAGCAAGGAAGCTCGCATTTAACTTTGAAGAAAGTATTAGGGCAACAAGTTGGATTTTCGGATTTTCGAGGATGATTTGGAAATTCCGCCGCTCGCACAACAAGCCATTGGAAGGTTCCGGAGCGAGGAATTCAATGGAACAGTGCAAGAACTCCACAATTATTGTATCCCCTGCAGGCTTTGCCAGGAGTTTTTCAGAACGTTCGTTAGGTGTCAACCAAATTCCCGACCATATTCATAGGCCACTCGAATGCTTTTACACAGGCGCGACTACCGTGTATATCGCTCACTCTCTGTCTCTCCGAGGCCGTCGTCGCAAAAATCTTTCCTACATCAGTATGAGATCAAAGATATAATCCCCATAGGAATATACGCCTCTCGAACAAAGAAAGCAAGTATAGAAGTGATCCTTGTATTTTCCATGTTACAAGAACAGCAACGACAACGCGATCTAAGATCGTACCTCGAAACGCTCGATTCTGCCGGGCTTTTGCTTCACGTCGAGAGGCAGGTCGACCCAAAGTTCGAGCTCTCGGCTGTTGTAAAGGCAGCTGAAAAAGCGAACAAGGCGATAATATTCCACGACGTCAAGGGGAGCGAGTTTGACGTCGTCGCAAACATCGTCGTTTCCAGAAAGATGTTTTCAATGCTGCTCGGCACCTCTGAGGCGGACACCGTACCCGAGTATGTCAAGAGAGCAGAGAACCCTATCAAGCCCAAGATAGTCGCGAGCGGGCCCGTCAAGGAAGTTATCCTCACGGGCGACAAGGCCGACGCCTCCATTCTCCCAATCGTAACTCATGCAGTTGGAGACATTGCACCATTCATCACGGCCGGGATGGCAATCGCGAAGGACCCCGAGACAGGCTACACCAACATGTCGTTCAACAGGATGCAGTTCAAGGAACCGAAAAAGTTTGGCATCAGAATGATGGCTCCGCAGCACCTCGGAGTGATCCAGGGCAAGGCCGAACAGCAGGGAAAGAATCTAGAAGTCGCAATAGTCATCGGAGCTCACCCCTTCGAGATGATCGCGGCGTCGACCACCCTTCCGTTCGGGACGGATCACTTTGAACTCGCCGGCGCACTCGCAGGCAGCCCCGTCGATCTCGTCAAGTGCGAGACAATAAACGTGAACGTTCCAGCCTCCGCAGAAATCATACTCGAAGGTGAGGTGCTCTCAAACGTCAGGGAGGAGGAAGGGCCTTACGGCGATGTCTTCCAGTTCTACATACCTCAAGCGAAGAACCACGTGTTCAGATTGAAGGCGATAACTCACAGGAAGAACGCGATCTACCACACAATCCAGGCAGGGACAAAGGAGTACATTCATCTCCTCGCGCTTTCGAGGGAAGCGCACCTCTACCGCGCCCTAAAATATGCGGGCTACCAGATAAAGACCGTGAGCAACACTCCTTCGCTTCTCGGGTGCGTTATCTCGATAAAGAAAAGATTCGAGGGAGAGCCGAAGAACGCCGCGATGTGTGCCTTCGGGGCCCACTCCTGGCTCAAGTACTGCGTCGTCGTTGACGATGACGTCAATGCTTTCGACTTGGATGACGTCTGGTGGGCAATGGTCACAAGGGGCAGGCCGGACAGAGGGATTTTCGTCATCCCCGAGGCGAGAGGGTTTCCTCGCGACCTACATCACCTGCACCAATCAAAGGTTGGGATAGATGCGACCGCTCCGCTGGACGCTCCCGAGGAAAAAGTGAGAAAGTACACGCCGGGCCAAGATGATATAGATTTAGCAAAGTACGTAAGCGAAGCAAGAAGAGGAATCGGCAAGTAAGTAAGCAGAAAAAAGGGCGACCTGAACCTGAATAATAATGGGAAGAAGAAAAAAACTAGGAACGAAAAGAAGCTTCACCAGCATTCCCAAGAGTCAGGAGCCTACCTCTTCCTCAAGTCATTAGAAGAACACGACGTAGACAGGATCTTTTCAGTTTCTGGTAGCGATTACGCAGCGATAATCGAGGAGAAGGTCCGCGGGGTCGGACCCGAGCTCGTCATCGTTCCTCACGAAATCCCCGCGGTCGGCGCTGCGATTGGCTACTCCCTTGGAGGAAAGGTTGGCGTCGTTGGCGTGCACACGCTTCCCGGTACCGCGAACGCTGTCGGAGCGGTGATGAATGCATACGGCTCAAAGATACCTCTGGTTCTGATAGCCGGCCGTACGCCCTATACGGAGGAGGGGAACGCGGCAAGCAGGAACAGAATGATTCACTGGACTCAGGAGACAAGAGACCAGGGCGGAATTGTCAGACAGTGGACCAAGTGGGACTATGAAGTGCGTCGCGCCGAGCAGGTCCCTCAGGCTGTCTCAAGGGCCTTTCAGCTTGCAACGAGCGAGCCGTGCGGCCCGGTCTACCTCATGCTCCCAAGAGAGGTCACGGTGGAGAAGGCAGGTACTGCCGCATCCCGAGTAAGACTAGGCACATACGAACCCGGCCCCTCCCCTGAAGCACTCGAAGAGGCGTCCAAGATGATCAACGCCTCAAGGCACCCAGTGATAATTACCTGGAGAGCCGGAAGGAAGAGAAAGTGGTTTGACTCGCTCAGAGCCTTTGCGGACGCAAAGAATGTCCCCGTAGTCAACTACGCGGGCGAGGCACTGAATTATCCGTCGTCGGGAAAGATGGCGCTTGACAGGTACGACCTCAAGAGAACGGCGGATCTGATTTTGGTCGTAGAGTGCGAAGTCCCGTGGATTCCCTCTAGGGTCGGCGAACTTCCTGCCACAACAAAGGTGATCAAGGTGGATACAGACCCAGGGCACCAGTACATCCCCTTCTACTCCTTTCCAAGCGACCTGAGCGTGGCGTCCAGCGTCAACCACTTCTTCGATGCCCTAATGGATAGAGTTGAACCGAAGGACGAGGAGCCGATTTCGAAGTTGAGGGAGGAGCAGCAGAGGGAGAAAGGGAGGGAGATCAGGCAGTGGAAGAGGTCAAAGACTAGGATCCACCCCAGGTTGCTGTCCCACGAAATAGGCAAGCTAGGTCTGACAATAGTTAACGAGTATCCGTTTGACCCAAACTACTGCGTTCTGGATAGATACGGAACATACTACGCGAATCTCTCGGTCGGTTATCTTGGCTGGGCCATGGGAGCCGCCGTAGGACTAAAGATGGCCACGGGCACGGATGCCGTCGCCACCGTCGGAGATGGAGCATTCATGTTCGGCGTCCCTGAGGCTTTCTACTATCTTGCGCACTCTTGTCCCGTGATGGTTGCAATATTTGACAACGGAGGGTGGATGTCCTCCTCTGAATCTGCAGTTGATGTTTATCCGACGGGACTCGCGGCTAAGAAACACAAATTTCCGGGAACAGAGTTCGAACAATATGAGCTCGGTGCGACGGTTAAGGCCTTCGACGGCCACTTTCAAATGGTCGAACGAGCAGACCAAATAGCACCAGCCCTTGAAAGAGGCAGGGAAGAATTACAAAAGCGGAAGAGGATCTCAGTGCTCCAGTTTGTCGTTGAGCGAACGCGGTAGTGTCAGCTACATGATTTAGAATCGTGTCGTTCAAAACAGCTTGACAATAGAAAATTGAAACTAAAAAGGGATGACATGCAGAGAAGGTTGGCAGGAAAACGTCGCTTTCTTGGTAAGATACAGCGGACTTGTAAATCCTAAGTCATTACGATTCGAATAGAGTTTTGGGTATGCAGGCGACCTACCACAAGAAGAAGAAGATATGCGTGCCAGACCAGGTAGTCAAGAAGCTCCATCTCAAGGACGGAGCCAAGGTGGAGTACCTGGTTAGCGGAGAAGACACCGTCGAGCTCAAGATCAATCGAAAGAGCTCAGCAAAGGATCTCTTGTTGACGCAGCTGGAAAACCCGAGGCCTCTGCATGCAGAGTCCCCTATCAGGAGGAAGACAATCCATGAAGACGTTGATTGACACCAATATACTCGTTCGTGCTCATCATAGTCACTCCTCTTACCAAAAATCTGCGGCCGGGATTATCAGGGATGATCTTGAAGGTCGCTTTGATGCCGTTGTCTCGATCCAGAATATCGTAGCCACAATGGAACATTTTTGGCGTAAAGACGATCTACACAGAAAATATTCCAGATTTCCGCAAGTTGTCATTTCTTGAACCTATCTTTCCGCTCAAAACGAGAAAGTTGTGATCACACTTGAATGCGACTGTTCAAAAAAAGTACTCCACGGCCCCAGAGCATTTACGTAGTCGCGTCGCCCAACTCTTAAAATCGAGCCTTTGAAAATCACACAACGCGAGAGAGAGATGGAGTATAGAGATGGTCGCTCAGCAACAACCCCAGAATAATATCGGCACTGACCTGATTTACATCGCTGAAATCATAGACCACTTGGTCTCCGTACCCGTGTTCTCCGGATCCTCTTTAGCCAAGAGGCCGGTCGTGCTTGACCTTTACGCTGCAGCCAGATCCAAATTCGGAAGGCCGCTCAGCTACGACGCCTACGAGAGATTGTCGCGCAGTGTGGACAAGGCTGGGCAGGGTTCTTCCATAATAATCACAACAGGGTTTGTCGTCCCTCCGTGGATCGAGGCCGAGACTGACGGTCCGGTCGGCGCGGCTACCCTAGCAAGATCGCTCAACCTTGCCTGGGACGCTGTTCCAATCATAGTTACCGAGCCATCCTGCGCCTCCAAGATGCGGAGTTTGATAGAGTTTTCCGGATTCAGAGTGAGGGATTACTCAAAGGCAGCAAGGGCACCGCGAAGGGCGGTTGTCGAGGGATTTACTCTGGAGGCAAGCAAGGCAAAGAGCGAGGCGAACAAACTGATTTCGAAAACCTCGCCGTGCGCCGTAATCTCGATCGAAAAGGCCTCACCAAACTCCAAGGGCGTGTTTCACAGCGGCGTCGGGGTAGACGTTTCACCGATATCAGCAAAGGTTGACGCCCTAATAGACGCTGCAAGGGAAGTAGGCATCCCCACAATTGGAATCGGCGACGCGGGGAACGAAGTAGGCATGGGGTGCATCGAGGAAAGCGTCAGAGACCTTCTGCCAACTGGCAAGGAGTGCGGGTGTCCGTGCCACGGGGGCGTCGCGTCCTCTGTGTCCACAGAATCTCTCATAGTGACCGGAACCTCGAACTGGGGAGCCTCCGCGCTTGAGGCACTGATATCGTTCCATTTGAAGTCGCCAGAGCTTCTCCACGATGGACCGATGGAGGAGTATCTGATACGCAAGTCGGCCGAGCTTGGGTTCATCAATCCGGCCTCGGGGCTCGCGGAAGCCGGCGTGGACGCCATACCCGCGGAGGTCCACGGCTCGTTGGTGAACATACTCAACTTTGTGGTCAGGTCAAGATACGTGCCCTCGTATTACCTCAAAAAATACGTAGAGTATACCAAGGACAAGGAAAAGCTAGCTAGACTCGTGCGCGAGATTGGCGAGGAGGAGGAGGAAGAAAGCAGCGGTGCTTCGCACTAGGCCCGCCGAAGCAGCGAACCACATCCAGAGACCTTCTTCTCGCCCCTGTACTTCATCGCCTTTAGGGCGTTCCACAAAGTCGCCGCATTGCTGCTGACAACGGGCTTGCCGAGACTCTTCTCCAGCGACTCTAAGACCGTCACGGTCTTCAGGTCGGTGCAGCTCAGGAAGATTCCCTGGGCTTCCTCGCTGTCCACTTGCCTTGCAAGCTTCACCGTGGTCTCTGGAGAGTGTCTGTGCAGGTCCTCGCCCGTGACGCAGCCAAGCCCCTTGATCTTCGTAACCTCAATTCCGTTTGATTCCAGAAACTCTCTCTCAACCTTGTTGAGCTCATCGGTGTACGGTGTGCCGACAGCGACTTTGCTTAGCTTCATCTCTCTCAGTGCTTTGACAACAGCGCCCGCAGTTGTGATAACTGGACAGGAGAGTTGAGACTTCATCCTTTTGACCAGTTGCGATTCCCACTCTAGCCCCCTGACCAAACTGCCCGTGGTGCATGCGTACACCACAATGTCGACCTTTGCCGAGGCAAGAAGAGCGCAGGCCTCCTCGGTCAGCTTTGCCATTCGCTCGAGGCTCTTCGTATCTCCCTGCTCTAGGAGTAGTCGCGTCGCGTGGATTGAGATGTCGTGCGGGACAATTGCGTTGAACTCTGGCTCTATCGTGACGTTGAGTGAAGGCACGATCAGACCCATTCTGTAATCGTTGCTGTAACGAGGAGTAAATGCCGTAGAAATCTTGGGTCGCCGAAGTGTTTGCAAGGTGAATTCTTCACTTCTCAGCTTGCGGTAATGTTGGGCTATGCACTTACTAATTAACAAAGATGTGATGATTGTGCCCTCAAAGTTGTACGGAGCGGTATTCGAGCAACCAGCATTCCACAAAGGGGCGTACTAGTATGCGTTGATCCCATAGTCCTTCAGGTTGATGGTGTCGATCATTGGCTCGTGAATTGCCTCTGGCAGCTCGTAGGGGAGTCCTGTTTTTACCGTCGCGTCAATTACCACTTTGGTTACCATGCCGTCACGGCTGGTCTTCATTCTTGTGTAGGTCGTGGGGTCAAGCCTGTTTCCCTTTGACCTCGGGATGATTACAAAGTCCTCATCTGCCCTAGCTCTTGTTGAAATAGCCCAGAGAACCTCCCTTTCATCAAATACGTTAACATCATCATCGACAACTACCGCGTACTTCACCAGCGGCTGCATCCCGGCGGCTGCGGTGCCGGCCCCTATAGCGTCCCCCTCGTTCAGCTTCCTCATAGATATGAAGCAAAAGTAGGGCGCGACGTGGAAAGGCATGTGAATCTTGCTTATCGTCGGGTAGTATCTCCGTAGCGTAGAAAGCATGTCAGCTTCCCACCCAAGAAAGAAAACGTTCTCTGCGTGTTTTCCGGAAGAAGCGTGCTGATAGATTGGATTGTTTCTGTGGGTGATGCACGTGATGTCCACGTACGGTGCATCCACTATGTGCCCGTAGTATCCCGGGTACTCACCGAACGGTCCCTCCCTCTGCCTTGCTCCTGGCTGCATTATTCCCTCAATTACAATCTCGGACTGCGCTGGAACGTGGAGATCAACCGTCTCGCATTTGACGAGTTCCACGGGTTCGCTCATGAGCGATCCCGCAAGCTCAAACTCGTGCATGTGGTTCTGATCCATTGAGGCTATGCAGATTGCGGGGTGCAGGCCGATTGCGAGTGCGACCTCGAATGGCTTTCCTCTGTCTTCGGCTTTCTTGTGCAGGTAGTGGAAGTACTTACCCCAGCTGTAGTATAGTCCAATCTTCTTCTTGTCTATGATCCTGTGCCTGTAAATGCCCAGGTTGTACAGCGGGAATATTGGGTTGTCGAGATCCTTTGATATAGTCACTGGAGTTCCAAGATAAGGGGCGTCGTCATTCGGACTAATCTTGGGCACCGGAAGTTTAGTCACGTCGATATCATCCCCTTTGAGGATGACATCCTTGCACGGGCCGCTACTCACCTCCTTCGGGGCCGTCGGGTTTGCCTTGCGCTTGAGGTACTCCTGAAAGATTGAGTCCTCTTTGACTCCCATAGCAAGGGCGAGCTTCTTGTACCTGCAGTAGACGTTTGCGACGAGAGGCATGTCAAACCCCTTGACGTGTTTGAAGTAGAGGAGTGGGTATCGTCGATCCTTTTCGAGCCTTCCAATTATCGCCGTGATCTCGAGGTCTCGATCCACGGGTTTCTCAATTTCGATTATCTCTTCTGGCGCATCTCGTCTAAGCAAATCCATGAATGAACGCAGGTCTTTGGCCAAGAACTATAGTATCCACTACCTTTCAGGTTAAGGACGAGCTCCGCGACGGTTAATAGTGTTTTTCCGGCAGGTCATTTGAAGACAAAATAACTGTAAGTCTTCGAAAAATTCAACATCAACACTATACTTGCGAATGAGAAAAAGGGAAAGACGTAGAGCAAGAAAAGGTGTTGACGGAGAGAGTCGAGTTACTTCTCCCGCCCCACTCTCTTACTTCTCTACATCTAGGGATTTGTCTTAGACTTTGGAGTCTGCTGTCGCAGCTACGAACAAGCGAGGCAAAATTGCCGACGGAGATGGACTGACATTCTGCGGGGTTATTGGGACGAACTGCGTAGTGAAGGATTGGTTCACAGGGACTAGGCTGCTTGAGATATTCAGATTGAGCATGAGGGTTCTCGCGAGGTTCATGCCGCCTATAATCTGTGAGGTAAAGTTCCCATCGGTTGAGAACTGACCTGATGCAAATGCTTCAGTCATCGTCTTGTTAGCCGCCTGAGGGCTGAGGCTCATATACTGCTCGGCCATCTGCACGGCGTACGTTTTGTTTGTCTCCATGTATGCCAGTGCGTTGTACACTCCCTGAAGGACCTTCTTGACAAGAGTTGGGTTTTGCGAGATCAGACTGTTTGTAGCGTAGATCGTGTTCTCCGCCCAGTTTGGAATGATCGTGTTCATGAAGAGAAGTATTCTCGCGTCTCCACTTGTTTGAAGCTGGTATCCAGTTTCATACGTCCAGAAAAAGCCCTGGGTCTTGTTGGTTGTCAGTGCGGCAAGTTGGCTTGTCAATCCGCCTGCAGTGAGCTCCTTGATGTCAGTGCCAATTGTAAAGTTGTAGTGAGCAGCGAGGAGGTGGAACATCATGTCTGTCGCACTGCCGGCCGTCGTCACGCCTATCGTTGCGCCTTTCAGCTGGCTTGGATCCGTGTACTTTGAAGTGTTGGAGACAATGAGTACCATGTCGGCCTGCTGGAGTCCCATCGCGATTGCCTTGATCGGAACGCCCTTGGATATCGCGTTCAGTTCACCAACATAAGAGGCCTCACCAATCTGTACCTGTCCCGATGAGACAGCCTGCATATGAGCTCCGTCACCTTGGAACGGTTGGAGATTCACGTTCAGTCCTTGCTGCTGCCAGAATCCGCCATGAGCAGCCACGTACTCCGGCAGATATTCTATCGTGATTGCCACTGATAAGCCGAAAGTCACTGGAGTCAATGAACTCGAAGCAGATGTTGTAGCGCTGCTGCTGCTGCTGCTTGAACTGCTAGAAGTCGTTGGCACAGAAGATGTTGTCGAAGCACTAGTATACGAACTTGTTGTCGGAGGTGTTGTAGTAGTTGTGGTTGAGCTGAGCAAAATCACTCCCGCAATTGCGGCGATCACGATGATTACGACAATCACTACGACCACTGCAATTGTCGAAACACCTAATCCTGATCCTTTATTTCGGAATAATTTTTCGCGTAGCATATGCAATCAACGCCCGTTTGCACGATATTTAAGGTTACTAGGCAACTTCTTCATCTTGGATACGCACAGGTTTTCATTTCTTCCCGATTACTAGCTTTATAATTGACATATCGTAGCAATCACACAGTGAACCCTCCTGCGCCTAAATCACTGGGCGAGTCTTGATGCCTTAAGCAGCAAAGACCAAAAAGAATTCCTGGAGATCAGCTTTAATAACTGATCACTCGGCTCTGAGCCTCGATGATGCGGCCCCATTACAATGTTGTTCGCCTCAGTCTGATAGTAGCCGCCATTTTAATCTGGCAACTCCTTTCGCAATACAATATTCTCAATCCGCTCGTCTTTTCTAGTCCCCTTGCAAGCGTAGAGAGCCTTTACCACTTATTCGGGGGCCACACCAGCCTCGTCGGATTCTATCCCAGCCTGTATGCAACTCTCACTGAAATCGCTCTTGCATTTGGGTTAATTGCTCTTATTGGCATACCGGCCGGAATTGCACTTGGATGGAACAGGTTCGCACAGGTCTCGATAATGCCGTTGATTATCGCTTTCTTCTCAATCCCTTCCATAGTTCTCTATCCGATCATCTACCTTATCTTCGGCCTTGGCATAGCATCCAAGGTCATCTTCGGGGTGGTCGTCGGACTATTCGCGGTACTTGAAAATTGCTCGGCTGGGGCAAAGCAAGTTCCTAGGGAGTATGTCACGCTCAGTAGATCCCTTGGATTTTCCAAAATGCAGCTCCTTAGGAAGATCTTAATACCCTCCGCGATCCCGTACATAACAAGCGGACTGCGTCTCGGGTTCAGTTTCGGGCTCGCCGGAATAATTGCAGGCGAGTACATTGCTTCCACAATTGGAATTGGGCAGCTCATAGTCACTGCTCTAGATCTCCTTGAGATTGATTACGTGTTCGCGCTCATACTTCTTGTAATCGTGATTGCCACGCTTGTCAACTTTATTCTAATATTCGTAGAGTCAAGAGAGACCAAGTTCAAATTGGTTTGAGAGGTTTTTTCTTTGGATACCAGATTAAAGAGCGCGACTGTTCAGGCCGTCATAATACTGCTTTTCCTGCTGGTGTGGCAGTTGCTTCGAAGTTGGAACATAGTCAACCACCTCTTTCTCGCCGCGCCGTCCGAACTACTCACGAGATCCGCGTTCGCCGCATTTCCCGGCTATCTCCACTACTTCGGCACCACAGTCAACGAAATTCTGATTGCCTATGCAATCGCCGCAGTGATCGGGATCCTCGGAGGCTTTCTCCTCTCTCGCAGCAACTACGTCTACAAAGTTCTCGAGCCTTTCATAGTCTGGGGCTACGCAATACCAAAAATTGCACTGTTTCCAGTATTTTTGAAACTATTCGGACTGGGCTCTACGACTGTGATTGTATATGGCGCAATTACAGGTTTGTTTGTGATTTTGATTAATACCGTGACGGGCGTCAGGGAAGTCGATAGCCACCTTCTGACTGTTTCAACGTCGCTCGGGATCAAGGGGACCAAGAGGTACACGAAGGTGATATTCCCCTCGGTCGTCCCCGCAATCTTCTCAGGGTTGCGCCAGGCCGTAATTCAAGTAGTGTTGGGCGTGCTCGTCGCCGAACTCGTTCTAAATACAATAGGCGTCGGCGACCTGATAGACACATTAAGCTACTCATTCAATGTCGTAGACCTGTACTTCGTCGTAGCAACCGTTGCTTTAGTTATGATCTTCGTCAATCTGGCATTGCTCAATGTTGAGTCGAGGCTAAGCTTCTGGAGACGTTAGGGGAGGATACAAACATGTCCGAGGTATTGATTGAGGTTAGCAACGTCTCCAAAAAGTACTCTACTAGAAATGAAACCATCGAAGCCGTCTCCTCCATGACTTTTGATATAAAGCGCGGGGAGTTCCTCACGATAATTGGTCCGAGCGGATGCGGCAAGTCAACGATGCTTGCGATGATTGCTGGCCTCCTGTTGCCCAGCTCGGGGAGCATAAAGGTGGAAGGGAAGGAGGTCGAAGGCCCGATGCCTGAAAGAATTGCCGTTGCCTTTCAGGAGCCGGGATTGCTCCCTTGGAGGAACGTACAGAAGAACATCGAACTCGGGCTTGAAGCACGCAACGTTCCCAAAGTGCAGCGCGGGCAGATCGCGAAGAAATACATTGAACTCGTCGGTCTCTTGGGATTTGGAGACAAGTATCCTCACCAGCTTTCAGGGGGGATGAAGCAGAGGGCCGCGATCGCAAGGTGCCTCAGCATGGATACGAACATACTCCTCCTCGATGAGCCATTTGGAGCACTCGACGAACAGACGCGCCTGCTGATGGGCGAGGAACTGCTAAAGATCCTCGCGGTGACATCGAAGACGGTACTGCTCGTAACCCACAGCTTGCAGGAAGCGGCGAATCTGTCGGACAGGGTTATCGTAATGACAAAGAGGCCCGGGCGAATAAGAGAAGAAATCAGGATAGACCTGCCACATCCGCGCAAGCCCACTGACACCGTAGAGTACGTGAACAAGTTGTGGGACCTGATACGCGAACCCGTCTGAGCGCGAGCAATTTCTCCGCAGCTTGATTTGTAGTCAGATTAACGATAACGACCACTAGGGTCGAATCACGTTTGCTACTTCATTCGCGGCATAGTCCCAGTTTTCTCTTATTGAGAATAGAGCATGCTTTGTTCCAATATCCTTTATGCGACTGATCTTTTGCGCGCACTCTTTGCTTCCGCCGGCAACTGTGAAGGCATCAATAGCCTCATCACTGACAATCTGCTCGAGCTCCAGACCAGATGACAGCAATTCGCTTAGCCCCTTGCCCTTCGCCACTCCTCTTAACTTGCTTCTGACAAGTGAGTCATCAACCCCGAGTAATGATACAAGATAAGGCGCGTGCGCAAGGAACCACAGCGCCTTTGGTCTTGCCCACGACAGCGCCTGAGCGCGATCTTCGGAGATTGAAGTGAAAAGGAATATAATAATCTCAAGCGAATCAATGTCCCGATCCGCTTCCTTCGCTCCCTGCTTGATTTGGGAGAGCGCATATTCTATTGCGCGGGAACTTGGACCGACAGAGACTATCACACCATCTGCCGTTCTCCCTGCTACCCTAAGCATCTCCGGCCCAGTCGCGGCGACGAACACAGGTATCTTATTTTGAACTTTGAAAGCCATCTTTGCTTTTAATAGTCTGAATGCAGATTGCGGCCCGCTGTCAACGCTCTCGCCCGAGAGGAGCCTGCGCAGAAGAAGTGCTGCCTCCCCTAGTTCCTTCGGTGACACCGGGTGAATTCCAAGCGGTTTGAGAGAGCCTTCGCCACGCCCTAACCCCAGCGCCGCCCTTCCGCCAGACACCTCGTTTAGAGATGCAATCGCGCGAGCCGTGACTCCTATGTGCCTTGAGAGCGGATTGGTCGTGCATGTTCCGAGGCGAATCCTCGTTGAATGTTGCGAGGCCAGCGTAAGCAGTACGTAGGGGTCTCTTTTCAGCCCAGAGTCGTCAACCCAGCAGCCCTCAGCGCCTAACTCCTCCGCCCGCTTCACGCAGGCAAGGAAAGAAGGCAGGCTCTCTGGATAGAGCGAGAAGCTAAAGTCCAAATCAGCGCAAGGCTCCCTTTACGCAAAAGTACTTGGGCGAAGAGCGATTCTCCACTCTATCGAGCAGTACAAAGAAAACAAATTCGCAATCCACTAGCCCTAGGTGAGGTACCCTCTGTCTTCATAGTATTTCTGCGCTCCCCCGTGGAGTGGAACTCCTGTATTTTTCCATGCATTGTTTCCATTGAAAGCAAAGCGGCCGGAAGACCTGACAAGAGATTCAGAGCCGACATCGAGCTCCCTTGCGATGTTGTAGGCGATAGTGTCGCTCAGATCGTCTCGGCATACGATTACCCATCCGGGATAGGCGATTGTGGATACATCACTAGTCTGTCCTCGAAAAGTCCCGGCCTCAATAGTTCCGCGATCCACGCGATACTTCTTCGCAATGAGGTCAAGCGCGCCTTGCTCGGGCGAAACAAAAATCAGATCTCGCCAGACCGTTGCCTCCTGCCAGAATCGTAGAAGAGGTTCGCCGTAGGTTGCGACTGCATCCGCTTTCCCATCTCTCAGGTACGGCCCAACTTGGGAGTTGTCGATGTCCTTGAAAATCTCGAAGAGCTTTCCGCCCAAATTCAAAAACTCTTCCTCGCTCAAGTTGTTTGCTGAGAAGAAGCAATCTCTGTCAACGTCTCCTGTCAGTGATTTCCTTGCGGTCGTGATCAGTTTGAGAGGATACTTTCGCTCTTTGATATCACGTATGCTCGTAAGACCGGTGTCCCTTGCAAGCGCGATGACAAGCCAGCTCGGTCTGTCTATGAACGCGATCGCGCGGAGGTTGCTTGCTCTTTTTTCCTGTGAGTATGCAAAGAGTCCATCAAACGCCCACTTGGCCGAATGTGGGTAGGTAGCGACTACATCAAACTCACCTCTTGCAACCCTCAGAGGTAGGCTTAATCCTCCAGAGTCGTCGACCTTTGAGACAAGTTTGAGCTGTGCTCCGAATTTGCTGCATATAGAGGATAAGAGGTTCCCAAGTTTCCAAGTTGTCGATCCCTCCTTCCAGGAGACGAAACTCAATTCTTCATTTGCTGACGGCATTCTCTACTCAACTCCTCGGGCGAATGCAGAAAGACCTGGAAGTGCAAAGAGAAAAGGAAGCTCTACTTTGCGGCGTCTTCGCCTTCACCTCCGAAACTGGGTATGATACTTTCCCCTATCCGCTTGAGCACCTGTTTCTTCTCGGAAATCTCCTTCCCCTTCATCCAGATCACGATGTTCCCAATCCCCGCTCTCGACATGGCTCCAAGTCTTTCAATCATGTATCTCTTATCACCCACCAAGCAGAACAAATCCATCACGTCCTCAGAGATGAAGCCGCCGATCTTCTTTATTATCTGCTGCTCTAAATCGAGGTCCCTGTGTGCGCCGACGACGTAGTTCTTCTTTATTGCATCTATGACGCTGCGTTTGACTCCAGCGGCTTCGAGCCACTCCTCCGGAGTCAGGAGCATGTTCAGCGCGATGAATGCTTTGAGGTCGGTGAGAACCTCACGCCGCTCCACATCATTTTGCACTAAAATCATGGGCCCGAAGCAATTCAGCTTTAGCTTGCTATAGTCCCTGTGTACCGATAAGGCCCCTTTCTTTATCCGCTCAGTGCATTTTTCTATCAACTTGTCATTGAAGAAATTTATCAGCACTCCATCGCCGACACGCCCCGCAACCTCCATTACCCTCGGTCCCCCGCCCGCTATGAAGATGGGTACGTCACGAATTGGCTTGAATCCAAGTCGCATTCGCGCTACTTTGAAGAACTGGCCGTGGAAATTCACTTCCTGATTCGAAAGGTACGCCTTGATCAGTTCCACAGCCTCTCCGACCACAGCGTACGGAGTCTTGATGCTGTATCCCATCGGCCTCAGTATTTCGACAATGTCGCCCGTCGCCATGCAAAGGATAGCCCTGCCTCGAGAGACCTCATCGATGGTAGCAATGGCGCGAGCGGTCACTATCGGGTGGCGCGTGTATGGGTTGGCTACCCCCACCGCGAGCGAGATCTTCTTCGTTGCTAGGGCGCTGACTGCCATCATAGCGTAGGGATCGCGAAAACTGGGGGAATCAGAGAACCATGCGCCGCTGAATCCGAGCGATTCCGCATATCTCGCAAGCTCTGGCGCTTCTTCATAGTTTGAGATCATAGCCATCGCCCTCACGCCGCCGAAACTGAAACGCATCCTAGATTGCTCACGCCATCCTGGAGAGACGGGCTTTTCTTCTTCCGCGTTTATTTCTTTTTGTCATGATGAAGAAAAGAAGAACTATCGCGCTCGCAAGTGTAAATTCGGAGTCGCCCGTGTGTTTGCTCGGGATAATTGGTGGCAACATCAGCCATATTAAAGACCCAAAGTGATCTTTTGGTTCCGAGTCAGTGAGCACATGCCCGAGAATGCGCCGCCAAGGCAAGAGATAGTCATTCCCGCCGGATACGCGAGAGCCTTCCACGTCAACAAGGGAGAAATCCTGCGCATAGGCCAAGTGGAGGGTGGCCAGGTCGGAGATGTTATAATTTTCAACGCCCACGATTTCCGGGAGCACTTTCATGTTGGCGAGAGCGTTGTCCTGAACGCGTTCGAGGGCACGGGCAACATGAAGTACATCACAAAGTTCTACTCCCAGCCATCGAGGGAGAACCTGATGTTCACCGTCGTGGAGGACACCACGAAGGTTCACTTTGTCTGGAACGGCGCGAGGTGCAGCCCAAAGATATACGAGATCCGGGACAAGGTCTCCGTCCCGCCCCACAGGAGCTGCCAGACAAACCTCGCCGAAGCCATCGCGCCGTATGGATTGAGCGCGGACGAAGTGCCCGACGTGTTCAACGTGTTCATGAACGTCGACGTGGAGGGAGACAGGTTTGTAATCAAGCCGCCCGTCGTGGGAAAGGACGACTACATCGACATGCGAGCCGAGATGGACTGCCTCGTTGCCGTTTCTGCGTGCCCGAGCGATAGGGCGACGACCAACGCGGGCAGGATAAAACCTCTCAAGGTGCAAATCTACGCTCCGTGAAATTGGATAGAGTGTTACCCTCTCTATTTTACTCCCGTTTTGTGGAAGCGTAGATCCCATAATTTTACTACTCATAAGCGTAAGGCGCGTGTTTTAGTTTCGCAAACTCGTCGGCGTCGTGGCCGTAGATCGGCGAGCAGGTCTTCATCGTCCTCGCCTTTATCGAGGACACGTACTCCCTCATCTTTTCCAAAGATCGCATGAAGGCTCTCTGGTCCAGGCACGGCGCGCAGGGCCAGCCGAGCGGCGAGGTCCTCTCAGAGCCCCAGAGGTTCTCCTTAGTCATAGCTGCGTCGCCGGTGATTAGGAACGTACCTGATCTTTCCGTCTCCACCGCCACGGAGACGTGCCCCGCGGTGTGGCCGAAGGTGTCTATGATTTCAACTCCCTTAACCGGGCTGTACTCCCTGTCGCTCTCGAGTAGCTGCGTTTTCAGGCCGACGTCGAAGCACGGCCTAAAGTATGTGATCTCGAAGGGCTCGGGGACGAGAGCCTGCTTCAACTCATTGCGGTTTATTATCCAGGTCGCGTTCTTGAACAGGCGGTTGAAGCTGCAGTGGTCCGCGTGAAGGTGGGTGTTGATGACAATGTCGACATCCTCGGGCTTTACTCCTAGTTTCTTTAGGGCATTATCGAGCCTCTGCTCCGGCGCCTGTTTTGGCACGAGTATTTGCTTCAGCATCGGTGACCAGAGATCAGGATCCATTCCTGTCTCGACGATCATCTTTGCCTCTGGGTGGTCTATGTACACGGAGTAGACCTGAGACCACACCTTCTCTCCCGCCCCAATGGCGAACGTTACTATGGACTGGTCCTGCTGGAACTGTCCGCCGTCAAGCAAGTAGACCTTTGCGCCGGATGTCAAGTTTTCCCCTTTTCTCCCCCTTTGTACTTCTCTCTATAATTCTTTCTCCATCAGTTAATGAGGAGTTGCATCTTCGAAATTTTATTCATTGGAATATGTGATCTCGTCTTGAAATTTCTCGCACGATACAAATTCTAGCACGCCCAATGACCTTCCTTTTCCCACTCTTCCCGGAGAAGGCTGTAGATCAAAGTGTCGACAAACCTGCCCTTCACGAAATCGTTCTTTCGCAGGGTTCCCTCCTTTACAAAGCCGAGCTTCTCAAGCACGCGCTGGGATGCAATGTTGTCGGAGTTTGCTGTCGCCTGAATCCTTTCTAGAGGCTTGGTCGAAAACAGGTAATCAATTAGAAGCCTGGCAGATTCCGGGGCGTATCCCTTGCCTCTGTGACTCGGTTCATCTATACCATACCCTATCTCTAGGCAGGATTTCGACATTGGAGATGGCACAAAGTGGACCATAGAGCCGATTGTCCTGCCGTCGTCATTTTTCACTATCAGAAAGAAGGTGAGCTGAGAGTTCGACTTTGCTGCGTCTTTCAGCCAGGCCTGGAAGGCATCCCAGCTTCTCGCCTCAAAGTTGAGATGTTCCCCCATCGCTTCGGGGTCATTGAAGTTCTTGAATAGGTACCTCAGATCTTCATCGGATTCAATAGGCCTGAGCCTCACTCTTTCTCCTTGGAGGAGCTTGGGCATGGGGGCTAGTTCAAAACCTCGCTATACAGGTGATGATTTATCAATTTTTTAACTAGAGTGCGAGAAGAAACTCTACGCATTGAATTCGACTTTGTAGAGAGATTGCGTTCCAAAATTTTGAGGAGCAATGTTAGGTCACTGCCAATGTGTTGGAAAATACCGATATCGCCAAATCTTAATACCCTACAGGAGCTCTGCGAAAGGTCGAAATGAGATTCGGACTTAGACTCGCTGATTATTTCGGCACTACGCAGAACATGGTCGAGCTCGCGGTGCTCGCGGAGAAGAATGGATTTGACCAGTGCTGGGTTTCGCATGACGTCTTCATGCGCTCCTCCTTTGTTACTCTGACGTCGATCGCGGATCACACGAGCAGGATGAAGCTCGGGAACACTATTCTGAACCCGTATACTACGAATCCTGCGGAGCTCGCGATGTTCGTCGCCTCGCTCGACGAGCTCACAAATGGAAGAGCGATCTGCGGCATCAGCGCAGGAGCTCTCGAGTACATGGAGTGGCTCGGGATTCCCACCGCAAGGCCTCTGACAAGGACAAGGGAGGCCGTTGATCTGATACGACTGCTCATCTCTGGAAAGAAAGCAAAGTACGACGGGAAGGAGTTCCACTGGAGCGATCAGGCGTACATGCGCTACAAGCCCGTGAGAGACAAGATCCCCGTGTACATCGGAGGGCAGGGAGACAAGATGCTCGAGTACTCCGGCGAAGCTGGAGACGGCGCTCTGCCCATACTCTACCCGCCTGATTTTGCAGAGTACGCAGTTCAGAAGATCTCCGAGGGTGCGAGGAGGGCGGGCAAGAACCCGAAGGATGTTGATATCGCTGGGTGCATCTGGATGTCCATTGCGAAGGCAAGGGAGGAGTCCATCACCCCGACGCTTAAGGAGTTGATTGCGTACTTTGGCCCCCTCCTCGGGGAGAAGGGGCTTGCCTCCGTGGGGTTGTCCCACGAGCAGTTCGCCGAGGTGCATCAGACATTCAAGGAGAGAGGGATTAAGGAAGCGGGTAAACTCGTAAACGAGAAGATGCTCCGCCTCGCGATCCACGGCTCTCCAGATGATTGCATTGGTCAACTCGAGAGGCTCGAGAAGGCCGGTGTGGACGTTGCGATGATAGGCTCTCCACTCGGCCCCAACCCGAAGGAGTCTATCAGGATCATCGGAGAGAAGATAATGCCCCATTTCAGGGGAAAGTAGGGTATTGTTTAGAAGGAAGGGAAGCCAATGCACAGCAGTAAAAGAGGAGACAGGATAGGCCTCAGCTACGTCATAGCGCAGGGGCCAAACTCCTCGGGCGAGATGGTCGACGCAGCCCTGATAGCAGAGTCGAGTGGTTTCGACACCGTCCTCGTCCCGGAGCATTACTACGACCGCGAGGCAACCACTGTCGTTGGGGCGATCGCACGATCTACGAAGAGGATCAGGGTCGGGACCGGAGTTATCAATCCATACACAAGATACCCGAGCCTCATAGCTATGACTGCCGCGACGATGGACGAGCTCAGCAACGGCAGGGCGGTGCTCGGCCTCGGGTCTGGAGGAGTAATAGGCTCGCTCGAGCACGGGATACCCAACGAGTTCGTGGGACAGGAGTTCAGCCACCCTCTTGCCCACCTCAAGGAAATTGTGCAAGTGCTCAGGATCCTCCTCAGCGGGCAGAGCGTGACCTTCGAGGGGGACTTCTACAAGCTTAGGGATGTGAAGCTCCACTTCAAGCCTGTGCAAGATAGGATTCCGATTTACTTTGGGCAGCAGGGGCCGAAGATGATGGAACTCGCAGGGCAGATTGCAGACGGTGTATTGATCACTCTTTGCTGCACTATTCCGTATGTGAGGGACGTCATTTCGCGGATAGAGCAATCCGAGGAAAAGGCTGGGAGAAAGAATAGTTCGGTTGACTATGCCGCGAGGATAATCACCTCGATGTCCCACGACGAGAGAAAAGCAATCAGAGACGCAAAGCAACTCGTCGGTCGAGTGTTCATTCACCCGGGAGCAAAGCCTGTGATGGACATCACCGGATTCAGCCTGGACACGCAGGCGATGAAACGCGCGGTTGAACTTGGGAGATCGGAGGAGATTTACGACCTCGTGCCTGATGATATAGTTCAGATGACGACCGCCTCTGGGACGAAGGCGCAGATTGTTGAAAGAGTCGAAGAGTTTCGAAAGGCCGGAGTTACACTCCCATTGATAGTACCCGTGGGAAAGGAGAACTATCCCGAAGTGATACAGGCGTTTGCAAAATGAAGCAAAGCAGTAGTACGAAACGTTCAAAGGCTTAATACACGTACGAGCTTGCGCCTTCCCTGATTCGTTTACGTCATGACTCTGACCGTGACGCAGAAAGGAAGATACAGAAGAATACGCGGTGGAATGGACAACGCCGTAAGGCAGGCCGAGGAAAGAGGGCTCCACGACATGTTCATAGTGGACGCGGACTGCCACCTGATGGAGCCCTTCTCTGTCATAGCTGGCAAGATGGAGAAGCGCTTCCGTGATATTTTCTTCTCTCCTACTATGGATCAGGATCCGTTCTTCTCGAGCCGCATCGGAGTGGACGAGAGGAAATTCAAGGCGTACGATCCGGCGATGAACATACGCTACAAGAACAGGCGCAAGCGCACCGAGCTCACCTACCCGAAGCCTCAAACTGCGGAGGAGCTCGTGGACCTCTTCACTTCGAGGATGCTCGACTTTGGGATCAAGAGGTCCATAGTATTCCCGACGAAGATGCTCGACATTGGGATGGATCCGCGTGCTGATTTCGAGGTCGCGCTCACTAACGCGTATGCGGATTTCATGCTCGAGAATTTTCTTGGGCGGTATCCGGAGATACTGAGTCCTGTGTTCGTCCCGGCCAACTCGCCGGATAAGGCCGCGGAGTTGATCGAAAGAGTTGGAGCGGAGAAGGGGATAGTCGGAGTCATGGTCACGAGCATGACACGCGCCCTCGCCGGGGACGATTCGTGGGACCCGATCTACGAGGCGGCCGAGAAGAAAGGGCTGCCCTTCTGCATGCACTGTGCCAACTTCAACAGCGGGATACTCGGCGGTTTTGATTCCTTCCTCGGAGTCCACACACTCGCGAGGCCCATTTCTGCGGCGGCGCAGGTGACGAGCATGATTGTGAGCGGCGTCCCCGAGAGATTTCCGAGGCTCAAGTTTGCGATAATTGAGGGTGGGCTCTCCTGGATTCCATGGCTCATGCAGAGGCTCGACTCTGTTTACTTGATGAGGAGGGAGGAGGCGCCTCTCCTGAAGAAACTCCCGAGCGAGTACATGAAAGAGTTCTACTACACCAGCCAGCCTTTGGAGTACGCGAGCAACGAGGACCTGCAGTACGTATTCCATAAGATAAATGCGGAGAATCATCTCTTGTTCGCTAGCGATTATCCTCACTGGGACTTTGACCTTCCAAGCGTGATCTACGACTTGCCATTCCTCAGTGAAGATGCAAAGCGCAAGATCCTCGGGGAGAACGCGAGAAAGCTGTTCAAGATCAGCTGAAAGTGCGAGGCGTGATTGGAAACGAAGTTCCAAAGAGTGGCCAAAGTAAGCGAGTTTGAAGAAGAGCTCAAACCAAAGCTCGTTGAAGTGGACGGAACTTCCATCGGGGTATACAAGGTCAGAGGAAAGTACTACGCTTACGAAAATGTGTGCGACCACAGGGGTGGGCCTGTGTGCGAAGGTTCCGTGATGGGACTCGTACAGTGTAAGGTGTCTGCGAATGGAAGGAGGCTCGGCGATTATGTTTCTGATGACAAAGTGGCACTTGTGTGTCCTTGGCACGGAGTCGAGTATGACATCGAGACCGGCGTCTGCTTCGCGAACAGGGACCTGAGTTTGAGAAGGTTCGACGTCAAGGTTGAGGGCGAGGAAATCATGGTCGACCTGGCTCGCGAGATAATCTGATGATCGCATAGGCTTATGTGATAGCTGGACATTGGCCCTCGATTGCGGGGCTCTTTGTTCAAGCGAAATCCCAGCGGAATCTGGGACATTGTGTGCCCTATGCGGGCGGTACTTTACCGCGAGCGATGCGGCAGTCGAGTTGAAGAGTTCGAACATCTTTGTTGTTCGATGCCTTCACTGCGGCTACCTTCTGAAACTCATTCCAAAATAGCAGTAGGATTGAGCTGCTTGAACGTAAATTGACATTTGATTTCATAACTCCTGAAAACTCTTTAACTCCACAAATCCTCAGCGGGAATCTGATTACGTCTCTCATGTCTGATTCACCGCTCGAACTTCCGAGACTGTCCTTGAAGGAAAGAGACCTTCGCTGGAAGAAAGTACGCTCGCAGATGTCTTTGCGAGGAATTGATTGCCTCATAGTCTCCGGCGACGACTCTGGCCGCGCGGACTCTGGCATAGCCCACTCTAGGTTTCTCACTTGCATCGGAGGAAACGGCGAGCAGGCATTCACAGTGTTCCCGATAGAAGGAGAGCCGACGTGCATCACTATGGCGACAGGTGCGTGGTGGTGGGGCAAGGCGCAGGACTGGGTCAGCGACATTCGCGTCGGATTCCACAGGTGGGCCGAGAGCATTGCTGAGAGAATCAAGGAGCTGAAGATGGAGCGCGGCACTATAGGAATTGTTGGTCTCAAGGGGCTGTTCTGGACCGATGGGACGATCAAGTATACCACTTATGAGAATCTGAAGAAACTCTTGCCCGACGCAACTCTTGTCGAGGCCACCGACATTTTGGAACAAGCCCAGTTCACAAAGAGCGAGGAGGTCATCGAGTTTCACAGGAAAGCTGCGCTGCTCGGCGACTATTCCATCGAGGCGCTCGTGAAGTCGGCGAGGCCGGGAGTGAAAGAGTATGAGGTTTATGCGGAGATGATCCACGCTATCCTGAGCAATGGAGGAGAGTATCCGCCGCTGATAATATGGGAGGCATCCAAGGCACCGCATCACCCGGCGAGGCTCCCCACGTTTCGGGAGCTCGAGCTCGGGGACATTATAGTCAACGAGATAAGCGCAAAGTACGGCGGATGCTGGGCGCACCCCCACCAGCCCGTTTGTGTTGGTACCTCGCCTCCGAGGGAGTACGAGAAGATGTTCGAGGTCTGTTTGGAGTCGATGAAATTCGGCCTCAAGAAACTCGTCCCCGGTACTCCTTTCAAGGAGGTTGACGAGGCATTCCTCTCGCCGATCGAGGCGCAAGGGTATGCTTCCACTGTAATACCTTACCAGGGACTCGGGCTGAACCAGACTGAGCCGCTTGGCGATGTAGTGCTCGAGGGCATGGTCATAGGCGTCCAGCCGTGGGTTTCGAACAAGGCGGGGGATCGCGGTGTGAACATCGGGGAGACGTACGCCATAACTTCCACCGGTCCTGTGAAACTTGGGAAGAGGAAGGAGATAGAGTTCATGGTTGCAAAGTAAAGTTACGCTCTTGCTTTTCATGGTATGATAATCGTTATTTTATTTTGTATTCGCCCTCGGGTCCGACTATCGCTAGGACAACGAGAGGTTTACCTTGAATATTCTTCACGGCGTGCTTTTCGTTAGGCGGTACGTAAATCAGAGAGCCCTCACGTACTTCCCTTTCCTCCACACCGACTCTGATTCTCGCCCTGCCCTCGAGGATAAAATAGGCGTGATCCCAGGGGTGCGAGTGCTCGTCCGCGAACCCGAAGGGCTTGACCACGCTGTAAGTGATTTTGTAGTGCTTTGAGGGAGGAGTGTCGAGCAGCATCTTCGTAGTCGAGAATCCGACGTGGTCTGGATTTGCTATGAAATCTGGCGCGTCCTTGACGCTGACAAAATTTTTTGCCTTGTTGGGATTCTCTTCCTCATTCTTCAAGATCTATTTTTCTTGCTCCTTGCTTGCTTTCCTTCCTTTTTTCTCTCTTCAACTTTCGTATTTTTGTTGTGGTGGAATTCTCAAAAGATCCTCGAAAATCCGAAAATCCAACTGGCGCCCTAATACCTTCCTCATAGCTAAACTGAAGGCTTCATTGCTCACGGTTTCCCGCTTTAAATACCATGATAGCACCG
>JAJPHP010000063.1 GCA_021325255.1 Nitrososphaerota archaeon | reverse complement strand
AGCTGAGAAAGCTCGCGTCCCAGAGCGATAGGGTAGCATCAGCCATGCGTAACGCAAAGATTCCCCTCCCACCAATATCGCATTGCTAATCCAAAGATGAATAGTTGATAGAAAGAGAAAATAAGGCAGCAAGGTGAGCAACGACATTGGAATTAGTAAGGTCAGGCAATGTTGAGGGCGGGAGAAGAACACAAAGGGCAAGAGCTGCAAAAACATGGCAGCGCATTCAAAGCCGTCCTATTCGATCTTGATGGCACCTTGATCGAATTCAAGTTCAAGGTGAAGGAATCTCGTGAGGCGATGATAGAGTTGCTTGCCTCGAAGGGATTTGAGGTGGGAAGGTTTGATGGACTTCCAAGCACACAGGCCCTTTTCAATGAGACTGAGAATCAATTGAAAAATTCGAAGAAATTATCTGAATCTTGCTCATTTGACCAAATCAGGGTGGAATTGTCTGAGCTGCTTGACAGATTTGAAAGCGAAGCATTTTCGGAGGCCCGCCCTCATCCAGGCTCGCTCGGCGTCGTTCGAAAGATCAATGAAAAGGGAATTCTTACGGCAGTAGTGACAAACAGTGGCCGGGCACCGGTCGATTCACTTCTCGGAGTCTTTGGTTTCCTTCCGTATCTTACCGCCGTAATAACGCGCGACGAAGTGAGCAGGCTCAAGCCCGAACCAGACGGCATTCTGACGGCTCTGAGTCGCTTGATGGTGAAGGCAGAGGATTCAGTATACATAGGAGACTCAGTTTTAGATATCCAGGCCTCAAGGAAGGCTGGAGTGAAGTGTGTTTCCGTTGCGACGGGGTTGTACAAAGCCGAGACGCTAATGTCGCATCGACCAGATTACCTGATACACAGGATCGAGGACTTGGAAGAGATAGTGTTCCCTGCCTGATTCGCCATTGATGCAAAGAAGCAGGAGACACGGTAGCGCCCTAACAATGCTGATCCACACTTCGAAAATGGAGCTTACTCGTGACCACTAATGACGAAGAACTCGAGGACATCGATTAAGCTGAACGGCCTGAATCTCACTGTCGACGATGTTGTTGAGATAGCACGGTCTCGCAAGGGGATTCAACTCTCTCCTGAAGCGCTTGTAAGAGTAGAGCGCGGCAGGAAGATGGTGGAGAGGATTCTCTCGTTAGGGAGGACCGCGTACGGGATAAACACGGGATTCGGTAAGCTCGCGGACGTAAGGATAGATACCAAAGAGTTGGAGCAGCTCCAAACAAACCTAATTCGAAGTCATTCCGTGGGAAGCGGTACCCCACTCTCCGAGGATCAAGTCCGTGCAATCATGGTTGTAAGACTAAATTCGCTTCTTCGCGGAAATTCGGGTGTCAGGCCTATTGTTTTACGCCAGCTGAAGGAGCTGCTAAACAATGGATTCTATCCTGAGATACCAAGGCATGGCTCGCTCGGGGCTAGCGGTGACTTGGCTCCCTCCGCCCACCTGGCCCTCACCATAATGGGCGAGGGTCATGCATTCGTCGGTGGGAAGCGAGTGGCAGCAAGAAGGGTATTATCTCATCTTGGCGTACCTCCGATTCGCCTGAAGGAGAAGGAAGGTCTCGCTATAATCAACGGCACCCAGGTGATGGCGGGTCTAGGATGCCTGATTGTGCATGACTGCGAACTTCTTCTTGAAAATCTGGGGATTGCGGGAGCGCTTTCGCTCGAAGCGCTGGGAGGAAACATGGAGCCATTCGACCCAAGAATTCAAGCTCTTCGTTCCTTTCAAGGGCAAGCTCAAGTGGCTTCTCAGATTCGAGAGTTAACCAAAGGGTCGCGCCTTGTTGGTTCAGTGAAAAGGGTGCAGGATGCGTACTCCCTTAGGTGCATTCCCCAGGTTCACGGAGCCTTCATGGACGCACTAACCTTTGGAAGATCCTCCTTCGAGAAAGAGGTCAATTCAGTTACTGATAATCCAATCCTGTTTCCTGAAGATGACCTGGTACTCAACTCCGGCAACTTTCACGGACAGCCGCTCGCTATCGCACTGGATCTGTTAGGAGTTGTAATGGCGGAGGCTTCTGTGTTCTCCGAGAGGAGGATCGACAAGCTGCTTACATCGTACAACCCGAACCTCCCTCCATTTCTTTCTCCGCGAAGTGGACTGAACTCGGGCCTCATGGTTACACAGTACACCGCTGCCGCGCTGATTAGTCAAAACAAGATACTTGCTAGACCTGCAGGTCTGGATAGTCCCACTGTGTCAGCGGGGCAGGAGGATCACTCAAGCATGGGGGTGACCTCGGCACTCAAGGCAAGGGAAATTCTGGAAAATACAACCAGAGTAATTGCAATCGAGACGATGTGCGCGGCACAAGCTATAGATCTTTACGCCCCACTCGCTGGGAAAGAATCAGACGATGAAGCGAGCTGGCAGGCTCACCAGCTTCTCGGCCGCGGAACCACGAGAGCATACTTGGAGGTGAGAAAAGTCACAAAGAAGGTGGAAGAAGACCGACCACTTTCAGAGGATATCGAGAGGGTCGCCGTCGCTCTAAGTCAAGGAGCCATCGCAAATTCTGTTAAAAGTCAGTCGTAGGGCTGACGACCTTTCCCATCTTTATGACGTATCTTATATTGTTCGAGGCTATTCTGTACGGTATTTCCTGGTGATTCTTGAGATCGAACACAAGCACATCAAAGTATTTTCCAAGCTCTATCGATCCGACTGAGTCTGCTCTACCTATGGCGTGAGCTCCGTTGATCGTTGCTGCTGTAATTGCTTCTTCCGGCGTTAATCGCATGCCGTAGCAAGCGAGCGAAATGACAAACTGCATCGACTCGATCCAGCTATTCGGGCTGAGATCCGTACCTAAAGCAATTGGGACGCCGAGCTCGACCATCTCTCTTGCCTTCGCGTATGCCCCTGAAAATGAGGAAAAAAGGGTGCCCGGCAGGAGGACTGCGACCGTCCTGCTTGCAGCGAGTGCGCGCATCCCCTCAAGTGAAGCTCTTCCGAGATGGTCAGCTGAAACTGCCCCTAACTCGCTCGCAAACTTCGCTCCTCCCTGATCCGAAAACTCGTCCGCATGAACCTTGACCCGCATGCCACAGCGAAGAGCGTGATTGAGTATCCGCTCGGCGTCGCGAAATGAAAAAACTCCCTCTTCAAGAAAAACGTCGCAGAATCGAGAAAGGGAGCGCTCAGAGGAGATGTTGATTGAAGGGATTACCACTTCGTCTATGTACTTTTGGATGCCGACATTCTGCGTTCTCTCCAGGATCTGCTCCTTCGTATCACTTCCACTTTTACCCTTTGCCAAGTATTCTCGCGGAATAGCATGAGCAGACAGCAGAGTCGGCTCTATGTCGTACCCCTTCTCCGCGCGCAATCTATGCAGGAGCTCAAGCAGGCGAATTTCCCCGTTCACAGTTAGGGCATACCCCGTCTTTGTCTCCATAGTTGTGGTACCATATGACATCATTCTGTCCAACCTCCTGCTCGTCTGTTTCAGCAACTCCTCGTCAGACGCTTCGTTTGTTTGCCTGACGGTCTGGAGAATTCCTCCTCCTGCGCTCAAGATCTCAAGGTAAGACATTCCAGAAAGTTTCATCGAGAGTTCGAATTCGCGGCTGCCCGCAAAAATCGCGTGGGTGTGCGAGTCCACGAATCCAGGGGTCACCAGATTTCCCTTACATTCTATCTCGGTTGATTCGGAGGTCACTTCTAGCATTTCATTTAGGTCGGACCTTTTCCCTATGAAGGCGACCCTACCTGAACTCGAAGCAACGCACAGTCCCTCACCCTCGCTCTTCAGGACACCAATTGTCTCGACGCTAGGTCGAATAGCAGGCCTTCGAGAATGCCCTGCGAGAGTAACAAGCTGTCCGATGTTAGTCAGAATAAGGTCTGCCTTTGGTTTTGACTGCTTCATCTGAAGTAGAGGCTATGGAGCGATCCCGCGATTGCTCATATTAAAGTGAAGGACTTGATTGCTTCGTCTCTTGATGATAAGATAGCCCTTTTGAAAAGATCCATTGCACTCGCATGAGAATTGTCTCTCAATCTTTTGCCTCTGATCCCACTAAACGTTGTCACCTTCAGGGAACGGATAAAGGCAAGGAGAGGCCATCTGAGTACTCATAGCGAAGAGGTCGAAATCGAGTTCCCTTTGATAGAGTGCAGGCAAGTCCGAGCTCCCCGTGGCAGAGACATTTCGTGTAGGGGCTGGCACCAGGAGGCCGCTCTGAGGATGCTCATGAACAACCTTGATCGGGAGGTTGCTAGAGATCCTGAGCACCTCATAGTCTACGGTGGGACCGGCAGGGCTGCCAGGAATTGGCAGTGCTTTGACAAGATCGTCGAGTCGCTTCGGGAGCTCCAAAACGACCAGACTCTACTTGTTCAATCGGGTAAGCCAGTCGGGGTGTTCAGGACGCACCAATATTCTCCAAGAGTGTTGATTTCAAATGCGATGCTGGTGCCAAAGTGGGCCACATGGGAGCAGTTCTGGGATCTGGAGGCCAAGGGGCTGACGATGTACGGACAAATGACCGCAGGTTCGTGGATCTACATTGGAACACAGGGCATACTTCAGGGCACCTACGAAACGCTCTCTGCCGTAGCAAACAAGCACTTTGGAGGGTCGCTCGCGGGCAGAATAGTGCTCACCTCCGGCCTCGGGGAGATGGGAGGGGCCCAACCTCTCGCCGTCACCATGAATGATGGGATTGCGATAGTCGTCGAGGCCGACGAGGACAAGATTGAGAGGCGAATCCGCTCTAAATACTGCGATGTCAAAACTGAGAGTGTGAAGGAAGCGCTTGAGATTTCGGGGAACGCAAAGCGAGAAGGAAAGGGGATTTCGATTGGTCTCTACGGGAATGCAGCCAATGTCCTGCCAGAGCTCGTCGAGCGTGGATTTGTCCCCGACGTAATCACCGACCAGACTTCGGCGCACGACCCGCTGAACGGGTACATTCCAAAGGGGCATACGGTTTCTTCCGCTTCCGACCTGAGAAAGAGTGACCCCAAGAAGTACATCGAGGAAGCGAGGAGTTCAATGGCCGAGCACCTTAGGGCAATGTTGAAGATGCAGGAGCGAGGCGCTGTCGCCTTCGAATACGGCAACAACATTAGAAAGCAGGCACTCGATGCTGGGGTCGAGAATGCCTTCCAGATAAAGGGGTTCGTCCCGGAGTATATCAGGCCGCTATTTTGCGAGGGTAGAGGCCCCTTCCGCTGGGTTGCACTTTCTGGCGAGCCGCAGGATATCTTTGAAACCGACAAAATGGTCCTAGAGGCTTTCCCCAAAAATAGGGAGCTCGTTAGGTGGATTGAAAAAGCGCACGAGCGAGTAAAGTTTCAGGGACTTCCAGCGAGGGTTTGCTGGCTAGGCTACGGCGAGCGAGCAAGGTTTGGCAAAATGATCAACGATGCAGTCGCGGGTGGAAGAATAACCGCGCCGGTAGTGATCGGTCGAGATCATCTCGATTCTGGTTCAGTTGCTTCTCCCTTCAGAGAGACTGAGGGAATGATGGACGGGAGCGACGCTATTGCCGACTGGCCGATACTTAATGCCCTGCTTAACACGGCCTCCGGAGCATCATGGGTTTCGGTGCATCACGGAGGGGGAGTCGGAATCGGATACAGCATCCACGCAGGCCTCGTTGTTGTCGCGGACGGAACGGATGAGATGAGAACGCGACTCGACAGGTGCTTTACAAATGACCCTGGCTCCGGAGTTGCAAGGCACGCAGATGCTGGCTACGAGATAGCAAGGAAGGTCGCTAAGGAGCGCGGTGTCAAGATTCCATTCCTCTCCGATGTCTAGTAGTCCACAGCGAAGCAGGGCAGATCGACGAAGCAGGGCAGATCGACGAATCAGACAAGAAGATAGCAGAGAATAAAGAAGAAGAAAAAAGAAAAACGAACGGGTGGCGAGAATTCGAATCTGGAGAATAGCAATGCAACGGGCGATTACACAAGGGTAGTCCTAGACACGAGCATTATTATTGATGGCAAGGCCAACGCAATGGTATCGTCAGGAGAAATCAAGAGCGGTTCGACAATCATAGTTCCAATAGCTGCACTTGACGAGCTTCAGGCCCAGGCTTCTCGGCATCGGGAGGAAGGGTTCCTTGGACTGGAGGAGCTAACGCGCCTAAGGGCGCTTTGCGACGAAAGGAAGATCACTCTCGAGTTCAGAGGGGAGAGGCCTTCGTTGGAAGACATTCAGCTTGCACGAAGCGGGAGGATTGACGCCATAATCCGCGACGTTGCAAAGGACAACGATGCGATTCTATTTACGGCGGATTATGTGCAGTCGCTCGTAGGCCGTGCGCAGGGCGTCAGGGTAAGGCACTTCCCCTCCGAGGTAAAGACCGCTGGACTAAAGTTCGAAGAATACATTGATGAGAAAATCCTCAGCCTCCACTTGAAGGAAGGCGTGCGCCCTTACGCAAAAAGAGGTTATCCTGGCAAGTTCGAATACGTGCCGATCAGAGACTACACGATAGGCCGGGATGAACTAGAGGCAATTACAAAGGAGATTTCTGAGGCGGCTCGGATCTCCTCGAAGGGCTCGGTTGAGATAAGCAGAAGCGGCGCGACCGTGATTCAGTTAGGTCCTTACCGAGTCGCAATCGCGCGCCCTCCTTTTTCGGATGGGCTCGAAGTCACAATCGTTCGGCCGCTCGTCAGGCTTTCCCTCGCAGATTACAACCTCTCCGAAAAGCTTGAGCAGAGGCTAGCGTCGAAGGCGGAGGGCATCCTGATAGCCGGGCCGCCGGGTTCTGGCAAATCGACACTAGCAAGCAGTCTCGCAGATTTTTATCTCGAGCGGATGAAGGTGGTCAAGACATTCGAATCACCCAAAGACCTGCAAGTCTCCAAGGGAGTAACGCAATACGGGCCACTGGAAAACGACTTTGAGAAAACTGCAGAAATACTTCTGCTCGTCAGACCCGATTACACTATCTTTGACGAGGTGCGAAAGACAAAGGATTTCGAGGTTTTCGCCGACATGCGCCTTGCGGGAGTCGGAATGGTCGGTGTGGTCCACGCAAGCGACCCGGTGAATGCAGTGCAGCGGTTCATGAGCCGAATGGAGCTTGGGATGGTCCCGCACGTAGTTGACACGGTCATTTTCGTGAAGGACGGCAAGATCAAGCAAGTGCTCGAGCTGAATCTGGTTGTAAAGGTTCCCTCAGGTATGAATGAGCCAGACCTTGCAAGGCCGGTGGTCGAGGTCAAGGACTTTGAGTCGGGGAAGCTCGAGTATGAAATCTACACATTCGGCGAAGAGAACGTCATTATCCCGATTGGCGAGGCCGGGACGGGACGGGTTGCGGGGGTCCAGAGCGGCGTCGAGAAGCTAGCCCAGGAACGCATCCTACAGGTATTCAAGAAGTTTGACCCGAGGAGCACGGTGAAGATACAGAGCCCCTCGCGTGCCGAAGTCATTATGGAGGACTCCGTTATCCCAAGAGTCATTGGGCGGGGAGGAGAACAAATCAGGGAACTGGAAGAGAGGCTATCAATCCACATAGACGTAAAGCCACGAAGCAAAGAACGTAGAAGCACTCTAGCTGGGGAGAGAGAAGAAAAGGAAGAGAAGGAAGAAACTAACCCATCAGGCCCTACTGAGAAACCTATTGATTTCGAATACATCGAGAAAGGGAACTCTGTGGAGTTCTTGTTCAATGCGGAGGATGCTGGAAAGCAGGTGCGACTATACTCAGACCACGAAGTGTTGCTGGAAACAAATTTAGGGCGTAAAGCAAGGATCAAGTTCTCAAAGAAATCGGAAATGGGCAAAATGATTCTCAGAGCAGTCAGGGAGGGCGAAGGGATCAAGGCAGCAGAGTATTGAAGAGCCTCTCTTGCTCAAATTGTCGCGTAACTCCGGTTCCATTCTTTGTTTTCGAAAATAGCTGTCCGGAATGGATGAACTCTACTTTGCTATTGTATTGTTGAGCATGAAGGCCAGTCCTCCCAGGTACGGTGTCACAGAATCGAACGGATTCGGCGCCGTTCCATTTGTAACGTACAAATAGCTTACGTACTGTGTTGCCTCGGTAATGAAGCTCTGAGTTGGTGCAGAGACTCCCGTGACAATGATTGCAAAATCGTTCTTTGTCGTTCCTGAATAGTCTGCAGTCAAAGTGCTTAGTTGCGGATATCCCGGATTCTCGTAGATGACAATCGTCCCCACAGTCCCAAAGTAACTCTGGAGCGTGTCTGTTCCAGGGTTTCCGATGGTAGTTTTCAATCCTAGTGATATGGCGTATGAGTTCAGTTGCGAGTAAAAATTCTCAAATCCGGCCGTGTAAGCCATTTCGTCAAAAAATATTCCGTTGACATTGTACCACTGCTTGTACTCACCGATTTCGGATTTAATGGAATTAATGTCTCTCGAACCGTATCCCGTCGCGACATAACCAAGAACAGTTATCCCAGCTCGCTGAAGACTCTCAACTCCGTTTACATAGCTGGGGTCTTGGTTGCTACCAGGGCCGTTATTGGGATTTATGATCACTGCCATAGGAACCTGCGGGTAGGTCTTCTTTACTTGAACCACTCCATTCCACGAGTTATCAGGATCGGTGTAAAGGGGAATAATGACTCCCGTCTTACTCGTATGATAGAGCGGACCAGTAGGGGGGCCAAAAATTGTCTGGAAAACCATCGTCGAAACCACCACAGCACCAATTCCCACTAGAAAGATTATCGAATAAATGTAGACTCGCCCGGCTCTGCCCCACTTCCTTTGGTTGACAATCATTTCCAAGGTACGGCACTTTGTATCCTAAACAGACGACTTGCCCTTCTACTCAATGATTCGCTCAGCAAATACAATCTCATTGAAGACGCCAACATCTACTTTCTGAATGTTTTTCCCAGTCATTCAATTCATGGTGATGAGTGATCTTTCGCAGTAAAGCAGCGGCAAGGGACTTTTCTACCTTTCCGGTGAGACAGAACACATTACAACTGAGAACAATTATGGCAATACCTTCTAAAGATAATGCGGCAATTCACTTCTCTAAAGGTCGGTTGAAAGTTGACCGTCCGATTTACTGATTCAGGACCCGTTTCCAGATTTTCAGTCGCCGAGGTCCGAAGAGGTAAGATTCTACTATTTATTCTGGTAATTATTCTAGTAGTCTGGGCTCCATAGAATATTACTTGACCTTTAGACTTTCTAATTTAAGAGGTTGCTTTCCCCATGGTGGCCAATACCGGAATATGCCATCCGTTAGCTGGAGAGACGCCATTGTCGATCAATCGAATCTGTGGTTCAATGCTATCGAGATGGAAAATCAGGGCCTCTTGCTCGATGCAGCTAAAATTTATCTCGACGATTCCAGGATTTCGTTAGAGCGCAAATCCTTGGTGCGAGCTGCGCTCGATTGTTCTTGTGCGGCTAAATGCCTCTCAAAATCTGGAAATCACTCCGAGGCACATAGGTTGCACTTTGAGTCTGCGTTGCTCTACGAAGAAAATGCAAATTCGGTTATCGACAAGTCTGTCAGAGAGTGCCTGTGGTCGTTCCGGATGGCCTGTAAATGTTACGGCCTCGCCGGCGACTTGAAGAGGGCTAAAATAGTCTCCGACAAAGTCCTGCTGCTCGTAAAAAGAATCGACCCGTTCATTCAGCCGGAAAACCTCCCCTCCGATTTGCTAGAAGATCTGATTCCCAGATCAACTGAAGAGATGGTCGGACCTACTGAGAGCCCCGCCTCGCTCAGATCTACCAATATGAAACAAGAGGAGGTCATCGCCGAAGTTCAGAATTTTATTGCCCTGAACAGATCTCGATCGGGAAGAGAATTTGAAGTTCAGCAGAGTTCCCGCCTCTCTGCTAAAGTTCCTCCGGAGGAAGAAAAACCAATTGACCAGCGCCTTGTTAATCAACTGGGATAACTACCCAAACATCGCTACTGGCGGAGTCTATACTTGGTCGAAAATCCTTGTGGAAGAATTGTCAGACTGGAACTTTGTAGTGTTAAACCAATTATCGAATGCAAACACTAACTCGAATTATGCATTGCCTGAGAACGTAAAGCAAGTAATCGAGCTTCCAATCTACGGAACATTCAGATGTGAAGAATTTTGCAGCGGATCAGCTTCTGTAATACCGAAGATTCGAAGAACTACAGACTCTGTCATCAAAAAGAAATTCATTCCGCTTTTTAGGAGCACCTTGGCAAATCTGCTTTCCGAAAGCAGTGATCCAGACCTCCTTGCTCATCAGATATATGGAATGCATGATTTTTTCCGCAGATACGACTGGAAAAAATGTTTCGAGCATCCTTCTACGTTAAGGGCTTTTCTTGCTCACGTCCATTCGGATTTTCTCTTCTCGAATCTGAAACTGAACGAAGCACTGCCGCCCTATAACATGCTAAAGAGAGGCCTCCAACTTCTCGCTATCGACATTCCACCTACAGATATAGTACACGCTTCCAATGCATGGATGCCTGCCCTAGTTGCTATCGTAGCAAAGATCCAAAACGGATCTGGAGTCATTATCACAGAGCATGGCATCGCCTTCAAAGAACTCAACCTGTACATCAACTCATCCTTGACAACTATTCCTTCGAAAATGTTCTGGAAAATATTTGCGCGAAACATGGTAAGAGCCCTCTACGCAATCGCTGATTCAATCGTAACAGTCAGCGAAGCGAACACACTCTGGGAAAGTAGTCTAGGTGCAAGTAGAAAAAAGATAAAGATTGTCTACAATGGAGTCGACACGACCAAGTTCAGTCCAATCGAAGACAACAAAGCATTGAAAAAAGAATTTGGTGTCGAGAATACATCAAGGCTTGTTGTCGCTTCAATCGGAAGGGTTGATTTTTTCAAAGACATCGTCTGCCTCATTTCTGCAATCAGGTACATCAAGCGGTACATTCCCAACATTCTGTGCCTTCATTTTGGGAATGGAGTCGACCTCAAATATTCCCAACAATGTTTGCGGGCGGTCACAGAATTAGGCGTCGAAGATAATTTCAAGTTCATGGGCGGTACCAAGCAGCCAGAGAAAGCTTACCGCGTTGGCGATGTCGTTGCCGTTAGTAGCATTACTGAAGGATTCCCGTATGTGGTAATTGAGGCGATGGCATGCGGGAGGGCGGTCGTCGCGGCTGATGTTGGAGGAGTGCGAGAAGCTCTCGAGGGATGCGGAGTTTTGGTACCGAGTAGAAGCCCATCGGCTCTCGGACACGGCATATTGACTCTCCTCCGAGACGAAAAAATACGAAAACAATTCGAGGACCTGTCACTTCAGCGGGCGAGAGACAGGTTCACACTTGGAAGATGTGTAGAGCAGTACAGGTATGAGTACAATCGCCTCTACAAGAAGAAAATTGGATCGAGTTACTGGCTGGATAACAATCATAACTTGAGGGAGGAGATACCGAATTGAGTCAAGAACGAATCTTTAGTGCAATCGTGACCGGTGGCGCAGGCTTCGTAGGAAGTCATATCGTTGATGAATTGCTGAAGAAAAGCATTGAAGTCTTTGTGGTTGACAATCTTACTACGGGAACAGCCGCAAACCTCAGATTCCACCTGAATAATCCAAAACTGCACCTCCTCGTTGGCGATGTTTCTGAAATTGGAGAATTGATGCCTAAAGAAGAAAGGGTCGATGTCATCTTTCATGAAACCGCAATCGCGAGTGTTGTCGAGTCGGTCAATTCTCCGCTAAAAATCCACAACGCGAATGTAAATGACTCGCTAAAGGTGCTTGACTATTGCTTGAAAAGAGACATTCGGAAGGTGATCTTCGCCTCCTCCGCTGCCGTCTATGGCTTTGAAAGCGATACTGTTGCATCGGAAGAGTTGATATGTCATCCTCAGTCACCCTATGGCGCCTCAAAGCTTTGTGTCGAAAACTACTTGACTGCCTATCACAGAACTTATGGATTAGAGGCGGTCGCACTTCGATACTTCAACATTTACGGCCCAAGGCAGAGACTTTCGAGTGAGTATAGCGGAGTCATCACGATTTTCATACTTAAACTGTTGAGCAACTCGCCACCAACGATATTTGGCGATGGACACCAGACGCGGGACTTCGTAAACGTGAAGGATGTCGCGCAAGCTAACATTCTGGCGATGGAATCACCAAACGTAAGTTGTGATGTTTTTAATGTTGCAACAGGACGGACTGTAGATATAGATGGATTACTCCGAACTTTGAAGCAAGTGACCGGCGTGCCGAATCTTGAGCATCGCTACGGCCCCGTGCGACCAGGGGACGGGAGATTTGGCTCCGCATCAATCAAAAAAATCTCGAAAGCTCTTGGGTACAGGCCCAGTGTAGATCTAGAATCCGGCTTGTACGAGCTAGTCGAGTACCTTAGGAACATGAAGTCAACGCCGACAGCCATTTCCACTTGACAACTACAGCAGGTCCAATAACCCTCACGAGATAGATCATCCTCCCCCATTCCGAGATTTGTAGGGAATCAAGTGGCCCCAGTCCAGAGTAGGCGATGAGAAAAAAGAGATTGCAAGAATCCAAGGAAGGATATTCTCTCCTCGAGACCAGTGAGAGGACGACAGGGGACTTTCTCCAGAAAATTGCACGATCGATATCCGAAATTCAACCAGATGTGGACAACGTTGCAGACATAGTCGTCTTCTTGGAAGTGCTCGGTTACAACAAGAAAGACGCTATCGACAACGGTTTTGATGATCTGTACGATATGGCAAAGCAAATCTATGGATTTGTTGACTACTACAACTTTCCGGACGCAAACAGTGCCTCTGCGCTATCGGTCGTCCAACCAGCGACGACAATTGGAGTTCCTCGACCAACTGCTCGAGCGACAAGAGCACTATTGTTGGCCATTCCCTGGATCGCGTCTCTCGTCGTACTATTTGCTTTCGGCGTTTCGCTCTGGATGGCTTATGTCCTGCCCATACAGATAGTGACTGCGATGGCTGTGGGGTTGTTTCTTGGACTAGGAATCTCTGAAGGCACAATGCAGATCTTTACAAGGTTGCTTTATTTCTACAACGAACAGGGCAACACAACCGAAGTAAAGCGCATTTTCAAGCGGCTTCTTCTGTTTCAATCGTTCTTGACTTCCCTAGCTGCCCTATCTTTGCTTGCAATCGCGTTCGTCGCACGCATCCCTCCAGAACTCTTCATCATCTCTGAGATTACGCTAGCAATGATTACTTTTCAGCGAGTCGGAACTGTAGTTCTCTCCGGATTGAGAAAGAATTCGCAACTCGCGGCAACCTATATTTCGGCGCTTGTCGTTTTCGTTTGCTTTTACTTCTTTCTTTCCAAGCTAATTCCGGACACAAGCCTGCGATATTTCAGTTCTCTTGGAATAGCTTTCGCAGTTCTCTCGGTCTTGCCAGTAGCATTTGCCGTGAGATTCTCAAAAGCCAACAAAGAGAACACCGCATTGAAAAATAATTCTTCCCCCTTGGGTAAGAGAGAAGACGTACCACATTTTTTCAAGCCGCCTTCAGGCAACATTGAAACGATTGTTTCGAAATTTAGGGTCCAGATCTGGGAGAATCTGAATTATGGCCTTTACTCAACGTTCTTTTTTGTCATGCTGTTCGGAGATCGAATCGTATCTTGGTTCGTGGATAGCGATCTGATAATCTCCGGAATCAGACTTCCTCTCGTCTTCAACACTGTCTACCACACTGGTGCGGACATGGCTTTGATAGTACTGTTTCCCTCTCTAATTGTCCAGTCCGTGTTGATGGAACCAATTTACTACGAATTTCAGAATCTCTGCAAAGTGTATGAGGCGGGCAACATCATTGAAATGAACAGTTTCTTGATGGCTCGACACAGGCAAATGATGCTATACTCCATTTCTTCATCAGTTGCAACTGCAACGGCGTTGATCATAATGGGTCCTCGTCTGATACAAATGGTAGGGGGGGACGCTATTAGTCTGGAGGTCTTGTTCATAGCGATTCCGGGAAATGTCCTGTTGTCAATATTTTTAGCAAACACTCAGTTCCTTGTTGCGGTACTGAACAGAGCGAGGCTTCCAACTGCAATAGCCGGATTTTGCGCCACTTTGGTGGTGGCAGGAGGCTTGCTCCTCTCAAGATTCGGCCTCCCTGATCTTGCTTTAGTCTATTTAGCATCAGCAGCTTTGGCTGCCGCGGCCTCTACTTGGTGCATTAGCCGTAATCGGAATGACCTTGCGCTGGCTTTCCTCGCAAAGTAAGCGGGATTTTCAAATTAACACAAACGTCTTTGCCGGCGCAGTATTCTGTAAATTTGCCCTTTTGTTAACCCTGGTAATTACAAGTGCACTTGCACGATATTGCATGGCAATAGTGATGCAGTAAATTGCATAGATAGAACTCGACTAGACAATTATCTTAAACAAATTCTCTTGGGTTTCTCCCGAAAACCAAAGTGACCTCGCTATCTAAAGTAGTAGTAGTGCTATGTCTAGGAGCATTGTTCAGCAGCGCATTCTTCGGAGTCTGGTCTCTCTCAATGTCATCAGCGCAGTCAACACAAACCACGGGAGTGATCATTCCTCTCTACACGTATCCCACCGACGGCAGTTGGAGCGGGACAATTCAGACAAAACAAAGCTATCCTTCTGTCCCCATCATTGCCATAATTAATCCCAACAACGGGCCCGGAAGCTCTTCAGATCCAACGTTTGTTTCAGGCATAAAGAGCCTTCAGAATGCCGGGGTAATCGTCCTTGGATACGTAGCGACAGGGTACGCAACCAGTTCTTACTCTGGAGTGAGCAACATGGAATCGCAAATGGCTGATTACAAGAACTGGTATGGAGTCAATGGGATCTTCTTCGATGAAATGTCAAGCTCCGGAAGTACTGCAAGCTATTACCAGACACTGGAGACTTATGCTAAATCCCTTGGATTCACAATGAACGTCGGGAACCCAGGGACAACTGTCAGCACATCGCTTGTCGGTATATTGAACGTCCTGTGCATCTACGAAAATCCAGGCATGCCAACTGCGAGTGACCTCAACGGCTACACCCCCTATGGCAATGCGGGCTTTTCCTACATTGCATACGGTGTGTCATCGCTACCCAGCTCTTCAACGATCCAGAGCCTCGACCAGTACACTTCGTGGATCTATGTAACGAATCTTGGAGGATCAAATCCTTACAACGGTCTCCCCTCATACTTTACGAGCGAAGTTGCAACGCTAGCTTCGTTGAATTCGCAGGCACCCCCCACTTCCTCCAGTACCTCGACGAGCACAATCAGCAGTACTTCTCACTCGACAACAAGCGCAACCACGACAACGACAAAGGTTACGACAAGTAGCAGCAGTACAACATCTTCATCAGTCACCACGAAGACCACCTCTTCGACTGTTTCAAGTAGCAGCACAGTTTCGACAACAACAAAGACAACTACTACCTCTACAACATCGACTTCAAGCCGCACCTCTTCTCAGAGCGACGCTTTACTAAGCGTTAGCACGATCAACGAGAGAGGTAACACGATAACTGGATACTACGTCGCACTTTCCCAAAATGGGAAGCAGATTGCCAGCGCATATTCCCCAGCTTCATTCACCTTAGTTAGTGGAGAAACCTATGTAGTTACACCTGAAAACTACGGTCACTATGTGTTCAGCTACTGGCTCGACACGGGTTCTACAACGGCAAGTCGCACAGTGAGTATAACCCAGAATACACATCTCGTTGCAGTTTACAAGTACGTTGGAGGATGGTCCCGCGAGCGCTACTTTAGTCTGAATGGGTGGATCTCGTGGGCAAGCGCAACGACGTGGTACTCATGGCCATAGGGTCACGCGACAGATAGTGTCGGACTAGCGTCAATGGCAAAAGAGGAAGACTCACCAAGCGAAGCGTACAAAAGGAGCAATATTCACATGTGTCTGCTTCCGAATCAGGGGGGTCATCGAGGCCTCTCTGCTCCCTATTTTTTTCTAGAAATTCCCATCTACGAAACCGTCGTTTTTTCTGTCAAGTTTGCTTCGGTGTTTCATTAAAAAGTCCAACAATCACAATCTTAGAGCGTAGTTACAGGAAATGAAACTATACCTGTGCTACACCACGAAGATAAGTAGACAAAGGTGTAGGCGAACTGCCTGAATATTTGATTTGAAGTCTTCCGCCCATCCTCAAAAGAATCTTGTGAAAATTTGGACTCTAGTGATTGCGGTTGTTCTTTTCAGCATTGTTTTGATCGAGGCTGCAGCTTCCATTCATACCTACGCAGCATCAAGCGGTACTCTGGTAAAGAGTAGTTCGGGCCTCGTCGCCTCGGACCCGCTTACGCAGACGCTCTCTCAATCACAGCTCTCGTCCAGCTCCTATTGGTCTTTTGGAGGATCGGCTCAAGATGAAGGAGTGCAGTACAATTACTACGAAGATTCAAGTGGTCTCCACATAGGAAACATCGGTACCAACAGCTGGGCCGGGTTCTACGCTGTTTCGCCTAACACAAACTTCATGCTTGTCCATGTCCGCCTCAGCCAAAGCGTGTCAACCGTACCGAGCGGGGCGTTCGAGAGCGGATTATACGTGCAAACCTATAACGGTCTGATCAATTACGTAACCTGCTACTCATACACAAGTTCACAAGGTACTCTCTGGGCCGTGGATTATGCTACCGGGAACACCCAGCAGGCAAACAGCTATGTCACTTTGTATCATAGCCCACTCGGGCAACCACTCGCAAGAGATTGCACAATCATAACCAACGGGCAAAACTACCTGAAGGTATACTTTGACGGCGTTCTTGCCTACCAGAGCAGTTCGCTTAACTTGAATATACCTGCGCCATTCCAGGTCTACCTTGAACCAGAATCATCGTACACGGGTGCAGAACTCTACACGACGTTCCAAAACTACTACGTGACCACTGGAGAATTCATAACAGTCAACGGACTCCCTTCAAACGCGGCCACAGCTCAGCTGGTTAATCCTAACACCAATACTGTGTTAGCATCCGCTCCGGTGAGCGGTGGCTCTTCCTCCATAGAGGCTGGGAACTTTGTCTTTCCTCTGAATGCAATAATTCGCGTTGTTGATTCAAGCAACAATGTCGTAGCTTCGACGCCGTCCGCTGTCGGCCTATACGGCGGAGACGTTTACACATATTCGGCGTCCACTACTACCACGAGTTCATCGTCCAGTACGAGTTCGTCATCCACCACGAGCAGCTCGTCCTCATCATCTTCTTCTTCAACCGCGACCACAAGCACTTCCTTGGCGTCCTCCACCTCTGGCATGGTTCCATTGACTGTCAATACCATCAATCAGAACGGCAACACAATAACTGGGTACTACGTCGCCCTGCTTCAGAATGGTCAGCAGATAGGGAGCGCATTCTCTCCGGCCACGTT